>JAXMAQ010000036.1:0-72535 GCA_046350335.1 Planctomycetota bacterium
GTTCGATTTGGAAAGTGAAGATCCCCGGCTCCTCGAAGCCTATGGCAGGAACCAGTTCGGTTGGTCCCTGCTGCTCGCGCGCCGCTTGGTCGAGGTGGGGGTGGGGCTCATTCAGGTCAATTTGGGGAACAACGAGACTTGGGACACGCATGGAAACGCGTTTCCCCATCTCAAGGATAAATTGTTTCCACCGACGGACCGCGCGGTTTCCGCGTTACTGGATGATCTGGAATCGCGCGGCCTGCTCGATTCGACGCTGGTCGTGATGGCGGGAGAGTTCGGCCGAACGCCGAAAGTCACGAAGATTCCCCAGTATCCGCTTCCCGGCCGTGACCATTGGGGAGCCGTTCAGACGGTATTTTTCTCGGGTGGTGGAGTTCGCGGAGGGAACGTCGTCGGTGCCTCGGACCGGATCGGCGGGCATCCCAAGGAGTCGCCCCAAACTCCCGAGAATTTTGCTGCAACGATTTATGAGGCATTGGGAATCAGCCGAGCCGCGGAATGGCACGATCAATCGGGACGCCCCATGCCCGTCTACCATTCAAGTCCCATCCCGGGTCTCACTTAAGCGACAATCCCTCACTTTGGAAGTCCTATTCCCGCTCGGAAAACGAATGTTGGGATCCCGGTGCGCCTTAAACCAAGGCTTTGCAAGCGGCAGGGCCGGGAGTTAGGACAGTACATTTCGGATGCTCAATATTTCCTTTTCGAACCCTTGGCCTGGGTCCCGCTATCGTTACAACAGCGTTCAAGCGAAATCCGCGATCCTTCCGAAAAGTGGTATCGGCATGCCCCGGGACATGACATGGTTCTAGCGATTGAGTGCGTCAATCTCGTGAAGCGTTATGACGGCCGTCCCCCCGTCGAGGCGGTGCGCGGTCTGAATCTCGAGGTCGAAGTCGGCGAATGTTTCGGCTTACTCGGGCCGAACGGCGCGGGCAAAACGACGACAATCGAGATTCTCGAAGGGCTTCTCGAGGCAACCTCGGGAGACGTCCGGGTCTTGGGTAAATGTTGGCAAAAGGAAGAAGACCAGATTCGGCAAAGGATCGGCATCTCGCTCCAAGAGACCAAGCTTTCAGAAAAGCTGTCGGTGATAGAGACCCTGACGCTCTTTCGGAGTTTTTATCGTCAAGGGATCGAGCCGGATGCCGCCATGCGTTTCGTTTCCCTTGAGGAAAAGGCCCATGCGCGCATCGAACAGTTATCCGGTGGACAAAAGCAACGGCTCGCGGTCGCCAGCGCGATCGTCGGGGATCCGGAACTGCTATTCTTGGATGAGCCGACCACTGGACTGGATCCACAATCGAGGCGACAACCTGGGACATCATTCGCGAAGTACAGCGGCGGGGGCGACGGTGCTCCTTTACGACGCACTACGATGAAGCGGAACGACTCTGCGATCGGGTCGCGATCGTGGATCACGGCAAGGTGATCGCGCTCGGATCGCCGCGCGAACTGATTCATTCGATCGGCGGTGACCACGTGATCGAGTTCACGCTAGAAAACGGCAACGGAGTGGCGGAGCCATCGCGCGGCTTGGATGGATTTGCCGGGCGTCGAGGAGGCTTGGATCGATGACGGCTTGGTTCGGCTTGCCGCCGCCGCCCGCATTCGACGATCCCCGCCCTATTGGATCGGGTGAAGAGCCAGCGCGGAGCTGGCGAGTTTGTCCACGCATACCGCGAGCCTGGAAGACGTATTCGTGAAGCTCACGGGGCGGCATCTGCGCGAAAGCGCGGCGAAGAGACATGACCGAAAGAAAAAGACCTTTGAAGTCTCCACGCCGGCAATGGCCGCTGGGCGCAACTGATTTTGCAGGCGTATGCGCGAGTTTTATCGCGAGCTTGAAGCGGTCTTTTGGGTTTACGGATTTCCCGTCTTGATGATCCTGGTGATGGGGATCGCGTTTCGCAACAAGCCCGTGGATCGCATTGGCGTTGACGTGATTGATGGCCCCCATGCCAAAGCAACGCTGGAGGCTCTTGCAAAAAAGCGACCTTATCGACGCCAAGATCTACTCGGAAAAGGAAGCAAGCAAGCGCCTCCGTTTCGGCGGGACTTCACTGGTCGCGCGGCCGAGCGCGGACGGCCTATCCGTCGAGTATCTTTTCGATCCCACGCGTCCCGATGGGCTTGCCGCCCGGTCCGCCGTCGATGACGCGATTCAGCGCGGTGCGGGACGCAAGGATCCGGTCGCGGCCCAGAACGTCGAAGTAAGCGAGCCGGGGGGACGATACATCGATTTCCTCGTTCCTGGGTTGCTCGCGATGGGCATCATGAGTGGCGGACTCTGGGGCGTCGGTTTCGTGACCGTCAACATGCGCATTCGCAAATTGCTCAAGCGATTGCTCGCCACGCCGATGAAGAAGACCGATTTTCTCGGCGGCATCATGATCAGCCGGCTACTCTTCATCATTCCGGAAGTACTGACGCTTTTGGTGTTCTCGCGGCTGGCGTTTGGGGTGCGGATCGAGGGAAGCATTTTTGGGGTTATCGTGCTCATCCTCTTGGGCTCGTTTACCTTCGCGGGGCTTGGCCTGCTGGTCGCGAGCCGTGCCAAGACCGTCGAAGCGGTATCGGGGTTGATGAACCTGGTCATGCTGCCGATGTGGATGCTTTCGGGAATTTTCTTCTCGTCGAAGCGTTTTCCCGAGGCGATACAGCCGATTATCAAGATCTTGCCGCTCACGCCATTGATTGACGCGCTTCGCGCCATCATGCAAGAGGGGGCACCGCTCACGGATCAATTTTCACGGCTCGCCATTCTCGCCGTCTGGGGCACCGTTTCGTTTTTCCTCGCCCTCCGCTGGTTCCGCTGGACGTGAGCGACGGAATCCAGCGAGAGGCCATTCAAAACGGAGTTCATCGTTAGCCCGTAAGGGGTTTTAGGAATTAGTCGTCAGGTTCGTGACGACGTGCGCCTTGATTTCGAGAGGTCCCTGACGGTTTCCAAATTAAAGGCTGGCGCACCTATGGAGCAAGTCGGCGTCCATGTTAAACGAATCGTTTAACATGGAACGGAGAGACCATTGGCCCCAGTGAGAGAAATCCGGTGCCCGCTTCCCCTTCACAAGGTTAGTTTTGCGGCGATTCCTGGGCTTCTTCAGAGGTCCGCGACCGGCGAGGACGGGAGAGATGGTTCTACGCAGCGGCCGGCGGAGAAAAGACTCGCGAGAATCCGACTACATTTCAGGGGCAAGGCTAACGAGCCAGGCTTTGGGGAACTTCAAGTCCATGTTTCAGCATGAGGTCGGCTTGCTGGAGTAAGTCTCGCGAGTGGCCGTCGGCATGGATCTTCCCTTCGTCGAGAAGCAAAAGTCGTGGGCAGAGTTCGAGGACCATTTCGAGGTCGTGGGTCGCGATGATTTTGGCGAGGGGTAGTTCGCGGAGGATTTCAATCAATTGCCTCCTGCCGCGCGGGTCGAGGTTGCTGGTTGGTTCATCGAGCGCGAGGATACTGGGTTCGCAAGCGAGGACCCCCGCCATGCAAACCCGTTTGCGTTCCCCGACGCTGAGTTGGTGCGGCGGTCGATCGGAAAACGCCTCGGAAAGTCCGACGCGACGAAGCGCGTCCAAGGCCTTCTCTTTGGCTTCCCGTGACGAATAGCCGAGGTTAAGCGGCCCGAACGACACGTCTTCGAGGACCGTGGGGCAGAAGAGTTGGTCGTCCGGATCTTGGAACACGAGGCCGATTCGCCTGCGGATCTCCAGTAGATTTTCCTTCGCCAACGGGAGGCCGTCGACGACGATCCCGCCGATCATTTCCTCTCGGCTGTTCAAAAGTCCGTTCAGATGGAGCAATAGGGTCGATTTCCCGGCTCCATTTGGGCCCACCAGGGCCACGGACTCGCGCCGGCCGAGCTCGAAACTTATCCCATGCAGGACGGAGCGACCCTGCGGGTAACGAAACATGAGTTCGCGCACGGAAAGGATGACGTCGGAGGAATCGGCGCTCATGGCGTTGATCCAGCACCTCGACTCAATCGGGCTCGTTCATTGCTCGCGGCCGGAGGAATGGCAGGCTCGCGTAGCGAGTGATATTCCCCCGTCCAACCGCGCGCCAACATGGCTTCATGGACTCTTTCCGCGCGTCCGAGGGCGCGAACGAAAACGATGCCGATCAAATTAGGGAGAATCCTCCATTCTCGAATTCGCGAAAGGCAGAAGGTTCTCGAATCCTTAGCGCGCCGCAATCGATGGAGTTCTTCGGCGAACAAGAAACGGTAACGTACCAGAAGAGAAAGCACCGCCACCAGTAATCGAGGGAATCGAAAAAAAAGAAGCGCCTCGAAAATCTCCGAGACGGGCGTGGTCGCGACGACCAGCCGAACGACCGCTAACGATAGAACGGCTTTGGCGAGCACTCCCACCGCGATATCCCACCCAGTCGAAAAACCCCGTGAGATAGGAACCCCCAGAGCGAGAAGGAACAGGAAGGGAATCGCGCGCGCCAAGCCGGCGGTCTGATCGCGGAGGTTCACGCGACTAATTGCATAAATGGCAGCGAGGCCAACCGCGAAGACCACGAAGATTTCCCAACGCTGAATCGGCGTTGCGAGAATCGCGAGCAGGGTGGTTCCGGCAAGGAGCGTCTTGTGCCTGGCGGAATACCGTTGGGGAGTCATCGAAATCGTGGAAGGAGTTAACGCGGTTCCCGTTGTGGAACTCGCGTCATCCCCGGGAGGGTCGCTGGTCCGATCCTCAGAGTGCATTAACGATGCTTCCCGGCGGACTTTGCCAACGGACCGAATGGCCGATGGAAAAGGCGAATCCAAAGGTGATTAACGTTCCGATCATCCCCGCCACGGAAGTCGCCATCGCGGCACTTTGAATTCCTGGGAACTCGTAGTCGGGAATCGGCGCTGCGAAGGATACGGTCGGCGCATCGACGGTTTCACGGGACGCGGGGTTGGTGGTGGACGCGACTTGTTCCGCGGACCACTCTAGACCGTCGGGTAGGCTAGACGCCCAAGGGGATAGAAAGACCGCGAGCACCAACGCGATCGCCAAGCCTCCTACGACGACCTGGGCGGCCTGTTCCAATCTTCCGTTCGTGAGTTTCGGCGGTTCCCCGTGAATGATGTCCGGCCGGGTCTTCAGAACAAAGGCTATCGCAAGCCCGGTGATGATTGCCTCTCCGATGCCGATGAACACGTGCACGCCGATCATGGCGGTCAGGGTAGGTCGCAGGGCATAGGTTCCCGAAGCAGCCAATTGAAACGAGCAA
The DNA here is from genome assembly GCA_046350335.1 of Planctomycetota bacterium. Classification (GTDB taxonomy): domain Bacteria; phylum Planctomycetota; class Planctomycetia; order Kolteriales; family Kolteriaceae; genus JAXMAQ01. Next base: position 5,231 of record JAXMAQ010000036.1, read on the forward strand.
GCGATGGCCGCGAGGAGAACGCTGAACCAGGCCGCGATGACCGCTCCGACCACGATTCCCTTGGGACCCTGGATCATTCGACGAATGGGTGCGTAGATGCAGTAGCCGACCAAGGAGCCGATCAGCGCCATATTGACGATGTTGGCCCCGAGCGCAAGCACGCCTCCATCCTGATACAGAAAACATTGGACGATGAGGACGGCGGACACGACGACGACGCCGGCCCAAGGACCGAGGAGCACGGCAGCGAGCACGCCGCCGATCAGATGTCCCGATGTTCCCGTCGTGACCGGGAAGTTGAGCATTTGCGCGGAGAAGACGGCGGCGGCAGTCACGCCCATGAGGGGGGCCGCTCGATCCCCGAGATCCTGACGAAGTTTTCCGAGCGAGAGCGCCAAGCCACCGGCTCCCACCGCGCCCGTTCCCAGGGCCGTGGACATGTTCATGAAACCGTCGGGAATATGCACGCTTAAGTCTCTCGCTCCGAATGCAATCTCTGGAAAAGCAATTGAGATCGGCCACTAGCCGGTGCCCATGGTTTCTCGCGACGTCCATCCCGGGAAAACATGGCTTCTCGACCGCGTGACTCGAATCCAATGATACGACTTCCCTGGCGTCACTACAAACGGGAGCTCGACCAAATACATCGTCCGGTTCCGCGCTCCGGATCGGGCAAACGCCGGGAGGTTCAGGCGTTTGGGGATGAGCCATGGGGTGCTTTCAACCAGGCGACCGATTCCCTCCAAAGCGTTTCACGAAAGGGGGGGCGGAAGAAGCCAAAATGTCCGATTGCCTTCGAGTCGATGTCGGCGGGCCGAAGGTGACGATGCTGGCGCGACGCTCGGTCGTAGAAATCGAGCAGTCCCTTGACCGCTTCTCTGGGAGCGTACCAGTCATCCGAAAAACTGTAGGCGAGCATGGGGCCGGTAAAGTTTTCAAACCGTTTCGCGAACTCGTCGCCAAGCGCGCCTCGAATGTACCCCTTCGTTCTGCCTATCCGCGCCCACTCGAGCGCCACTTGCGGCGGTAAATCTTCACCCATGCCGACCCTGCTTGATGGAAAATACCCGAACAGACGGGTGAGAGAAGGAATGGCGAGGTAATAGACGAGAGCCAACCGATAACGACCAAGGCCGGGCCAAAGCCGCCACTCGGCATTTTGAGATGCCACGCATAGAAACGCGTCGACCGTGTGATTGTTCGGCGCGATGCCAAACATCTGCCCACCGACACTATGTCCCACGGCAAGGCGGGGAACATTGGGATAGTGTTCCAACGCCCAATCGAGAATGCCAGGAATGTCTTGAAGTCCCCAATCCGACATGCGCGCGGGGAAATCGCGAAGCCGTGGAGGTCGAGACTCTCCAATCCCGCGATAGTCGTACGTCAAGACGGCGAATCCGTGCTCGCAAAGAAACTCGGCGAACTTGAAGTAATAACGCCGGGGAACGCCGGTCGCGGAGTGAATGATCACGAGTCCTCGGGGCGACGAGGAGTTTGTCGGCGCCAGGAGCGTGGCCGCCAAGGGATAGCCGTCCAAGGCGGCTATACGGAGTTCCTGCATTTGCGCGGAGACTGGAGAAGTCATGCGACACGTGTCTCTCTAGGGCCTCGCTCGAAATATCGTTTCGCGGGGGGGGATGCGCCATGCAATTGAAACTCAGAAATGTATTGCCGTGGTCTGGCTCCCATTCATAAACGCCGCGAAATTCGGCTAGCGTTAAGGCTCTCTAAGCGATCGGGCCGGAAAATGGGTCATTGCTTGTCTGAGGCTCAATAGGAATCACCACCCCTCTCTTTCTTTCCGTCACCAGGAGATCTTGAACGGAGCACTCTATTGTATTTTCCGATGCCTGTCGCGTCGCGGGGACTTCCGGCGGTTCCATGTTTGCATCTCTCGAAGAGCGGATTCCCGGCGATTCCTTGACGGACCCGCCCTTGAACCGCGGGGGTACTCCCCTTATCGTGGGGGCTTGTTTGGATTCAACAATCGCGTCTAGGCCGCCATCGGGAGGATCGTGATGTCCTACGTATTCAGAAGCAATCGCCGCATTGTTCTCGGAGCCATGTGCGTCGCGGCGAGTTTGTTGATGGAGACGTCCTCGAGTGAGGCGGCCGCGACTCGATTTGTTCGCTTCGAACATCAGGGAAAGATCGCTTACGGAATCGTCGAAGGCGACAAAATTCAAGTGATCGATGGCAGCCCCTTTGGTCAATGGTCCAAGACGGACGAGTCATTGTCGCTTGCAAACGTAAAGGTGCTCGCCCCCACGCAGCCCACCAAGGTGCTGGCGTTAGCGCTCAATTACAAGAGCCACGCGGGAAACCTAAAGCCGCATGAACATCCGCAAGTCTTTTACAAGCTGCCGTCGTCCCTTGTTGCCACGGGCGAGAACATCGTCTTTCCGCCGGGCGCCTCCGACGTTCACTATGAAGCGGAGCTCGTCATCGTCATTGGCAAGCGCGCCAAGAATGTGTCGGTCGAGGACGCGAAGAACTACGTCCTAGGCGTGACCTGCGGCAATGACGTCAGCGAGAGGATCTGGCAGAAGAAGGACGTTCAATGGTGGCGGGCCAAGGGTTCGGATACCTTCGGCCCCTGTGGGCCATTCATCGTTACGGGTATCGACTACGACAATCTCGACATGAAGCTTCGCGTCAATGGCGAGGTGCATCTGGAAACGAATACCCGGGAAATGATCCACAACGTGGCGCAAACGGTGAGTTGGATTTCGAAACACGTCACCTTGGAACCGGGCGACCTGATTTTCACGGGAACCGCGGGGATCACGAAGCCCATTAAGCCGGGAGACGTGGTCGAGGTGGAAATCGAGGGGGTAGGCATTTTGAAAAACCCCGTGGTGGGAACCAAGGAAACGTCGACGTGATGATGACCATCCGCCGAGTCTGTTTGATCGCTTTGACGTGTGCGTGTGCGGCGTCTTCTCGCGCGGCATATGCACAAGGTTATTCTCCCGCCGAGGCAGCGGGAAAAATGACGGTGCCTCCGGGGTTTTCCGTTTCGCTTTATGCCCACGAGCCAAGGATTCGCCAGCCGGTCGCCATCGAATTCGATTCCAAAGGACGACTGTGGGTACTCCAGTATCTGCAATATCCGAATCCCGCGGGGCTCAATCGGGCGAAGGTGGACCGCTATTCACGCACGATCTACGATCGCGTTCCGGAACCGCCGCCGAAAGGGCCCAAAGGGGCGGATCGTGTAACCATTCTTGAAGACACCGACGGCGACTTCGTCGCTGATACCGCGAAGGATTTCGTCGACGGGCTCAACCTCGCGACCGGCATTGCCTTTGGCCATGGCGGGGTCTACATCCTTCAAGTCCCCTATCTGCTTTTCTATTCCGACAGGAACGGCGACGATCTGCCCGACGGAGATCCCGAGGTCCTGCTAACCGGCTTCGGCATGGAGGACGCGCATTCGGTCGCGAACTCGTTGACTTGGGGGCCGGACGGTTGGCTCTATGGGTGTCAAGGGAGCACCGTCACCGCGAACATTCGGGGCATCGAATTTCAACAAGGGGTCTGGCGTTTTCATCCGCGGACGAAAAGATTCGAGCTCTTTTGTGAAGGAGGCGGCAACTCTTGGGGGCTCGATTTCGACGAGCATGGCAATCTCTTCTACAGCACCAACAATGGTCCTTTTTGCATGCTCCACGGCGTGCAAGGTGGCTACTACTGGAAGTCGTTCGGTAAACACGGCGCGCTGCATAATCCCCATGCCTATGGCTACTTCGAACATGTCCTTCATGAGAACTTCAAAGGAGGGCACGTCACCGTCGGCGGTTTCTTCTACTCCGGCTCGAGTTTTCCAGAGCCTTTTCGCGGCAAATACATCGGCGGGAATCTCCTGTCCCATGACGTCTATTGGCACGACGTGCGTCCGCATGGATCGACCTTCCGATCACGGCACGGGGGAGAACTGCTCTTGTCGAACGATACATGGTTATGCCCAGCGACGTGACCCAAGGCCCCGAGGGGGCAGTCTACGTCGCGGATTGGCACGACCAACGGACGGCTCACCCCGACCCCGACGCCGATTGGGATCGGTCCAACGGTCGAATTGTCCGCATCCAAGCGAACGAAGCTCCTCCAGCACCGCGGATCGACTTTGCCACGCAGTCGACCGGCGAGTTATTGGCGTTGCTCGACCATCCCAATGGTTGGATCGCCCGGCAGGTATTGCGCCAGATTGCCGACCGGCGGGATCCGGAGATCAGTACTCCATGCCGCCAGTTGCTCCAACATCAGCAAGGCAAGCCGAACGGGGTTCGCGCGTTGTGGGCGCTTTACGTGTCCGGCGGGTTTCAAGCGGAGAATTCGCTGGATCTACTCCGGCATCCCCAGGAGGACGTCCGGTGGTGGACGATCCGATTTCTGGGGGATGAGGGAAACGTGCCGCCTCGAGTTCTCGAAGAGCTCGTGGTCATGGCGCGAAAAGATCCAAGTTTGCGGGTTCGTAGCCAACTCGCCTCGTCGGCCAAGCGATTCCATTCTTCTCAAGGTTTGCCAATCGTTCATGAACTCGTGCGCCATGACGAAGACGTCATGGACGATCACCTGCCACTCTTGAATTGGTGGGCGATCGAAGGCAAATCAGTCAAGGATCGAACGCGAGTCCTCGATGGATTTGCCGGACCAAACGATTGGCGGATTCCCATGGTGAGACAATGGATCTTGCCTCGACTCATGCAACGTTACGCGGCGGAGGGAACCGACGAAGGTTATTCCGCCTGCCTGCGAATGCTGTCCTCTTGTCCCAACGAGGATTCTCGACGTCAAATGCTCGCTTCCTTTGAAGCGGGCATCGCGGGCCGAAAGTTTTCTCAAACCCCGAATCCCCTGAAGCCCTTAGTGTCGCAACTGCTCGCCGATGCTTCGAACTCGCCGAGTTCTCTGGTACTCGCGGCTAAGCTAGGCGATGAAGGAGCAAGGAAACGGGGAATCGCGCTGATCCGAGATGCCGCGGCGACGACATCGAGCCGCAAGGCGCTGATTGCCGTGCTTGGCGAGACGCAAGATCCCGACGTTCAGCCGGCGTTGCTCGCTTTAATAGCGCGCGGGAACCCCGCGGAAATTCAGTCGGAAGCGATTGCCGCGTTGCGTCCCTTTTCAAACCCGTCATTGTTCGAGGAGCTTTTGCGTCACTACGCCACGTCCTCGAAAGAACTGCGAATGCAGATGCGGTCTCTTTTCTTTAATCGCCTGGAATGGGCGCGGGAGTTTCTGACGCGAATGGATGGCGGGAGGATCGCCAAGGAGGATATCGCCGTCGATGAGCTTTCGCCTCTTGCGCTTCATGAAGACGGTGTAATCAACGAATTGGTGCGCAAACATTGGGGAAGCATCGGCGCGGGGACCCCCGAGGAGATACTCGCCGAGGTTCGCCGGCTCAATAACGATCTTCGAGCCGCGGCTGGAGACGACAACGCCGGTCGCGAACAGTTCCGAAAACATTGTGCGGCGTGCCATCAATTGTTCGGCGAAGGGAACAAGATCGGCCCGGATCTGACGACGGCGAATCGCAAGGACCGTGACTACCTGCTCGTCAGCCTGGTCAATCCGAGCGTGGTGATTCGCAAAGAGTACCTCGCGTACATTGTTGAGACGGCGGACGGCCGCGTGCTCACGGGATTGATCTCTGACCAAACGCCGGCGACGGTCACTCTGCTGGACGCCAAGAACCAGAAGACGACGATTCCCATGAGCCAGATCGTGAACATGAAGGAGTCGACGGTCTCCCTAATGCCCGAGCGGCTCTATCGAGAGCTTTCGCCCAGTGCGCTCCGGAATCTGTTCGCGTACCTTCAGAAAGAAGCGACTCCATGAGCCACTTACCCATTAATCAACAGGCGATGGACGCGACGAAGAAACCTGTCCTGTCCGGTCGACCCTTCTCCCGCCGACGTTTTCTTGGCGCTGCCGCCGCATTTTCATGGTTGCCCCAATTCGACCGCTCAGGTCATGCCGATCCGCGTCCGACGTTGGACCGTAAAGCGGAACAGGAAACGACGCTCGGCAAGGCACTTATTGCCATCACGCTTGATCTGGAGATGAGCCGGAATTTTCCGACCTGGGAAGAAACCCATTGGGATTACGAAAAGGGGAATCTCAACGAGGCGGCCAAGGCTTATACCGTAGAGGCTTGCCGCCGGGTGAAGGCGCAAGGTGGGGTCGTTCACTGTTTCGCCGTCGGACGAGTCTTTGAGCATGAGAACGTCGATTGGTTGATGGACATCGTCCACGAAGGGCATCCGGTCGGCAATCACACGTACGATCACGTTTACGTGTTGGCGCGGGATCCCGAGGAACTCCAGTTCCGTTTCCGCAGGGCTCCTTGGCTCATCCATGGCAAACGGCCGGAAGAAGTGATACGGGAAAACATCGTCATGACGAACCTGGCGATTCGCGACCGGCTAAAGGTGGCCCCTGCGGGATTTCGCACTCCTGGAGGGTTTGCGGACGGATTGGCGGGGCGCCCCGACATCCAGGCGTTGCTCAAGGATGCGGGCTTTTCCTGGGTCAGCAGCAAGTATCCGGCGCACAAACTCAGCGGCAAGGTGGGGGAGACGCCCCCGAAAGAGGACTTCGCCGCCATTATCGAGGCCCTGCCCATGGCCCAGCCATTCGTTTACCCGAACGGTCTCGTCGAAATACCGATGAGTCCGATTAGCGACATCAACGCCTTTCGAACCGGCCGCTGGCCGCTTGCCGCGTTCAAGGAGGCTATTCGTCAGGGGATCGAATGGGCGATCGAGCGGCGCGCGGTCTTCGATTTTCTCGCCCATCCCTCGTGCCTGGGTATCGTGGATCCGCATTTCGAAACCATCGAGATGATCTGTGACCTCGTGAGAAAAAGCCAAGGCCGAGCGGCGATCGTCGATTTGGAAACGATCGCGCAGCGGACCCAAACGTGATCGCTGGGATTTCGAGCCGGGGAGATTCGAGGTCAGAATTCTCGCCGGGCGATACCTTAGGGCGCGGTTGAGCGAAAATGCGATTTCTCGGGCTTTTGAGTTCCGGGAAGCGAGCAAGCAACGAGAGGGGATTGCCGTGAAGTTCGTTCAAGTATTGGTCGCGTCCGCGGCCCTGGTGTTAACGCCGCGGTGCTCGTTTGCCGAGGTCGAAGCAAAAACGACGGCGAGCGGGAACGTGCGAATGCCGACTTCCGAAGCGGAGCTTCGCGGTTGGCTTGAGAACATGGCGTGGCATCACCGGTTCTCGCTGGAGGAAATCCAGGCTGCCACGGGATTGGCAAAGCCGGATATCCTAAGCGCGTTGGAGAGGTTCGGCATTCGGGCCGACAATCGGCCCGCTCGCGCCGATGGGAGTCTGCTTCTCGTGCTTCCCTATCCCGGGGGACGGCATCCAAGAATTGGGTTTCTCGATGGCGCCATCGATCCGCAACGGGAGACGAAGGTCAGCGTGTTTACGCCCTGGGACGAAGAGAGCTACGTGGTCGTGGATGTTCCGGAAGCCATTCATTCTCAGCTTGGGCTGATCTACCTGGCACACACGCATGTTCCTACGGTATGGACCAAGCAAGGGAAGAATCTCCCGCCACTGGAATGGACTCGGCAACCGGACGGGTCCCTCAAGATGGAGAGAACTCTTCCCAATGGCGTGACATTTGGTAGCCTCATTCGCCCCGCGAAGGATGCCGTCCGCATGGAAATGTGGCTTACCAATGGATCTGCCGAGCCCTTGAGCGACCTGCGGGTTCAGAACTGCGTCATGCTGAAAGGGGCGAAGGGATTTGAACAACAAACCAACGACAACAAGGTGATTCGGAATCCCTATGTCACATGTAAATCGGCGGACGGTACGCGGTGGATCATCACTGCCTGGGAGCCCTGCCATCGGCCGTGGGCGAATCCACCTTGCCCTTGCCTGCACTCCGATCCGAAGTTTCCCGACTGTCCGCCGGGCGAGACGCGGCGAATTTTCGGTTGGCTATCCTTCTACCAGGGAGCGGATCTGGAAGGGGAACTCGCGAGAATCGACGCGACCGGCTGGCGTCGACGCGTCGAGGAAACAAAACCCTGAACCCTTGTCTCGCACGTTTCACGAGCGGGCGCGGTAATCGAGAGTACCGCGCGTTCGGAGAAGTTTATGCGACTGCTCTTACTGCCGGTAGTAGTTGACGCTGCGCGAGAAGATCCAAAGCGGTCCGATGAGGAAGTGTTCGATGTTCTTGTAGAAAGCAGGGGAGTTCTTTTCGTAGGCGAGGTGCCCGATGTACTGCAGGATCCAGCCGAGGATGAAAAGTACCACCAGCGCGGGCATCGGCATGGCTCGTCCGATCGCGTAGAGGCCGGCCCCCACGATCGCGAAGGGAAGCCCGATTTTCCAATCGAGCGACATGTAGAACAGGAACGCGACGATCCAAAGAAGGACGCCGCCGTCCAGTTGGAACGGACCGGAGATCGGCAGGATCACGAGCTTGGAGAGCATGCCGAGCAACGTCACGGTGATAACGGGAATGCCCAGGTAATGCGTGAGTTTGTTTTTGGGATTAAGGTGATAACGGCTATAGTCGTCGAGGAGCGCCAGGAGTTTCGGCGAGACGTTCGCGTTCATCGTCGCGTTGGCCATGTTGTCCCTTTCCATGCATCCGTCATCGAAGCGGCGTTGGCGGGAAAACGGCAATTCTGGGGATGAATTGTCGTTTGCCCAACGTCCGGGTAATCTTACAAAAGATCCCAAAGGGCTACCAGCGGGAATGGAGAGGAATCGGCGGACATGCCGGAAAACAAAGACAAACTCAAGGCCACGCTTAACGAATTGCACGCCGAGCTCTCGGGAGCGGAGTCTCTGGACCCGGAGCTGAGGAACTTGCTCGAGGCGACGGTGGCGGACATCAACGCGACATTGCAAAAACGGACCAATGGAGACGAATCCGCGTCCGAGGAATCGATCACCGGTCGCCTGACCGATGCCGTCCAGCAATTCGAAGACTCCCATCCGACGCTCGCGGGGGTTGTGCAACGCATGATCGACGTCTTGGGACAAATGGGGATTTAAGGGGGCAATGGGAGCTGCTTCGGTTCCGTTTCGTTCCTCGCATTTCGCCTTGCTTTAGGCCGTCTGTTTTGGAGACGCCATCCTGTTGTGGGGCACCATGAATCGAACGGAAATAACCTGGCGGGGCAAGGATGGCAAACTCACCTTCGCCCAAGGTTGGAGCCCCAAGGCGCAGAGCAGGGGGGTCGTCTGCCTGGTGCACGGGTTAGGTGAGCACGGGGGTCGCTACGACCGGGTGGCGTGCGATTTTCGTGACGCCGGGATCGCGACCCTCGCCATGGACGTACGGGGGCACGGCCGCTCGGAGGGAAAACGGGGTCACGTTCCCTCTTTCGAACTGATTCATTCCGAGATTGCACACCTATTAGAAGAGGCTCGAACTCGGCATTTTGGGGCGCCGATCTTCCTCTATGGTCACAGTTTTGGCGGGGCGATGGTGCTCCACCATGCCTTGCGCAGCCAAGAGAAACTGGCGGGCGTCATCGTTTCTTCCCCCGCATTGCGCCCGGCTTTCGAGCCTCCCGCATGGAAGACCCTTTTGGGAAAGTGTCTCAATCACGTCTGGCCGAGCTTGGCGCTGGCCAACGAATTGGACGTCAATGAGATCTCTTCGGATCCGACCGTGGTCCGCGCGTATCGAGAAGATCCCCTCGTCCATGACCGCATCTCGGTTCGCTTGTTCAACGAATGGCTTGCCGCCGTCGCGGAGATCTTCGGGCGCGCGGACGAGTTTCCTCAGCCGATCCTCCTCTTTCATGGATCGGCGGACAAGTTGACGTCCGCTCCCGCCACGCGCGAACTTGCCGGTCACTTGGGAAGTCGTTGTACCTTCCGACTTTTGGAAGGATGCCGTCACGAGCCGCATAATGAGCCGTGCAAACAGGATCTCCAGCAATGGATCACCGCCTGGATGAACGAACGCATCGAGACTTTCAAGGATTGAACTCGACTGCGGATTCTGTGCCAGATCGCCTCCGTGACGCAAGGAATGTGGTATTGGGTGGTTTGCAAAGACAAGGAAATATGGGTGAAAGTTAGGCGTTGGCGGTTCAGGTCGTAAATGTTGAGTAAAAGTGGGAATCTTTTCAAATTCCACGGCGCCCCGGACCTTTGAACTCGCCAAATCATGCTACGATTGAGAGTGACGAACTCTCGCGCCCGAAATCTCGACACGCTGGCGCATTGTCCCCTCGACAATCCGTCGGCCAAGTACATCAAGAGTTGCATCCTGCGGAGCCAGCATGAACCTCCCCTCGTTATCAGGTTTATCCTCCACGCTCGGTGGACTGGGACTTCTAGGCACTTCCGCCGCCAAGGGGAAGTCGGCCAATCCATTGGATCTCGTTGCGCAATTCTTGGACAAGAATTCGAAGTCCGAGAAGGATTCCGATAGCAGTGGGACCGACCTCGCTTCCGCGCTCGGGGGGCTCAATCTCGGATTTCTCCAGGGACAGGCCAACGCGGTTCAGGCGTTGAGTCTTAATGTTGAGTCCTCCCGGACGGATTTCTCGATATCCGGCAACGGCTTTGCGGCCCGAGGATATCAAGAGAGTTTTGCGCTCGATGCGCAATTCCAAATGGGGGATCAGCTGGTGCAGCTGAATCTCCAGATTAGCCGATCGGTCATTGGGGTTGCGGTGGGCAACGGCATCGGGGGACAAACCGGCCAAGCCGATGGGGGAGGATTCTCCTTTGACGACTTGCTCTCCAAGCTCCCCGACGACGCGAAAGCCTTGATCGCTCAGTTTCAGCAGGGCCAATTACCCCAGGATTATTTCTCCCCCGAGAATACCGCCAAGCGGATCACGGACTTCGCGCTCAGCGGCTTTGGCAAATACGGCGGAACCACCGCAGGGGACAATAGCCAAGAGGCCCGGCAGAAGTACGCCGATTACATCCTGCCCGCCATCGACAAGGGGTTTGCCGACGCGCGCAAATTGCTCGGCTTGCTCCCCGATTCCATCAGCCAGCAGATCGACGATACCCGTTCGCTCATCGGCGACCGGTTCGATCAGTTTGTCAAGGGACTGGACCAGTCCGTTTAGAACTGCGGTTGATCGGTTGGCGAATCCCCATCTGGTAGGACGCGCGCAGGTTCTTCATGGGGAGGATCATTCGGACAATTCGACGAGTCCAACGTCGATGTATTGTCCCCCGCCGGTCTGTTTGCAGTGGACGGCGAGCGTGTTCTCTCCGGGTTTGAGCGCCTTGCGGCCTTCTTCCGTGAGTTCCAGAAGGTCGTATTCCGTGCCATAGCCGGTGGCTTTTCCCGCCAGCACGCCATTGATAAAGATTTCGACATCTTCGTCGTGATGTACCAGCAGTTGCCAATGGTCGCGCTTGGTGGCGGGCAACTGGATCTTGCGGCGAAGCCAGATGTCTTTGGTCTTCCATTCCGTGCCGATCTTTGCGCCAGGCGTGCCTTCGGTGCCGAATCCCGCCGTTCCCTCTTGCCATGCCGAATCGTCGAAGGCCGGTTGGTTCCATTCACCCGCCGGCGGACTGACGGTATAGCGCCAGCGAATGGGTTCTTCGAGAGCGGTGGGGACGACCGGCGTCTGTTTGGGTTCCGGTCCCACGTTCCCCTGGTTGGCGTTGCGGATCCTTTCCGGATCCACTTTCAGCACCTTGCGGTCGTACGTGAACAAGCCGTTGCATTCGGATTCGACGTCGGTGATCTGGGTATAGATGGCGGCGCTCAGCCCTGGTTTATCCCTCAATTGCCACACTTTTCGGAGTAACCGTTCGTACCGCCGGGTAAGGTCTGCCTGGCTTGAGGTTCCTTGATACCCCCAGAATTTCGCGGTCCAGGTATGGCCGTCCACGCCAAGCGACAGTCCGCCAAACTCCCCGAGCACGGAGGCGCGTTTCTCTTCCGCGGGGGCCGCGCCCGGGCCGGGATAAACGTGGCGATCGATGACGTCACCGACCTTCTTGTCGGTCCAACCGCTGGCGTCGTTGACCAGTCGGCTGGGGTCGCGATCCTTGACCCATTGCGTGAGGCGTTCCGTGTCGTATTGCCCCCATCCTTCGTTGAAAACAACCCAAAGAATAATCGACGGATGATTTTCCAAATGGTCGATCATTCGAGCCAACTCGATTTCGAACTGTTTTTTCGAATCGGGACTTCGGTTGTTGCCACTTGGCATGTCTTGCCAAACGAGAAGCCCAAGCTTGTCGCACCAGTAGTACCAGCGCGCCGGCTCGACCTTGACGTGCTTGCGCGTCATGTTGAAACCGAGTTTTTTGGTTTCCTCGATATCGAATCGGAGAGCGTCGTCCGTCGGAGCCGTGAATAGTCCGTCCGGCCAGAAACCCTGGTCCAATGGACCCATCTGGAAGACGAATTGGTTGTTGAGCAAGATTCTTTGAATGCCTTGTTCGTCCTTGCCAAGCGAGATCTTGCGCATGCCGAAATAGCTATCGACCGCGTCCACGATTTTGCCATTCTTGACGCATCGGACTTTGAGATCGTAGAGGTAAGGTGTCTCGGGGCTCCAAAGCTTCGGATTTGGAATCTTCAGCTCCACGGCTTGGTTCGCGGGGCCGGTTCCTCGCGCGATTTGCATACCCTCGGCGTAAGCCGTCCATTCCACGGTGACGCCCGGTTCGTTCGATACTTTCGCGGCTGCTCGCAGCGTTTGGTTATCGATATCGGGGACGAGTCGAATCGATTCCAGGTGGATGTTGGAGACGGGCTCAAGCCACACCGTTTGCCAGATGCCGGTCGAAGGAGTGTAGTAGATCCCTTCCGGCTTGCGCACTTGTTTTCCACGAGGTTGGTTTCCGCCGTCGGAAGGATCGAAGACGCCGACGATGAGTTCCTGCGGCCCGTTCGGAGTTAGTTCGTCCGTGATGTCAAAGGAGAATGGATCAAACCCACCTCGGTGTTCGCCCAACTTTTTACCGTTGAGATAGGCAGTCGCTTCCCAATCGACGGCTCCGAAATGGAGCCGGATGCGTTGTCCCTTCCAATCGGCGGGTACTTGGAATGTCCTGCGATACCAGAGCCTCTCAGCGCGCTTGGCGACGCCACTGAGTGCCGATTCGACGGGAAAAGGGACGAGGATTCGCTCGGGGAGGGTTTTGCCCAGCGGCGCAGCCTCGCCTATCTTGGCGAAGGCGAGTTCCCACGTGCCGTTAAGGTTGAGCCAATCCTTGCGGACCAACTGCGGCCTCGGATATTCCGGATGAACGTGATCCGCATTAACCTTATCCGCCCAGGGAGTACTCAGGGGGCGGCCACGGGTTCGTCGGCCGCGCGTATGAGGGACCCTGGGCAGAAAAAGACGGCAACGAGACCCAGAACGCATCGTCTTGGCACGCAGATTCCCCCCGTTCCCTCGCGTAGTCGAACTTTGGAATTGAATGTACGCAGCAAATGCCGACCGATCACGTGGCATGCGGCGGCGTTCACGCCGTCCGTTCGACATCTTGCCGTTCGCCTTAAACGCACATTCTACCTATGATACACCCTCATCCAACCCGCAAATGTCGTCAGGAAGGACGAGAATGTTTGAAACAAATTTCACCATGCTGGATTGGGCCATCATTGCGGGATATCTGCTGTTCATTGCCGGTGTCGGTCTGTACGTGAATCGTCACGTACATGAATCCGCGGATTACCTGGTCGGCGGCCGGAGTGCCGGCACCGCGCTCTCGGTCGCCAGCTTCATCGGAACCGGTCTAGGGCTGGTCACCGTCGTTTATGCCTCCCTTGACGCGTTTCACAACGGCTTCTCGTACCTGGCGATCGCCTTGCTCGACTTGGCGGCGGCGTTCCTTTTAGGAATCACGGGATTCGGCATCGCCAAACTGCGGGAACTGAACCTCGTTACCATCACGGAATATTTCGAGGTTCGCTACAACCGCGGAGTGCGGGTGACTGCGGGAATCCTTTGTGCTCTCGCGGGTATTCTGAACATGGGACTCTTTCCCAAAATGGGGGCGACCTTCATCACCTACGCCTCGGGACTCGGAGGAGAGAATCCGGAAGTTCTGATCAACATCATGTCCACCGGGCTGATTCTCCTCGTCTTGGTCTACACCGTTTCGGGTGGCATGGTGGCGATCATCATCACGGATTATTTGCAGTTCGTGCTCCTGAGCCTTGGGCTTGGCCTGGGGCTCTATTTCTGCATGACCAATTCGATGATCGGTTGGGACCGGATCGTCGATACCTTGGCGAGCGAGAAAGGGGAGATGGCCTTCAATCCCTTTCATGAAAACTCCTACGGCTGGACCTATCTGCTGTGGCAGGCGTGTCTGGTCTCCGCCGCGGCGTTGTGTTGGGCGCCCGAAGCTTCGCGAGCTTTGACCACGGAAGACGTGGTGACCACCAAGCGGACCTTTTACTTGGGTTCCTCCGGATTCTTCGCGCGGCTGGCGTTGCCGGCGCTCTGGGGAGTCGCTGCGTTCTGTTTTGTTACCCACAGTTCCGAGTTCGGCGATTTCTTCAGTAAGGCGAACTTGGACAATCCCGAGAACTCCGACCGGGCGCTCGCTTCCGTTCCGCTGATGATGGGCAAACTGTTTCCCACCGGACTTCTCGGCGTCGTCATGGCCGGTTTGATGGCGGCACACATGTCCGTCCATGACAGTTATTTGCTCGCCTGGGCGACCGTGATTTCCCAGGACATCATCGGTCCACTTCGGAAACACAAACCACTGACGGACGCGCAGAACATTTGGGTTACGCGCGTGGCGGTCGTGTTGATCGCGACCTTCCTCATTACCTGGGGGATTTGGTACCCGCTTCCCAAGAGCGTTTGGACCTACATGGCAATTACGGGAACCATCTACGTCAGCGGCGCGGTGGCCGCGCTGGTGGGAGGAATGTATTGGAAGGCGGCCTCGTCCACGGGCGCGTTGCTCGCTTTACTTGGCGGGCTTTTTGCCGTTCTCGCGCTCGATCCGGTGCGCAACGGCATTCTCGGAGCCTTGGGGCAGGATCCTGCACATACCTTCTGGTACAGCGACAGGACCGTGGGACTTGGTACGTTCGTGGTTTCGATCCTCTTGTTCGTGGTCGGTTCCGTTCTTTTCCCGGATCGGAAGAAAACCGAGGAGGGAATTCACGCATGAGCGAGGATTTCGCGGGCTGGATCAGCTTCTGGAAATGGGTCTTGATCGTCGGGCTTTCCTTTTACTTCGTCATCGCCATCGTGGTGGTGCCGTTCGGCTATCTGGATATTCGCAAGCTGTTTCGACGGCTTGACCAGATCAGTGCCGAGCACGAACGAAAAAAACAATCCAATGAGTAGCGGGTTTGGAGGGAAACATCGAAATGGGGCATGAAGGAACCAAGCACCAGGGACCTACGCGAACCGAGACCGACAGCATGGGGCCGATCGAGGTTCCCTGCGACCGATACTATGGCGCTCAGACGGCGCGCTCCTTGATCCATTTTGCCATCGGGCCGGATACGATGCCACGCTCGCTCATCCGGGCGTTCGGCGTCCTCAAGAAGGCAGCCGCGGAAGTCAATCGCGACCTGGGAAAGCTCTCGAAAGAAAAGGCCGACCTTATCGTCCGTGCCGCCGACGAAGTCATTGCGGGCAAACTCGACGATCATTTTCCCCTCAGTATTTGGCAGACGGGAAGTGGCACCCAGACCAACATGAACGCCAATGAAGTGATCTCGAACCGGGCGATCGAATTGGCGGGCGGCGTCCTTGGGTCCAAGAAGCCGGTCCATCCCAACGACGACGTCAATATGTCGCAATCGTCGAACGACACTTTTCCCACCGCCATGCACATTGCCGCGGCGGAAGAGGTGGAACGCCTGCTCCTCCCCAGCGTCCGCGCTGCCGGGACGGGCTCGACAAGGGCAAGGTTCGCCAGCATCATCAAGATCGGCCGCACGCATTTGATGGACGCGGTTCCCTTGACGCTGGGCAGGGTTCTCGGGGTACGTCGCACAGTTGGACGGAAACCTGGCTCGACTCGAAGCATGCCTGCCCAGTATTCACGAACTCGCGATCGGCGGCACCGCCGTCGGAACCAGGCTCAATACCCATCCGGAATTCGCCGAGCGGACGGCCAAAAGGATCCGCAGACGGCCGGAATTCCTTCGTCTCCGCGCCCGAATAAATTCGCAGCTCTGGCGGCCCATGATTCGCTCGTGGCGGCGAGTGGAGATCTGAAGACTCTCGCCACCGCGGCATGAAGATCGCCAACGACGTCCACTGGCTTGGCTCCGGCCCCCGCTGCGGACTCGCGGAACTGGTGCTGCCCGAAAATGAACCTGGTTCATCCATCATGCCAGGCAAAGTGAACCCGACGCAATCGAAGGCGATGACCATGGTTTGCGTTCAGGTGCTCGGCAACGATGCCGCCATCGCCATCGCGGGGTCGATGGCGGGGAACTTCGAACTCAACGTGTTCAAGCCGATCATCATTCATAACTTCTTGCACTCCCGTCACTCTGGCGGATACGTGTCGATCCTTCCTGGAGCATTGCGTCGTCGGCATCAAAGACCGAACCGGGCGCAAATCCAGCGAGGTCTCGCTTGCGCAATTCGCTGATGCTGGTGACCGCGCTTGGCCGAATCGGTTATGACAATGCGGCCAAGGTGGCCAAAAAGGCTCACGCCGAGGGGACCACGCTCCGGGAAGCGTGCATCGCCTTGGGTTTGCTCACGGGGGAGCAGTTCGACGCGAGCGTGCGGCCGGAAGAGATGATTGGGCCGAAGTAAAGTCAATCACCTTGGTTTGGACATGAGTGCTGAAACTCATCAACCTCGAAGTGGTCGTCGTCGGTGGAGGGTTTGGCGAGCTCGCGCCGCAGCACCTGGCGAGAGTTCCGGTCCACGTGACGCTTCTCGATCGGCGAAATTTTCATTTGTTTCAGCCGCTACTGTACCAGGTCGCGACCGGCGGAATTTCTCCCGCGGGCATCGCTGCCCTCTCCGGGCAGTGCTCAAGCATCAGGAGAATTGCCGAAGGTCACTCCTCGCGGACGTGGTCGATTTTGACCTTCGTCATCGGCGAGTGATTCTTAAGGATGGCGAGACCGCCTATGACACGCTGATCGTGGCCACGGGCGCGCGTCATCATTATTTCGGGCACGACGAATGGGAGCCGTTGGCGCCCAGGGCTGAAGACGATCGAGGACGCGACGGAGATTCGCGCCGATTCCTCATGGCGTTCGAAGCCGCAGAACGCGAGCCCGACCCGGAGAAACGGAGACAGTGGCTCACCTTCCGTCGTGGTCGGAGGACCGACGGGGGTGGAACTCGCCGGCGCCATGAGGAAATCGCCAGCGATACGTTCAAGGAGAATTTTCGCTCCTTTAATCCTGACGATGCGAAGATCTTTCTCGTCGAAGGGGCGGATCGGGTTTTGCCTCCTTATTCCCCCGAGTTGTCCGCCAAGGCCGAACAGGCGCTGAAAAAACTTGGCGTGACCTTCCTCGCAGGCTCCGTGGTTACCGATGTGGCAAGGGAATTCGTGACGATCCGCCGCGGAGATTCGATCGAGCGGATCGCGACCCGTTCCGTTTTTGGGGGGCAGAGTGCAAGCGTCCCGCTCGGCAAGAAGTTGGCCGCCGCCAGCAACGCGACCACCGATCGTATGGGGCGCGTCTATTCAACCCGACCTATCCTTGCCCGGTTATCCGGAAGTGTTCGTAATCAGGGGATGGCCCCCGTGCGTGGACGAAAAGGGGGCCCCGCTTCCCGCCGTCGCCCAGGTCGCGAAATGCAGCAAAGAAATGTATGTGGCGTCAATGCGCGCGTCAAAGGTGCTCCTCCACCGGAGCCTTTCCGTTACAAGAATCTGGGCATGATGGCGACAATCGGCCGTCATGCAGCCGTCATAAGATCGGCACGCTGAATTCGCGGGTTATTTCGCCTGGCTCATTTGGCTCTTCATTTGCCCTCTTGAATTTGATCCAATTCCAGAACCGGTTTCTCGTGCTCACCCAATGGGCGTGGAATTACTGGACGAAGAACCGCAGCAGCTCGTCTTATCACCGGAAAGGAAGATGGTCGAACGAAGTAAAAGTCGCGACGAAAAGCTGTTCATACCAAGAGGCTAGGGGAAGGAAGCGAAACCGATGGATTTCCCGTTCGAAGGCTGGTGTCATGCCTAGGTCTATTGCTCTTCGTTGCGAGCGCGGAAGGGCAGGGAAAGATGTTTCCGCCCGCCCGCGATCCGCGGACTCCGGGTTTCGTCGAGGCGAAGGAGTTGCCGGACGGACAAGTTCCGCCACCCGACGTCAATGGGAATTTCATCATCGGTCCAACGCACAAGCCGGCTCCGGAAATGGCGAAACGCCCGGACGTTCCCGAGGGAACGGTGCAAGAGTTGACCATGCAATCCGCGGATAGCAAGATTTATCCGGGCATCGCGCGCGCTCCCAACACGTTTGGCACGCCGGATCCGAAAATCCCGCGAAGCTCATCGTAACGACAAGCCGCCCGACTCCGTATACCCGCCGAGTCTGGAAGCTATGTACCAAGCAGTATCAACCCGTTTTCCTCGCCCCCTTCATCGTGGGCGCTGGATGGTCCCGACAAGACCCTTTTCAAAGCGGCGCTCGACAGCCTGATCCATGATAAAAAAGTGCCGGTCATGATCGCTATTTCCATCGCCAACGGTGGCGGCGATGCGCAGGAAGCCAACGTGGCCTGGAGTATGACACGATGTCCGGACGGTATGCAGGAATCGTCGAGACCGAGGTGCTCCCCTTGGTGGCAAAAGAATGCAAGGTTTCTTTGACGAAGGATCCCAGCGGGCGTGCGACCATGGGTTGCAGTTCGGGAGCCGCGTGCGCGATGAGCATGGCGTGGTATCGGCCGGACCTGTATCGGCGAGTTCTCAGCTATTCGGGAACCTACGTGAATCAACAATGGCGCTTATGATCCGAAAACGCCGCATGGCGCTGGGGATACCACGAGGATTTTGATTCCGAACAGCCCACCCAAGCCGTTGCGCATCTGGATGAAGTGAGCGACCGGGATTTACTGAATCAAACTCGATGCGGGACAGCATGCACGATTAGGTGCTCGCGAACGAACGGATGGCGGTGCTCGCGGACAAAGGATACGCCTATCAGTTTGTGTTCGCGCGCGCGTTTCATTGTGATCGCAGCGTGAAACAGCAAACCTTGCCCGCCGCCTTGGGTAAACTCTGGCACGACTACCCGAAAACGCAAGATTCCCAGTAACGGGTTCGCGGAGCCGACGCTGGGTCCGTTTCCAGGATCGGTAACCCGGGGCGTTCAAAAAGTGTTTCGCCGCCGCTAACGTGTTTTGAGAACGCCGCCTCCGCGATGGGCCGGGCGATGCCCGAAAATCCCGCAGGACGCCGACGTGGCCGTGAGCGGGATCCTTGGTGGCGGTGAGGAGCGTGATGCGAGACTCCGCGATGCTGGCGAGGATCTCGACGGCGTGGTCCCGCTGTTCCGCCAATTCCGCCTGGTATCGCAGAACGAATTCTTGAAAGCGTGACGGATCGGCGTGCAGCCACTGGCGCAGTTCAGTCGACGGAGCGAGTTCTTTCGGCCAGAGGTCGACGCGCGCCTTTTCCTTGGAAACTCCTCGCGGCCACAGGCGATCGGCGAGAAGCCGGAGCCCGTCGTTCTCGTCGGGGGGATCGTAAATGCGTTTGGCGCGGAATTCCCATGTCATGGCTCGCGTTCCTTTGCTTTCTCTTGCCGCTTGGAAATTGATGCCCTGGCCCGAATCCGATTCATGGACGCCGCGAATTGCGGCTAATGCGAAGGGGCTCCAAGCGACCGTGCCGGGAAATTCGCCATTACCTTTCTGAGGTTCAATAGGCCCGCATGGGAGCCATGTTCGACATTCTATGGCTTGGGCTCCGAAATTTGCGGAGCAACCGGGGGAGTCGTGCGCCGGTTCGAGTTCGCTTCCGTGTTCGCCACCCGTTCGCTTATTCGCTGCACAACGGGATGGGTGGAATGGTATCTCCGCGCGAGGCTGATTTCCCGTCGAGCGTTTTCGACTTCGTTGGCATTCAGAAATGCCTCGGCAAGCGACGCATGGGAGAGAGCGAGATCCAATTCGCGGCCGTCCGTGATTCTCCATCCCACGCGCGGGCGAAAATGAAAAAGCTCCCCGGCATGCGTCAGCATGAATCCGATCTGACTATCGGTGACCGACCAGAGTCGGTATCGATACGCGGGTAGATCGATGTTGGCAATGACCGGTTTTACGGTGCCGTGTATCACCTGCGCGATCGCGTCGGCGTGGATTTCAGAGTTGACGAGACGGACATCTCCCTGCGGAGAGTGTATGGCGTAAAGCGTTCGGCTGTTCCACGAATAAGGGTCAAAAGTGAGTACGGCCCCGAGTTGGATGGCGAAGGACCAGGCGACGCTAACCGCAAGAAAGAGTCGAAAAGTGTAGCGTTCGCTCCAGGGACTTTGCAGCACGGGAATCATGAACAACATCAAGATGAAAACGGTGTCGACGAGCGGTCGATAGCCGAAACTCCCGCCTCCCCACCAGTCATAGTACTTGAAGTGAATGCACCAGATAACGAGGACCGCGATGCTCCAAGGACGGAGCGATCCGAATCGCGAATCTCGCCAGATCTTGATCATTCCCACGATGGAAATGACAAAAAAGGGGGAGAAGACGAAAAGGCCGCGGCTTGGACTAAACAAGAGTCCCGCGGCCCCCTCGAAGAATGGGGTGCCCCAAATGGAACCGGCGTTAGTCGTGACCAAGGCGTCGCGCGTGACGAGCGATTCTCCCAATGTCCAAGGGGCACCAAAAAAGGTGGTGTTGTAAACCGCCATCAATAGTCCTGCGAAAGTTCCCAGGGCGACGTACAGTAGCAAGCCGGCATGCCGGAGGTTGAAGCAGCCGGCCAAGGCAAAGATCGCCGACGTGGGACGTATCCAAGTTGCCGCGGACATCGCGATCGCCGCGAGAGCAATGTCTCGCGTCGTCCGCTGGTTTTTCAAAAGAAAATACATTCCGGCGGCGAGGAAAAGGCCGTTGGGGCCGTGTTGCCAAAGGGATTGACTGTTGATGGTCCAGATACAGGTGGCAAACGCATAGGCGAGCGCCAACAAGAGACTCCAGGCGCGATTCAGTTGGCGTTGCCGCGCCATAAGGTAAAGCAAGGCGACTGTCGCCGCGGTGCAGATGGTCGCGGTAAACTTGCCCGCGACGTATAGGGTGGAATCTCGTAGCGGCCGATCCTTGCTGAACATTAAGCAAATAGCGACGGCGGGCAAGGCAGAAAGCGAGGTGCCTGGCATGAAGACGCTCACGTACGTACCCGGGTTTGGACCTCGCGCCAAGGCAGTCATGGACAAGGGTTCTGCTTGAGGTTGCAGCTCACCCGTTGCCACGAGGCTGCGAATCGATTCGTCCGATGCGCCAATGCTCACCTTCGTTTTGGAACCGTCCCTCGTTTGCAGTCGCCATTCCAAGGACGATGCAACATCCTCCATCGATAACGTGAAGACGCCTTTGGTCAGTAATCGTTCCGCCGTTCGAAGATGCAAAAGATTGTCGGGTAGAGGATAGCTCGTTCCCGTGCCGAAATAGACCGTCGCCACGATGGCGAACATCGTGGCAGCGATTTGCGTATCGGACCAATGGAAAGCGAAACGAAATCGGTTAGCCACGGTTGTTCCTGCCTCGTTGGATCAGCAGCGTTTCGAATTGCATCGATTGCAAGCTCGAGGTTATAAGGTTACCGGTTTGTCGCCTGGATTCGCAAACGAATCGGAGATGTGACCGGCGTAACGTTCGGTTCACGCAGTTCCTCTAGGCGTCCATTCCTCGTTCCGGCGAGCGTTTTTCAGGAATTGAATGCCGCCAATTGCCGCCGGTAAGCCCCAAGATTGGAGTTCAATTGACTTTTCCTCCGCAATATTCGAAACCTGAGGCCCAATAGCGTGTTTGTCCAATTCTTGGCTCTGGGAGACTCCCAAAGGGAGTAGACTCGGGCGGAAGTTCACGCCTAGCCAATGCATTTTGCGCGGGTCTAATGAGTCGAAAGGAAACCTTCGTGGGAGATGTGGGGCCATCAACAGCGAACGAAGCGATCGCGAAGCCAACGGTCGAAAGTCCACTTCTTCGCGCAGGACTTTTCGTGCTGTTGTTTTCACTGGTGGCGATCGCCCAATGGCCGGCATGGAAGTATCCCCCGTACGTCGAGCAGTGTGGCATTTGGATCGAAGCCTCTTGGTTGGCGGCCCATGACTTCGACTACCAATCACTCTTGTACGAGCAGCGCCATGGCGAGGATGGTGGCCCCAGGATTTACTTTTGTACGGCTCTTCCCGGCGTCATTGCGCTGGGGATGCAGTGGCTGCCGACGCCGTTCGCGACGATTGTGGCCTACCGCGTCTTCAACGCGCTCTGCGTGGCGTTGATCCTCTTCGTCGTTTACGAGCTGACGGCGAGACGCGGCGCCTGGTTCCAGGGAGTGTTTTCCGCGGTGGCGGTGCTCACGTTTCCACTCTTTCGCGTTCAAGCCGAGATGCTCGGATTGGATATTCCAATGACGGCGGCGGCGATGCTGTGGTGGCACGCTCTCGCTCGAAGGAGGTATCGTCTCAATCTCCTTTGGGCGATCGTCGCGTTCCTGGCCAAACCGTCCGCTTTCGTGTTGCCCTTTGCCAACGCCAGTTACGCAATTCTGGCCATCATGCGATGCCGGTCTGACTTGCCGAGAGTCCGATCATTGGCCGGCTGGGCGTTGGTGAACGTCTGCTTGTTTCTTGCGGAAATTGGCATCCTTGTTTTTTCCGGAAACCTGCGCGGACGCATGGTGCCTTTCGCGGACTTCATCCTCTGGTTCCTTTCCTGTCCTGACCTGCTGATTCTCCTGTTCATTGCATTTTGTTTGTTTTGGCGCGGAAGGCGGTTGCCGGTGGAAACTCCTCCCATGTTGACGACTTCGGAGGAGTTTTCGCGGGTGGGTTGGGCGGTCGTCCTTTGGACGCTGGCGGCTGCATTCGTTACCCACTTCGAGTCAAGGCATCTGACTCTCTGTATTCCGTTTCTCGTTGTCCTGTTTGCCAACACTCTGCGGACGTATCGCGGGGTGGCATGCAGCCCCATGATCGTGTTGCTTATCGCCGTGAACCTCACGAATTCCTTCGGCGACTTTTTTCCGAAGATGGATGTGTCGGTCGTTCGTGGATTCGGAATTCCCGAGCGAAGTCTCGAATACCGAGCTGACATTCAATCACTCATGAATGCGTGCCGGGTGCTAGAACGAGAATGCGGTTCTGACGCCATTCTTGGCCTGGATCAGTTCACCTACATGCCGAAATTACCCAGTCTTGGTTATGTCACGGATTCTCGAGTGCTTGGCGAGGAGCGGTTTGAGCAGGTCTCCGATTCCGTCGACGAACAAGTGTTCCGCTTGCTTGACGACGCGCCCTCTTCGGTTGTCGTGACTTACGTCATGAGCCAGCTTGGGGCGTGGCCTTTCCCGGCCTACGCCATCGAACCTCCGACCGAACCAGGAGACCAAGTCCTGTATCACGACCACTTAAACCCACCAATTGTCATTTATCGGCGAGACTTTTCGAAGCTAGAGACGTTGCCGGAACGTTATCGAGCGTATTTGGATTTGATGTTCAGTGACGCCAAGGACATCGATCCTGGAGCGCGTCTGGCGATTCTCGGGTCGGAGCGAAGAGCACGAACGTATGTTGCCGCTGAACTCGGCGTCGCAATTACCGATCCTTTGGTGCAGGAGGAATTGGTTCGTCGAGTCGAGGATCTACACGAAAAGTGGAAGAAAGAAGTCCGAGCCGGGTTTTTCGTCGCGGAGCGACGCGAGAGGGTCGCTAGGGAGTGTTTGGAACGGCTCAAAATCGGTCGACAGTTGAACACGCCGAGTTGGACGGACCGCACCCTGTTGGAGACCTCGATCCAGAGGGTCTACTACTATTCTCCCTCCGCTCGTCGAGCGGATTAGCGCTCCCAGGAAGATAGTGGTCGACGAAGCTCGTGGCCGGTTCATGTCGCCGGTGGATTGGTGACCCTTTTCTCCGGAACCTCTTCGTCCGGGAAGGGAAGCGGTTGAGGCCCGGTATTAGGGCGTGCCGGCGTCCACGCCGGGGGATTGGCGGGGTTCGCCTGTTCGGGGTAATGAGTGATGTAGTACTTGCGATAAAGAATACCGGCCGCGATGAGACCGACCATCCAAAGACCAGCAAGTAGACCAAACAGATTGACTCGCCATCGTTGCGTCACGTTGTTTCCCCGAAAGTCGAGCGGCAATGGTTCCCCCGCCGAATGCCTGGATCAAATCCTTGTTCTCGGAAACGCCTAGGCTCGTTTGGGTCTCGAATACGGCCTTTTCCGAATCCGCCGCTTCGACACGCACGGCGATGAGAATATCCACGGATCTCGACAGGGAACCTACTTATTGTATGGAACGGGGGGAACTCGGTACGGCGTTCGCTTGTCGGGTAATCTCCTTGGGGTCTGCCTGTTGGGATGGAGATTCCGAAATTGGTGCATGGGGAGCCGATTCGGAAAGGGATGTGACGGGGGGCGCGACGAGATGGGACGCAAAGAGAAGCGTCAGGGACAACGACCCAATCGCCAGCGTAAGTCGGAGGGGCGAGCGGCTCAATCTGCCCGTTCCTTCCGGCCAGGGAAGTAAGAATTGAATCGTCGCGATAAACGCCATGGAGGTCCAACTCGCCAGTACGAAACGGTAGCCCACCCAATCAGAAACGCCGTCCAGACGATCCGCGCGACCGAAAAGAAGCATGGCCCATGCCACGAGAATCATGGCAAAAACCTGATCGAGGCCAGGGGGGCCAATCTCGCGGAGTAGGTCCATATAGCCGTGCGTCGTCGACATTCGTGTCACGCGCGCGAATGAACCTGCGACAAAGCCGACGGCGAATCCGAGCATGACGAAAAGTGGGCCCCAGCGGTTGTCCAGCAGCGTACCGACGACAACGGCAATGCCTCCCAGCAAGATCGGCCAGGTGACGGAGCCGGCGGGTTTATCCGCTGGATGCGCGAATGGAACGCGTCGAAGGCGAATTGAAACTCCAAAGGTGAATACGGCGACTCCCGTGGCCAAGACGCCAAGGCATGCGTCCGACAAGAAGGGGCTCAGGAAGAGTGATGGAACTCCCACGAGACCGCCGATGGCCAGGCCCACCGCGTCTTGGGCCAAACCTCGTCGCCAGTCCTCATAGTCGCGTCGAACGCTTCCTGCGAATCCTCCGATCAAAAAGCCGAGAATGACAATCCCAATGGTCGGAGACTCACCGCGGTTTTCGAAAGCATGCCAATCAAAGGCCGGGCTGTCGCCGTTGCCGAGAGAGTCTCCGAAAGGAATTCGCAGGTCCGTTGGACCGATTTCGAAGACGATGGGCTCGCGCGCGACGGTTGACACTTCTTTGGCTCGCGGTTTTGTGGGAGAAACGACGGGTGGTGCTGGCGGTGGAAGGGGCGCCTCCGGAAGGGGATAAAACTCCGGTATCACCGCGACGCCGTTCTTCGATGGAGCCTCGGCGGGGGACGGGGCAATCGTCGCTTGTTGCTCTTCGATCGATGGATTCGTGACATTCTGAGGCGGTTTTAGGGAAGTATCCTCGGTTGAAGTGGCCGTTGCCGGGTTGGAACTCGATTCCTCCCTCGCGGGAAGCGGAAGTTCGGGCTCCGCGTCCTTCTCTTCGTTTCCCACGATCGGCTTATGTGTTTCGTTCGCGCCTAAAGTGTCGTCGGACGATTCCCTTTGAATCGTGAGCGTCGTTTGAAAAGGATGTTGCCTTATCAGATAGTGCTTTCCCGTCGCGGGATCGTGAAGCTGCAGGTCGATGCGGCCGGATATATCCCTATCCCCGGCCTGCGTCCCTGCAGTGACCAGGATTTGGCGGTGGAATGTCGGGGATTGGGGAAAAAAACGCACGATCCGGTTATTGAACATGGGATCGCGAGTTTCCAGCGCTCGGGGCCCCGAGTAACCCGCGAAGGGTGCAAAATCCGACGACTTATCGAGCGTGATGCGCGTTGGCATGACGGAATTGGCGACTTGGTCCAGGTCAAAGGTAACCCAGCCTTCGGGAACCTCGATGGTGATCGAGAGGTCAACGATCGATCCCGGTGGCGCCTTGGATGGTTGCACGACCACCCGAATGGCTACGCCCGGGGGAAGCGGAGCCGAGAACGCGCGTTCCTCGGTACCGCGGATCATGCAGGCGGCTAAGAGCATCCATCCAGGAATCGACATGATGGACCGGATGGGATCCCTTCCTTTCTCGACGAAAGGTGGTGTTCTGATGACTCGCGACAAGGTGATTTTCTGTATGTGGTTACGTGAACATGCGGAATCGTCCGCCGAGTCATGGAGGCATCTGCTGTCCTCCCACGTCAGATGCTATCGGCAGGGTAGTGATGGGAAGCTCGGCGTAAATGGACGCTTTTCGATTGGCAGGCATTGCGGGGTTTGGTATGTATAGTTTAAGTGAGGTATGCCTATGAACCGTTTCTTTTCGATTTTGCCGATCTTGTTTGTCGCAGTGGTTTTGGCTGCGCGCTCCGCGGACGCGTGCCCCATGTGCACCGAGGCGCTCGAAAACGGAAAGTCCGCGTCCTCCCAAGACCTGCCTCGCGGCGTGTATTACAGCGTTTTGTTCATGTTGAGCATGCCGTTTGTGCTGACGGGCAGCTTCGGATTTGCGTTCTATCGACTCAATGCTCGCCGAAGTCTGCAATCGCGCGAAGACTCCATTCCGACCTCTTTCTCCGAAAATACGCCAGCAAGCAAGGATGAGACACTAAGTCTCGGTTGATGTTGGGCGAATTGGCTAATTCTGCAATCGTTATCCTTTTTTAGGGCGTGAACCGCTTCTCGGTTTCTCCTCTGGGTTGGAAAGACGGTTCGGAGGATTCGCGGTTAAATTCCCCGGCCAATTCGCAATTTCTTGATCCCCCTCATGCACCGAATTACAATCGCTCACTGCAGATCGCGCGCGAGGATCGCGGGGACGAACAGTAATTCGCCAGCCATTCGTTGTCATTTGTTGCGGAGCGTTTGCGACGCACGAACGCAGGGGCGAATTCGTCGGCGACCTGCAAAAGGGTTGGTCCATCCAGCCATTTTGGGGCGAAGCGATGTTGGGCGATACTCGATTTAAGAGTTTGGCCTAAGAATGGATCGTGAGCGGCGTGACGTGCCTGTTGGAAAACTCGGTGGATGCTCGCCGATGTTTCAACGTCGCTTCGGGTGCCCTATCAGAAACAAGCGTTCGACTTGCGTCCTCGTGACGTCGAAGTACTCCTTCGCCATTGGCGACGCGCATGGTTGAACCGGTTGCCGGTGAGTCGTTGGACGAAGCGTGTCCGACATTCCGGCGGGAGAGCGGTGTGGTACCGATTTTGCAAGTCCTTTCGGGCGGCGAAGTAGACCGGCGTTACGAATTGCTCCAAGAGAAGATTCGATTGGGCAGGCATCCTGCCTGCGAAGTGCACATCGATCTGAATTCCGTCAGCCGATTTCACGCGCAAATTCTCCGCGAGGAAGATCAGTTCGTCATTGAAGATCTCAACAGTCGAAATGGCACGTTCGTCAACGGCAAGCGGATCGAAGGTCGGGTGATTCTCAAGGACAACGACCGGGTCAAAATCTGCGACATGCTTTTTGTCTACCATGGTCGAAACAACGATTCGACCAGGGGTATTTCGAGTATCGCCGAGGAGCAAGACGGTACTTCCACCGTGCTTTCCACGATGGACGTTCACAGCAGCGTGGACATGTTCGTCAAAGTCAAGGCCGAGAGCAAGCTGCGGGCCATTCTCGAAATCAGCCAGGCGATTGCTCAGACGCTCGAACTCGACGCGGTATTCGGCAAGATGCTGGA
Source organism: Planctomycetota bacterium (assembly GCA_046350335.1). Classification (GTDB taxonomy): domain Bacteria; phylum Planctomycetota; class Planctomycetia; order Kolteriales; family Kolteriaceae; genus JAXMAQ01. The sequence continues at coordinate 33,102 of JAXMAQ010000036.1, forward strand.
GAGTCTCTTCAAGATCTTTCCGCAGGCCGACCGCGCGCTCGTGATTCTCAGCGAGGGGGGACGATTGATACCGCGCGCGGTGCGTCACCGGCGCGACGAGGAAACGGTACGTTTCAGCCGAACGATCGTTCAGCAGGCGCTTCACGACAAAAAAGCCGTCCTCAGCGCGGACGCCAGCTCCGACGACCGATTCAACATGAGCCAGAGCATCGCGGATTTTCGCATTCGCTCGGTCATGTGCGCGCCGCTCCTGTCCCAGGATTTGCGCCCACTGGGCGCGATCCAGATCGATACCCAGAACTATCATCAGCAGTTTTCCGAAGAGGACTTGCAGATCCTCTTGAGCGTGGCGAGCCAGGCGGCCATTTCCATCGAGAACGCGCAACTACACGCGGAGATCCTCAATCAGGAGCGAATCCAGCAAGAACTCGCGTTCGCCAATCAGGTGCAAAAGGGTTTCCTTCCCACCACTGGACCGAAAGTGGCGGGCTATGAATTCTGGTCGTACTACGAGGCGGCGGGACAGGTAGGCGGCGACTATTTCAACTACGTCGCCCTTCCCAACGATAGGCACGCCATTATCGTCGGGGATGTCGCCGGCAAGGGGGTGCCCGCCGCCTTGCTCATGGCCAAAGCCACCAGCGATTCCAAGGTCGCGCTTCTTACTTTCACCGACGATCTCGGCAAGGCGATGGGGCAAATCAATAACGCCATCTGCGAAACCAACCTCGATGACAAGTTCATCACGACCGTCATGTGCATTCTCGATCCGAAGAATCATCGAATGAGCGTGGTTAATGCCGGCCATATGTCACCCATCATTCGACGAGTGGATGGTAGCGTCGAAGAACCCATCGATCAGAACACCACGGGGTTGCCCATCGGCGTTATCGAAGATTATGAGTACAGCACGGTCGAGGTGGATATTCAGCCGGGGGACACCGTCGTTCTCTTCAGTGACGGCATCAATGAAGCCATGAACGCGAAGGGGGAACAGTTCACCATCGCGCGACTTCGCAACGTACTGTCGGCCACCGATCTCACGGCGGCGGCGCTGGGGGAACGGCTGCTCCAAGACATCAGCAGACATGTCGGTGACGCGAAACAGAACGATGACATGACTCTGGTCATCTTCACGCGCGCGAAAACCTGAGCGACGGGATTCAAACCGCAAGCTCGATAGATAAGCCATTGGCTGGTCCAGTTTTCCTACGACGCAAACCGAGGATCGCGCATGCCGTGGCGGTCCCACATACCCGTCGTTTCCTTCCCGCCGTTGGCAATCCAAGTCGACCCACTGCTCGTCAGGTTTCTAATACCGCTTGTGCGGGCCGGAAAGTTCGACGGCAGAAGGCCTGGTGGCTTTCCGGCCCCGGCATGGGAAACGTGGAGTACAAAAGGGTGAAGACCCAAAACCATGGAACGGGGTTACATAATAGTCGGCAAGGAAATCTGGCAAGCAATCGCGTCTGGGGACCTAAGTGTCACCTATTGCATCGGTTTGCGTTAAAGATGGGTGAACGATAGGTTTCGCGGCCCCGGCATTCGGCACCTTAAGCTCCTTGGGAAAGGAATTTCAACCCGCGCTCCAAGATGTCATCGAAGGCGGGCGAATGCCCTCGGATTGACAGTACCGCGAGTTTCTTGATCCCTTGGCGTGGAGTTGGTACAAGCGAGTGGGGAAGAAGGGAATTGGATTGGCGGACGTAAGGGAGCAGATCGACTGTCCTCATTGCAAGGGCGTGCTGGAGTATTCCAGCAAACGCCCCACTTACTGTTCGCATTGCGGCAAACCGCTCGTCGTTTCACCTTTGGCGAGCACGATCCAGGTTCCCCCCGCCGAGCTTGGCGTATTGGAGACTCAGGACGACATTCCCACGAAGGTCGGCAACTATCGGCTGTTGCGCACGTTGGGCATCGGCGGCATGGGTTCGGTGCATGAAGCGCAGGAAGAGGGAAGCGGCCGGCGATTCGCCGTCAAATTGATCGCGTCGAGGCACGCCTCATCCGCCGAATCGCTCGAGCGGTTTCGGCAAGAGGGGCGCTTGGCGAGCCTGATCGCGCATCCCCGTTGCGTATTTGTCGTCGCCGCCGACGAGGAACGTGGTCGCCCCTACATCGTCATGGAACTGATGCCGGGCCGAACGCTCAAGGAACTGGTCGACGAGGAAGGACCGCTCGAACCCAAAGATGCCGTCGTCAAGGTTCTCGACGTGATCGAAGGGCTTTCCGAAGCGCACCATCTCGGCGTGATTCATCGCGACGTCAAACCGTCCAACTGCTTCCTCGACGATTCCGGCCGGGTGAAGATCGGTGACTTCGGCCTGTCCAAATCCCTCATCGAAGGGACGCAGATCACGCAAACCGGCGTGTTCGTCGGAACGCCGCTCTTCGCGGCTCCCGAACAGATTCGCAGGGAGCCAGTCGGCGTAAGGACGGATGTCTACTCGGTCGCCGCGACTCTCTACTTCCTTCTGACCGGCCAAGCCCCCTTTCAGCAGGAAGACGCCTTGGCGGCGATGGCGCGCATCGTTGCCGACCCGCCTCCCTCCATGCGGACGATTCGTCCCGAGATTTCGCCCGCGCTGGATCAAGTCGTGCTGCGTGGATTGGAGCGCCATCCCGACCGCCGTTATTCGGACCTTGCGGAGTTTCGCGCGGCGCTGCTCCCCTTCGCCCAGCCACGGGCGACGATCGGTACCGTCGGACTGAGAATCGGCGCCTGGGCGATCGATTATCTGCTCTATGTCCCGCTGTCGTTTCTTCTTAGCGTTGATCTCTGGCGAAGTTTCCAGATGACTTATTTCGAGCCGACGGCGCTCAAAGTCCTCTCGTTGGCGGCGGGAAACCTCCTGTGGTTTACCTATCTCGTATTCTTCGAAGGAATGTGGGGAGCGTCGATCGGCAAGCGGGTTCTCGGCTTGCGCGTCGCAGGGACTCATGGAGATATCCCCGCAGAATGGCCCCGCGTGTTTTTTCGCACGCTGATTTTTTCGGTCTGCTGGCTTCCCATTCAGCTCTTCGTCGATTTTTTTGAACCCGCTCCGGATGAAATCGGCCTCTATGCCGTGATGGCGCTCTTTGCTTTGCCCGGCACCTTGCTCGTCATCGGTTCGACCATGCGGCGGACCAATGGCTATCGCGGAATCCATGAAATCGTCAGCGGCACGCGCGTCGTCTTGTTGCCCGCCGTCGTCCGGCACCGCGGATATCGATCCTTCGTCGAAGCGCAGGCGCAAGCATCGCTGGCCCCAAGCCCAGGAATTCCCAAGGAACTCGGGATGTTGTCCATTCATGGCGCGCTCCGCTGGGGAGAAGGAGAGAAGCTCCTGCTCGCGCAGGATCGGTCCCTCGGTCGAGAGGCGTGGGTCCGCATTCATGACGGCGAGAACGCCACCTATGAAGCCGCGCGACGCGAGGTGAATCGGCCGACCCGTCCTCGCTGGCTTGCTGGTGGTGAAGTGAACGGCGAACGCTGGGACGCGTACGTTGCACCGGGAGGCTGCCCTCTGAGCGCGCTCGTGACGGATACGCGTGCGCTTGCATGGCATCAACTCCGGCCGATTCTCGAACAATTGACCGATGAATTGGTGACGGCGGCGAGCGACGGTACTTTTCCCCATCGACTTTCGATCGAACAGGTTTGGATTCAGCCCAGCGGGCGGGTTCAACTTCTGGAACCCGCGGCCGAAGTGATGAAATCCCCTGAAGGCGAAAGCTTGGACGAGCGGGCGCTCCGTTTTCTATTCGACGTCGCCGTGCTCAGTCTTCGCGGTCCGACGGCACAGGCGCGGTACGCGGCGAGGAGGCGGGGTGGAGACAAAGCCCTACCCAATCCCTTCCGGATCCCGCTTCCCCTGCACGCGGCGCAGATTCTCGAACGATTGGCCCAAGATAAGCAACCTTACGAGTCGCTCGATCAACTCTGGTCCGATTTGCTGGCAACGCAGTATCATCCCCCTGCCGTGACCCGATCCGTTCGTTCGGGACAACTGGCCGTGCACGCGCTCTTCACGCTTGTCGGCCTTGGTTTGATGTTCCTCTTCACGCGATTTTTTGGAGTCACTCTGATCGGCGCCATCGCCGAGAACGCTGAGAGACTCACGGTTGCCAAGCGGGTGCTCGATGATCCCAGTTTGCGTCATCAGTATTTGCTCATGGTGAACGCGCGTCAGGGGAATTTGGAACAGCTGCGCACGAAACTGCGGGAGCAATTGCACGCGGATCGCGAGGAGATTGGCGTTCGTAGGCGAAACCTCGATTGGCTTACTCGTTGGGCCGCTAGGTCCTCCGGTTGGCGGCTCGATTTACCCCGCAGAATCGTCGCCATGGAACTCGTCAATCCCGCGTCCATGGAAGTAAAGGTAACCTGGTACGACGAGCGGCTCCTGGCGACGGAGACACAGGAGTATGGAGTCGAAGCCTACGCCTTATCGGAAAGTGACATTGCCACGGTGTCAAAAGTCGCGCGGCTTGAGAATCTGTTCGGCGTGCTCGCGGTGATTTGGTTCTTTCCCGCCTTGTGGTTTGTTTTCGCGTTCATCTTCCGGGGAGGGCTTTCGTTCTTGCTCCTTGGCTTATGCCTGGTGCGGTCCAACGGCCGACTCGCGTTCCGCATTCAGTGCGCCTGGCGCGCGTTATTGGTGTGGGGACCCGTCGCCGGGCTATTGACTTTGTCGGCGTTCTTGGAATATGTCGCGGCAGGACATCATCTGCTCTCCCTTCTCTGCTGGTGGGCCGCGCTGGCGCTTGTCCTGGTCGGCTTGTTGGCGTCGGTTTGGTTTCCCTCGAGATCGCCGCAGGACCGATTGGCACGCACCTATCTGGTCCCCCGTTAACGTGGTTTTCGCCACGGCCCTGGACCAAAAAAAAGGTTTGTGCGATTCCCATCCCGTCGTCGATTCGCTAGTTTGGGCCCATGAACTCGAACCACGATTTTAAGACGCTCCGCGTCGGCATGGTCGGCGCGGGGATGATTTTCCAAGAGACCTATCGTCCGGCTTTCGAACGCCACGCGGATCAGCCGCTTTATCGTCGCGGGTTCGGACCGGTCGAAGTCAAACTCGCCGGCATCGCCAGCCGGACTGGGTCGCGGGCCGCCGCCATCAAAGCGGAATCGGGCCAGCGACTGGGAGATTTTGCCGTCGTAGCCGAGCCTGACGCGGTCTCCCAGTTGCTCAAGCAGGATGTGCACGCCGTTTGCGTCGCCACGCCGGATGATCGCCATTTCGATGCCGCCTGTGCCGTACTGCAGGCGGGGAAACACCTATTGGTCGAAAAGCCCTCCGTCCTTTCCTTGGCGGAACTCGACACGCTGTCTCGCCTCGCGGAAGAGAAGGGAGTTCTCGCCAAGGTGGTCTATCACAAGCTTCTCGATCCGGACCATAAAAAGTTGCGAACGCTGGTCGCCGACGGGGTGTTGTCGCACGTGAACAACGGATATTGCAGCCTGCTGGAGCCCAAATCGATCGCCAGCGGGCAGTTCAGCGAATGGATCGAGGGGCGCAATCCCGGCACGTACGTCGCCGTCCATTACATCAAGTTGATCGATTTCACGTTCGGCGGCAGGTTACGAATGGTGACCGCGGCCGGGCAACGGGGAATCGTCGGGCCGGCAAACGGCAACACCTGGGATTCGGTGCAGCTTCGGCTCGTGTACGAATACGCCAGCGGCCGCCAGGCCGCGTTCGACATCCACACGAGTTGGGTCACTCCCGATAATTTTCCTGGCTACGTGGAGCAGGAGGTTCAATTTCGTTTCGACAATGGCGTGTGGAACGGTCATAGCCGCAAGCGAGGCGTGGAATTGACGGTGGAGGGAAAAACGCCGATTTCGTGGAAAACCACGATCAACAATCACTACAACGGCACCTTTCTGGAACCGTGGAATTCTCGATCACAACGCGGTTATGGCGTCGAGGTCATCGAGCGTTTTTTCGAGGAAGTGGCGGAGGTGGAATGGGGAGGACCGGCATCGGATCGCCCCGATCGACTCCGCCGCGCGCGCGCCCTGGCCTACAATGACATTCAAGCCGACCGTCAGGTGGTCGCGGCCGTGGAAGCCCTTGAAGCAATTCTCGAGAAGCACGCCGTTGGCATTCCCCATGCCGTGGTTGAGGTGGTCGACGATGTCGGGCTCGTTCTTTCCGTTCCCGGGCGCGAGGGTTCAACACTCCTATATGAAGGTCAGATTTGACGATTGGGGACGGATTCTTCCAACCGCCAATTTTCCCGGCCGTTTGATGCGCCTTGGAATGAGCAAAACTCCGTTGGGCCTGGAGGCGTGGGTCTCGATTCACCCATGCCTCCACTCCTTTGCCTGGCCAACTTCTATTGATTCTTTTGCCCGATTTGGTCAGGTTACGAGAACGGAGAAGTTGGGGTCCGCGCCTGGACCTGACTTAACAGGGAGGAGCTAACAAGGATGAAAAAGAACTCATTGAGTCGCGATCAACGGCGCCGCGCGAAATTGGCGAAGCGTCGCACTTCCTCCGACGCCATGGATGCCCGCCGACCCATCGGCGACAAGTACCGCAAGGAACGTTTCATCCAGCCCATGTTACATACGGAACTCGCCATTCTCTCCACCTACATTATGAGCCAGAAAAGGCTCACCGACGACGTGGTGAAAGAGGGGATCAAAACGCTCATTTCCCAACTCGATTCCGGCGCGGTTCGTTTTCCGCCCGAGGATGATCCCGAACTGTTTGATAGCCCGGAATTGACGGACTTCCTGATTTGGAGCATCGGCGATCAATGGCGCCAGATGGCGGACCAAGGAGAGGTAGTCTCCACCAAGGACCTGATTGGCATTTTGCGCACCGTTCTCGATTCCTTGGAGGTTTGGACGACGGGAGGCAAGGGATCCAGGGGATATCTGATTTACCTCGAAGGCTTCGTGAAGAAACTCGGGGTGCCGGTCTCGACGGAGTTATCCTCGGGGTGGTCCAGGAGCGCGAAGGATTCTGAAATGGGCCTGCCTTTCGGGCTTGTCGGCCGCATTTACGCCTCCCTCGGCTTGTCCAGGATTTGGGGCAATCGATCACGCGGGAACTAGGCCAGACGAGACGTATGTTGGCGGGAGAAACGCAACGCCATATGTTGATCTCCTGCATGAATGAAGTGTTCATCGGCGACTGCAGGGTGGCAGTCGTGATTCTTTCGCGAGGAAAGTGACATGGGTTTGTTCACCGGCAAAAAGGGTTTGGTTCTCGGCGTGGCGAACGATCGCAGTATTGCCTGGGCGATCAGCGAATCCCTCTTCGCGGAGGGGGCGGATATCGGCTTCACGCACCTGCCGGGCGAACGGAGCGAACGGCGCGTTCGACAATTGGTCGAGCCCAAGGGGGCCAAGATGCTCGTCAGCTGCAGCGTACGAAGGATGACGAGATCACCGCGGTTTCAAAGCAAGGAGATCTACGGCACGCTTTCGACTTTGTTGTCCACTCCATTGCGTTTGTCACGCAGGAACGCGATTCCTGTTGATTGGCGGGAAAGGTGGCATGGCGATGGATATCAGCGCTACAGCCTGGTCGCCATCAACCGGGCGCCGCCGAACTGATGCCCAACGGCGACGCCCATCATCACGCTGACGTACTTTGGCGGGGAAAAGGTGATTCCCGGCTATAACCTGATGGGGGTTTGCAAGGCGGCATTGGAACACAGCGTCCGATACCTAGCGCACCGGGATCTTGGGCGGAGCAAGATTCGCGTCAACGCCATCGCGCGGGCGATGGACGCTCGCGTCCGCGGGCATCTCCGATTTCGACGAGATGCAGGAAGCGAGCGGGCGCGAAGGCCTGTCTCAGCCAGGAATGTCGACCCGAGAACTCGGAACGACCGCGCTTTTATCTGCTTGGCGACATGTCGGCGGTGACCGGTGGTGATCCGGCTCGATGGCGGCTTCTCACTCGGTGATTATCTAGTCCGCTCGTGATTTGCCCCTCGCCGTTTCTCGACGCGAGAAGCTCGCGAACAAACCTCGCGCGCGTCCCCGTCCTTCCGGTCGAAGGCCCTGTTCGCCTGGAAATGCCCCTGATCCGTTCGTGCTGCGCGGTGTGCCGTTCGTGCCGATAACTCGACCGAATTGATTTCCTCCTGGGAACAGTCGGGCGGGTGGCCGCGGAAGAGACCCGCTTGATCCTTGCCGCCGATACAGGTGGTACGCGGCGGACGACGATCTGCTTCCGGTTTCCGGCTGGTGATCCCACCAGCTTCGAAAAGTGGCGGCCGTCGGCCACCGGAAAACGCGGTGAACGCACCGAATGCCAACCTCAATGCCACGGCGCTGGAGCGGGATAAGCTCGACGAACACGTTTGCAAGACCCATCCATTGGCACTTCTCGCCCAGGAAGCCGGAACTCCGTTCTGGCTCGAAAGCCAAGGAACTCAAACTCGATCCGATCAAGGAAGTGAAGTGCTTCGACGACCTGGTCAAGTTTGGCCTTCGAGGACGAATGGCTCCGGGGGGGACCTGCAGGTAAGTTCCCAAAGCGCATCTTCCTTAAACCGACCTACGTTTTGAAACAGGCGGAACCACCGGGTTGCCCAAAAAAGCCGCATTGCGCTGCGACTTTCCGCCTGGCCACGACTGTTCGGCGATACGCGATGATGTCGGCGCTTTTCCCCAAGGGAGCGAACTAGTTAATGCTTGGCCCATCGGGGCCGCGGCGTTCGTCTCTCCGTCGAGCATCTCGCCCAGTATCGAGGGGAATCTGCTTCTGCGTTGATCTTGATCCTCGATGGGTGATCAAGCTGATGAAGAAGGGGTGGATGGAGCATCTGCAGGCGTACAAGGATCATTGCATCGATCAGGCACTCACCGTGCTCGAAGGGGGCCATGACATCAAGTGCATGTTCACGACTCCCAAGCTGCTCGAGGCGTTTGCCTTGGCATTGGAGAAACAGGGCACGACGATTCGCAAAGTCGGTATCACGGGCATCTTTTCGGGTGGAACCGAGTTCACACCGCAGTGGAATCGGTTTGCCCATGAAGAACTGCTCGACGGCGCGTACATGACGCCGACGTATGGGAACACGCTGATGGGGCTCGCGGCCAGTTCTCCGAGCACGCCCGCGAATAACTACAAGATCACCTACTATGCTCCCCAGCCTCGCGCCGTGGTCAGGTGGTCGATTTCAGGATCCGAACAAGGTGGTCGACTATGGCCAGACCGGCCGTGTCAGCCCACCCGGCACTGACGGATGCTGAATTCTTCGTACCCGGCTTTTGGAACGGGACGAGGGAGAGCCGCGAGCCCCGCTGGCGTGCCGTGGGACAGCATCAGCGGCGTGCGCCCCTTCCACGAGTTCGCCAAGACCACGACGGTCGGCGTGTATTGATTGGGTTGCCGATAGCCTCGCCAATATTCCTCTCCCGCCCGGGGAGAAAATGGAGGCGAGACGCAGATAAACTTCCTCTCCCCCTCGCAAGGGTTGGGGTGAGGGGCTCCGAAGCTAGGCCATTCGAAAACAGAGGAGAGACTTCCGGTGCTGAACATACCAGTCCTTCGTTGGGGCCAACCGTACACCAGCCTGGAGACGGACGAAGTTCGTCACTTCGCGACCGGTGAGCCGATCGCGAAAGTGAGCCAGGCGAACGCGGGACTGGTGCAGCGCGACATGCGCAAGGCGGCGCAAGCTCGAGCAGCGCTTCGTCAGATTCCGATCCACGACCTGATCGGCATCATCAAGAAGGCAGCCGACCTCTACGCCGGAGGCGGAACGTTGCCCCTGGGGGACGGAACGCAATCCCCCGCCGAGTTCGCCAAGCAGCAGTCCTCCACCACGGGTCTGCCGGAGCACATGTGCCTGGCGAACATGAAAAAGAATCATTTCGTTCTTTCGAACATGGAGCAGATCCTCACGTCGCTTACGCGGCCAGGATCTGGGCGTTGCTCTCGCGAACATGGCGAGGAACGAGGCGATGCCGATCAGCTACCAGGTGCAAAGTCCGGTGTTGGGACTTGCTTCTCCCTCAATTCGCCAGGCGTTCCTCTCTGGCTGCCACATCATTCCGATGCAGGTGGGCCTTGTCGCCGACGGTCCGCAGGAGCCGTGGACGCCGTACCGGATGGCGGAAGCGTTCTTTCAAGCGGGCGTGCCACGGAAGCAATTTCGGTTGTCGGGCCTTGCAGGGACAAGGTGCCGCCGGTCCTTGCGGGTTGCGATCGGAGCCTCATCTTCGGAGGAACGCCGACCGTCGAGCAATATAAGGAATCCGCGTTCGGAGCACGGCCCCGGATTCCTCGAAAATCACCCTCTTGAGCGACAAGGTGGATGACTGGAAAAGTACATCGACATCATGTTCACCAGCGTTTACGCAGGAATAGCGGACGCGGATGCATCAACTGTTCGGGCATCTGGGTCAGCAGCACGGCCGGGAGATCGCCGACGCCCTGGCCAAGAAGATGGCGGCGGTGAAGGTGCTGCCTCGAACATCCAGGAAGCGGGTCTGCTGCCTTCACCGTTCCCGGGGTCGCCGATGCGGTCTCCAACATGATCGACGAGGACCTGAAGAGCGCCCAGGCGTGACGGACTACGGCCAAGCCCACCGCGATGGCGTGGCGCCGACTGTGGTCAAGAAGGAACGCTGCGTTACCTTCTGCCGACCGTGGTCGCCGCGATTCCCACGAGCACTTGGTGTAAAGAAGGAGTACATGTTCCGTTTCGTGACGGTCGTCGAATGCCCCGAGGAGAGATGCTCGGCGTCGACGGCGCTGGTGTGCTCGATGATCACCGACAAGCGCCGGGAGCTTCGGGAGGCGTTCATCGACGCAACCCACATCGATCGATTGAATCTCGGAGCCCATTCCGACGATCCAACTCAATTGGCTGGCCATGGGGGAATATCGTGGACTTCCTGTTCCGCGCTGCGCCTTCCAGTCGGTATAACGCCCCGAGAAGGAACGCGCGCCCGCCAACCGCGCGTTGAAGCTTCTTGAAGACCCTTTCTATAAGGGTTTTCCCCGATCTATGAGCCTTCGCCGTTTGACACAGAACGGCGTATTCTCCACGACGCGAAAGCCGAGGAAGCTGGTAGGCACGATGGGCGGCGGGCGTGTCGGTGAAAAAGGTAGCGGGGGACGCCGTTGGACTTCGCCTCCAGCAGCAGACCGGCGACGACCGATCGCGCGTAGCCTCGGCCGCGATGCTCGGTCTGGCGTCCACACGCCGCCGACCTGGACCGAGTCAGGCAGCCAGGCATTGAAACAGGTCATGGCAGCAGGCCGGCCGCCATCCTCGAGCACCCGTGGACATTCTCCCGATGGCTCCTTTCGATCCACTCCGCGATTCCTCCCGTAAATCAGGCCCATCGACGGCATGATGCTTCTTCATGAAACGCCACCCGCCATTCGATCAAGTGGGGCAGTTCTCCCTCGCGAATGCCTGCGGTGTATTCGCCGCTCATCGAAGGCTCGGAGCAAACCGAATCGTTCAATTCGAGCATACAGGTCGCCGGGCATCGCCGAAGAAGTTGGGGTGTCTCCCATGCAGAGGAATGGAAGCGGCATCCACGACTTGTTCCGCGGGGCCGAGGCCCTTGACCGGCCGCTTCGACGTCTCGACGGCGAGCAGGCCGAGCTGGACCCGCCGCGGCCAGGGCCTGCAATAACAGGTTGTCGTTCCACGCATGTCCCGTCACTCCGATCAAGCGTTCGCCATCGAATGCTCCGGCGGCGAAGCTGTTGATAGGTCTTTCCTTGGTGTGCGCGATTCCCGCCGCGCACGGGTGGGCAGGAACATGGAACTCGCGGCGTGTTCGCCACATTCATCGAGCGTCTCGACGTCTCGCTCGCCAGAGACCCGGAAGTTCATGACAAGGTCTCCCGCATGAATCTCGCCACCGACGTCTGGTTGTCACTGCCATTCGCCACAGTTCGCGGATCCGTTTTTTCCGTCTTTCGGCCGCGGATGATTCTGATTCAACTTCCACTTTCCTTCCATTAACAGATCTCGATGCGAAAGCCATTGACCTGCGCGAGCAGTCGATGGATGAACAGGTCCTCTCGGAGAACGACCATGGCTGGGGCATGGTTCGTTCATACAATCCACGGTTCGTTTCAGAATGTCGAGCAGTTGGCCTGGCTCGTCGATGGTTTCCCATGCGGTGCCTGGACATGGACGGCGAGATAGTTCCAGGTCAGGACCATGTCCGGGGAACTCGCCTGCAAGGACGGAGAAACGTAGGCATGCGGTCGGAAGATGGCAAGCACCTCGTCCTCGCAACGTTGCCATTAGTACTGGCGCGCCATGTGCCCAAGGAGCTCCCATGCGGGCCGGCTTTCGGTTCGAAAAGCAGGAAGATGAAGCCCTCCAAACCTTGGTTCGAATGATTCACGAGCAGGGCGAAACTGTTCGCATGGAGAAACGCGTGCAGTCGATCGGCATCCGTTTCCCGGAAAGTCGAAGGTATGTACATCACGTCCTCGGAATAGGCCAATCGCGCCGTTGCCCGGAATGCTCTACAGTTTCTTCACGGACCGCCTCATGACACGAATCCGTTCGCCGGGGTTCGCGGATGAAACCAGTTAAGAAGAGGAGGCAAGTCGGACGTTTCATGGAACGATAGCCAGGTCTTCGTTCGTCGCTTTTAAGTCGGCGGCACTCCCGGCCGAATCTGCCATGTTCGACCGAAAGACGAACATGCCTACGGCAAGCGTGGGTATCGCACCGGGTTAATCGGTTTGGGCCTATTGTCGTTCTAGACGTCCTTGGCGCCGGTGGCGGCTTCCTCTTCTTGGAGGCAACGATAATAATTCCGCCATCTCGACCTGGCTGCCGACGATGAAGGCGGGGATGGACTTGAAGTGAATGCTGGTGGGCTGAATATTGAGGACCCTGTTGCTGCCGGCACTGAAGCCCTTCTTGCCCGCTTGCTCGGCGGTGAACGCGATGGGATTGGCTTCGTAAAGGAGTCTCAGTTTTCCCCGTGGATGATCGCCGGTCAGGGGGATGAGGAAAACTCCCCCTTGAGCAGAGTCCGGTGGAAGTCGGCGACAAGCGAGCCGATGCCGAGAGGGCATAGCGGGAGCCGAGCCTTCCGTGCGCATCGTTCAGGTAATTGCGGTAGACCGGCGGGAACGTGTCCCGATAAGCGCTCGTTGACGGAGTAGTATTTTCCCTGGTCGGGCATACGAATGTTCTCATGGCTGAGCATGAAAGCGCCGACAGAGGATCGAGCAGCCGGCCGACCTTGCGCCTCGACCGGCCGTATAGACCAGAATCGTCGAAGAACTGGCGGAACGGCCGTAGCCCGCGGCCACGCTGGCTATGGCGGAAGCGAAGCCGTGGTGCGTCGAGGCCTCGCCGTGGCCGTTCTCCTTGAGTCGCAGGACGGAGAATATGGTTCCAACGCTGACATTCACGTCGATGTTGGACGGGCAATCCAGGATCGAAAGACGACGGCGTACTTGGCGTTCTTGACGTTCGCCTTGAGAGCAGTGGGATCTTCGGCATTTTCCTCGGAGGCGAGCAGGCCGACATTGCTGCAGACTCCAGACATTTGAGCAGGTGAGTTGGCGTAAACGTCGAAGCTTTGCTGGGTTTCCCCTGGACGCAGCCGGCACCTTGACTGCCGCAGGGATGTCGGCGAGCCCGGCCTGCGGACCTTGGCTTGGACCAGTTGCGTCGCCAGCGTGATTCAGGCGGCCAGGAAAACTCGCCGGTTGCTTCCGGGAAATGCTGTCTCTGCTGCTCAGCCTTGGTGTTCCACGGTGACGATAGGACGTAATCGCCGCGGACCCCGCCGCTTCGGCGGGGGCTGACGATCTGCTGGGCCGCATGTATGGTTCTGGTTTCCTGATGAGTTGGCCTTTGCCGAGGCGATCGTCCCGGTCCACTGACAAAGCGTAACGGCCTTTCTCCCGCCTTAGAAGAAATCCGCTTGGATTTGCAATACGGGTCGGCGCATGCGGGCAGAGAATATAAACGGATTTGGCATTAAAGGGGTGGAGGAATATCGCGCCGGCAAAATACGACGCCCGCGATCCTGTAAACCGCGTTGACCCGATCAGGCAGCTATCGTACTGCGGGGACATGCGCATGCCGTTATAAGGCTCCTGGATCATGACCTGAGGTTCGAAGACGCCGAAGATGGTGAAATATTTGAGGAACTCGCCCGCCGGCCACATCCTGGCGATCGCCTTGATGATCAGTTGGATAATAGAAAAACACCTGGTCGCCCCGCCGTCCGCCAACGGTACCGGTCGAACGCGGACAAAAGGGCTCCGATGCCGGCGAGGCAGAAGGTGAACGCGAATAAATTGATGGCCGCCGGAACGAACACGCCGATGGCCATCAGCTCGAAATGGACCAGGCGATTCGGGCCGGTTCCCAGGAGGAAATCGGGGATTGCCGCTCCACCGTCGTCACCACCGCATGCGTCACGATGATCGTGGATCGCCGAATCGGCTGGGCCAGCAGGACCTCCATGGTCCCGCGGTCAATCTCTCCCGCGATGGCGTCCGAACCGCGCGTCACGGCCCAGATGGCACGAGATGGAAGGTACCGGATCGCAGAGCACTTTCACCGAGCACGGTGGTGATCTGGTCCACGGAATCCCGGAGATTTTCTGCAAGGGGAGGGGCAAGGCGTTAAGAACGTCGCCAAGCGGGCCGAAGCGTCGTGGCGCTCGATGAAGCGGGCGAAGAAGCCAGCCGAACGCAAACAGCACCAACGAAGCGGCCGGCGTGGTGGCTTGCGTTTCCGAAATCGATTTGCGCTAGGGGGCGGTTCATGCGTCCGGTCCCTGTTCCGGCAGGTGCTGAAATCGTTCTTGAACCGCTTGCGGGCTGATCGGCTCGATCATCACCTCAGAGATTTTTAACATCGCCAACCAGCCAAAGAGCCGCGATAGTTCGCACGACGTGAGGATGGTCACTTTTCCCGAATCATCCGCGTGGATTTCCAAATCCGCGGCTAACTCGGGAGGAGCGGCGGGGACCGGCCCATTGAGTTGGGCTGGATCTGGGTGTTGCCCGCCTCGGTTCAAAGCCAACGCAGGTATGGACGAGGTCGCCTTTGCGAAGGATGCAGACTCGATCGCAGACCGCTTCGGTTTCCGCTGAGAACGTACGAGGAAAGGTATCGTTCGGCCGGCGGCGCGCTCTCTCAAGATAGCGAGGACTTCCGTGCGTACGGACGGGTCGAGGTTCGCCGTCGGTTCGTCGAGGATCACCAGCGGCGTATTGGTCGCGATCGCGCCCACGAGCGCGATCTTTTGCCGCATCCCGGTCGAACACATGGCGACCGGCCGGGACAAGTCGAGAGCCAGTCGGTCGGCGATGGCGAGACATCGTTTGTAATCGCCGAGGGGGTGTATTTCGCTGAAAAATCGGAGGACTTCGTAACCGCGCATGTGTCCGAAGAGGCGAACTTCGCCTGGCAGATAGGTGACGCGGCGATGAACGGCAACGGAATCGGCGTAGCAGTCGAGCCCTTCGATCGACGCGTGCCCCCGGGGCGGTTGGAGATATCCCATGAGCAGTCGGATGAGCGTGGTTTTGCCCGAGCCGTTGGGGCCGAGCAATCCGTAGATCTCCCCCGCGCGGATCTCGAGCGTACAGTCCTCCAGGGCCGTCAAAGAACCGTAGGTTTTGGTTAACTCGTGGGTTTCCAGCAATGCCGTCGTCATGCCGCCTTATCCGCGCTTCGCTTCAAGGTTCGCTCCGTCCCCGGTATCCCAGCCATCAACACCTTCTCGATCCATAACGGCAGAACGACTTGCCGATAAACCATAGTCATTTGCCACGCCTTTGTCTTGCATTGAGGTTCCGGGGAACCGCGATCGCGTTTCTGGGCGAGTTATCCGTGACGGACGGATCAGCCATGGCGTGGGAATCCGTCACGCCACCGAGGCCTTCATTTTCGCGAGCCCAGTTTTGGCGACCTCGAGGGGATCCTGCATCCAGTAACTTGGATTGAACAATTCCAAGGTCAGGCAGCCTTGGAAGTCCTTCTTGCGTAATTTGTCGGCAATCTCTTTGAGATTGACGATTCCGTCACCGGGGTAGACGCGGTGGGAGTCGTTCTGCTCCAGACGGGGCGGCTCTTTGGGCGCGTCATTCCAGTGGAAACAGGAGATGTGGTCGGCGGGAATGTCGTCGAGCGTGGCAATATTCGAGCCTCCTCGATAAATGTGCCAGACATCCGGCGTGACGGTCGCTTCTGCCATCCCCGTACCCGCGCAAATCGCCCAGGCGTCCTCCAAAGTATTGATTCCCTCGACAAAGCCAAGG
The DNA here is from genome assembly GCA_046350335.1 of Planctomycetota bacterium. Taxonomy (GTDB): domain Bacteria; phylum Planctomycetota; class Planctomycetia; order Kolteriales; family Kolteriaceae; genus JAXMAQ01. The sequence goes on from JAXMAQ010000036.1 coordinate 49,340, forward strand.
AACTCCACGGAAGCGGGTACGCCCTGCATGATGCTCTGGTCGAGGATCTTGCCGTACCGATCCGTGGCCATGGCCAAGGAAACTTTTTCGCGCGGCGGGCTGGCGACGATGCGGACCACGCCAAGCTTGCCTGCAATGTCCAGTCGGCGTTTGGCGGTCTCGAAGGCCTTGGCGAACGCCTGATCGTCCGCCTGGCACCAGTCCCTGAGGCAGATCATGCTCGGCCGTTTGAGACCTTGATCGTCGAGCCATTTGCGAACGTCGGCAAGGGATCCTCCCCCTTCGATGTACTTTTCCACGTCGTCGATCCAGAGCTCGATGGCGTCGTAGCCCGCCTCGCCGGCGAGTTCGATCTTCTGTCGCAAATCCGCCGGCCGAATCGTGCTGGTGTTCAAGCCGAACTCAAAATCTGCCATCGCAGGTTATCCTCGCGCGTTTAACTTGCCAAGTTTCGAGCACGTTCCTCAAATACCACGCGTATGGCGGACAACGGACCCGATCGAACGACGTTCGTTCGGCAATCCATGACTCACTGAATGCCGTGTTCCTTTCGCCGTCCGCCTACAGCGTCTCTGGTATTGAATGCTGTTTTCTTCCGCCGGAAAGTCCCATGCTGGGAGGTCGAGTGGCCGACCGGCTGGGATTATCAGAAACGGAGGCCCCAACAACCGCTTACTCCGGGCACGATTTCGGTAAAATTGACGACTTGTATTGTCGGATGCTTCCGCTGGTTTGGCAAGTTTGTTACATTTCACGGAACCTTGGCCGTGCCGCATGGTCCGACCATGCCGCGCGATTCGCTCGAACCGCAGGTTGAAAGGGACTTTATGCTCATCCCTTGCAATACAGATGCGCCTATTTATCACTGGCCCTACGCGACGGTAGGGATCATCGCCGTCAATGTCGCCGTTTTTTTCGCCGCTGCCACCGGGCATGTCGAAGACATGAGTTCCTACGTTCTGACGTACGGCGATGGCTTGCACCCCCTGCAGTGGATCACGTCGAACTTCATTCACGGCAACCTCGAGCACCTGGCGAGCAACATGGCCTTTCTGTGGGCGTTTGGTCTCGTCATTGAAGGAAAGCTAGGCTGGTGGAAGTTTCTGCTCGTCTATTTCGGCATTGGCATCGTCCAGTGCGCGGGGGAGCAAACCCTGATGCTGGGGAGCGACCTGAGCGGCTCCGCCGGTGCCTCGGCCATCATCTTTGGCCTGACCGCGATGGCATTGGTCTGGGCTCCCGAGAACTGCATTCATCTCGCGTATTTCTTCATGCTTTTTTTCCGAGCCTTCACGGGTATTTGGGAAGTGCGCATCGTCGTGCTCGCCGGTTGGTACATCGCCATCGAGGTCGTCTTGGCGCTGGTTTCTCACGAAATCTTCTTTAGTTCCGTACTGCACGTTTCGGGGGCGGCGATCGGTTTTGCCGTCGGCTTCGCGATGTTGAAACTGGATTGGGTCGATTGCGAAGGATGGGATCTGATCTCCATTATGTCCGGGCGCAAGGGAGAAGGAAAGGGACGGAGAGTGCGTGAAGCCCACCAGCGGGATCCCGTCGTGGTCAAGGAGTCGGTCGGCGGGTCCTTGAATGAGTTCAGGTCCGCCATGAATCGAGGGAGCGCCCACGACGCGCTCCAAGAGTACGCGCGGCTATCTACTCGATCCCGCGTTCCGGAAAACGAACTTCGCGAGCTTATTATCGCGTTGCATAAAAGTGGCATGGAAGTGGACTCGTTGTTCGCGATGTCGGACTACATTCGGCGATTTCCCGCCAAGAGCACGAAAATGCGCCTGAAAGCCGCGGAAATTCTCGTTCGCAAGATACAGCGGCCGAAACAAGCCTTGAAGATCCTGCAGCCGATCGAGGACGAGGTGGAAGGGAGCAAATTAGGAGGGGCCTTTCGCCAGCTGCGCAAAGAAGCGAACGCGCAAATCGAAAATGGCGTCATGGAGTTCGAAACAGAGGAATGGTGAGAACCACACTCGCGTTACGGGAAATAAACGTCCCTCCAGCCCAATCGCTAGCCAGGGGAGTGCGTTAGCGCGCGACCAACTGTTGGCAGAGGGTTTCGTAACCCGTGCGAAGCTGACGGTCATTTTCGATCGTGGATTGTCTTGGAATGGGAATCTCTTCGCCCATGGGGCCTCGGTCACGCGGAACTTCGACGTCCGGCTTGACGCCTACTCCTTGTAGGGCCTTTCCCTTGGGAGAATAAAATCGGGCGGTCGTCAATCGAAGACCGGTGCCGGCGGATTGCATCGGAAAGATGCTTTGCACCGAACCCTTGCCGAAGGTGTTGGTGCCGACAACGGTGCCGCGACCGTGATCCTGCACGGCGCTGGCAAAGATCTCGCTGGCGCTAGCGCTTTCGCCATCCACGAGCACGACGAGCGGAAAACGCCAGATCTGCATCGGCCGGGCTCGATGCGACCAACTTTGCCCCCACGCTCGACCCTGCGTCGAGACGAGAACGCCGTCGTCGATGAACCGGTTGGCGACTTGGAGCGCGACGTCGAGCAATCCACCAGGATTCCCCCTCAGGTCGAGAATGAGGGAGGTCATCCCTTCCTCTTGCAGTTGGTGGATGGCTTGTTCGAGTTCGTGCATGGTCAATTTCTGAAAGGAATCGAGTCGGACATATCCGACGCCGCGACCTTCGTCGAGCATTTTCGCGCGCGTGACGCTGTGAACGATGACCTCGCGGCGGGTGATGGAGACCATGCGAACGCCGCCGGCGGCGAGTTTGAGTTTGAGACTGACTTCGGAATCGGCGCGACCTTGGAGTCGGTTGGCGGCATCCTCGGCGGTCAGGCCGACGATGTTCACGCCGTCGACTTCCGTGATTTCGTCGCCTTCGTGCAGTTGTACCTCTTCCGCGGGGCTTCCGGGCAAGACGCTGACGATATGTAGTCCGCTGGCGCTGCCGCGAACTTCCACGCCAAGGCCGACAAAGTTCCCGTCGATCATCGCATAGAGATCGCGAAGCCGATTGGGGCTCAAGTGGGTGGAATAGTGATCCAGCCCTTCGGATGCGGCCGTGAGAAATTCCATGGCGATCGCGCTGCGGTGTTTCAAACCGTAACGCTCAAGCAAGGAGGAGGCGCGGACCACCTCGGCGGCAGCCCCTTCCACGCTGGATACCTTAACGCGCGTTTGACGCGATAGCTGGTGCCTGGCGGCATTCCAATCCGTGGTTTCACTTTTGGCAAAGTTCTTCTGGAGGAAGATGGGTTCGGAAAGAGCCATGTCCAGATTGCGATAACCCTGCGCCACGAGCTTGTCCAGGTCGATCGATTCCACGTAATGCGTCTGGATTTTCCTCAAGACCTCGCGGTAGAGATCGAGAGCTTGGGCTTCGCTGAGAACGAGCAGTTCGTTGACGTAACTGGGATCGTGGTACCGCCGAGTGAGGCTATAAAGTCTTTCGGCTCGCTGCCAGCGATCTCGTACGACGGTGTTATCCGGGTAAAGTCGAGTCGCACGCTCGTAGAGGTCGGCGGCCTGCTGCCACTGTTGCTGATTTTCGAACTCGGCGGCACGGCTAAAAAACTCGTCCAGGGAGAGGACGACCTTGTCCGCAGGGGCGTCGGAGGTATTCGTGGACCCCGTTCCCGTCTGGGAAAAAACCGGACCCGCGGAATAGAGGAGGGCGACGAGTAGGAGTGCCAAGCGACGCCGCATCCGCAAAATCATCCGCCTACTCCCAATGGTCCGGTCGGAGAGGATTTGTCCATTAGGCCGGGAATGTCGCCATCGCTCGAAGGGTGCGTGCGTACCGCGGCCAAGGTGACTCTGTTATCAGGATAGCGCGGTAATCGTGCTTGGTCAAAGGGGGATCGACAAAGTTGATCCTTCGGGATGCAGGCGGGAAACCGTTCGTGCCGATCGGAACGGCCGGTCTCAGAATGCCGGCTTTGTGGTCAGCCCTCCCGTTCGGCTTTTTTGAGCCGTTTTCCGATTCGCTGCAGCCGATCTCGAACCTCGACCATCGAGTCGGGGCGATCGTCCGGAGCATGCCGGACACATTGGCGGATCAGATGGTCCAGATCCTCCGGGACTCGTGGATGTTCCGGACTAATGGGACGGACGAATTTATCCACGCCTGCTAGTTCGCTCGCCAGCGGATCGCGTAACTGGCTGGGAATGGGGTTTCCAGTGAACATCCGATACATGGTGGCGCCAAAGTTGAAGATGTCGGTTTTGTCATTCACCATTTTCCGAATCGCCTGTTCGGGCGCGAGAAACTCGAGGGTTCCCTGGACCCGGTCCTTGTCTTCGCCCCGTTTCCACGCGAGCCCCAAATCGATGATTTTCACGTCGCCATCGGAATTGGCAACGATGTTTTCCGGCTTGATGTCCGCATGATAGAAGTCCCGTCCATGCATGTGGGCCAGACCATCCGCGACGCGAAAGAAGATCCGCAGCAATTCGACGACGCTGGGTTTGGCGGTCCAATTCAACGGCTTGCCCTGCACGTACTCCATGAGCACATGCGCGCCGCTTAGGCGGAAGAGCTTTTGCTGTTTTTCAAAGGCATGGACGATTCGAATATTGCGGTGACGGAGTTGGGACGCGATTTCAAACTCGTGGAGTGCCTGGTCGTAGTATTTTCGATCGTCGGCGACATGGATCTCGATGACCTTGAGCGCGTACTCTCTTCCGTCGGCATGTCGGCGGATCCTGTGAATCGTACTTCCCGCCCCCTTGCCGAGGATTTCCAGTTCGTCGTAGGATCCGATCTCCTTGCTCAAGATCCTCACTCCATGAGGGGGGAAATGATCTCCAAATATCGCCGTTGTGTAAATCTACGCCGTGAGAATCACTTTAGATCGGTCAGGCGATGAAGTTTTTCAACGAGCAATTTTGCCGTTAACTGCCTGCCAATCGGGACGAGGCTGACCCAGCATTCCGGCCCGCTCGCGTCAAAGATAATCTGGTGGTCGTTCGGGTTCTGGTAGCCCGCGGGGGTTGGTTCGTGACCGTGGAGCAGGACGTTGCAGCCGACCATGTCCGCGAACTTCTGGATGTGCGCGCTGTCATGCTCGCGGCCCCAGACGATGCTATACGCGGAACCTCCGACGAGCAGGTCTTCATCAAAGAGTTCCCGGTCGAAAACGCGTCGGTCGAAGCGTGCCAGGCCAGGCTTGTCCGGCGCGCTATGGCTGATAAAGACTCCGTTCGTCATGCGAAGGGCGAGCGGGCACGAACGAATGAAATCGCGGTAACATTCCTGGATTCTCGGAGCCGCGGGGCCATACGCGTTTTCCAGCCCCACCGCGAACTTGTGGTTCTCCGAACCTCCCGCCTTGGAAAGTTGAACCTTCATGCACTCGGATAGTTCGTGATTGCAGAGCAAAAAATGCACGCGATTCGGATACTTCACCTTAAGTTTGGCGACGTCCTCTAGAAGCATGTGGCTCATGCATCCGCCATTGGGATACGTCGGGCCACCATGCACCACCTCCTGCAGGACCAGGTGGCGTTTTGGAAACTTGTCCAGATTGGCGACTTTGACGATCTTGTTGAAATTCTTGCGATTCCCATGCAAATCGCCGGAAACGACCACGCCATCGCATAGTTCTGGACCGAGATGCACGACGCAACCTCGGCGTCCGGCGGTGGCCTGGTTCGCCTTGGTCGCGGTGGAGAAACGATCGACTAACTCGTTCAAGAACTCGATTGGCACCATCGAATCTTTCCCATTTCTGAAGGGCCGAAGAAAAAAGTATTGGTGAAGTCGGGACCACCCTGATCCGCCGGCATTGACTCGCTCGAAGCCGACGTTCTCCCCGCGATCCGGCTCAAGATTGCGGTAATTCTTTCCGGATGCTCACGGGGAGTCGGCAAACTTCTTCAGCAGCACAATCGCTTCGTCGCGAGAGCGAATTTCGCCGTTCAATTGGGCATCGCGAATCTGTTCCAGCAACGATTGGAAACGCGGACCGGGCTTGAGACCCGAAGCGATAAGGTCGTTTCCATTGATTAGGGGAGTGGGGGCGATCTCCTCGTCGGTCAGATTCCCCAAGATCGAACGGCAGTACTCCACGTCGTCGGCGTTTCCTCCGGACGCCCGGGAAATCGACTCGACGTAGCGGAGCAATTCCATCGAATCCGGATGCGCCCAGAGCCGTTTCAAGAAAGCAAGCGATCGGCCGCGCGCGTGATCGAGGTCCGTACGACGACTCACCAGCCAGACCGCGCGTTGACGCTCTTCATTCGAGCACCGTAAACGCAAACAAAGGGCTTCCGCCAGGGCTGACGCGGAATCCTCCGGCCAAGAGGCGAGTAGTCCCGCGATCGAAGAAGGGAACGTGGTTCGATTCCCGAGGAGTTCGAAGACTTTCTCCGTGAAGCTCCACAGGGACTTCTCGCTCAGCCGATCCGCCAACTCGGGAAATAGGGGTGAAAACAGGCCAAGGTTTCGCAATTGCCTAAGCGCGTCCCGTCTCGTGGAGGCGGTGAACATGTTTTCGAGTTCGGCTTTGATTCGTTCGGGGCTGACGACGACGATCTGATCCGCCATGGAGAGGGCCGCCTGCTCCGTGGCCGGGTCGATTTCGAATCCTAGCGTGGACGCAAAGCGGGCCGCTCGGAGGAGACGAAGCTTGTCTTCGGCAAACCGCCGCTGTGGTTCGCCAATGGCGCGCAGAACCCGTTTTTCGAGATCTTGTCGTCCGCCGACAAAGTCGAGGACCTCGTTCGAAATCGGATCGAGAAACATGCCATTGATCGTGAAATCCCGCCTTTGAGCGTCCATTTCCGGCGTGGAAAATTGGACGGATACCGGCCGTCTTCCATCCACGTACTGGTCGTCGGTACGGAAGGTGGCGACTTCGGTATCCTGCCCCGAGGGATCGATGACGATGATAACGCCAAAGCTCTTCCACGGCGACGGTTCTGCGGAAGATCTTTCGGACTTCGCGTGGCGTGGCGTTGGTCGCGACATCGTAGTCTTTCGGTTGTTTTCCGAGCAGAAGGTCTCGGACGCATCCACCGGCCCAAGGCCTGATATCCCGATTCGCGCAACCGTTCCACGACCGCCAGCGAGGCCGCGCGGGGGCTAACCTTGCTCGCGGTCGTCATGCTCCGCCTCGAAGGACGATAAGGGGGATGTTGGCGTGGCTTCGTCGTGGTTCTCGGGCTCCTGGTGGAAGGCTGAGGCTTCCTCACCGTGAGGTTTCGACGCGTCTTGCGAAGAACCGGTTCGCGCCACTTCGACATCTTGGGTATCGTCGCCGGCGGTTTCTGGAGTCCAGATGCCAATGCGGGTTTTGCCATAATGACGCATGCGGAACCACGTCTCCGGCCGGGGGAGTCGCTCCGGAACGATAAATCGCGGATACTGGAGGACGAGGTAATCGCCTACCGCGAGGTTCTCTTGAACGACGTTGACGAGTTCGAGCATTCGATCGAGATCTTTCTCGAACAAGGGATACGGTGGCCCAAGAAACACGATCGATCGCTGGCCGTGCGTGGCGAAATGCTTGCCCCAAGTAAAGGCGTCGCTCCCTCGAACGTTGGCCTCGGCGGCAAAACCGGCGCGAGCGAGATTCTGTTTGATCAACACGAGTTGGCGACGCTCTTGCTCGACGAAAATGGCTCGTTTGGCTCCCCGGCTAAGTGCTTCCAGGCCGACGATGCCAGTGCCGGCGAAAACATCGTAAAAAACGACGTCTTCAATCGCCGTGCCGAGCATGTTGAAGACCGCCTGACGGACGAGATCGCTCGCCGGTCGAATGGAATTCGTAGGGGGGGAAATCAGCTTCCGCCCTCGCCGCGAACCCCCGGAAATCCGCAATCTCTCCGCCACGCCCAAACCTCTCTCTCAATCTAGCATTGACCCGGACCAGCCTTTCATTGTATCCAACGCCGCCAAAACCCGGTAGCCGGACGCCGCGAAACCAGGGCTGGAATGTCAAAAAAAACCGGCCGAAATCCATGTTGGAACAGAAAATCCGGCAAAAGCAGCCCCTGAAGTCGTCAAGCGTGGCGAGTATTGCAGGAACCCGCTTGCCGAGCCTGCCGATACTAAAAATGGGCCCAATAGTATGCCCCTGAACACGTTATTGGGCGCCGGAAGGATTCCCGAAAAGGGTGCGGAAATGAAACGAAGGTCAATGGTTGGGCTGTGTGGCAGCATGTTCGCCGCCTATGCGGCGTACCAATGGTACATGGCGCCCGTGGCGCTCGAGACCGCGAGTTCCCTCGCCGGGGCAGCCCAAGCCGCCGCCTTGCCTCCAGGAGACGTTCCGCCAAGCATCCGGCTCGAACCGTCGACGAGCCTGTTGGACGGTTTTCCTGAATCGTTGACCATCGACGACGGCCAGCGGAAGGTTACCGTTCAGTACACCGGAAAACTCCTGCGAAAACGGTCGCTGGTGCTCGTGCCCGTCAATGTCTACGAGATTGCCGGTTACATCGAAACGCCCGCGGTGGGTCAATCCGAAATGCTGCTGGAAAACATGATGGCCGAAGGGTCTGCGAAACTGTACCTGCTTCGTTTCCTCATGCCGCTCCCGGGCCGCGCGATTCTCAACGACATCCACGAATCGATTGTCGCCAGTTTCGGGGACGTGGACATGGCCAAAGTCGAAGCGGACATCAATCGATTTTGCAAGCAATTCGGCAGGGGATCGTCCCGAGGGGATATCGTTTACATTGCCTGGCTAAGCGGAGGCAGGGTTTACAGCGGTTTCCAGACACCGAATGAAGCGACCTTGGTCGCCAAGGACGTGGATCTGGCGCGCGCCATCTGGAGGATCTGGGCCGGTCCCGAGTCGGAAAACCGCGTCAACCTCGTCGAGCGGTTTCGCCAGTCCCCTCAATAGTTATCGCCTGCCCCGCTCAACACTCCCCTCGAAAGACATTCCTCCCGAAGGGATATCCCACCCGATTTGAAGCGATGTCGTGCACGTTGCCATCGTGGGTTGCAAAAGCATGTCGGATTGCAGCGATTCCGTTTTCCAAGCGCGATCTCCGCGACGCGATCCAATGTCGGCGATTCCTTGTAGTGCCAGCCGCTTTGTGAGGGTGGCCTACGCACCTTCGGATCGACAACATTTCGGCGGGGATTTCCCGGTTTCGCGCGCCGTCGTTTTAGAAGGGACGGTGAGTTAGGCTTCCGTTTCAGAAAAGTTTTATTCGTGGGTTGGAAGGGCAGGGGTTGCTCTGCGCGCCAGGTCTGGGAGGCCGGTTTTACTGCGAATCATGACCTCGGCAAAACCATCCTTATAGATCAGGGTGACCAACCAGCGATTGATGTTGCCCACCTCGTCCAGTTCAAACTCGAACGTGCTCTCGTTCACCCATGTCCCTTTACATTCGACGGGAAGGCCATAGCGTCCGGCGCTGCGCCGGGTAACACCATCCAAGCCGATGGCGATATCAATGGCGGGAAGTCGCAGGAGCGGGGCGAAATGAAGCTGAAGTCTCGCTTCCGAAGCGTCGACAAAGTCCAGGCGGAGGTTTTGGATATAAGGATTCGCCTTCAATTCATAAAGGACGCCCGAAATCCGTCTGGCTAGGGGAGAATGGGCAAGGGGCAGGGAAGGAAGCGTCGTTTTCCGCTCGGCCCGGCACCTTTCGCGTAGAGCTGCTTCGGCCGCCGGATTCGGCGGAATCGCGTTCTTGGCGACGATCGCTTTCATGAGGTGGTGATTGAGGACTTGGTCGAGAATCAATTCCTGGTCGCCGTTCGCGCCCGCGGTAACTACCACGACAAGATTTTCCTCCGGTACGACGAGTAATCGCTGACCGCCTCGGCCAACGGCAGCGAATCGACCGGGACCAAGCCACCAATGGTATCCGTAAAGCGGGTAGTGACTTGATCGGGTCCGAGCGCGTGGCGTCCATGCCGCCTGAATCCATCGTTCGCTGAGAATAGATTTTCCATTCCAGACGCCGCGGTTGGCGTAAAGTTGGCCAATCCGGGCAAGGTCTCGCGGTTTGATGCGCATGTCTCCCCAGCCGTGCGTGATCCCTTGCGGATCCGAAGGCCACCCGACGTCGCGAATTCCCAAGGGATCGAAGAGCTCCTTCGTGCCGAATTCCGCGAGGGACATCCCCGTTCGCTCGTGGATGACGGCGGAAAGTAAATGGGAGTTGATGCTTCTGTACTGATGGTGTTGGCCGGGTGTTTGGATGATCGGTAGATCCATGGCAAATTGGGACCAGTTCGGGCTTTGAAACATCTGCATCAAAGTCAGGCCATCGTCAAGGGACGCCCATCCCGCGCGCATGGTGAGTAGATCTTCGATTCGCAGGGATTTTTTGGCGGCGTTCAAATTGCCGCACGCACGATTCTTGAGCGCGGCGACGAAACTTTGGTCCACCGAATCAAGTAGACCGCGATCGATCGCCATGCCGAGTATCGTCGCCGTCACGCTCTTTGTGCATGACGCCACGTCATGGGCGCTCTCGCCGTCAAACGGTGGGAAGATCGCCTCGAGAACGATGTGTCCGTTGCGAACGACGAGCAGACCGTGGATCGGCACCTGTTTTTCTTCGAGGACATCGAAGATCGGCAGGAGCCGCGTTGAATCGATTCCTTGCCCTTCCGGGGCATGAATCCGACCGTCCCAACTTTCTTCGCGGGCGTCCGCGTTCGCATGCGTCGAACCCAGGATCAACAAAAGGACGAACGCGCCCAGCATCGCCGCGATGCCCGGGGACGGGTTATCGACCATTTCCAAGGACGCTAATCGCTTTTGAATCAAGGTTGAATCGCGGTACGTTCCGTACATGTAGCCTCCATCCGATCCGATGTTGCATGCATTGGAAAGACTCGATGGACGCCGCGGCGCACCCGATTGTACCCGATCACAAGGAGCCGACGAGACCAGGAAACGTCGCCGTGCCCCGACATGACTTTTCGGAGCGGCAATAGTTTGAGCGATCCAAACGCCCTGTAGGACGATTGCTCTCGTCTTGTTCGCCGGTCCTTTGCGATTATTGGTTCGCCTCGTCCCAGAAACGGAGGCAAGATTGTCTTGGAGCCAATTTTGGGGACTTAGGTGGAGATTTGCGAACGCGGCCTATTTTCCAGGCCGGAGGATTTTAGTTCCCCTCTTGCTGCCAATGAGGTCGGAACACTTCTTGTTTATCGCGGGCGGCGCGCATGCCAATCGCGAGCATGGAGAGTAGTCGGCAGTAGGATTTGAACGCATCGAGATGCCGGCCCGCCGTTTGATGTTCCTCGGCGGTCTGTTTCAGCTTTTGCAGTTCCGCCCAATCCAAACGCCAGTTTTCTTCGATCGCCAATTCGCGAAGCGACGGGACCATGCGCGCCAAGCCTTCGACGAGAGAATCGTCCATCCACAAGACGTTCGAGCGGTAAACGGGTGGGGGCGCCGCCGGACGGCTTGGGGGAGCATCCGCCTTTTTCTTTCGCCGCAAGACCATGCCGCCGAGTGCCGCCACGAAGGAAAGTATGGCGACGAGAGGAATGAAGACGTTCGGCCGACCGTACTTGCCCAAAAGGTATCCAGCCGCCGCCATCACCAAGCCTGAAATGAGAAACCAGCCATACAGAGGGATTCTGCGGACTCCCCGCCACCAGAACTCGCGCGAAAGCAATGCGCGGAGCCGTTTAGGTTTCTTCCGGTCCTCCATCCCTTTGCCGAATTGGACCAAAACGAGCGTGATGTTGTCCATGCCGCCCCGAAGATTCGCCAGATCGACGAGGAATTTGCACGCTTCGTCGCCGGGCAGAAAGCTGGTGATTGCCCAGAGCTCGCGATCGGATACAGGGGTTGAAAGTCCGTCGCTGCACAACAAAAACTGGTCGCCGTCCTCGACGTGATAGGGGCCGTTGACATCGACTTTCACTCGTTTCTCCGGCCCAAGGGACCGGATGATGACATTTCTGGGGACCGACTTGAGCTTCTCGGGCGTAACGTTTTGCCGGCGCGCCATTTCCCATTGCAGGCTGTGGTCGAACGAGAGTTGTTCAATGGCCGGTCCGCGAATACGGTAGCATCGACTGTCTCCCACGTGTCCGATCCAAGCGCCGTTGGCGAGCAGGGCCAATGCCGTAACCGTCGTGCCCATGCCTTCGAATTCGCGGTTTTTCTGGCCTCTCTCGTGGATGGATTGATTGGCTTCGACGATGGCCTGGCGGATGGCGTCGTTGGGTGAAAGGTCGCGGAGCTTGTGGTAGGCGATCTGGATGGCGTCGACGGCCATCTTGCTCGCCAGTTCGCCGACGGCGTGCGCGCCCATGCCGTCGGCCACGACGAAAAGGTGACCCCGGGAATCCCAAGCCTCCGCGTTGGAGGCGAGAAGGACTCCGAAGGCATCCTGGTTATGGCTCCGCTTGATGCCGACGTCCGAGAGCGCGTGATAAACGACGTTGTTTTGCCAAGGCATACCCAGGATTTTGAAGCATCCCGGCACGAAATGCGAGCGGACAATGGCGAAAACCTGTTTCCTGCCACTCGCTCTGGCGAATGAGGAAATCGCCGCAGTGAGTGCCGGTGGTTCTCTATCCTCGGGCTTACGACCGCCAGCGATCGCGGAAACGCGCGGAGGCGGGGCGCGCTTTGTTGAACGCGGGTGGCGTGGAATAGCGGAGCATGGGCGGATTGGGAACGAGTTCCTTGGAAGTTCCTTCCGTCGCGGGAGCCGCTGCCGGCGGGGCGGCAGGTTCTTCTGGCTTCGTCGGAGCCTCTGGTTCCGTGGACTTGGCGGGGGGGTTCGTCATCGGGCTCGGTGCCGGTGGCTCCGCCTTGGGGATCGCGGCGGGCACCGGCTCCGCGGGCACGGTTTCCGGCATCGGTGCGTCCACGGGAGGTGGAGAAACCTCGGGCGACTTGGTCGCTTCCGGTGCCGGTTCTAGCGTGGGCGCCTCGGCGGGCGGGCGAGTCTCTTCCCGTTCCTCCACGGATCGACGGACGGGATTGGGGCAGTTCGAAGGATCGTGGTAGCCGACTAGATACTGCAGCTGAATCTGGGCTCGATTGTACTCGATCACCGCACGCAAGTAGTTGGCACGCGCGGTGCCGAGCGAACCGATGGCCTGTAACACTTCGATCGAGAGGGTCTCGGCGGACTTGAGGCGGGCATAACTGAGCTGATAGGCTTCGATCGCCAACGAAATCTCCGCCTCCGCCAATTTCACCTTCTCGCGTGCCTGCCGCGCTTGATTGAGAGCAACCACCACGCCCGCGGCGAGTTTCGCCGTCAGCTGGTCGTGCTGCAACATTGCTTGTCGGCGTTGGGATTCAAACAGCCCGCGAACGCGCGAATTGCCCACCATCTTGAGAACGTCCCAGTAGACGTTCACGCCGACATCGGTTCGGCCATCCCAATTCGTCAGATCGCTGCCAAATCCGCCGCCAAAGCCTCCCTGGCCGACGTCAACCGCGACGGAGGGGAGATAGACCAGCCTCTTTAGTTGCTCTTTCTGTTTGTCAAGCGCGGAAATAATCGCGACGACCTCCGCGAGCCCTGGTCCTTGATCCAGCGCTTGCTCGACGAGAACGGTTTCCGGCGTTTTCTCGTCGACCAGACGAACGGGAGCAAGATTCTCTTCATTCGCGAAGAGACGCGTGCCCGGCGCAAGGTTGAGCAGCTGCACGAGCTGCGCGCTAGCAGCCAATTGATTCTGCCGCGCGTCCAAAAGTTCTTGCTGTTGCTTGCTACGTTGCAGCTGGTTTTGCTGGACGCTGAGTTTGGTTCCCACACCTTGTTTGAGGAGCTGTTCGGACCGTTCGACGAGTTCCTGAATCAACGAGGCGATTTCCATGGAGATGGCGGCGCCGGCTTGCGCCGCGACCAAGTCGATGTAGGCCATGGAGCAATCATGCAACGTTTGGCGGGTCGCGCGATCGAGTGCACCCGAGCGAGCATAGACTTGCTGCTTCGCCTTAAGAACGTCGACCGCGACCTTTTGCGGTTCAAAGGTCGCCTGGGCCAGCTCCACCGTAAAGGAGTTCTTGCTGGTGTTGAAAACGTTGCCCGGAATGTCCTGAATCGCGCCGTCATGACGAAGCCAGGTCGTTCCAAGCTTGAGGCTCGGCATCCACTGCGATCGGGCCAGGGAGAGTTGCGCCTGTGCCTCGTTCACTTTTTCGCCAGCGAGCTGGATCTCAAGGTTGGAAGCACGCGCAAGCTCGAGCACGGCTGGCCAGTCAATGGGAATGGCTTCCGTTTCCCCTTCCGGTCGAGGCATCGATTTGGGGAGTGGCGCCACTAATTGCCGATTGTTTTCGTCGGTTCGGGGCGTTGGTGGTTGCGCGTGGGAGTAAGAGGCCCAACCACCGAGACTTCCCCCAAGAAGGCTCAGGCACAAGCATCCGTATTTTGCGACTCGTCCGGTGCAGTCTCGCGTTGTCATTCTTGTCCGTCCTGGCTTCGATGACCGGCAATCCAAACCCGGGAGTCCATGGATTTGCCGAACCGTCCCACGGTGCCTGCTCCTATTGCCGCTCGACCTGGCGCAGGAAGGCACTGACAGCCTTGTAGTGGCCAGGGAGTCTCATCTCCAGGAATCGGCTCGACGTCGTTTCTTCATGGCCCATTCCCGCGAGTTCAGCCAATTCCCTGAACCACGCCGACGGTGCAATCCCGCCATGCTTCAAATCTTTCCAGAGGATGCATGGCATTGGTAAATTCTGCGGGTTGGGAGGGGACGAGCTGCGCAAAGCCACGAGGGATGAGGAAGACGGGAGTGGACCTATCGGGAAAAAAGAAAAGGCCAACGCGCCTTGTGGCGCGTCGGGCCCCGCCATAACTTTTCTGAGCGGCAATAAGTCCTTGAACGGTCGCTCGGCGGCGGTTTCTTTAACCGCCCGCCGGTCGTTCAATGTGACCGCCGAATTTGAAACGCATGGCGGAAAGCACCTTCTCCGCGAACGTGTGTTCCTGTCGCGAACGGAACCGGGTGTACAAGGCCGAAGTTAGCACGTCGGCGGGAACGGCCTCTTCGATCGCCGCCTGCACGGTCCAACGTCCCTCGCCGGAATCCTGGACATAACCGGTGTAATCGCTCAATGAGGGATTCTGCAAGAGCGCCATCGCGGCAAGGTCCAACAGCCAGGAACCGACCACGCTTCCTCGGCGCCAGAGTTCGGCAATTTCCTCGACCTTCAGGTCATAGCGAATGTCCGCAGGCAAGGCGGGGGAGTTCGCGTTTCGGAATATGTCGAATCCCTCGGCATACGCTTGCATGAGGCCGTATTCGATGCCGTTATGGACCATCTTGACGAAATGGCCGGAGCCCTCGGGACCGCAGTGCAAATAGCCGAGTTCCGCGGTTCCCCCCTTGTTTTCCCTGCCGGGCGTGCGCGGAATGTCGCCGATGCCGGGCGCGAGGGTCTTGAAGATCGGATCGAGGCGTTCGACCGCGGGGGTTGGTCCACCGATCATCAGGCAGTAACCTCGTTCCAGGCCCCAGACGCCGCCGCTGGTGCCCGCGTCGAGATAGTTGATTCCTTTCCCCTTGAGCATCTTCGCCCTGCGGACGTCGTCTTTAAAATAGGAGTTGCCACCGTCGATGATGGTATCGCCGCTTTCCATGCGTTCGCCGAGCGCGATGACGGTGTTTTCGGTGGGCGCGCCTGCGGGAACCATGACCCAGGCGGCCCTGGGCTTCGTCAATTTCGCGACGAAGTCATCCAGGGAGAACGCTGCCGTCGCCCCTTCCCCCGCCAACTGTTTGACGCTGTCGGGGTTCATATCGAACACGACGCATTCATGGCCGGCGCGCATCAGACGCCGAACCATGTTCGCACCCATTCGGCCCAGACCAATCATCCCGAGTTGCATCGCTTACTCCTTCTCTTGAACCCCGAGGCAAATCCGACGTTCGAACTTCTGCCCTGCACGCCGAGGACTGACATTCCCACGAACAGGAACCACAAAACGTCGGCGGTTTCATCGCGATCGGTTGGCTTCTCAAGCCAAAAATCCAATTGGCGTCAGGTGGACTTGGAAGCTTACCACGCTTTTTTCGTTTGGAGCACTTCCACGTGGTCCGGGTGGCCGATCAGGACAACGTCCGCCATGCCGAGAAAGAGTCCGGTGCCCACCACGCCGGGGATGCCGCGGAGCGCTTCTTCGAGTTTCTCCGGACGTTCCATTCCCCGCGTTTGGCAATCGAGTATGTAATTGCCATTGTCGGTGACGAATGGCTGACCCTCGGAGCCACGAACCACGGTTTCCAACCCTAGCTCACGAATCCGTCGCCGGCAGGTGTCGAAGGCGAAGGGGACGATTTCCACGGGTAGTTTTCCTCGATCGCCAAGCTTGACGACTTTTTTTTCCGCGCCCACGAGCACCACGAATTTTTGCGAAGACGAGGCGACCACTTTTTCACGCAGAAGGGCTCCACCGAGTCCCTTGATCAGATTTCCGTCCGGGTCGACTTCATCCGCGCCGTCGACCGCAACGTCGATCGACGCGGTCTCGGCAAAGTTCGTGAGCGGAATTCCCCATTCGCGGGCCAGCTGCTCGGACGCTTGGGAAGTTGGAATGCCTCGAATGGCAAATCCACCTCGAACTTTCGCGCCCAGTTTGCGGATGAAAGCGGCTGCCGCCCGCCCGGTTCCTAGGCCCACGACCTGGCCCGGTTCGATGAACTCGAGGGCCTTGCCCGCAACCGCTTCGAGGGGGTCTTGCGCGGTGTTCATGCCCTTTCCTTTGCCTTGACAAGTTGCTCTTTGGCGGCGGCGATGACGTTTTCGACGGTGAAGCCGAACTTCTTCTGCAACGCCGGCTGCGGGGCCGAGGCGCCAAAAGTGTGCATGCCGATCGCCGTTCCCCTCGGACCAATCCACCGGCTCCAACCAAATGTCGTTCCCTGTTCAACGGAGACGCGCGCCGACACTCCGGGCGGGAGCACGCTGTCCTGATATTCCCGCGGCTGCTCCTCGAAAATCTCCCAGGAGGGCATGCTCACCACGCGTGCCTTGATCCCTTCTTTCTTCAACGCTTCAAAGGCATCCATGCAGAGGTAAACCTCGCTCCCCGTTGCGAGCAGAAGAACATCGGGTTTTTGATTCTCGGCGTCGGCAAGGACGTACGCGCCTTTCGCCGTTCCCGCCGCCGAGGCATATTTGGTCCGATCGAAACGTGGGAGGCCTGCCGACTGAGGATCAAGGCGGACCGGCTCATGGTGCGGATGTTCATAATGACGCGCCAGGCTTCCGTGACTTATCTGCGGCCCTGCGGGGCGGAACGTGATGAAGTGGGGCATGGCGCGAAGCGACGCCAGTTGTTCGATCGGCTGGTGGGTCGGGCCGTCCTCGCCGACGCCAGCACCGAAATCAAAACAGCGATAACGGGGACCTCACGGTTACACACGTACGCGCCGTGGAAGAAGAGCTGCCGAGCGGAGAAAGCCTGAGCTGGTGAGGGCGGCGCTCGAGACGGAGAGACCGTTGAGGATGGTGCGCTGTCGTGGCGCCAGCTGAACGCCGAAATGGAAATGCGGGCTGGTGTAGTTAGAGGCTTCGAAATCGCCCGCGCCTTCGAAGGACAGATGCGTAAGCGTCGAGGGTGCCAGGGTCTGCTGACCCGCCGATCAACCAAGGCACGTTCTGAGCGAGCACGTTCAGTACCTTGCTCGATGCTTCGGCGACCCGCGAGTCCCTTGGCGTCTGCGGGAAAGTCGGAAGATTTTTGTCCCAGCCGACGGGTAGCTCGCGGTGCTGTATGCGATGAAGTTGATCGGCCAATTCGGATATTTGACCCGGTAGGCTTTGAACTTGGCGTCCCATTCTTGGCGCAACTTGCCGCCGCGAGTACCTAGTTCCTCGGCGAAATGTTCGCGAACGCCGTCGGGAACGAGGAATTTCGCGTCCTCCGGCCAGCCGTAGACCTTCTTGGTCAGGCGAATTTCTTCCTCGCCGAGCGGTGATCCGTGAGCCGAATGCGTGTCCTGTTTATGTGGAGAACCCCAGGCGATGTGGCTGTCGACGATGATCATGGTCGGGCGGTCGTTCGTCTGCTTGAAGACATGGAACGCGCGCGCGAGCATATCCAGGTCGTTGGCGTCCGTGACCCTGGTGACGTTCCAGCCGTAACTTATGAACCGGGTGGCGACGTCGTCGCTGAATGCCAGGGATGTTTCCCCTTCGATCGTGATGCGATTGTTGTCGTAAATCCAACAGAGATTTCCTAAGCGGAGATGGCCGGCGAGAGACGCCGCTTCGTTCGAGATCCCCTCCATCATGCAGCCGTCGCCGCACAGGGCGTAGACGTCGTAGTTGAAAAGTTCGAAGTCCGGCTTGTTGTAATGTTCGGCCAGCCATTTGCTGGCAATCGCCATGCCGACACTCGTGGCCGCTCCCTGGCCGAGTGGGCCCGTGGTCGTTTCAATCCCGGTGGTCCAGCGATATTCGGGGTGACCGGGACACTTGCTATCCAGTTGGCGGAATCGCTTGATTTCGTCCAAGGACACCGCGAGATCGTCTTGTACCTCGTATTTGTCATTCACCGACTTCACCCCGGTGAGGTGAAGCAGGGAGTAGATAAGCATGGAGGCATGCCCCATCGAGAGAACGAAACGGTCGCGATTCGGCCAAAGAGGATCGCTTGGGTCAAAGTTGAGAAATTTTTGCCACAGACAATATCCCACCGGCGCCATCGACATCGGCGTGCCCGGATGGCCGGAGTTTGCCGCCTGGACGGCATCCATCGCCAGGGTGCGAATGGTGTTGATGCAGGTCTGCTCCATCGTCTTCTCGTTAGCCATGTCCGTAGATCTCACTCCTGATCCCTCGAATCCCTATCCCAAGTCGACGGGCGCCACATCCCTTGGCGATCATTCACCAAGGCATTCAAATCATCCAGCGCTGCGGCCCGCGTACAGGGCAACAAGAAAGTCGAAAATCACGACCGCCAGCGGTGTCGCCCACTCCGCTTATCGTTATGGATTCTCTGGTTTAACGACCGGAAAAACTCGCAGGGAACGTTTCTGGAACACGAGACCAGGTTGGTTGCCTGCCGGCGTTTCAGGAAGCCTTGCGTCGCTCGTGCGGGCCGGAATGTTCGACGGCAGGAGGCCTATTGGCTTTCTGGCTCCGGCATTTGAAACCTGGAACTCAATGGGAAGGTCTGGCGACCGCTAGGATCGGACAGGATGTTTTGCTCGTCGTGGCTCAAGTCAAGGATGATTCGTGACGTTACTCATGCAGTAACCGTCACCTTCGTTCCGCCGCCAGGGGTTCGCGAAGTCGTTCGAGAATCGCGCAGCCGGTAAGGAACATGCCGCGACCGATCTCGGAGCAGTGCTGAACTTCACAAAGCAAGCTCACGATTTCTTCATGTTCGAGCGTGATGACTACTCGTTCGCTGCCGCCGAACTGTCGACGATGGGTGAAGGAAATCCCTTCCGTGTGCATGTCCTTGGTGACGGCGTCGAACGACTGTGTTGGGTCAGGTTTGTTGCCTTGAACGCAGGGCGTGACGCGTATCCCCATGGCGATGGGAACTCGTTTCTCTTGACGGCCATTGACGTTCGCGGACTCGCGGAGTTGCGAGTGGTTCAGGATCTTCATCATGAACCTCTCGACGTCTTGACTCTTGCGGTCCGCGAAAATCCCGAAGAAGGCCATGGTCCACCTGCC
The DNA here is from genome assembly GCA_046350335.1 of Planctomycetota bacterium. Lineage (GTDB taxonomy): Bacteria > Planctomycetota > Planctomycetia > Kolteriales > Kolteriaceae > JAXMAQ01. The sequence goes on from JAXMAQ010000036.1 coordinate 68,908, forward strand.
TTGCCCGCCAGCGGCTTACTAAGCCGCGCGGATGGAACGGGATGTTCCACCCCGCGCCAGTCGAAATGGAGATTGATGATGCGGGTTTATCATGGGCTACTCAAGCTTTGGTCATGGTTGGCGTTCCGTCAAGTCAGGGGACCAAATCGAAAAGCGGTGTGAATCGGAGGGGAGAGGACGGGCCTGAAACGACAGGGCGTTAAATCCACGCAGCTTCACGATCTTGGTTGGGACCACGAAGCACCGCCACGGATAGTGGAGATTGGTGTTCCAGTTTTCGACGTGTGTACTAGGGCATGGAAGTCCTTCACTTTCAGAAAAACTTGGGTTCCCTTGTAACGCGAGCCCGTCCGATGTGTTGATAGAGTTGTCCGGAAATTCTTGTGGGTCCCGAAGCCCTGACAGACGAATAACCGTCCCACGCAAGAAGGTCACGGGATTGGATTCATGGCTTGAACGCGCGCTTCCGAGCGCCATTGCATATGCCTCATCGCTGATGGGTGATCGGCTTCGAGGTCAGGATATCGTGCACGACTGCGTCTGCGGTTTGCTCGTTCACGCTGCGCGCTATGATCTTCCCCGCGATGGGAGAAAGCTCCTGTTCCGCTCGATAACCAACGCCTGTTTGAATTTGAAGTCACGAGAAAAGGAAACCATCAGCCTCGATCAGATAGGCCGAGGGAGCCAGGACGGAGCTTGGGAATTGGAAGATATCAAGGCAACGCCGCCGGTCGATCAGGTGATTGCGGCTGAGCTGAAGGAATTGATCCTGGCGGGGCTTCAGTCGTTGCCCATGGCACAGCGTTCCGCCGTTGAGTTGGCGAGCTTTGGATACCGAGCGCAGGAAATTGCCGAGATGCTGGAAGTATCTGCCGACCATGCGCGCGTGCTTTTGTTTCGCGGTCGCAAGGCGATGGCGACATTTCTGAATGGCAAGCTTGTCGAAAGGTCGGTGCCGTGAGAACCAGTCCGCCATTTCAACCCGAGGACATCGATCCCTTGGTGCGCGCCGCCTTGGAAGCGGATGTTCCATCGGCCGAGTTGGCCGCCGTGATGGCGCGTCTCCAGGATGCCGGCGTTGCAATGCAAACGTCAAATGGCACCCGTCGAAAATGGCGCATCGTGACCTGGGGCGGCGGCGCGGCCGCCTGTCTCGTGCTTGCCTACGCATTGGCGGGGTATTGGGCGCCGACTAAAGCGAACGCGTATTCCATCGTCAGTTCGGCGAGCTCGGCATTGGGGACCTCACGAGATCGATGTTATCGCCTCGATGATTTCCTCGTCCCCACCATCTGGTCGCGGGGCATGCCGTTCCTGCAAAAGGAAGTCGCCGTCTGGACCCGCGGCGATCGTTTCCGCATCGTGGCGCAAAAGGACGGGAAGGCGGTCAATTGGGGCCAAGACGAGCGCAAGCGGATCTGGGGAGCCCTCGATCGGCGTCGGGGCATCCGCTACGACGCGGACGAACTGCCGGCCCCCTTTTTGACCGCGGTGCAATTTCTGCGACTGGACTTGCGGCAGCTGACTTCCGAGTTGCTGACCGACTATGACCTCAAATCCAAGCGGGACAAATCGGGCACGATTGTCATTGACGCCACTTTTCGAAACCGATCTGGAAGTTGGCGCCACTTCAACTACGTGCATCTGGAGATCGAGGAGGCGACGAGCGTCATTCGGCGCATGCGGATGACGAAGAAGGTGCAAGGGGACGAAGTCGCGCGTTTTTCCTTCACGCTGATCGATGAGCGGCCGCTTTCCGACGACGACTATCGGCTGGAAGGGAATCTGGACTCGGACGGTGAGATTTTTGATCGGACTCGCAGACCGCAGCGACAGAAGTTGTTCTCCGGCGTCATGAGCGCGTCCCGCAAATAGTCGAGAGAGCCAACGCTTTTGGGGAAGTGTTGAGCATCAGAAACGTAATGTCGAAATGCCCGGACGCTTGGAGAGACTTATTGCCAAGCGGACCTGGACCCGGGATTACTTTTCTGAGCGGCAATTGGGTCCGTTACGGGGGAGGAGGAGCTTGTGAATCGACGAAAGTTTTTGGCTGGCATCGCCTGGGGGCTTTTCTGGGCATGCCTGCCCGCGAGCAGCCGAGCGGGTTTAATCAATGGTTTCGCCGCCATGGGAGCGAGCGAGACACAGGGGACGACCTATAGCGGCAGTTGGGTCCCGTATTTAGCGCTCGACCGGGGCTTGAACTTCGGGCCCGGCATGAGCTACAACCGAGCGATCGGTGGCTCGGATACAAGAGATCTTCTGAACGCCGGTCAACACACGCAGGTCGCCTCGCTGGTGGCCAGCGGCAGCGTCGACGTCCCTTTCCTGTTCATCGGCGGTCTCGACGTGCCTCCGGTCGCGCTGCAGATCATCCTTGGGTCGCTGGACGTGAACGGGTGGTCGAGTGGCGTCGTCACGCGCATGATGACGGCGGTCGACACGATCCTCGCCGAGAATCCGACCGGGATGATTGTTGCCGGGGTCCCGGACATGTCGCTGGTGCCCGGCGCCGCCAGTTACGCGGCGGTCGCGGCTCCCGTGGTGGCGGCGATCGATCTCGTCAATCAAAAACTCAAGGCGAAGGTCCTCGAACGCAACCTCGTCTTCATTGACACCGCCGCCGCCATGCGTGACTTGAATGCCAGCCCGTTCGTCGTCGGGGGCGTCACCATCAACATGACCACGGGAAGTTCCAATCCGCGAAACTTCTTCGTGGATAACATCCACCCGGGGACCGTGGGCAACGGCTATTTCGCCAACCTGATGCTCACGGCGTTAAATGAAGGCTATGGCGCCGAGTACGACCTCTTTTCCGATCAGCATATTCTCATGCGTGCTGGGCTCTCGAGTTCGTACACCGGCGAAACGAGCAATATCAACTACGCCCAGTACATCTATGTCACTCCCGTGCCCGAGGCGTCGAGCTGGGTTCTCATGCTCGGCGCGAGCGTGGTTGGCTTCATCGGCATGCGAAGGAAACAGCGCACGCGAGTTTCCATCTCATCGTGACGCCAGTGTAGGCTCGCCGGCGACGCCGAGAACGACACCCTCGCCCGAGGGGGAGAAGGGCGAGGGTCGTTGTTTTTAGGCGGCCCCTTTTTATTTCGCGGATGCTCGATGGATACACCGAACATCACGCGTTTCTTGTCATTCCTGCAAGGCGCCAAACATCCATCTGAAGCTCCGGCGATGGCCATTGCCGCCGGTCCCATCCCAGGAAAATGCCGCCAAAGTCCTGCTTCGATGGAATCTCCGCGTTGCGCGATCCGTTCTGCAAGGAACGGTCGTTGGAAAGAGTGGAACACGGTAATTCCAGTGTGATATTTGTGGGAATTCGCGCGGGGTTGATGTTTGGCAATTGCCAGAAAAATGCCTGCTTGCAGAGCAGGTCGCCACGAAGTTGAGCACGGGACAGGATGCAAAAGGCGGAATGTCCGTTTCTGAAGTGCTGGCATGAAGTTTGCCTTGTAACGCACCATGAAACCAAACACCGCAACTCCACGGGATGGGATGTCTTCGGCGAGTCGGCCAGAGTTCGAACTGCGGGTACACCCCGCGGTCGGATCGCTGGGCGACGAGACGCACGCGAACAGGGATGGTGCCGCCGTGGAATTGAATGATTTTG
>JAXMAQ010000037.1:0-71556 GCA_046350335.1 Planctomycetota bacterium
TTCGGACGTCGATGGCGGGGGAATTCCTCGCCGCCTTGTCTCGGCATACGATCCTCAAGGGTAGTCTTCCGGAGTCTCTACCCGCGGAACCGAACCTTGACGTGGTTCGCGAAGGAGCCCGGCTCGCGCGTTTCAAGGGGTTTTTTAACGCGGCTTTTCAGACTCGGATTGCCGAGGTGTTGAAGAAGCGATCCCGCGACGAATGCGCGGCTCTCTTGGTCGGCGCCACCTATGGTGGAGATCTTTGGGAACTCGTGCAGCTTGGGTTGTGGGATGACGCCTGCCCGGTGATGATCGCCGGCTCGGCTCCGCTGAAGAATCTCTATGTGGAACTCGCCCGCGAACTGGCGGGGGAGCGCGGTTTGGAGATGCTCGACGCGCCGGTGGAGATTTCCCAGCACGCCGCCGCGATCGGCGCGTTAAAGGTTGCGTTTTTCGGCAAGCAGGCTGCGACGATGGATTTTGCTTAAGGATTATTGAAGGGGTAATGAGCGATGCCGCGTTCTTCACTGCCACTCGGTTGCTTGGCGGTCCTTCTATGGGCGAGTGCCGTGACTTTGCGAGGAGAGCCGCCGGTGCTCTGGAAAGCGGATTTCGAGTCCGGGGAACTTGCCGGCTGGAAGATGACCGACGCCAAGGCGTGGCGCATCGAGAAAACCGACATGGGAAAGTCCCTCACGTTGTTTCGGCAAAGCAACCATAAGCCCAAAGTTCGTTCCCCCCTGAACTATGCCCTGCTGGAAGACCTGCCGGTCACGGACTTCACTCTCGATGTGAAGTTGCAAAGTACGGCCCGGGATTATGGTCATCGCGATCTTTGCCTGTTTTTTGGCTTTCAAGACCCCGAACACTTTTACTACGTGCACCTGGGGAAGGAAGCGGATCCGCATGCCCATTCCGTGTTCCTCGTCAATGGCGCGCCCCGACTTTCGATCGCCAAGGAACGGACCGAGGGAACGCCATGGACCGACGGCTGGCATCATGTTCGTTTGAAGCGGAACGCGGAGTCCGGGGATATCGAAGTGTTCTTCGACAACATGGATAAGCCCGTCATGAAAGCGAATGACAAAACGTTCACCTGGGGGACGGTGGGAATCGGGTCTTTCGATGACACCGGCCGATTCGACGACATCGTTCTCCGCGGGATGAGCCATAAAAAGGAATGATGTGCGTTCCGATCGTGATTCTGACCGCGATGTCGTGAAAAAAGGGACAACGGACATGAAATCGTCATGGCAAATCGTCTGTTCGGTCCTGTTATTGCCATTGGGTCTGACCGTGAATCCCGCTAGGGGGGCGACCAAATACCCGGGGCTTGAGTCCTTGCTACCCGTCGCCGTCGAGATGGGAAAGACGACGAACGTCGAAATACGAACGAACGGCGACGTAACCACGTCGTACAAAGTGCTGGTCGAAGGTGAGGGAGTCACGGGCAAGGTCCTTCCACGGGTCAAGAATCAGGCGCCGGGAATCGCCGTCGTCGCGCTCACGGTCGCTCCCGATGCGGCGGTGGGACCTCGGGAGATTCGTTTGGCGACAAAAGAAGCGGTGACCACTTTGGGCCGGCTTTATGTCACCGCGCATCCCGCCCAAGTCGAAGTGACCAAGCATCAAACGAGGGAAGAGGCCCAGCCAATCTCATTTCCCGCTGCCATGTCCGGCCGAATCGAGAAAGCGGTCGAGGAGGACTGGTACAAGTTTGAGGCAAAGAAAGGGGAGCAGATCCACTTTACCGTCCTGGGTGCTCGCCTGCACGAGACCATTCACAAGATTGGACGCTTCGTCACGCATTTCGACGCCTTGATTCGCATTACCGACGATAAAGGAATTGAGCTGGCGGTCGGCGACGACTACTTCTTCGCGGATCCGTTTGTCAGCTTCACCGTTCCGCGCGATGGAATGTACTTTGTCGGAGTTCGCGATTCAACGTACAAGGGAAGCGTGATGTACTCTTACTCGCTCGTGGGGGTCAAGGGGAGTTGGCCAACGCAGTATTTGCCATTGGCTTTGCCCCGGGGACGGAAATCGACGGTGCAGGTGCTCGGGCCGGGTTATTCCCCGGAAACGCGCGGGGAAGTGAACCTGCCGGACTCGGTTCCACTGGACGAGCGATTTTATGTTCGGGCGGACATGGAGGGGAGTCTCCAGCAGGAGGTTCCCGTATGGCCGACGGAGCATTCTTCCACTCCGGAGGTGGAGGACAATGGCTCCGCGTCAACCGCTCAAAAGGTGACGTTTCCCGCAGCGATCGCCGGTTCGATTGGCAGCGCGGGGGACGTGGACTTTTTCTCCTTGGCCGCCAAAAAGGGGGAAAGGTTCGAGTTTGAAGTGGTCGCGCGACGATTGTTTTCTCCGGTCGATACCAAGCTGACCATTTTTGATTCCAAGGGACGGCCGAAAGGAACCAATGACGATTTTCAGACGTTCAAAGGTGAACTAACCAAGGATTCCTTCCTGGATTGGACGGCCCCCGCGGACGGGGAATACACCGTCGAACTGCGGGACGTCATGGGGAAGGGGGGAAGCGAGTACGGGTACCACCTTTCCCTTGTGAAGGCTCAGCCTGATTTTCGACTAACGTGTGACCCGAGTTTCGTCATGGTGGGACCTGGTAGCCGAACGCCTATTTTCGTTCGAGTACAGCGTCGGGGCGGGTTTGACGGACCCGTTGCCATTTCGCTTCGGGGTTTGCCCGCGGGCGTGCGGGTGTCTCCCCTTACGATACCGCCGGCGATGACCGACGGTTGTCTTGTCTTCGAAGCCGCCGCGGATGCGCCGATTGATGCGGCCAACATCGCGATCGAAGGGGCCGCTTCCTTGCCGCGAGGAGAGGGAAAAGTGGACGCGATTCGGGCGGCCGTTCCGCTGGCCGAGATTTACCAGGCGCTCCGCCGGCCCGTGCGGACGTTCGCCGTTGCAGTCACCGAGCCCTCGGACATCGCCGTCGAAACGCCGGTGACCAAGATCGAACTGCGTCCCGGCGAATCCGCGGAGATACCAGTGAAAGTAAACCGCGCGCCCAAGTACAAGGAGGGTCCCATTACCCTATGGGCCGACTGGCAGTTCGAAATCGCGTATATGGCAGTACGCGGGAATCAAGCTCGATCCCAAAGCAGAAGTCAACTGACGCTGAATGGATCGGCAACGGAAGGGAAAGGTAACCCTGACGGCAGCGCCCGATGCCAAGCCCATTTCCGACGTGCAGACGGCGGTAATCGGCCAGGTCGCCATCGAGTTCAGCGTTTTCGTCCCGTATTGCTCGGCTCCCATTTCTCTTTCCGTTCTGCCGAAGAAATGATGCGTGTTTCGCGAACGTAGTGGTTTCAACCGCGACGAGGTTTCGTTCGATAGCGAGGAAGTAATGCCCGAGTTGCCGGAGGTCGAGACCGTGGTGCGCGACCTTCGCCCGAGAACGGTGGGACGATGCATTCGAAAAGTTCGGCACGCATCCCCCCTCATGGCGGAAAGCAGGATCGGTCCCTTCGACAAGGCCTTGAGGGGCAGAACCGTCTCGGCGATTGATCGGCGGGGCAAGTGGATGTTCTTTCGGCTGTCGGACGGCAATACGCTGGTGATTCATCTCGGCATGACGGGACGGCTGGAGGTCGTGGAGGCGAAGCGCGAACTGCTCCGTCACACGCACCTTCGTTTGAATCTGGATGACGGCTCCGAGGAACTCCGATTCGTCGATCCACGCCGTTTCGGAGAGCTTCTCCTGTGTGCGCCCGAGCATTTGGACGAACGGTTTGGACCTAAACATCTCGGATCCGATGCCCTGAAGATTTGTCTTGGGGAATTGGCGGACGCGCTGGGCAAGAGTCGAAGGAACCTTAAGTCGATTCTTCTCGATCAGCGGGTCGTGGCCGGGATCGGGAATATCTACGCGGACGAAATTCTGTTCGAATCGAGGCTCGCTCCCGACCGGCTGGGGACGAAATTGAAGGCGGGGGAAATCAAGCGGTTACACCGATCGATCGGGGTCGTGCTGAGGCGAGCGATCCGCCATAACGGCACGAGTATTCGAGACTACGTGACCGGCAACGGCGTGCCAGGGGAGTTTCAGAATCGGCTTCGAGTCTATGGCCGGAGCAACTTACCTTGTAAAATCTGCGGGACTCCTATCGAATGGAGTCGGGAAGTGGTGAACGGCCGAACCACCCATTGGTGTCCGAGCTGTCAATCGGATAAATGAAGAGAAGTCGACGCCCGGGGATTGGCGAACGCGATCAACCGAGACGAGGCAAGAACGAGGAACGATGTCGTACCGTAGCCTGAAGCGTCTGCTCGGCGAAACCAGTCTGGAGCGGAAATGCCGGCTCCTGCTCGGAGGCGGTATCTTCGTGCTCGTCCTCGTCAGCTTTTTCAGCTATGGCTATCAAGCGGAGAAACTGGTCTGGGATCAAACCCGGGTCACGGGCCAACTCCTCGTCAACCGCATTCTTTTGCGCCGGCATTCCTCGAGCGCGGAGTTCGAAGATTTGTTGCCTGAGGATGTCCGGAAATACACGTCTCGTTTTCTTCGCCCCGGTTCCGATCGGCCGGAATACCAGCATCGAGGCGTCTGGGAACATGACGCGTTTTTGCGCGTACAGGAAGGAAACAAGTCGGAGATCAGCCAGATCAACAAAAAACAGCAGGTTTACCAGTACCTGGGCGCGGTCCGATTGCAGGAGAGCTGCATGAAGTGCCATCCGACCGCCCTCGACAAGGAACTGGGCTATGGCGACATGAAGAAGGGTGATTTGATCGCCGCCGTAAGTCTCGAGTTTCCACTCTCGGGGACCGAACTGGCGCTCAACGTCAATCGCGCGATTCTCCTTTCCTTTGGCTTCGTGACCGCCATCGTCGGTTGGATTCTCGCGTACGTCATCGTTCGTTACGTCATTGTCAAGCCGGTCGCGCACCTCAAGGACGTCAGCGACGAAATCGCCAGCGGGAATCTCACCGTTCGAAGCAATATTCAAACCGGGGATGAGTTCCAGGAACTTAGCCACGCTTTCAACCGCATGCTTCGAAGCCTGGTGGCGATGCAGGACGAACTGCGCAAAGTGAACACCGACCTCGATCAGAAACTGGACGAGTTGGCGCGCGCGAACATGGCTCTTTTCGAGATGAATCGTCTCAAGAGCGATTTCCTGGCAACCATCAGTCACGAGTTGCGCACGCCCCTGAATAGTATCCTTGGGTTCGGAGACCTGCTGGCCGCGATTCCCGAACTGCAGCCGAAACAGCAACGCTGGGTTCAAAACATCTTGCAGAGCGGAAAGAGCCTGCTCGGGCTGATTAACGACATCCTCGACCTGGCGAAGCTTGAAGCGGGGAAAATGCAGGTTCATCTCGAGGAGTTCAGCCTCAGGGACCTCGTCGAGGGTCAGCTCAGCATGACGCGCCCCCTCGCCGACAAAAAGAACATCGCGCTCTCGGGCGAGGTCGATTCCACCATTCCAATTCTGCGCCAGGATGGAAGCAAGCTCGAACAGATCATTTCGAATCTTCTATCCAACGCCATCAAGTTCACCCCCGAAGGTGGTCAGATCAAGGTGATTTGCAAGGCGGATCGTGGACACGTGGTCCTTAGCGTGATCGACAATGGAGTCGGGATCGCGCCCCAGGACCAGAAGCTCATCTTCGAGAAGTTTCGCCAGGCCGAGAGTAGCTTGACGCGCCAGCATGGCGGCACCGGCCTGGGGCTCTCGATCGTGCGCGAACTCACCAAGTTACTCGGTGGCGAAGGGGTCGAGCTCGAAAGCGAACTGGGACGAGGAAGCACCTTCACCGTTCGCCTCCCCATGCACCTTTCGGAGCTTCGCCAACACGAACTCCGCCTTGGCGACGAAGCTCTCGACTTCAACAAGACTCGGGAGTCCGAAGTCCGTTTTTATACCTCAAGGGACCGCGTCTTGGGCGCGGACATTTGATCCATCGATGATTGCCATCCTTCTGCGATTCTTGGGCGGAGTCTTCCACGCGCGATGTTCCACTCCGCGGTGGCGACAGGGTTACGTCGCGGGATTCTTGATCGCGTTGCCGGTTTTAACGCTGGCGGACGCGACCGAGCATCAAGAAAGCAATGGCATTGCATTTATGAACGGCAATGAGGATCCGGATCTCGGATCCCTGCTCAAAACGTTCCTCGATGAGTTCGTTTTGCTCGCGCCGGGGAAGGAGCCGTTTCCCACCGAGTTTGATTTCGGGGTACCCGGGAAGAGCGAACGCGTAACGGTATCGGATCCATTCCGGATCGCGAAGCATGAGATCCCGCAGAATCTTTATCAGGCCGTCATGGGTTCGAATCCGAGTCGTTGGCAGGGGCCGAGAAACGCGGTCGAGATGGTCGATTGGAACGAAGCGAATCGTTTCTGCGCGAAGGTAACGGAACTACTGCGCGCGCGTCAATGGATACGCGAGACGGAAGAAGTGCGACTTCCGACGGAACGGGAATGGGAGTACGCCTGCAGAGCGGGGAGCAAGACGGCGTATTCGTTCGGCGCGGAGCCGGATGTACTTGGCGATTACGCTTGGTTTACCGGTAATGCCGCGGGCAACGATCCTCCGGTGGGTGCAAAGAAACCGAATGCTTGGGGATTATGTGACATGCATGGGTATGTGTGGGAATGGTGCGCGGGCAAGGAGGAAAGCATGACGAAGCCTCTTCGAGGTGGTGCCTGGACGTCGGAGGCGAAGGATTGCCGGTCCGATTCCGTCCGTATGGTTCCCCTCGCCACGCGGGGCCCGGATATCGGTTTCCGCTGCGTTCTGGCGAACCGGTGAGCGCCAAGTCGTTGAAGATCGGAAAATGACTTCGGCGGGCAATTGTCCTGCCCTTGAATGCTTGGTAGTCTGAAACCCCCCAACGCGCGTGCCGCGATGGTGGTTCGCGGGCCAGTTTTCCGGTCGGCTCCACGAACGTAACGTTGGAATGCGCCAGGCAGGATGTTCAACGCCGATCGTGAGAACGGGTCGGCATTCGAAGAGGAATCTGTCAGTTGCGACTCGAAACCCTTCCCCTGCCAGCTACAATGAAGGGGAATCTGACGCGTGTATTTGAACACTGCTCGGAGGAGTAACGTCTGGGCCGGGCGCGATTCGTGCCCGGTTGGTTCCCGCGACCGGCTTCGAGAAATCGATGTTGCTCGTCTGACGCTTGAATGGTTACTTCCCCTTTTCCTGGTGGAGCAAAGGATCGTGCTGCCATGAGGGCCCCAGAGTCCATCGCTCCCGCGAATCGCAACATGAATGGATCGGCGTTGAGTTCCGCTCAAGCCTGGTCGGACGCGGTCGATCCGGACGATTGCGTCATTGAGCTTTCCGACGTGTCGGTGAGTTATGGCAGTTTCCAAGCGATAAAAGGGATCTCCCTACGTGTTCCCAAGGGGGCGACCGGACTGGTCGGGCGTAATGGCGCGGGCAAATCGACGTTGATGCGGGTTCTCTTGGGCTTGGTGCGGCCGACAAGCGGCGGTGGTAGAGTACTGCAGACGGATATCCTCGGACCGGGCGAAACCTTGCGGCGCGCGGTCGGGTACATGCCGGAGAACGATGCCTTCGTGCTTGGCATGCGCGGACTGGAGCAGGTGGCGTTGGCGGGAGAACTTTGCGGTCTCACGCGCCGGGACGCCATTCGCAGGGCTCACGAAGTCTTGATGTACGTCGGGCTCGGTGAGGCGCGCTACCGGACGGCGGAACAGTATTCCACCGGCATGAGGCAACGGCTCAAATTGGCCGTCGCGCTCGTTCATGACCCGGAACTACTTTTGCTTGACGAACCAACGGTGGGACTCGACCCTCCCGGCCGTCAGCGCATGCTCGATCTGCTCGAGGACTTGACCACTCGCCATGGCAAGTCGCTGGTAATCTCGACTCACTTGCTCGGCGACATCGAACACACCTGTGAAACGGTCGTGATGATCGAAAGCGGCAGGCTCCTTGCGGCGGGGACGCTCGCGGATATCGTCGGCGGACAGAATGTTCATTACCGATTGCGTTGGTCCGGCGACGGGCAGGAATTCCTGCTGTCACTGCGTCGCGACGGCGGTAACATCCTGGCGGACGAAAACGCCCCGGTGAGGGTCGCAAGCGACGCCCGTGTGGGAGAGATTCGGATCGCCATGCCCGCGGGTTACGAGTCACGCCGACTATTCGAATTGGCGCGCGAAAGCGGCGTTTGTCTCCGGACGTTGGAATTGGACCATGCCGACCTGACCGAGCTCTATCACAAGCTTCTGGACGAAGGAATGCCCCGTGAGTCATGACAGGATCGGCTACCGGAATCTTGAGACTGCTCCCGCGCCGGGATGGCGCAGCGTCTCCGCCATTTGCCGCTGGAATCTGCAAATGGTCATTCGCCAGAAAATGTTCTGGTTTCTCGTGTCGCTCGGATTGCTCAGTTTTCTCTACCACTACGCGATCATCTACATCAAGGCGCAGATCACGGTCGAGTCGCCTCAATTCGCGCAATTCCTCGATCGTTTCATGGTGACGGGAGATGGTCGCGGATACAGGGAATTCCTTGCCATGCAGGCGCGCGCGGTCGTGCTCATCATGGCCTACGCTGGCGCCGTCCTGGTCGCCAATGATTTCCGCGCCGGAGGAATCGCCTTCTATCTATCGAGGCCGATCAACAAATATCACTACGTGTTCGGCAAGGCATTTTCGTTGTGGATGATCATCGGGCTGCTGACGCTCGCGCCCGGATTGTTCTTGTTCGCCGCCTACGGATTCCTCTCCAACTCGATGCAGTATTTCTGGGACAACCCGCGCATCGCGATGGGGATCGCCGCCTATAGTCTTATCATCATGACGGTGCCGAGCCTCTTGGTCCTGGCGGTCGGAGCGGTCTGCCGGGGCGCGGCTCCCTTGCTCATGGTTTGGTGCGGCATCTTCCTGCTGCTGCCGGCGTTTTCCGAACTGCTCAAATTGGTGTTCGACTCGAACGATTGGCTGTTCATGAATCTTTGGCGGAATATGCACGTGCTCGGCAGGTACTTCTTCGGCGCCAAGGAGAACGCGCACGATATTCTCTGGTCGACGATCATCATTGGTTGGGTATGCGTCGGGTCGATCGCCGTCCTGCGCTGGAGGCTTCGCGCCGTGGAGGTGGTCGAGTGACGACGGTGACGACCAATGAAGCCAAAAGCGTCGAGGCGCCCTCGAACCTTGCCTTGCGCGGCGGGCCGGACCGGACCACCCCCATCTGGCTCGATCGGGTGAGCAAATGGTATGGTTCGGTCATCGGCGTCAATGAGATGAGTCTCCGCGTCGAATCGGGGATCGTTGGGCTCCTTGGGCCGAACGGGGCGGGAAAAAGTACTCTCATTCGCCTCATCACGGGTCAACTTCGACCCAACCTGGGGAAGCTTCGCGTCTACGGGCGGTCCGTCCGTTCTCCCTCCGCGCGGCGGCGCGTCGGGTACTGTCCCGACGTTGACGCGTTCTATGAAGAAATGTCCGGGCGCGAGTTCGTCGACTCCATGCTTCGACTTTCGGGATATTCGCGGGCCGAGGCGAAGGCACGCGCGGAGGAGGCGCTTGAAACCGTCGGCATGAGCGACGAATTGGGACAAAAACGTGGTTCCAAGAAGTTGCGAAGCTGTTCCAAGGGAATGCGGCAACGCATCAAGTTGGCCCAGGCGATCGCTCACGATCCGGATTTGCTGGTCTTGGACGAACCGATGGCGGGACTGGATCCCGTGGGACGTCGGGACTTCTGCCGGCTTTTCCGCGATCTGGCGGATCGGGGCAAAACCATTTTGATCTCCAGTCACATTCTCAACGAGATCGAGGACATCGCCGAAAGCGTCATTCTCATTGGCCAGGGACGCATCCTTGCTCAAGGTACCTGGGGCGAAGTGGTCCGTTTTCTCGATCACCTGCCGCAGCAGGTACATGTCACCTGCGATCGCTTGCGCGAGTTCGTGTCGAAACTGATACTTTGGCCGGGCGTGATCGACGCGCGCATGAAGAACGATCGCGAATGCGTGTTGATGACTCGCGATCCGGATGGGCTGTGCGAGCGGATCGGCCGGTTAGTGTGCGAGGAGGGATTCCGCGTGGATCGCTTGCGCACGAACGACCAATGGGCGGACGCCTTGTTTTCGCTGGCGGAGGGGGGCTGAGATGCGCGAGTTTCGAGGCTTGGCTTTCCTCGCCTGGTTAACGTTTCGCAGGCAGCTGGTGGCGCGAAAAACCGCCATCGCTCTCGTGCTCATCGGGTTGCTCAGTCTGGCGACCATCGTTTGGACACAGAAATTCCTCCCGCGCGTGGACGGTGACGCCAAGCCTTATGCCGGCGTCTACCGGTTCACGGAAATCATCGTGATGTCGATCTATATCAGCTTCCTCTTGCCGGTCCTGACGTTGATTTACGCCACGTCCGCCATCGGCGAGGAACGGGACGAACGGACGTTGGTCTACCTTTTAATTCGGCCGTTGTCTCGATACCGCGTTTATTTGGCGAAGGGTCTGGGAATCTTGCCATTGGTGCTCGTGGCGGGGGTGGGGGGATTCTGGCTGGTTTGTCTTTGCGCTGCGGAGCCCGGGAAACTGGCGTGGGAGAGTTTCTGGTCCGTCATGCTCCGCGGATCCATCGCGTACGCATGTCTATTCCTCCTTTTTGGCGCATTGGTGCCCAGGCCACTGGTCGTGTCGATCGCCTACGCGTTCTTTTGCGAAGCGCTCGTCGGATTCATGCCCGGCACCATTAAGCGAATCTCGATTTCCTATCATTGCAAGTGCCTGATGTTCGACTTCGGGTCCGCCTTTGGATTGAAGCCAGACAAGGACCTTCAATTCCTGCCGATTTCTGGATCCGCGGCGGCCTGGGTGCTGACGTGCGTGTCGCTCGCTTTGCTTGCGGTGGGAGCCTTCTTCTTCCACCGCAAGGAGTACCGGGATCTCGGCTGAGCCGTGGTCGTAGGGATTTGGTGCCTCCATGACTCCTTAAGCGTTCAAGTGAGACGATTTCATGGCGCGAGTCCTCGTGCTCGGCACGAAAAACCAGAAGAAGCGGAACGAGCTCTTGGATTTGCTGGGCCTCCCCGAGATCGAGCTGAAGACGTTGGCGGAATTTCCCCCATTGCCCGAAGTCATCGAGGATGGCGAGTCCTTTCTGGAAAATGCCACCAAGAAGGCGGTGGAGGTGGCGCGCTCGCTGGGTTGCTGGACGCTCGGCGAGGATAGTGGTTTGGCGGTTGACGCGCTGGGAGGCAAGCCGGGCATTTTCTCGGCCCGGTGGTCGGGAGAACCTTGCGACGACGAGCGAAACAACGATAAGCTGCTTCGCGAATTGGAGGGAGTGCCCCCCGAGCGGCGATCGGCCCACTATGTCTGCGCGTCCGTGGTGGCGGATCCGGATGGCAATGTGCGCGCGAGCGCCGAGGGGCGTTGTGAAGGACGAATCACGACGCATCGTCGCGGTACCGGTGGGTTTGGCTACGATCCTCTATTTCTCATCGTCGATCAGGGAAAAACATTTGGCGAGTTGCCGATCAGTTTCAAGCATCAACGAAGTCACCGCGCGGCCGCTGTCGCGCTTCTCAAACCTCAGCTTTCCGCGTTGATCCAAAGGGGAATCTGGTAGCCGATCTATGGGCCGCTTTCGGTCAATGCCTGGACGAAGTCGGTGCAGGTGGGAAAGCGAGCCTGTGGATCGCGCGCCAGCGCTCGCTGAAGTGCGACCCGTTCCGACTCTGGAACGCCCGCGAGTTCCGGCTTCGCCACTAGGTGCTGCATCATGAGTTGGCGGACGCTTGGTCCCGGAAATGGTCGCATGCCCGTAAGCAGATAAACGTACGAGACGGCGAGACTGAATTGGTCGCTGGTGGCCGCCGTCTTACCCTCGAAGAATTCCGGCGGGGCGAAGTCGAAGCTTGCCACGCCGCTGTGTTGATCGAGAGCCGCCTGCAGGACCTTGGCCAAGCCGAAATCGCAGACTTTTGCCCGCGTGCCGAACCGGAGAAGATTGCTCGGCTTGACATCCCGGTGCACGACTTTGAGTTCGCGATAGAGAAAGTCCAGGGCGTCCGCGATCTGCCGCATGTATTCTCGTAATTCCTCAACGGGAATGCCCCGTCGGCCTTCACCTTGGCAGATAGACAACCGCTCTTCGAGCGTCTCATCCCCAAGTTCGAGCGCGACGACGAGAAACTCCCCTTCGCGCCTGAAGCCATGGATGCTCGCCAGGGACTCGTGGCGAATGCCGGCAAGGATCCGCAATGCCCGACTTTCATTGCGGTGCGGGTCTTTCAGGTGCACCTTTTTCAAAGCGATTTCGCCGATCGGCAACCAATGTGCTTTCCAAACTTCGCCAAAGCCTCCTTTGGCGATCGGCGCGATTAGCGTGCAGCCGGGAAATATGGTGAGATCCTGCTCCCAGCCCGCGGTGACGACGTTGAGATCTTCCAGCTTTGGAATGTTCATCCCTGCAATCTAACCTCCCGAATTACCGGATTCTAATGTCCGAGAAACAGGGGGGAATTTCGATAAACTCGACGTTCATTCCCTGGGTCAGTAGGCGTATTCGCCAGCAAAACCGGCGCTCCCCACTCCAACTCTTCCGGGCATGACTTGCGCTGCCACCCGGACGACTTCATCGCGGTAATCGAGCGTGGCGGATCCTTCGTGGATTTGATTCATGAGGATGGGAAGCGGCGTTTTTTGCGTGCGGCTTCCCGTCGCCGTGCCGTCGCCGCCGATGAAGTGGTCGATTACCACCGCGTCCGCGCATTCTCGAACGCGTTCAAAAAAACGCATGGGATTATCGAGGGGCAAGAGCGGGGCGACCGTGATCACGGTGCGAATGCCAAGCGAACGAAACTGTTTCGCGGTTTCGAATCTTCGGTCCACCGGCGAGGCGGGGGGCGGAAGACCCTCAAGGCGCGCGCGGTCCGTCTCGATGCTCAAATGGAGCCGCAGATCGCAACGTCGGCTGAGTTCGACGACAATATCGATCGCGTTGACGGCGGCATGGGTATGGGTCTGCAGAATCAGTCGATCCGGAGGGAGATCGCACATCGATTCGAGAAGCGCGCGCGTGATGCCGAATTGACTCTCTTGCGGCACGAAAGGGTCGGTCGAACTGCTGAGAAAGATTCCAAACCCGCCGCCTCGCGTCTTCGCCCATTTTCGCTCGCGAGCAAATTGGAGCCGGTAAACCTCCGCGGCGTTCGTGCGTACCTCGAGGAAGCTTCCCCATGGTCGTCCTTCGGTGACGTACCGATTGTGCTGTACATAGCAGCCGACGCCACACAGGGAGTTGCCAAACGAGCAGCCCCGGTACGGTTGAAGGGAATGCGAGACGACCCCTTTCAGGAACCCTCCCGTTCGGGTGAGAATCGATTTCACGGTGGTTTGCGTGACTTGCATTCGTGCCCCGGCGTGACTCTCGATCCGGCGAGGGAAACAACGGAATGGCCACCCCATTCTGGCAACCGCGAACCGCTTGCCGCCACCGCGTTTATCAGCCAGAAGACTTCGGAGGTTAACGCGAAACGACCATTTAATCCGCGCCTCGGGCGGAAGTGGCGGTCTTTTCCAGCTCGATGCGGGCCTTGCGGTACTCGGCGAAATAGTCCGATGCATACTTCGCGTAGTCAAAGGCGAGGTCGGAAAATACGATCTGAATCGCGCCCCAAAGGGCTTCGCGAAGGAGGGAAGCGGTTTTGAGGATCCGTACCTCCGCTTGATCGATCGGATCGACGAACCCTTGGTACGCGCGCAGCAAGAATTCCTCCTCCCCGGGGCTGAGTTGGCAGTTTCCCGCGACACTCGCGAGATCGAAGAGTGGATGTCCCATGCCCGCATACTCCCAATCCACCAGCCAAAGCTGACTCACATCGGCGAGCAAGTTGGCGGCCAAAAGGTCATTATGACAGAGAGTCGGTTGAAAAGGTCGCATTCGTCGCGACCAATCCACCGAGTCTTGAACCAACTCGTCGATGTCTTCGGGCAAAGGGGCTCCCAGGCGGCGCGCCGACGCGACGTAGGTCCGGATGGTTTGAAATGGCGAGAAGTAGAGCAACTCGCCGGTGAGCGCGTCGCGCGCGCCGTGCAATCGTTGGAGTGTGGCCGCGATTCGTTTCAACATGTCCGTTTCGCGCACGGATGCAGGGTCGAGCGTTTTTCCCTGGACGAACTGGCTCACGAGAATACCTGGCTCATGATGGACGATGGGAGGCGCAATGCCTGCCTCTGCCGCCGCCCGTTGGCAGGCAACCTCGTTGACGCGATCGATGCCGAGAACCCGTTTATTCTCGCAAATCCTCGCGACATACCATTGGTCCAGATCGCGGACCAGGTAATTGCGATTCGTGATGCCGCCGGTGATCGGCGTGAGGGACACGGTCCCGCGCCAGCAGGACAGGTTTTCCAATCGCTCGACGCTCATTGGAGTTTCAAGACGACAAAGACCGGGTAATGATCGGAAAGAAGTTTTTGGGGGTCCGGCGACTCCAGACGTTCCCAGGAGACGGGCGTCCAGCCCTTGCCGTGATGGAAAACGTGGTCGATCCGCACGTTTCCAAGGATGGTGGGGACGTTGTCGTCCCTGCCGTCCGAGCTTGCATGTTTCGAGACGCGGTAGGAATCCTGCCAGCCATTGCTCGTGAGCCGCGCGTAATCTCCTCGTTTCTGGTCGGTGTTGAAGTCTCCCATGAAGATCATCGGCAGTCCCGTATCGAGAAAGGGCTTCATTTTTTGCTCGCAGAGCTCCGCCATCTTCACCTGGCTCGGCATGGAATTGTCGAAATGCGTGTTGAAGACGTAGATTTCCCGCCCAGTGGCTTTGTGCCGCAGTTTTGCCCAGACCAGAATGCGCGGCAAAAAGTTGCCAAAGCCGCGCGATCGTTTCTCGGGCGTCGGCGAGAGCCACCAATGTCCGCGCTCCAACTCGTCAAACGTCGCTTTCTTGTAGAGGAGCGTCGCGTCTGGGTAATTCTCCGCTTGCACGTCGGCGTATCCTTCCAGTCGGCCCAGGAAAAACTGTACCTGGGTCGGCATCGGCTCTTGAAGCCCGATGAGATCGGGGTCCTTCTCCTTGAGCACCTGGACGCAAAGCTCTCTTCGATCCTTCCACGAGGGAACGCCTGGTTTGGCGGATATTTCGACGAGTACGTTGAACGTGATGACCTTGATCTCCGCGGCAGGCGTCTCTGCCGCCAAGGAGATCGCCAGACACGTCATGGTCGCCAATGTCGTGTACATGAGACTCTGATCCTCGATTGCGACTTCACTTTGTTTTGGGGGAGATGCCCAAGCGCATCGCTTTAAGTTAACCGAAACTTGGGGTCACGGGAAGCGTTCCGTCGAGCCCTGGGAATCGCGGCGATAGCTCTCGTTTCGCGTCACGTCTCCATGGCCGCGGCCGATTTTCGGTTCTTGCCTTGATGCATGATGGCGATGAACTTCTCGGCTTGGGGCGTGAGGAATTTCCCTTTGCGATAGATCACGCCGTACGTTCGCTTGGGGAAATAACGCCGCAAGGGAATGGCGGCCAGGTCTTCCTGCCCGGTGAGGCATATGCTGGTGACGATCGAGACGCCGAGCCCCATGGCGACATACTTCTTGATGACTTCCCAGCCTCCCGCCTCCATTTTGACCTCGTAGGAGAGGTTGTGCTGTTCGAAGACGAGATCGACGACGCGCCACGTTGAGAGATGCCGCGGGGGAAGAATTAGGGGATACCGCGAGACATCCTCCATGGTGATTCTTCTCCGGTCGGCGAGTGGATGTCCTTTGGGAACGATGAGCATCGGGTCGTAGGAGAAAATCGGCTGATAGTCGATATCCTCCGGAACGTCCATGAAGGATCCGACGGCGAAATCGCAATCGTCGGCGCGCACCATCGCAAGTCCATCACGACCCGTCACGTTGTGGAGCTTCAGTTCGACGCGTGGATGTGCTGCCGCGAATTCGCGAACGAATTGCGGCAGAATGTAGAGGATGGTCGATTCCCCAGCGGCAATATTGACCTGCCCGCTTTCCACACCCGTTCTTCGAACTGCGAACGTTTCCTGTAGCGAATCGATCGCTTCGATGAGCGGCAGGGCAAGATCATAAAGAGCCTTGCCATCCGGCGTGAGCAGAATTCTTGGTCCGCGTCGCTCGAAGAGCGTGCACTTCAGTTCCCGCTCGAGCGCCTGGATCTGCAGCGACACCGACGGCTGACTGAGAAACACCCGTTCCGCTGCCTTGGAGATGCTCTCCGCCTGCGCCGCATAACAGAAGCCGCGCAGCTGTTGCAGCCGATTCCTCTTGTAGTACTGTGGATTCTTGGCCATCCCGATTCCCCTTCCCACGCGTCGAATGCGCAAATCCTCGAACCTTATTGCCGCTTAGAAAAATAGTATCGGGGCCCGGTGCCAATTCATGGACGCCGCGAAACGCAGCTAGCGTTCAAAGCTCTCCATGCGACCGTGCCGGGTAATATGACATTACTCTTCCGATGCTCGATAAACGGCGAAAACGCGAAATCCAATAACGGTGCGCCGCGGCGACGGGGATCGTCGCGATCCGGCGTCCGCGCTCCTTTTCCAACCCCTAAAATCGACGGGCTGTACTATTAACGCAGCCAATGAATGCCTCATCATAGATTAAAACAATACCATCTATTAACAAAATTGATTTTCAAAATTTTCAAAACGCGGATAGAGTAGGGCACACGAATGGGGGAAACGGCGTCACTTCATCGATGGACCGACCGGTTCGCGGTTTCCAATCAAAGAACAGGTTTGCACGCGACTTTGCCAGGAGGGATGAGGGGTTGTCCCGGAAGGGCCCCGGCGCTCCCGCCGGCGTCTTCCTTGGCACCAAGTATAGCGCAAACTAATCCTGTTTTGTGCATTGATTGAATCTATAGAGTCTATTGAAAGAATTGGTGGTATAAATCGTTTGGCCGCTTTCTAGGATGTCAGTGGCGAGCGATGGTCCCGGCGCTAGGGGTGGCGATACGGGACGGCGGGGTTCGTCGGGTTAGTCTCTCGATCCTTTATTCTGAGCGCGCAGGGCCGCTTTTCGCGAATGGAAAAGTGGGTGGCGTCGTTGTCGCGAAGCGGTCGATAAGCGTCTGTTTTTTCGGGGATCCGTTTTTGGGGAAGGCAGGTTGGCTGATGGCGTCGGGTATCGAGATTTCCGCTCCCATGTCCGCAGAGTTCCGCGAGATCTTGACGCCGGAGGCGCTCGCGCTCGTCGCCAAGCTGCACCGTGAGTTCAATCCCCGAAGAAAGGAATTGCTCGAACGCAGGGTCAAGGTCCAAGCGGAGCTCGATGCTGGCAAGAATCCGGACTTTCTTCCGGAAACGCTTGCCGTCCGGCAAGGGGATTGGCGGATTGCGCCCGTGCCCGCCGACCTCCAGGACCGCAGGGTCGAGATCACCGGTCCGGTCGATCGCAAGATGGTGATCAACGCCTTCAACAGCGGCGCCAAAATGTACATGGCGGACTTCGAAGATTCGCATTCCCCCACCTGGGACGCGACCATCCAAGGCCAGATCAATCTCCGTGACGCGATTCGTGGAACCATTTCTTACGCCAGTCCGGAGGGAAAGCAGTACAAGCTCGGTCCGAAGACCGCGACCTTGCTGGTTCGTCCGCGCGGTTGGCACTTGGACGAAAAACACGTTCGCGTGGACGGCGAGCTGGTTTCCGGGGGAATCTTCGACTTTGCGTTGTTCTTCTTTCACAACGCCAAAGCGCTGCTGGCGAAGGGGTCTGGCCCCTATTTCTATCTTCCCAAGATGGAGAGCCATCGCGAGGCCCGGCTATGGAACGACATATTCGTCGCGACCCAGAAAGAACTGGGCGTTCCCAATGGGACGATCAAGGCGACGGTGTTGATCGAAACGATCCTCGCCGCCTTCGAAATGGACGAGATCCTCTACGAGCTTCGCGACCATAGCGCCGGCCTGAACTGCGGCCGGTGGGATTATATTTTCAGCTTCATTAAAAAGTTTCGCAGTCGCCCGGAGTTCGTGCTCCCCGACCGGAGCGGCTCGTCACCATGACTTCGCATTTCCTTCGCTCGTACTCGCAGCTTTTGATCCAAACCTGCCATCGCCGCGGCGCGCATGCGATGGGTGGGATGGCTGCTCCAGATTCCGATCAAAAACGATCCGGAAGCAAACGCCGCCGCCCTTGCCAAGGTTCGCGCGGACAAGGAGCGCGAAGCGGGGGACGGTCACGACGGCACCTGGGTGGCTCACCCGGGCCTGGTCGCGGTCGCGGAGGAGGTCTTCAACGCGAAGATGCCCGGCCCGAACCAACTCCACGTTCGGCGCGACGACGTGAAAATCACGGCGGCGGATCTCCTCAAGGTCCCCGAAGGCCCGATCACGGAATCGGGGTTACGGACCAACGTGAACGTCGGACTTCTCTACCTCGAGAGTTGGCTTCGCGGCAACGGCTGCGTGCCGATCTATAACCTCATGGAGGACGCGGCGACGGCGGAAATCAGTCGCACGCAAGTCTGGCAATGGATTCGCTATCCCAAGGGCGTATTGACCGACGGCCGAAAGGTTACCGTCGAGATGTTCCGTGGCGTGCTTGGGGAAGAACTCGAAAAAATCAAATCGTCGGTCGGAGCGGAGGCCTACAACTCCGGGAAATACGCGCTCGCCGCGCGGCTGTTCGACCAAATCATCACCAATGAATCACTCGCCGACTTCCTCACGTTGTCGGCGTACCGTGAGCTGCCTTAGGGGTCGATTCTTTTTTCTGCATTTCTTTTACCGCGATTGAAGGGAGAGCCAATGACGTTACCACAACGCCCCACCGTTCGGGAAATGAAAGATCAATGGGCGAGCGATCCGCGCTGGAGCGGCATTCGCCGTGAATACTCGGCGGAAGACGTCGAGCGGCTGCGGGGATCGATTCCGGTCGAGTATTCGCTCGCGCGGATGGGTGCCGAGAAGCTATGGAACCATCTCCACACCGAGCCGTTCGTCAACGCGCTTGGCGCCCTAACGGGGAATCAAGCGGTGCAGATGGCGGAAGCGGGACTCAAGGCGATCTATCTCTCCGGATGGCAGGTAGCCGCGGACGCGAATAATGCCGGCCAGATGTACCCCGACCAGAGCCTTTACCCCGCCGATAGCGTTCCGAACGTGGTGCGTCGCATTAACAACGCTCTTCGTCGCGCGGACCAGATCCAGCACGCGGACGGTAAGTCGGACCGCGACTATCTCCTGCCGATCGTCGCCGACGCGGAAGCCGGCTTCGGCGGGGCGCTCAACGCTTTTGAACTCATGAAGGGCATGATCGAGGCGGGAGCCGCTGGCGTTCATTTCGAAGACCAGTTGGCGAGCGAAAAGAAATGCGGCCACATGGGCGGCAAGGTGCTTGTCCCGACGTCGCAATTCATTCGCACCCTGGTGGCGGCTCGACTCGCCGCGGACACCATGGGAGTTCCCACCGTCCTCGTGGCGCGCACCGACGCCAATGGCGCCAAGTTGATCACCAGCGACATCGATCCGCGCGACCACCGGTTCCTGACCGGTGAACGAACGCCCGAAGGGTTCTATCGAATCTCCGGCGGACTGGACGTGGCGATCGCGCGAGGGCTGGCGTACGCACCCTATGCCGACCTGATTTGGTGCGAGACCTCCGAGCCGAATTTGGAGGAAGCTCGACGGTTCGCCGCAGCCGTTCACGCGCAGTTCCCGGGCAAGCTGCTCGCCTACAACTGTTCGCCGTCGTTCAACTGGAAGGCCAAGCTCGACGACGCCACCATCGCGAAGTTCCAAAAGGAACTTGGCGCCATGGGTTACAAGTTCCAGTTCATCACGCTCGCTGGCTTCCACGCCCTGAACCTGTCGATGTTCGAACTGGCCAAGGGATATCGCGAAAACCAGATGACCAGCTACGCGGCATTGCAGGAACGGGAATTCACGCGAGAAGCGGATTCCGGTTACAAGGCGACAAAGCATCAGCGTTTCGTGGGGACTGGCTACTTCGATCAGATTGCGCAATGCGTGGCGGGGGGACAATCGTCCACCACCGCACTGGCCGGTTCGACCGAAGAAGAACAGTTTCACGAAACCGAGTCGGCGTGTGCCGCGCACTAATTGGTGAGACGGACGTTCGCGCCGAACTCGAGAATTTCCCCGCGACTGGCCGCGTTTGCCCACGCGGCCGGTCCATGGGGAGGGGCTCTAGCCCAGGGTTCCCATTCCACACCCGCTTCTAACGATCGCGGCTTGGGTGTCGACTCCAGGAGGATTAACGCCAGGCGATCGAGAGTGAGTTGACTTATATGTGAGCATTTTCAATGCCATGCCCATTCGATGTCGCCCTTGGATCGTGCCTTGCCAGTGATGTGTCCACGCGCTTTCCGGGCGGATGGTATTCGCCGTTGGTGGTCATCGCTTTCGTACTCTCCATGCAATGATCGGACGTCAGTTCCCGACATTACATTATCGGATTTCCTGCGACTCGATCCTGATCGGACAAATACACGGCGGCGGTCATCGACTGCGCGGACCATCGCGAAACTCATCGATCGGCGGATCGGGCAATCGTCGTTGGGAGGGTAATCTTGGGTGTTCGTGTAATGAGAAGAATGGGTGGCGGCATGATGACCATTCGCCGATCCGAGGACCGTGGACATTTCAACCAAGGTGCACTGGACACCTATCACACTTTTTCCTTTGGCGACTATTATGATCCTACCTACACCCGTTTCGGTCCCCTGCGCGCGCTGAACGAAGACCGGCTGCAAGGGGGCGCGGGTTTCCCCAACCATCCACACCGCGAAATGGAAATCATTACCTACGTGTTGGAAGGTGAGATCGAACAGAGGGACATTCTCGGCAGTTCGACTATTTTACGCGCGGGAGATGTCCAGCGGATGAGTGCCGGCCAAGGAATCAATCACAGCGAAATCAACCGTTCGAGTTCCGAGCCCGCCCATTATCTGCAGTTCTGGCTATTGCCCAACGTCCGCGGTCGACGTCCCAGTTGCGAGCAGAAGTCCTTTTCTCCTGAACTCAAGAGAGGTCGACTCTGTCCAATCGTGTCTCCCGACGGCGAGGACGGCAGTCTCAAAGTCAGCCAGGACGCGATCCTCAAGGCGACGCTTTTGGAACCGGGCGAGGCCTTGGATATTCCGACGACTCCGGAAAGACAGTTATGGGTCCAGGTCGCCGGTGGGACCGTGAAACTTGGTGGACAAACCATGAGGCCTGGCGATGGTGCCGCCGTTCGTGGCGAAATCTCGATTCCCTTAGCCGCGGAATCAATATCCGAAGTCCTGGTTCTCGACCTTCCTTGATGGGCGATGCACCGCGAAAGTACGAATAGCCGACTACCACTTTCTGAAGGGACTTCGCGACGCGGCATGTCTTTGAGCAAGTCCATCGTGCGACGATTCATGCGAGAAAATCGTGAACCACGCGACCGGCAACGTCGGTGAGACGGAACTCGCGGCCGGCGTGGCGGTAGGTAAGGCGTTCATGGTCGAGGCCCAGCAGGTGGAGCAAGGTGGCGTGCAGATCGTGCATGTGCATCTTGTTTTCCGTCGCCTCGTGCCCAAATTCGTCGGTCGAGCCGTAGGCGAAGCCCTGCTTGACCCCGGCGCCGACCAGGAAATGCGTGAATCCTTTGGGATTGTGGTCGCGACCGTCTGATCCTTGCGAGAAGGGATTGCGGCCAAACTCACCACCCCACCAGATAAGCGTGTCTTCAAGCAACCCGCGCGCCTTCATGTCCGCGATCAGACCCGCGATGGGAAGGTCCGTTGCTTTTGCGTGCTGGGCGTGCAGGTGCATCTTGCTGTGTTGATCCCACGCTGGATTGGAACCGTTGTCGCTGTAGTTCACCTGGATGTAGCGGACGCCCGCCTCGGCAAGCCGGCGTGCAAGCAGACATTGCCGGCCGAAATTGTCCGTCTCCTTCGCGCCGATCCCGTAAAGTGCCTGCGTTGCCTTCGACTCTCCCGACATATCGAGCAGGGAAGGCGCGTGCATTTGCATTCGCCAGGCTAATTCCTGGGAACTGATGACGGCTCCCAACTCATCTTTGTCCGCGCGCGGGTTCAGCTGTTCGCGATTCAATCCTTCGAGCAATGACAGTTGATGACGCTGTTCCGCGACCGAAAGTCGATCATTGGTGATGAAGTTGACGGTCGCTTCCTTGGCGGGTTGACCGGCTCGGCCTAGTGCCGTTCCCTGATAGTGGGTCGGCAAGAACGCATTGGAATAGTTTCGCGGTCCGCCGTTCGCCGCCGCCGGGCAGATGGTCACGAACCCCGGAAGGTTCTCGTTCTCCGTCCCCAGGCCGTAGGTCACCCAAGCGCCGACGGAGGGGCGGATCAAGTTCGTCGCGCCGGTATGGAGAAACAAAGTGCTCGGCCCGTGCGCGACTCCGTTGGTGTGCAGGCCGTGAAGAAAACAGAGATCGTCCGCGTGGCGGCCGACTTCCGGGAACAGATCAGAAATCCAGCGTCCCGTCTCGCCGTATTGCCGAAAGCGCCATTGGGACTTCATCACGGTCTCTTGGCCGCTCATCCCCGTTTTGGCCAGTTTGCGCGCGTCGCGAAACGCGAACTTCTGTCCATGGTATTTCTCGAGCGCGGGCTTGTAGTCGAAGGAATCGACATGGCTGGGTCCACCCGCCATGAAGAGGAAAATGATTCGCTTCGCG
Organism: Planctomycetota bacterium; assembly: GCA_046350335.1. Lineage (GTDB taxonomy): Bacteria > Planctomycetota > Planctomycetia > Kolteriales > Kolteriaceae > JAXMAQ01. The sequence continues at coordinate 22,630 of JAXMAQ010000037.1, forward strand.
CGAGGCGGAATCAATGGAGCCTTTTCCGCGAGCGGATTTACACCGGGCGCGGGACTGGGGGCATTCCCCCGCGCGATCCCGTTCATACCGGCGAACGCGAGCGACCCAAACCCGCATGCGGACGTGAAAAGGAACTGGCGACGATGGACGGCGGCAAGTTCTTTTCTGTTCATGCGATAACGCCCTTTCCCTTTACAACCATTCATTTCCTCGGCAATCGCCGCTTTCCGCTCGCAGCCGCTTTCCGCTCGGGCCGGCGACTCTCGCCCCGAACGTCCGTCGTCTCGCGAGGTCCATTCATCAGTCGAGATAGCGAAAATCAATGGACGCGATCACCGTCTGGCAAACATTGCTCCATCGTTTGAGACTCGATGTTTCGTCCGTTCCCGCTTCCTCCGCGAGATAAACAGCGACGAGCCGACGTTCCTCTTCTCGCGGCGGTCGACCAAGCGCGCGCTGGAAAAGCATGGTGATTCGATCATGGTTCCCTAGCGTCGAATCTTTGAGCAGCCCGGCGGCCGCGACCTTCGCTTGATCCATGACGAACGGACTATTCATGAGATAAAGAGCCTGGGTGGAAATCGTGCTCGTGTTCCGCTGTCCCAAGGAAAGGTTTGGATCGGGAAAGTCAAAGACCGCCATCAGATCGTGGAGACGGTTTCGAAAGACGGGCAAATAGACGGCCCGCCTGCCCACGTCGAAACTGTAGCCATACTCCGACTTCGTTCCTTCCCGAATCGTCGGTCCCCCCATCGTTAGATCGAGCGATCCCGAAAGCGCGAGCATCGAGTCGTAGAGCGCTTCGGCGTCGAGTCGGCGACGATTCTGGCCCGCGAGCCAACGGTTCGCTGGATCCTTGGAACGACTTTCCTTTGACCGTTCACTGCTCATTTGGTAGGCGTGGGTGAGCACGATTTCGCGAATGAGTTTTTTGAGCGACCATCCCTCCTCCACGAAGCGAACCGCCAAGGTATCGAGGAGTTCGGGGTGAGAAGGAGCCTCTCCCGTCGCGCCAAACTGATCCACCGTCCGAACCAGTCCCGCTCCGAAAAGGTGACTCCAGACTCGATTGACGAACACGCGCGCGGTCAGTGGATTTTGCGGACTGGCGATCCAATGAGCGAGTTCCAATCGGCCGCTGGCGTTCGCAGCGAGGGTGGGCATCGGACCTTGGGTCGCGACGGAGACGAAGCCGCGGGGAACTTTTGGTCCCCGATTTTTGATCTCACCTCGAATACACAACTCGCAGTCAGCAATCTCCTTCCCCTCTTCCACGCCGATCACTTCGGTAGGAGCGGGAGGCGCCGTCTTCTTCAGAGTCGCCAATTCCTCCTTGAGACGCTTGAAGTCACGATCCAAATCACTTCTCTGACGAGCGAGCAAGTCTCCCGAGGCCGTGTCCGTCGACGCTTCCGACTCAGGGGTGGTGGCTGCTTCCGCCGCTACTTCCGATGCCGGCACGAACTGGATGGCGTCGGCCACCACGTGGCCGTCACTCGTTCCTTCGTTCGAGACCGTGACGATCGCCGTCTGATCGTTCGCAAAGCGGTAAGTTCCCAGGCGCGTGAAGAGTCCATCGACGGCGGGCTTCTCTCGCTCGTTGATGTAGACCGTTTCATCCCCACCGTCGAAGGCGATGTTGATCGGTACCCGCGTCGCGCGGCTCGCGCCATGCGTGTAAGAGAACCTCACCTCGTATTCGCCCGACTTCGGAACATCGACCCGATAACGAATCGATTTCTTGCCTTTGTCCATGTTGTCGTCATGCACATACCCTCCCCTTACGTAGGAGGCATGAAACGTGGATTGGATCCACTCTCCCGTTAACTCCGCGGCGGAATCGTCGACCACGATCCCCGCGAGTTGGGTTATGTCCGCGACGACGCGCTCGCCCATGCCAGGTTTCTTTTTGTCCAGCGGAACCAGCTGCACGGCGTCGGTCACCACGATATGGTCCGCGCCATTCGTGCCAATGGTGACCTTATTCCCCTTCCCCTTGGCAAACTGGAACGCGCCGACGTCGACATAAAGTCCCTCGAACGTCGGCGTCTGTGTTTGATCGATCCGAACGGAGGTCTCTCCCCCCGCGTGCGCCACCGTGACCAACGTGCGTTTACTCCGATTGGCATGGGGCGTATAGGCAACCCGCACGCTGTATCGGCCTGGCTCGATGCGATCGTCAAGCTTATAGACCGCGGCGGCATCTCCACTTGCGTACCGGTAGTTGCGCCCCACATACGGCTTGACGGACGTGCTCGCCACCCAGTTGCCGGAAAAGGAGGCGTCGTCGTCGTCGATTGTAACGGCGGCCACCAGGGACTGAAGCCGTTTCCGCTTCTGTTCCGTTTCTTTCAACGCGCCGTCAAGCCGGGCCACCTTCGACTCATATTCGGCAAAAGCTCGGCTACTCGCCTCGTCCATCGGCAGTTTGCGTTTCACCCAGGTCGAAACGTTGTCGTGATTCAGTGTGTGCGTGCTGCGAAAAATGCCCGCCAAAGCGTAGTAATCCGTCGTCGGTATCGGATCGAACTTGTGGTCGTGACAGCGGGCACAGCCGAGCGTCATGCCGAGAAAGGCGCGCCCGGTCGTGTCGATCTGCTCGTCAATCACGTCCATTTCGAGCTGTGTTTTATCCTGTTCTTCGTAGTTGGTGGGTCCCAGGGCAAGGAACGCCGTCGCCACCAGTTGCCGCCGTCCCTGCCGATAGTCTTCGTAAGGAAGGAGATCGCCCGCCAACTGTTCAAGAATGAACCGGTCAAACGGTTTGTCTTGATTGAAAGCATCAATGACGTAATCGCGGTAATGCCATGACGTCTCGAAGATCATGGAACGACCGCCGCCCGTCGAATCCGCATATCGCGCCACGTCGAGCCAATGTCGCCCCCATCGCTCTCCCAAACGGGGGGATGCGAGCAGTCGGTCCACGATCCGCTCAAAAGCATCGGGAGAATCGTCCTGCAGAAAAGATTCCATCTCTTCGATCGTGGGTGGTAGACCCGTCAGATCGAACGTCACCCTGCGGAGCAACGTCCTGCGATCGGCGTCTTTCGCCGGCGCAAGTCCCTCTCGTTCCAGCCGAGCGAGCAAGAACCGATCGATCCATCCTCGCGGCCAATCGTTGTCTTTGGTTTTCGGTGGCTCATGTTTAACCGGCGGGCGGAACGACCAGAATTGACGCCCCGCCTCCAGATCGATCGTTCGCTTGGCCGGCGTCGGTTTGTTGCTCGTCCGTGGATCGGGCGCTCCCATCGCGATCCATGTTTCAAAATCCTTGATCACGCCGGCCGGCAGTTTTCCGGTCGGCGGCATCTCGAAACCCTCGTGTTTGAGAGCTTGAATCAAGAGACTCTCATCCGCATTTCCCGGAACGATCGCCGGACCGGAATCGCCCCCCGCGAGCATCGCCTCTCGCGAATCGAGCAGGAGTCCTCCTCTCAAATGTTTCGCGTCGGCCGAATGACATTCGTTGCAATGTTTGGCTAGGACAGGACGTATCTTGCTTTCAAAAAAGGTGATCCCTACTTTCGAGTTCCCTTGCGCATGAGAGTCCTCGGCCAGCGGGGTGGTCTCCGCGCGCAAGGCGGATCCGAGACAAAACATCACGGCGATCTTGAACGCCAGAAAAGTAAGGCGACATAGCCGCAGTGAACTCTCTCTCCCCGTCGGAGAGGATCGGTGTGAGGGGCTTCTTTTCGCACGATAAACAGCCGCGCGCGGTGCGCGCATCCTATACCCTAACAACGTCATGGTGTCATTCGCGGCCCGGTCCCTCGCAGGGCCTTGGCGCAAAGTGCTCTCGGCCAGGACATTTCTTCCATGAGCGGCGAAAATGACTCGTAGGATCGTTCGTCGTCCTTTCATGATCCCCCTTGCGTGATCGGCAGGCAGTTCAGCGGTCGGCGCGAGAGTTTTCCGTCGATGGGTTCGCCCCCGTTCCGAATACTTGCTAGCGTTACCCTGGCGGAAACGAACGTCGATGAGGCGTTATCAGCTGGAATGCGGCGGCTTTTCTCTCGAAAGCCATCGCGATCCACTCGCGCAAAAGCGTTCTCCATCATAACTTCCACGTCAATGCGATGTAAACCCCGAGGGGCTCGCAAAAATCGTAGCGGGCAATTGCCGCGCACTATTCTCGCGATTTTCCCGATCAGCCAAGGTTTCCTCAAGTAACGTCGGTTCACGCGGCGGATCGAAAGCGGATCCTTCCGGCCGCCAATTCCAATGAACCTGTCGCATTTGGACGCGTTCGCGTGCAGGGGTTTCTGGTCCCTTACTCCTCAAAAGGGGAAGCGTTGATGAGAGGAGGGGAAGGTGCCCCGTTTGCCTCGGTGAATTTGCGAAAAGGTGGAAGTCAGATTCCGTCGTTCCGGGCAACCGCTCGTGAGTTCCCGTACTCCGGGACGAAAATCCAGTCACGCCGTTTTCGACGGCGTAATTATCCGTAGGATAAAGACTTCGATGGGAGCTTCGGGAGAGGTGCCAGAGTGGCCGATTGGGCCGGTCTCGAAAACCGGTGTGCCCTTCGGGGTACCGGGGGTTCGAATCCCCCCCTCTCCGCTTTGCTGGTAAGGACTTATGGAGAATTTCCGGCGTCCTTCCGATCCTTGCCAAACTCGCTTGTTACACCGTTGGGCATGTCATTGCGTTCCTTCGGCTGGTCGCTCTGCGGGAGAGAGAATTTACCGCAAGTTCGCGAGAACGCCAAAAGAAGGCATCGTGCATTTTTTTCTTCGCGTCCTTGGCGTTGCACCGCCGGTCCGTCCATCGCGCATCCCTCGGCCGGAGGGCCTTGACATGTCAGCGAAAGGCCGCCCTGGAAAACGTGAGGATCAAACATGGTTCACCACCCCGGAGAAGTGGCACAAAGCGTTCTCGACACGGCCGGTGGGGAATGGGTTTGCCTTGGGCGGGACGATGTTTGTGACTGAATCGCGGTTCGCGAGCCGTTTGTTTCGCCCCTACCGGGGCTCGGGATGGTTGTTTTGCCTCTCTACCTAGGACGTTGTCCTAGGCTTTCATGTTGTGCCCCTCCGGGGCGTGAAGGACCCATGTTCAACGCTGGGTGCCACGTCCCACGCTTGCCGTGGGCATGTGATTCATCCCATGGACCGGGTGGCATCTCTGCGGGAGAGAGAATTTACCGCCAAGTTCGCGAAGAACGCCGAAAGGCATCGTGCATTTCTTCTTCGCGTCCTTGGCGTTGCACCGCCGGTCCGTCCATCGCGCATCCCTCGGCCCGGAGGGCCATGACATGTCAGCGAAGGGCGCAGCTGGAAAACGTGGGGGATCAAACATGGTTCACCACCCCGGAGGTGGCACAAAGCGTTCTCGAAACGGCCGGTGGGGAATGGGATTGCCGTGGGCACGACGATGTTTGTGATCTCATCGCGGTTCACGAACCGTTGGTGTGTCGCCCCTTCGGGGCTCAGAAGGATTGTTTTGCCTCTCTTCCCAGGACGTTGTCCTAGGCTTTCATGTTGTGCCCCTCCGGGAGGTGAAGGACCCATGTTCAACGCCGGGTGCCATGTCCCATGCTTGCCGTGGGCATGCGATTAAGAGCCAAAGAGAAGCGGACTTCATCCGCAGATTATGGGAATTGCACAGATTCGAAGACAGTCTTTGATCAGGGTCCTTCGCCGCGATGAAAGCCTCGGAACCGTAACCCAGCGAACTGCGCGGGTACCGCTGGCTCGCCGGGAGCCCAGGTTCCTGTCCCGGCGCGCCCGGGACTTCGCTCAACTGAGTCCTCGGCCGCTCCGCATGCCTCGGAACCGTAATCAACGAGCTGCGGCGAGGTACCGCTGGCTCGCCGGGGCCCAGGTTCCTGCGTTTCTTCGCTCCCTTCATCTGCGAAATCTGTGGTTCATTCCCTTCCGTGTTCCTGGATGTAGAACGAAGATTCAACCATGAAAGACGCGGATACCACGGATGGATTACTTGATCATTCTTTGATTTCCACTTTCGTGTGATTCGCATCTTTTATTGGTTCCGTTCCTGCTGTCATCCTGGTGTTGAAACGAGGCGGACGGAGCGGCCTCGCGGCGAAATTGATGTCGCGTCGGACCCGCGAGTTTGAATTACGATCGAGGTCCAGACTGGCGCGGATGAGTTGTTGCGGAGAAGCGCAGTTTAGGACGCTGGCCAGCGTGGGAGTGGATATGAAGACGCGGTATTACTCAGCGATGAGTTTGGATGGGTATATCGCGACGGAAGACCATGGAAATGACTGGTTGATGCAGTTCGAGAACATGGAGGGTTCAGTTACCCGGATTTCATTCGCGACGTCGGCGCGGTGGCGGTGGATTGCGTCGACCTGCAGATGGCTGCTCCGGCATCACGTCAAGCCGGGGACGCCGGACAAGCGGCCTGGCCGTACGAACAGCCGTATGGTATTCACGAGAGCTCACGAAGGTAAAGAACGCCGACCTACGATGGGTTCAAGGCGACGTGCGCCCGATGCATCGCGAGATGGTCGCGGCGGCGAACGGAAAGAACGTCTGGATCGCGGGGGGTGGTGAATTGGCGGGGCAGTTTTATGATGCCGGGCTTTTGGATGAACTGATCCTACAGATTGCCGCCGTCACGCTCTGCCGAGGTCTTCCCCTGCTTCCCCGCAAGATCGTATCGCCGCCGCTCGAACTCACGAAAGTCGCCACCTTCGGCAAGGCTTTCGTCGAGCTTCGCTACGACGTGCCAAAGTCGTGAGAGGATCAGAAGGCGTAACGTTTGAGGCCCTCGGGATTGAGTTGGATGCCGAGTCCGGGGGCATCGGGGATTTCGAGATAGCCTTCGGGGTCGATGACGAAGGGCTCAGCGAGGATGTCTTCGATATACGGGCAAGGGGTGAGGTACTCGACGTAGCGCGCGACCGGGAGAGCGGCGACGAGTTGGAGGTCCGCGGCGACGCCGACGGCGGTATTCCAGCCGTGCGGGACCATGAGGATTCCATGGTCGTCGGCGGACCAGGCGATGCGGCGTCCTTCCGAGAGGCCGCCACACTTGGTGACGTCGGGTTGGATGATGTCGACGGCTCCTCGTTCGAGCCAGGGGAGAAAGCTTTGTCTTCGCGTGAGGACTTCTCCGCCGGCGATCGGCACGGGCGAGGATTTGCGAAGCTGGATATAGCCTTCCAGGTCGTCAGGGGCGAGAGGTTCCTCGAACCAGCCGATGGCATAGTCGCCGAGCATTCGGGCGGTCTCTTTGGCCCAGTGGAAATCATGGGGCCAGAACTCTTCACTTCCCCCCGCGTCGACGAGTAAATCGACGTCCGGTCCGACGGTCTCCCGAGCGGTTTTTACCAGCCTTTCATCGGTCCTTCGATCCCGTCTGCCGAAGGGTCTCCATCCCATCTTGATGGCCTTGAAGCCCAGGGAGGTGACGCGGCGGAGTTCGTCGGCAAGGGGGGCAGGTTCATCGAAGAGGATGGAGGCGTAGGGCCGAATCCGATCTCGGTACCTGCCGCCGAGCAATCGGGACACCGATTGACCGGTGATCTTTCCCATGAGGTCCCAAAGGGCAATGTCGATGCCGCTGATGGCATGTTCGACCGCGCCTCCCCGTCCGTGCCAGAAAGTTTTTTGGCGAAGAGTTTCCGCGACCCGTTCGGGCTCGTTGGCGGGCTGTCCGACGAGCATGGGCTCCAGGAGCTCGATCGCCCCATCGACGAGTTTCTTGCTGGTAAAGCAACTGCCAAGGCCGACAAGACCGTTGTCGGCGTGCAGTTCGATGAGGGTGTGGAGATTGACTTCGGGCTGGAGTACGTCGGTCCAGCCGCCGTCGACGGTTCCGGAACGCAAGCCAATCGTCTTGATGCGCGAGATTTTCATGGAGAGATAATAGCAAAAGTTTCCCGAGGCGGATGGTGGGAAACGCTCGTCATTGATGTTTATCAGACGGATTGAAGTGGCCGCGAGAAAGGAGGCAATGTCACGTCATCCGCATCCTCGTTGAACGTCGTGGAAAACGGGGCCCGTTTTGCTCGAAGAACTTTCGGGACCTCGGGTCGCGAGGGCCATTCATGATGGATCGATCGCAGAATTGCCGCCGCCTATTAGCTAGTGGCGATGGAGGCCTTAAGGAATTCTCGATTCAGCGTGCCGATGTGTTCAGCGCTGATGTCCTTGGGGCAAACCGCTTCACATTCGTACTGGTTGGTGCAGTTGCCGAAACCTTCCTTGTCCATCTGCTCAACCATGTTGAGAACCCGCTGCTTCCGCTCGGGTAGACCTTGGGGCAAATGGACGAATTGCGAGACCTTGGCTCCGACGAAGAGCATGGCGGACGCGTTTTTGCACGCTGCGACGCATGCGCCGCAGCCAATGCAGGCGGCGGCTTCGAAGGCGATGTCGGCTTCCGGCTTGGGGATCGCGATGATGTTGGCGTCGGGAGCCCCGCCGGTGTTCACGGAGATATAGCCCCCGGCTTGAATGATGCGATCGAACGCGCTCCGATCGACGACGAGGTCCCGAAGGACGGGGAACGCCTTGGCGCGCCAGGGCTCGATGTAAATATGGTCGCCGTCGTTGAATTTGCGCATGTGGAGTTGGCACGTGGTGGTGCTTCGTTCCGGCCCGTGGGGCACGCCGTTGATAACGAGCGAGCACATGCCGCAGATTCCTTCCCTGCAGTCATGGTCGAAGGCGATGGGGTCCTCGCCTTTTTGGATGAGTTCTTCATTGACCACGTCGAGCATTTCGAGGAAGGACATATCCGGGCTGACGCCGCGCGCGGGATAAGTGACCATTCGGCCTTTGTCGGCCGGGGATTTCTGGCGCCAAACGTGCAAGGTCAGGTCCATTACTTGTAACTCCGCGTGGCCAGATGAACGTTTTCGAATTGGAGTGGCTCTTTGTGCAGCGTCGGTCGGTTCCCCACGCCGGTAAATTCCCAGGCGCTGACGTGGCAGAAGTTGTCGTCGTCCCGCTTCGCCTCGCCGTCGGGGGTTTGGCTCTCCTCGCGGAAGTGACCGCCACACGATTCGGTCCGCTCGAGGGCGTCGGTGCAGAGGAGTTCGCCGAACTCGAGGAAGTCGGCGACCCGGCCCGCCTTTTCGAGCTCGATGTTGAGCTCTTCATTCGTTCCGGTCACTTTGACGTCGTTCCAAAACTCGTCGCGAAGCTGCGGAATCATGGTGAGTGCCTTGCGGAGTCCGGCGTCGTTGCGCGCCATGCCGCAGTATTCCCACATGATCTTGCCCAATTCGCGATGGAAGGAATCGACGCTTCGTTTCCCCTTCACGCCCAGGAGGCGATTGGTCTTCTCGATCGCGTCCGCCTCCGCTTTGCGGAACTCGGCGTGATCGGTGCCCACCTTGGTCTGCTTGTTGCTGGCGAAGTAGTCGCCGATGGTGTAGGGGAGGATGAAATAGCCGTCCGCGAGTCCCTGCATGAGAGCGCTGGCGCCCAAACGGTTCGCCCCGTGATCGGAAAAGTTGGCTTCTCCAATGACGTAGAGTCCCGGAATGTTGCTCATGAGGTTGTAGTCGACCCAGAGCCCCCCCATGGTGTAGTGCAACGCTGGGTAGATTCTCATCGGCGTTCGATACGGATCTTCGCCGGTGATCCGTTGGTACATGTCGAACAGGTTGCCGTACCGCTGGCGGATCGTGTCGACGCCGAGCCGATTGATGGCGTCGCGGAAATCGAGGAAGACGCCGAGTCCGGTTTCGCCGACGCCGCGTCCTTCATCACAAACTTGCTTGGCGGCTCGAGACGAGATATCGCGAGGGGCAAGGTTGCCGAAGCTTGGGTATTTCCGTTCGAGATAATAGTCTCGTTCGTCCTCGGGAATCTGACTCGGGGATCGTTTGTCCCCCGATTGTTTGGGGACCCAAACGCGACCGTCGTTGCGGAGCGACTCGGACATCAACGTCAGCTTGGATTGATATTCGCCGTGCACGGGAATGCAGGTGGGGTGAATCTGCGTGTAGCAGGGATTGGCGAACAGCGCGCCCTTTTTGTAGGCACGGAAAGTGGCGGAGACGTTGCAGCCCTTCGCGTTGGTGGAAAGGTAGAAGACGTTGCAATAGCCGCCGGTGGCCAGAACGACGGCGTCGCCGCTCCAGGATTCGATTTTGCCGGTCACCATGTTGCGGGTGACGATGCCTCGGGCTCGGCCGTCGACGATGACGACGTCGAGCATTTCGCATCTTGGGTGCATCTTGACCTTGCCGGCGGCGATCTGCCGGGAGAGCGCGGAATAGCAGCCGAGAAGCAGTTGTTGTCCCGTTTGTCCGCGGGCGTAGAAGGTTCGGGAGACCTGAGCGCCGCCGAAGGAGCGGTTGTCGAGCAAGCCGCCGTACTCACGAGCGAAGGGAACGCCTTGAGCGACGCATTGGTCGATGATGTTATTGCTCACCTGCGCGAGCCGGTAGACGTTGGCCTCGCGGGCGCGAAAGTCTCCCCCTTTGACGGTGTCGTAAAAGAGCCGTTGGACGCTGTCGCCGTCATTGCGGTAATTCTTGGCGGCGTTGATGCCCCCTTGAGCCGCGATGCTATGGGCTCTGCGGGGGCTGTCCTGGTAGCAGAACGACTCGACTTCGTAGCCGAGCTCGGCAAGGGTGGCTGCCGCCGACCCGCCCGCAAGTCCAGTTCCAACGACAAGGACCTTGAACTTTCGCTTATTCGCCGGGTTGACGAGCTTCATTTCGAAGCGGTGCTTGTCCCACTTCTGCTCGATGGGACCGGAGGGCACTTTCGAATCGAGTTTCATTACAACATTCCCCCCGCGGACATTTCACCGGGAAGCTTCAAAATCTGCGTAAAACAGGCCAAAGGCATCGAGAGATTGCCGGCGAGTATTACGAAGGCGAAGGCCGGACCAATTTTGTCGATGATCGCCGCGTATCGCTTGCTCTTAAGGCCGAACGTCTGGAACATACTGCTGACGCCATGGCTGAGGTGGACGGCGAGGACCACTTGGCCGAGGATGTAGAACAGGACGATATACCAGACGCGGAAGCTCAGGATCATGAAAGAATAAACGTCGACCACTTTTTCCCCATCCTTCAAGGTGAAGAAGATTCCCTCGCCCGGCGCGCCGGTTGCCTTGATGGTGAAATGAAGCAGGTGGTAGACGATGAAGAGGAGGATAATGACGCCGGTCATGACCATGGTTCGCGAGGCATAGGTCGCCTGGACGGTGGCCTCGAACACGTAACGCGTGGGGCGTGCTTGTGGGTTTTCTCGTGCCAAGGACATGGCTGCTCCCACATGGGAGACTAGGATGGCGAGCAGTCCGAGCCGGCCGACCCAGAGGAGTGGCCCGAGGGACTGCATTTTGTGTGCGTAAGTATTGTAGGCCTCGGGTCCGAGGAAGACCTGCAGATTGCCGAGCATGTGGGCAAGGACGAAGCCCGACAAAAGCAGGCCTGTCACCGCCATGACTGACTTGCAGCCAATCGAAGACTTGATCATCCGCACTCACCCGTTTCTTGTGTCCCTCCGCGCGAACCAGAGTCCACGCGGCCCGAGCCCACGTCGACCCGTCGTCGGACCGCGGCTCCAGGAATGGTAGTTCGTGGGAGTTCGAAAGACTCGAAACCCGCTTGCAGGCGGTCTGGCGCTTTTCAGCAGACCTCGACCGCGTATTTTGTAGTGAACCAAAGGTTCGTTTACCAATCCTCCGCGCGATTTTCCCAAGTGTCGAGAGCGTGTCACGGTTGACACTTCATGGATAGAATTGGCATTAGACTGCTACTGTTTCCGCCTTCGTTTTTCGGCCCGGAAAAGTCCGAGAAGTCAAGTATTCTAGGCGCCGCGGACGTACCAAGTGACTCACTCCTGGCGGAATCTTTCCTTTCTTCATGTCATGCCGGCCCTTGGAGTTACTCGGAGCCAGGGGAGTGGAAAGCTTTGACGACTAGATCGGTCCGGCATGTCTTGCGGATTGCATGGGCTGCGAGAGGGTCGGGCCGCCGGATATTGCTGGATTTCCTTCAGTAAAACCCGAGAAGCGGCGAAGGCCTGTTAAAATAGTCCTGTCAGGGAAAATTTTACAGGAGTCCCGCACCGTGTGTGGAATAGCCGGAGTCATTGACCTCGAAGGCCGCAAACGCGTCGATCCGGAAATGCTGGAGCTAATGGCGTCGGCGATCGAGCATCGGGGGCCGGACGAGGATGGGTTCTTTTATGCCCCAGGAGTCGGTTTGGCCAATCGTCGACTGAGCATCGTTGGTCTTTCCGACGGTCGCCAGCCGATTGCCAACGAGGATGGGACGGTTTCGGTTGTCTTTAATGGGGAACTGTTCGACTACATTGAAAAAAAGGCAGAGCTGACGGCGAAGGGGCACGTTTTCCGCACGCACTGCGACACGGAAGTCCTTGTTCATCTTTGGGAAGAGTACGGCGAGGGAATGCTGGAACGGCTTCGGGGCCAGTTCGCATTTGCGTTGTACGATTCCCGGCGGCGGGTTCTGATTCTCGGTCGAGATCGACTGGGGATCTGCCCGTTGCATTGGGCTCGACGGGGGAATTGGATTTACTTCGGCTCGGAAATCAAGGCGATACTCGCCTCGGGCCGGGTGGAGGCGGAAGCAGACCCCCGGGGTCTGGACACGAAATTTTCACGTTCTTTGCCATGGAACGCGGCGGACGGCGTTCGGAGACATTTCGCAAAATCCCACCCCGCAGCCTATGTGAAGATCGCCTTCGGTCGCGAGGGGGGAACTGGCTTCTGTCGTGGAGCGGCAACACTGGGACCTCGATTTTCGGATTATGGGGACGAATATCAGCCGAGCAGCCAAAAGAAATTGATCGAGGAGTTCCGCAGGTCTTCCTTCGCGGTGGAGATTCGACTTCGCGCGGACGTACCGGTAGTGGGTTACCTGAGTGGTGGCGTGGATTCCACGACCGTGGTGACAACGGCCACCAAGGTCGGGAGCGATTCCGACGTTCACGATCAAGATCGACACGCCGAGGTTGGATGAAACGGATCGGAGCTTGATGGCGGCGAAGGTCGTGGGATCGCATCCCACCATCATCACCTGCGACAGTCGCGTGATCAGCGAGGCGTATCCGAAGCTGGTCGTGGCGTCCGAGGCGCCCGTCATGGACACTTCGTGCGCGGCTCTCTATTGCCTGGCGGCGGAGGTCCGCAGGCAGGGGTACAAGGTCGCGCTCACGGGGGAGGGTGCGGACGAAGCACTCGCGGGCTATCCATGGTTCAAGACCAACCGCTTGATGCGCCTGCTGGATGTCGGCTCGTTCAAGCCAAGCAACGCACTCCGCCGCGCGTACCTGAAATTGACCGCGCCCCATATTCCTTACAGCAACGTGGAAAAGATCCAGGCGATGATCGGTGGGCCGCATGCGTGCGCCGACCTATACGGCCTGGTGAGTCTCTCGCGAAGCCGTTTCTATACGAGGCCGATGTTCGAATCGATCGGCGGGCACATCGCCTACGAGGATCTCGATCTGAACCTCGATCGTCTCCGCCGTTGGCACCCACTGAATCAGTCGCTGTATCTCGGGTATAAAACGATGCTCCCGGGTCTGCTGATGAACCACAAGGGAGATCGGCCGGCCATGCACAACTCGGTCGAGACTCGATATCCTTTCCTCGACGAAGAGTTTGTCGCGTTCTGTGCGAAGTTGCATCCCACGTGGAAACTGCACGGGCTGCGCCGGGACAAGCATGTTTTGCGGTTATTGGCCGGGGAGTGGCTGCCCAAGGAGATTTCGAGCCGACCCAAGGCGATGTTCCGCGCGCCGTTCGCCAATACGTTCTTCGAGCATCCACCAGGATTCGTGGATCAGTTGCTCAGCGAGGAATCGCTCCGCCATACGGGATATTTCGATCCGGCTCGAGTCAAGGCGTTCCGCGACACGTACCAGCAGTTCCGTTGGGGATCGGGAAAACGTTTGACCCTCGAGATGGGATTGACCGGAGTGATGGCGACGCAGCTTTGGCACCATACCTTCCTGGGAGGTGGTCTCTGCGATTTGCCGACATGGAAGGCGCCGATGTCGAAACGACCGCTCGCGGCGGTCTCTTGAGATCGGGCAGCCGCGTTCGTAGCCATCCTTATTGGGCGGCAAAAGGTCGCCACTTGATCGAATGGGAACGGAACATGGCGGATCGATCGGGGATGGCGAGAAACGGTCGTCGCGAGGAACTGGGCTATGAGCATTACGATTCAGGCGTCTCGTCTCGAACGAGGGTTCGGCGAAGGGGAACTGCGGACGATCGCCTTGCGGGATGTTTCGCTGTCGCTCGAAAAGGGGCAAATGACGGTATTGATGGGGCCGTCGGGCAGCGGTAAGTCGACGCTGCTGGCGATCCTTTCCGGACTGTTACGCCCGGACAAAGGCTCGGTCCACGTCCTTGGCGAGGACATCTGGAAGCAGTCGGAAGCCCAGCGGGAACGTTTCCGCAGACAGCACTGCGGCTTCATTTTTCAGGGATACAACCTGTTCCCGGCGCTGACGGCGCTTCAGCAGCTTGAAATCGTCCTGGATTGGAGCGGACAAATCACAGGCAAGCCGGCAAAGAAACTGTCGCTCGATACGCTGGCCTCCTTGGGGCTCGGGGATAGGGCGCACCTTCGTCCGCAGCAGCTCTCTGGCGGAGAAAAACAGCGCGTCGCGGTCGCGCGGGCATTGGTGAAGAAGCCGGAACTCATCTTCGCCGACGAGCCAACCGCGGCACTCGATTGGCACCATGGCGAGCAAGTGGTTCGCATGCTCCATCACGCGGCCAAACAGCTCAACTCGACAGTGCTATTGGTGTCTCATGATCCGCGGATTGTTCCGATCGCGGATCGGGTGTTTCATCTCGAGGACGGCCGATTGGCGGAACATACTGCCGAGTCATTCGCGGAGCTTTCGAAATGAGGGTCTGGCGGGGTATTTGCAGGGCGCGTTGTTGCTGTTGGGGAGCCTGGCAGCCGCGGTTCACGGCGGGACCGGATGCATTCGGTCGTCTTTCCTTGGTGGAAGCCGAGGTCATCGCGGATCCGGGACACCGGCAATCCTCCCCAAGTTTGGGTTCGTTACCGGTCGAGAAAGTGACCCCGGAAGTCACCCGCCGGTCTTAGCGTTGTCGGTTTCGGGCACGTGGACATTGAAACGGGCACTTCGCCACTCTCCGTGCCGGCGATCGGCCAGGTGGAAGAAGTCCTGGTTCGGGATGGGGACAAAGTGAAGGCCGGTCAGCCACTGGTTCGGCTGGATGGCGCGCAATCGGTCGCGATGGTCGAACGGGCGAGAAGGCGCTTGCCGTCCGCGAAGCGGAGGTTCGTCTATCGCAGGCGAAGCGGAGTTCCGGAGAATCATCGCCTCTTGATCGAAAAGCAAGAGCAAGCCATTGCCGCGGACAAGTCCCGTCTCGAAGGACACCGCCGGCAAGGTGGAGAAGACAAGAAGCTTTCGGAAACGTCGCGGTCCCGACGGAGAATTATCTGTCGGCTCGGGACAAACTGGACGAACTCGATGCGGCACTGAAGGCGGATGGTGCAACTGCGGCAATTGCGTCTCGAAGATCCGCGGACGGCATCGGCTCGCCGAGTCGGCGTTGGCGGCCGCCAAGGCACAATATTCGATGGCGACGATCTCTCGCGGCACACGCTCGTTGCGCCCCGAGGACGGCACGGTACTCCGTGTCCTGGTGGCGAAGGGTCAAATCCTGGGTGCCAATCAACAAGGACGCAGCTTGGTTCTGCCCCGACCGTCCGCGTCGTCCGCAGCGAGATCGACCAGGAGTTCGCCAGCCGCGTTTCCGTGGGGATGTCCGCGAAACTCTTTGACGACAGCCAAGCAGAGCACCATTGGACGGGGCGAGTGACGCGATGCGCGGACTGGATCGGTCCACGCCGCTCGTGCTCGACGAACCGTTCCAAAGGAACGACGTGCGCTTTCATGGAGTGCATCATTGAATTGGACCCGAGTCAGCCGCCGCTGCGCATTGGACAACGGCTACGGGTGGAAATGCCGGCGTTGAACGATCATCGACCTTGGTGGAGAAATCCCCGCGCGTCGACCGGGCATCCCTGACGAAAGCCGTTGAATCGCTCATGGCAATGAGAAGCCGTCGATCAGGAGCCGCTCGAGGCATAATCGAACGCATTCTTCGCCCAGGAACGAACTTGATTTACGCGATTCGGACCGCTTTTCTTATGAACGACGCCGCTACCTGGCAGGCATCTTTGCCGTTGCCTTCAGCAGCATGCTGATAGCCATGCAAGTGGGCCTACTCGCCCAGGGCTCATCGGCGTCGTGAGCATTCCGATCGTCAATTCCAAGGCGAATATCTGGGTAACGTTTCCGAACACGCCGGCCTGCGATCTGGGACGACCGATTCCGAACTACTGGCTCGTCCGCATCTGGACCGACAAGGCATCAAGATCCGCCGACCAACATTCAAGGATTCACCAACCCGGAAAACCGCTGGCGGCGACGATGAACTGATCTCATCGTGATCCGGTTGCAATCTCGGGGCGACAACTGGTCGTGGCCAATGACCCGCGGGTGGCACCAAGTCGGCCGAACCGGATCCGTCATCTTGAAGTCAAAGGACAAGGCAAATCCAGATGTCACGGCGAGAAGGGTCGTCGGAAGGTGCGCCGGCCAGCGCGTGCAGTCGTTGGCTTGCCAAGAACTATGGGGGCGCATTTCAGCCTACGGTGTTCCTTGCCGACCGCGCCGGAAAATGCTGCGGCTTCGGGATGACCAGGCAACCTATCTGTTGGCGACCTGCGACAACCCCGCCGAGGCGGACACCATTGTCCGCCGACTGCGGGAGTTTCCGAAGATTTCCGTGTATGAATCGGAAGAGTTTTCGAACCAATCGAAAGTCCATTGGTTCCGCAAGACGAAAGTGGGAATCGCGCTCGGTTTCGCAGCGGCCTTGGGATTGGCAGTCGGCGCGTCGATCACGAGTCATACGCTTTACGCGGCGACGGTGGCGGCAATCAAGGAACTCGCGGTGCTTCGCGCGCTCGGTATTTCCCGTTGGCGCATGCGATTGTTCGTCATGCAGCAGTCGCTCCTGGTGGGTGTTGCCGGACTATTGGTGGGCGCGCCAATCACCTTTGGCTTGGCCGAACTCGCGCGATCGCTCGGCACCCAGGCCGTGCTCCCTCCCTGGCTACTTCTGGGAACCGCGGGTATTACCCTGGGCATGTCCCTGTTGTCCGGACTTTACGCCCTGCGGTCGCTAAAGCAAATCGAACCCGCGCTCTTGTTGAGATGACCGATTTCTCTCGCTGCCGACCGAAGCCATGCGAGCGAACCAAACTCGTGATCAAGCGCAGGATCTGGCGGCTTTAACGGCGTAGGAATTTCATGAGTGGGTCGACTTGAGCTTCGAACAAATCCTCGAGGGAGGGAGCGGACAGTCGAGCGCTCGCCTCCGGCAGATCCGCCCAGGCAGCTTCGAAGAAACAGATGCACATCTCCTCGGACGTTTGTTCGCCATATTTGATCGTCTGGGGTGGCTGGTGCGGGTTATTGGGATTTCCGCTCGAGTTATCGTACCGCGCGACCATTTCCAACTGACTCCCCGCGGGCAGAGTGACGGGGTCGCGGTAATAATAGGTCTCTTGCCAATTGAAATCCCAATCGTTGATGTAGACGAGGTCCTTGGATTCACCGGTAGGGAGCTTCGCCGTGACACGCATCGATCGGCCGACGAGATGCATGTGCGGCGTCACGCTGAAAAGCGAAACCGCGCGCGGGATCTTGACGTTGCAACTTACGACGAAGTTGGGGTCGTTTTTGGGAATTGCAAATAGTCCGACGCGGGCGCTAACCGGTTCGAGCGGCGTTACGCCCACCAATTGCCTCGGAGTTTCCTTGGAAATGTGGAGTCCGATTTTCGTCCGATCGGTTTCGCGTTTGCCGGTCTTGCTGTAGTGCACCTGCATGATGAGGTTCGACCCCTTGGGGATGCGGCGGGCCAGGCCACCACGGAGCTTATGAGGGGAATTGCCGGGCGCCCATCCACCCAACATGCTCGAGGGGACGAAGCCGGGTAGCCCCGCCAACGCGTTCGACGTGTATCCGGGGCCAGGGTCCCGCTCGTCCAAGCGTTTGCCCCGCTCGGAACTGTCGGCGAACAGGAGCACATGGTGAACGACGCGGTGATTACTGGGTAGGATCTCATAGGCCGTCATGTAGAGGTCTTGATCATAGTTGGTCGGAAACACGAAGTTGCGGTAGACGTCCGCGCCGTCGGCGTCGAGAACGAAGTCACTTTCCGGCTCGAGGACGATGTCGGGCGTTCCTTCCTGCCAGCCCTCTTTGAATTGCACCTGCGAGGGTGCTCGCGAGGGATCTCCTTCCGCGCAACCTTCCTCCACCCAGCGAGCAAGGACTCCTTTTTCTTCTTCGCTCAGCCGCCGTTGATTGAGAAACTCACCATGACCGTTGACCGGTTTCCAAGGTGGCATCGTCCCGTCGCTCGTGAAGGATCGGATGTCTTCCGCCCATGAGGCCGCGTCTTCGTAGCTGGTCAAGGAGAAGGGGGCCATGCCTCCGTCGCGGTGGCAGGCTTGGCAATGTTTCATCAGCACGGGGAGCACGTGTTCGGAATAGTTGACGGTGGCGTTCTGAATGGCCTTGCCGCGAGCGATGGGAAGGGCAATCGGGCAACCGACCGGATCGGTAGTTCGCAGTTTCACGTGGTTCCCTGCAAGGGTTTCGACGATGGCGTCCTCCAAATCCTGCATGGTGGAAGGGCGCGCCGAAGCGCCGCGGCGGCGGTAACGATCATCGATGCGGCCGCGATAAACCAGTTTTCCGCCGGCGTCGAAGAGACATGCCTCGGGACAATGAGTGACGCCAAGTTGCTTGGCGATCAGGCTTCCTTCGTCCTTGTAAACTGCGGGAACGAGTTCGAATTCCGCGCGATGCTCGGCCATCTTTTCCGCTGATTGACCGTCATTAGGATTGAGAAGGACTAAGGCGATTCCCTTCGCGGTCCATTTTTGGTGCATTTGATTGAGCGTGGGGACGTAGCCATTGGAGATGGGGCATTCGGTGGAGATGAAGACAATCGCGGTACCTTTGTCGCCCCGGAGGGATTGGAGACTGATTTTCGCGTTGTCCGTCCCGAAGACGTCGTTGCCCGGAATCGTCGGCTGCATCTCCGCGGCGTTGCTGGTGCCTCCCGCGAAGAGGAGTGACGCGAGCACCAGGGACGCGACCGGGGACCGACCTTGGTTGGGCAGGGCGTTTTCCGGAGGCCATACAGCGGGAATGTAGCCGATGATGCGCGCGAAAACCCAAACCGGTCCGATGAATAGATGTTCGATGTTCTTGTAGAACGCGGGGGATCGCTTCTCGTAGATTCCGTGACCGATGTATTGAATGATCCATCCCCCCACGAACAGGAAGGGGAGGCTGATGGGTGGTAGCATGCGTCCCACGGCATAAAAGCCAAGCCCGATGACGCTGGCGAAAACCCCTAGTTTCCAGTCCATTGAGACATACCAGACCGAGAGTGCGATCCAGGCAAGGATGGCCAGGTCGATACGCACCAGGCCGTCTCCCCAGGTGGGGCCTGCGGTGACCAAGGCGAGCATGCCGGCGATCGTGGCGGTGAGCAGGGGAATGCCGACATAATGAGTGACGCGATTGCCGTGCGTGCGGTGGTGCGATGCGTAGTCTTCAAGATAGGCCCGGAAACGATTCGGCGCCACGGACATGGTATTTCTCCCCGAGAGCAAGTGATCGCGCGGTTGGACGCGCGGCGTTACTGGATTCCTAAATAGCCGAGAAACGCGCGTGCGAGTTCTTGGCCCAACGGTTCATCGTCAATGGAAAAGCCAGCCCGTTCTTCGAGGTCGAACAGAACGAGCGCATTGAGATTGTTTCGGACGAGTTGCATGCCCACGGCGATGGCGCGAGGTGGGTCAGGGTGTAGGATCTCATCTCGGCGAACCAAGAGAAGGTCCGCGACCTTCTCGGCCGTGTACGCCTGTTCGAAGTTCGCGCGTTCGGCGAACTTCGGATCGATGGCCGCTCGGAGGAGGAATGCCCGGATGAGGCCGCGGCGTTCCCGATACACCTGCACGAGAAAGGGGATGGCGGTGTGAACGATCTCCTTGACCGGCACGTTGGCCCACCGCTCCGGATCGAGTCCCGCGTCCGCCGTCGCCATCGATTGGATGGAAAAGCGGTCGTGGATGCAACGGAGCAGATCCTCCTTTTCTCGAAATCGCTTGTAGAAGATTCCGACGGAAGATTCGGCTCGCGCCATGATCTCGGCGATGGTCGCCTTTTCGAAACCCTTCTCGGCAATTACCTCCTCGGCGGCGTCGAGAATCCTCTCCAGCCGCTCCTGGCTTCTGGCCTGCATGGGGGAACGGACCCATTCGAACGGCTCAAAGGTCATGCAAACTCCCGAAACATGAACGTGAATACACATTCACTTTTTGGACCATACCAGTTGTGAAACAAGGTGTCAATATTTTCGGAGCTCTTTTGTGCCAACGAGTTGCGGAGCCTGGTGCCGCTCAGGAAAATCATGCCCCGGTTCGGAGCCCAGGCGTGGACGCAGCGACTTGCGGCTTGCGCCAAGGCCCTGCAGGTGACCGGGCCGGGAAGTACGCTGCAACGTTTCTAGCGCAAAAAGGGGTCGTTTTCTACCCAGCGACCCAACGCAAAGACGTTCTGGCCCATGGGTGGTAGGGGCGGGAGGACAACGGGCCCCGATGGCGTTGGAGGAGTCCGGGACGTGCGGAATGAAGACCTCGGGCGTTGTGCGGGAACGGGCGTCTCTAGAACGGAAAAGCTAGTGGAATCACCACAACGGCGATAATGGCCAAGAGAAGGTCCAGGGGGACGCCGATTTTCACATAGTCCGAGAAGCGATATCCTCCCGGGCCGTACACCATCAGGTGGGTCTGATAGCCGATTGGCGTGGCGAACGCCGCGGAGGCCGCCATCATGATCGCCATGATGAACGGGAGCGCGCTCACGTCGAGTTGCCGAGCAGAGGCCATGGCTATTGGAAACATGACGACGGCGGCGGCGTTGTTCGAAAGGATCTCCGTGCAGACGAGCGTGACAAGATAGATCCCCAGGAGATTCATCCAGGGGCTCTCGCCAGCGAAGGAGACGATCCCCTGCGAGAGCACGTCGGCGGCGCCGGTCTTTTCGAGGGCTCGTCCCATGCCGAACGAGGCGGCGATGGCGGCAAGGAGACCGATATCGATACTCTGCCTGGCGGCGCTGGCGCTGGTGCAGCGAGTCAGAATCATCGCGCCCGAGGCGAGCATCGCGCCCAGCATCATCTCGATCCAACCCATGGTGACCGAAAAGACCATCAGCACGAGAATGGCCATCGCCATTCCAGCTCGTTCGTGGCGCAAGGGGGCGGAATTGCCGACTTCACTCACCAGGAAATAGTCGCGGGAGTCGCGGTGCTGCTCGATGAAGCTGCGTTCCGCTTCGAGCAAGAGGGTGTCGCCGGGGTGGAGTTCAATGTCACCGATCTTCCGATTGACCCGTTCGCCATTGCGCGCGACCGCGATCACGACGGCGCCGTGCGTGGAGCGAAATTTTCCTTCGCGAATGGTTTTGCCAATGAGCGGATGGGTGTTGGACACCACTGCCTCAATCAATCGCCGATGACTCCGGGGCGCGTCGAGTTTGAATACTTGATTCGTGGCGGGAACCAGGCCGCGAATTTTCTGAAGATCGACCACCGAATCGACGACCCCGGCGAACACGAGTCGATCGTTCGCTTCGAGGATTTCGTCCGGGCCGACCGCGGAAAGGACATGGCCGCGCCGATCGATCTCGATCACGAAAAGACCCGGCAAATGCTGCAGTCCTGCCTGTTCAATCGTCTTTCCGACGAGTGGACTTTGTGCCTCGACCATCATTTCAACCAGGTATTCCCGCGGATCGGATAGTTGATTAATCACGGAAGTGCGGTTAGGTAACAGCCAGCGCGCGGCGACGAGCAGGTAGGCTATGCCCGCGATCGAGAGGGGCACGCCGACCCACGCGGGATCGAAGAATCCCAGTCCCTTGGCGAGTCCTTCCAGTGCCGTCGGATCTTCCCGATATTCGCGCATCACCAAACCGTTGACGACGAGATTGGTGCTGGTGCCGATCAGGGTGCAAAGGCCGCCAAGAACCGTAGCGAAGCTCAAGGGAATCATGAACTTCGAGACCGGCAAGCGATATCGTTTGGTCCAGTCAGCGACCGCGGGGATCATCATGGCGACGAGCGGCGTGTTATTCATGAACGCGCTCAGCCCGGCGACTGGCACCATCAGCCGCAGCATGGCGCCGTTGAGGGATTTCGGTTTGCCCAACAGATAGCTCGAAAGCCAGCCGATGGCCCCGGTGTCTCGAAGGCCCGCGACAACCACGTACATGATGCCAACGGTCGCCACGCCTTCGTTCGAGAAACCCGCCAACGCCTCCGGCATGGTTAGCACGCCGGAAACAACCAGTATCGTCAGACCGCCGAGGAAAACCGCGTCGGGAGCGATGGAGGTCGCGGCGAGTGTGATCAACACCAGACCGAGAACGAAGAGCGTCAACCACGCCTGCCAAACCATTTTCTAAATCCTTCTCCGCCGTCAAGTCCCCAATGCCGCCCGTGATTCGCTAGTCCTTGACCTCGTAGTGAGGATCGAGGAACGGCAACGACGGCGCTGAATGAGTGGAAAGCCACTTGGCATCACTTCGCCGCCATGCCGCTCGACGGGAATGACCTTCCTCGGGTCGTCGAGGAGTCGCGGGTTTCCCTCGACTCAGCTTACGCAAAGCGCTCCTTTCGCGCACCAGCGAGATATGGAATTCAATATCGGCGAGCAGGGGGTCACTTTCTTTCTTGGACCCCCGCCGAACTTTGCCGTGGCGGGCCCCTGACCTTTAAGGTGCGGCGTTACAATCCCCTTGGCACGCCAAGGATCGTGACCCCGTCGGCTGACTCTCAATCCCTCAACGAACTTGTCCCCGCACGAAAAGCCAGCAACAGGAAATGCAACATGGGAACGCGATCCGTAAAGCTGGCAAGCTCTCGTATCGCGGGCAGATGATTCCGATACGCATCCTGGATCCGTTACTTGCCCACGGGGTCCGACTTGAGGGCGGCCTGGGTGGTTTGGGCGTAACGTTTCACCATGTCGGTCCGATCCGGTTGATCCCGACCCACGTAACAACGCCATAAGGCGCGCGCGAATGGCACATCCTCGGCGATGAGCTCGACGTTGTTGGGCGTTTCGTAACCGATGTAGACCCGTCCGCCGGGCATCCACACGAAGTAGACTTTGTGCCCCGGCGCCGATCCATTCGCAAATTTCTGGACGAATCGGTCGATGTTCGAACGAAGTCGAGGAACGTCCACGTCCGTGAACGTCTTGCGTATGTTTTCCTCGATGTCGTTCGCGATGAATGAACCGGGAAGTCGTCGGGTAAAACGGAGCAGCAGGGCGCGAGGGTAACCGTCCACCATGAGTGCATCCGCCAACGCGTCGCCGTCCCCTTCCTGGGGGTCAACGACGTAACATGCCACCCGGTTGGTCTCGACGGGTAGTACCAGGACCTTCTTCCTCTTCACCAAATGGCCGGTATAGGTGGCAAGAATGCTTTCGTCCCCATACTCGATCTCGACCGACTCCGGAAAGTCGTCGATGCTCGATTCCGAGACCTTCACTTTGACGCTACTAGGGGTTTCGACATTCTTCGGCTTGGGAGCTGGTCCCATTGGCGTCGGGGGAGGTCCCGAGCCAATGCGGGAGTACCAATAGCCCGCGACTGACACGCCTACCATCCCCAACACGAGACTCGTAAGTAAGATTCGCTTCATGATATACGTTCATCTGAGAAACCGCGCGTCATGCTCCAACCCGTCCCCAAAATCCTACTTGGTCGTTGGCCGGTTGTATATCCAACTTCGCGATTCGTCCGGTTTTACCAGAATTTCCCAAAAGGGGGGATCTGTCCAGGAGTTTGCACGCGGGGACTGGACAGTCTGGTTTTACAAAGAATAGGAAAGGCGGGTAAAATAGATTGAATGTCCGGCCAAGGCGATAAAGGTATTTGACCTTGGGGCTGGGCTAAAGTTCGAAGATGTTTGACGGGAGTCGAAGTATGTCGCTGGCTGAGGCGGTCTCCCTGAAGCCGATGTCGCTCAAGGATCCCGCGTTGAACGCGGTGCTGCAGAGGCTTCGGCAGACCGATAACGTGACCAACGTCTACTATCTCGCGCGGACCTGGGTATTCCTCTCCCTGGTCATCGGGGGCGCGGTCTGGTTTAACCTTTACCAGCAGTCCGCGGGACTCGCCTTCTGGTGGAACATTCCCGTCTTTCTCTTCGCCATTCTTTGTATCGGTGCCGGTCAGCATCAACTGACCGGTTTGGCGCATGAGGCTTCCCATCATGTCCTGTTTCGCAATCGCTATCTGAACGACCTGATTTCCGACTGGTTCTGCATGTTTCCGATGTTCAGCAGTACGCACCATTACCGCTTGCAGCACTTGGCGCATCACCAGTTCGTCAACGATCCCGTGCGCGACCCGGACGTTTCGCAACTGCAGACCAGCGGCCACTGGCTCGACTTTCCCCTGTCGAAACAAGAGTTCTTGAAGGTCTTGGTCAAGCAGCTTTGGCTTCCAAACCTGGTCAAGTACATACGGATCCGCGCGAAGTACAACTCCGTGGGGACGGACAAGAACCCGTATCTCAAGAAGGGGTGGAAACCCAACAAGGTCCCGGTGCTCGCGGGCATCCTTTACATCCTCGGGCAGATCGCTTTGTTCACCGGGCTGGTGATGCACGGGGATCCGATCCTGCTCGCGTTGCTTCCGACGCTGGCATGGGCCGGCATGATGGTTTTTTACGCCTCGATCCCCGCCGACTGGTATCACCAGAGTCGAGTGCATCCGGTGATTCCCTCGCGAGTGATGACCTTGATGCGCATTACTTTCATCACGACCCTTTTCGGTTCACTCGCCTGGGCGACCTATCTCTCCGGCCATCGGGCGGCGGTGTACTTTTTCTTTCTTTGGGTGGTTCCACTGTTCACCTCGTTCTCTTTCTTCATGGTGCTTCGCCAGTTGGTGCAGCATGGGAACGGAGGCAGGGGTTGGCTCACGAACACGCGCGTTTTCTTCGTGCATCCGCTGATCAATTTCAGCGTCTTCCCCATGGGCCAGGATCTGCATCTGCCCCACCATATGTATGCGACGGTACCGCATTACCGTCTGCGCGAGTTGCACGAGGAACTACTTCGATTCGCGGAATACCGGGAACATGCGACGGTGGTCGAAGGATACTTCTTGCCGAAACACCTGCCGCCGCGGCCGCCAACGGTGTTGGAAGTATTGGGACCTGACTACGCGCAGCACTTGCTCCCAACGAAGTATTCATCGACAACGCTGTCCTGGAGGACGACGACGTCGAGGAGAAGCAGGCGATTATCGAGGAAGAGAGCAGGAAGCCGACCGCGTAAAACAAACCGCGAGCATCTAAATTCGCCCATGGTTATCCAAATCTGACGGACCCGCGAATTTCAACCTCGAAAGAACGCGGCGAGCAGGACGCCTCCAACAATCGCGGCGGCGATGATCGCGAGCATCCAAGGCTGGATTTCCGCGGTGTTTCCGCGGGAGGCAGACGCAGGTGGAGAAACAAGGATCGGCGCGAGTTGCCGAGCGGGACGCTGTTCTTCTCGGAGCACTCTCTCCGGCTCCCGTCGAAGCAAGGCGTCGGCGAATCGGCGCGCGAAATCACCGGCGGAAGCGGGGCGGTCTTCGGGAGGTTTGGCCAGTGCGGACCGCACGACACCCTCCACGGCGACGGGCACTCGGTTCGCGGGATTCTTGTCCGCGAACCGAGGGATCTCGGCGCGGACGTGCGCGAGCATGGTTTGCAAGTCGTTCTTTCCCTCGAAGGGCAATTGCCCCGTGAGGGCCGCAAAAACGGTAATTCCCAGCGAATAGATGTCGGAAGGAACGCCTAGCGGTTTGCCCATCGCCTGCTCGGGGCTCATGTAAGCCGGCGTTCCGACCGCGATGCCAGCCGTTGTCACCACGGTGGCATTCATCTGGTCATTTCCCATGATCTTGGCGATGCCGAAGTCGAGCACCTTAACGATCGGTTTGCCGTCGGGCGCGGCCATGATCATGATGTTGCCCGGCTTGATGTCCCGGTGGAGCACATTCTTGGCGTGAGCGGCGTCGAGAACTTCGGCTATCTGTGCCAGGTAAACCGCCATCTCTTCCGCGGAAAGACTTCCCTTCTCCCCGACTAGTCCGCTGAGCGTCTTGCCGCCGACGAGTTCCATGGCGACGTAGGGGAGCCCCTCGGGCGTGATGCCGGAGCCGTGGACGCGGACGGCGTTGGGATGGTCCAATTCGACAAGTAGTCGGCATTCCCTGCGGAATCGGGAAAGGAACTCTTCGCTTCGCGCGGAAGCGGGGTGGAGGATCTTGACGGCGATGGGTTCGCCATTAACCAGATCGGTCCCTCGAAAAACCTGTCCCCCGGCACCCTGGGACAGGAGTTCTTCAATTTGAAATCGTCCATCCAGGACGTTTGCCATTGGAGCCTCACGCGTCCAAAGCTTCGAGGACCTTCTGGTCATGCCCGTCGGCTTTGACCGCGCGCCACACCTTGACGATCTTTCCACTGCCGTCGATCAGGTAGGTCGAACGCTGGATGCCCATCGATTTTTTGCCGTACATGTTCTTTTCGCGCCAGGCGCCGTACTTTTCCGCCACCTTGTGGTCCGGGTCCGCGAGCAGACGGAAATTGAGCTGGTATTTGTCGCGAAATTTGACGTGGCTGTCGACGCTGTCGGGGCTGACGCCTAGCACCACGGCTCCCCGCTTGGTCAACGCCGCGTGGCTATCGCGAAATCCGCAGGCTTCTTTCGTGCAACCGGGGGTATCGTCCTTGGGATAAAAGTAAAGGACCACGGTCTTGCCCGCGAAATCCGAGAGTTTGACGGTCGAACCGTCGTCCGCCTTGAGACTGAATGCCGGTGCCTTCGTTCCTTCCTCGAGCCAATCACCCATGTTCGTCACCTCGATTGATGTACACAGAATCCTCGGCCCTATTGTAGTGGCAAAGAAGCGCGCCGCGGCAAGGTTTCGCCAAGCGAGTTTCAAACGTTCGAGGATGATAACGCTTCCCGGCGGGCCGCTAGTGCCACTCAGAAAAGTATCGGAGCCCAATGCGCTTCGCGCCAAGCAGCCGGACTGGGCCTTGGGCCGCTACTTTCCCGATGCTCAATTGGACCTCGTGACGCCGAGGACTTCTTGAATGGGTTTCGGCTTTCCGAAGTGATATCCTTGGGCGTATTCGAACCCCATCTGCGCACAGACGAGCGATTCCTCGTTGCACTCGATCCCCTCGGCGAGAGGCGCGATACCTAGATCCTTGACCAGGCGGACGAGGGTTTCGAGCATCTGCTGCTTGTGCTTTGGTGCCTTGTGGATGTCACGGACCAGACCGATATCGAACTTGAGGTAGTCCGGCGGCACGTCGGCGAGTTCGACAAGCCGAGCCTGCCCCGCTCCGAAGTCGTCGTAGGCTAGCCCGATCCGAAGATCCTTCAGGGCGGCGCGCAACTCGCGCATGGCGGCGAGGTTGGTGACCGCCCCTTCGTGGATCTCCAGCGTGATGGCCACCAGCGGCGCGACCTGCCGAACTTCCTTGAGAGAATCGAGAAGACCTGTCTGAGCCCCTTCAACCGGGTGCGTGTTTACGAACAGTATGGGTGAGCCGGGGAACTGTTTGCCCACTTCGATCCCGATGAAGCGGAAGACCCGGCTGAGTTCTCCCTCCAGGCCCAGGCTCGCCGCGATCTTGAAAAGTTCCCCAGGACTGGTGGGCAGACCCTCGAAGTTGCCCCGGCCAAGGATTTCGTAGCCGATCACGTCCGCGTCGGTGATCTTCACGATCGGCTGGTAGAAAGGGACGATGGAGCGCTGGCGAAGCATCTGTTGGAATTGGCGGGTGCCCCGCGCTAATTCGTGTGGAAGATCCCCCTCCATGATGCCGGCGGCGTTGGTGGTCGCGGCCCAGTCGTGGGGGGTCTGCAAGCCGACCCGAAACTCCAAAGTCGCGAAGTGGACGATGTCGCCGTCCTGCAGGTCGGCTTCACCCTTGATGCGGTGGCGGTTGACGAAGGTTCCGTTGGTGCTGTTCAAGTCGCGGATCCGCAGTACGTCCCCTGCCAGGATGATTTCCGCGTGGTCTTGAGAAATGGACTTGGCGGGCAGGGAGAGGGATACGTCCGGTCGGCGACCCACGCGAAAGGGGAGGGAGCGTATCGGCACCCGCCACATCCGCTTGCTCTCGTCCACGAATCCCTCGAGGTACCAAACCCCTTTTTCGGGATCATGATTTTTCTGAGTCATAACCGGTCGAACCTCACCCCATCCAAACGCCCGCATGGCGCGCCGTTGCCACCTGGCTTGGGATGGAAACGGAAACAATCGATTCCGCGTGCGTAAAATCTTCTCCGAAGAGATCCCAAGTCACAAGGGGAAATCACTTTCTCGCCGCGCGAATCGGTCCATGGCCGCCGCGGGACTCCGTTCCTGGAAGCGAGGCACGGAAGGCAACCAATCCGTTAGAGGCCGCGCATACTCTGAAAACATAGGTCGCGAAAGCGAAACCGTCCTCCAACGTGGCGAACGGACGCGCATGTGGGCTCGATACGTCCCGACTTCAATCCCCACCGCCCCGTACTGGCGACCTGCGAAACTAAAGCTGTCCGCGAACTCTTCCCGCCGTTCGGCGCTCGACAGGTGATATACGAACACCAAAAGTGCCTTGGATGTTTCGCCGAATTGATTTTCCCACTTTTGGAGACTGGAAATATCGTCCTCGGTTGCCCAGTTTTCGAGTCCAGCCCTTCTTCCCTGAAGCTCTCGACCCTTAACGTCCACTAGCAGCCAACTCCCGTCTCCCACGCCGACCATGAAGTCGAGATTCTTGACCGACTCTTCGTCGAACGAAGCGCGACGGTTTTCGTTGACCCCGATGCAGGGTACTCCCAGCGAATGAACGAAAGACTCAAAAGCTCGTTCGTAATGGTTGCAGCGATCGGCCATCGACGAACCCTCGCGGTTGGCGCCTCTTCGGCGGACCTCCTCCGGAGCCAGCTCGCACGATAAGATCCCCCGACATCGGAAACGCGGATGATCCAAACGCTGGCTGGCGACCGTAGTGACGTCCGTCAGCGAACTTGCGTACCTTGTGCTCACTAATTGTCATAGGCAACGGGCTCATTGTCCATACCCGTTTCCGCGCTTCCTCGCGCCGTTTTTAACGTCCCGGCTTCTTTTGCCGCTCAGAAGCGTAGTGTCGGGGCCCAGCGCCCATTCATGAACGCCGCCAATTACGGCTAGCACCAAGGCCCTTCGAGCGATCGGGCTGGGCGATACGACATTACTTGTCTGATGCTCCAAAATGGGTCGAAACGGCCGTCGATCGACGTATTACCGGGGAGATCGCGCGGGGGATTGCGGACGGGCGAGCTCGATGAGAAACCGTTCTACCACGAAACGGGGCTCGAGCGCGGTTCCTCCCTTGATATCCAGATCGACTTCGAGGAGTCGGCGGTACATGGCCGCCATGCGCTCGCGCCCGAAATGGCGCAGGTGAGCACAGTTCTTTTCGATCGCGAACGGCGGGACCCCCGCGTCGCGCAACGCCTGATCCATGTTCGTCCCCGCGACCACGGCCCGCGCTGCCCGCGTCAACTTCTTCAACTGAGCCGTCAGCATCGCCATGATCATGATCGGCGAATCCCCCGCGACAAGTTGCCGATCGAGGAATTGGATGGCCTTGGCAGCGTGCCCTTCAAGTAGTAGATCGAGCAACTTGAATGCATTCTCCGTGCGCGTGCCAGCGACCATCCGATTGACGTCCTCCAGCCCGATATCCGGGCGATCGCCGACGAAATTGACGAGTTTGGCGATCTCCTGATCGAGTTGTCCGAGGTGCGCGCCCACCAGTTCCACAAGCCAATCGGCGGTCGGCTTGGCCATGGTTTTGTCGTACCGTCCCTTGGCCCATTGCACGCACCAATTGGGAACCAGGTAGTCCTTGGGGGACTTCGCCTCAATCGCCAGGCCGGACAACTCGACCGCCTTGGCGAGCTTCGTCGTCGCCGTCCAGGTCTTGACTTCCAGAAGGAGCACGCCGGTCGGCGAAGGACCCTCGACATACTTGAGCAATGCCTCGCGGTGCGCGGTGACGAATTTATCCGCGTCTTCCACGACGACGAGTCTTCGATCGCCGAGAAAAGGGGGCGTGGCGAGATCGTCGAATACCGCGCTCAGGGAGGCGTCGGCGCCGGTATATTCCGACAGCGTGAAGTCATCGGCGTCCCTGCCGACGGTCCATTCGCGAACAGTCATGGAGGCCTGCCGGCAGAGAAAGTCGTCGTCGCCGAAAATGACAAGGACGGCGGGCGGTTCGCCACGCCGTTTCTTCGTCAAGAACTCTATGCAGCCAACGGCCATGGGATGGAACTCTCCCGCGTGATGCCAAGGATTCAACGCACTCGTCGCCTTCGTCGTGGTTCGGCGGCCATCGACGCGGAAAGTCCCACGGGACTTGCACGCCTCGGGTACCCTGCCGAAGGAAAAGGCAAGTGGTTCGCTTTACGCCAAGGCCATCCCAACGACCGGGCCACGAAACACACCATTACTTTTCGGAAGCTCAATAAGGCAGGGTGTTCGCCGACTCCTTACGTATGATAGCAATCGAAAGTGGAAATTCGCCTGTTCGAAGTTCCCGCCGCGTGAGAAAGTCTCCCGCGCGGGCACGCGAGGCTCGAATCCATTTGACGGTCCCCCGCGGCGCTGCCAACATGGGAGCGCGAGAAACATCCCAACGGTTGGAGAGTCATCGGACATGACGGTATTGCTCAGCGATTTTTCGCGCGGACTAAAGGTTGAGACGGCATTTGACGTATTGGCGGTCGCGAAAACGCTCAAGGGGGTGGGCAAGGATGTGGTGGAGTTACAGATCGGAGACAGCCCGTTTCCGAGCACCTCTTCCGCCAAGAAGGCGGGTGTCGCCGCCATTGATGCCGACCAGACGCATTACTGTCCCAGCATGGGGATACCGGCGTTTCGCGAAGCGGTTGCCGAGCGAATGAACGCCGAGTATCACTTGAACATCACCGCCGCCAACGTCGTTTGTGGCCCAGGAGCCAAGGTTTTCGAGCAATTTTTCTGCGAAGCGATTCTCAATCCCGGAGACGAGGTCCTCGTTTTCAGTCCGCAATTCCCGACCTACTTACCGAATATCCAGCGCCGGCAGGCGCAAATGGTGACCAGTCCGTTGCGGCAGGAAAATGATTTTCGCCCGTCCCTGGAGGATGTCGAGAAATTCCTCGCGCGCGGGTCCAAGGCGAAGGCCATCTTCCTCAACTCCCCTCACAATCCGACGGGTGGGGTCGCCACCGAATCCGACATCCGAGCCATTGGAAACTTGATTCGAGGCAAAAACGTCGCCTTGTTTTCCGACGAGCCTTACAACCACATGGTCTGGCGGGGCAAACATCACACCCCGCTCGCGGAACCGGATTTGATGGACCAATGCGTCGCCGCCTACACCTTCAGCAAGTCCTATAGCATGAGCGGCTGGCGGTTGGGGTACGCCGTCACCAGCCCGCGGTTGGCGGACGTTATCGGCAAGATGGTCAACACGGCTCTTTCCTGCGTTCCCCCCATCGTGCAACTCGCCGGCGCCAACGCGCTGCGGCATGACACCCGCGAACGCGAGGATTTGATGGCCAAGTTCAAACGCAAGGTCGAAATACTCACCAGTGCTTTGACCAAGGTTCCGGGAATTCGCGTCATTCCTCCCGCCGGCACTTTCTATGTCTTTCCCAATGTCGCGCCGATCTGCAATCGCTTGGGCATTACGTCGCATGGCTTGGCGATGTATTTGCTCGAGGGGGCGGATCCGGACTTTGGCGTCGCCTGCCTGGGGGGGGAATGCTTTGGCGAAGCGGGGCAGGGATTCCTCCGGTTTAGCTGCGCGGAACCCGACGAGCGGCTTGTCCAGGCGATTGAGTTTCTTCCCGACGCGTTCGACCGAAAGGACCGCGTTCGCCATTACCTCTCCGAACATCACCATTACAAACTCGCGCATCGTTATCCGGAACCCGAATGACCGTCTAGTCGTCCAAGGGAATTAAAGAGCATCAGAAAAGTAATGTTGTATTCCTCGGCCCGGTTGCTTGGAGAGCCTTGGTGCTAACCGCAATTCGCGTGGTCGTACTTCGAAGCAAATGTTGTTGTTAAGGATCGGTCGATGCACGTTCGAGGTTGGTTTGCGCTGGTTGGGATATTAGTCCTCGCGATATCGAATTTCGCCACGAAAACCTGGGCGGAGGATTCCGAGGCGGTTCTCGAAGGGTTGCAAAAGGTTCAGGACCTCGTGGGAGATTGGGAAGGCTCCGGCGCCAGCGACCAGAACAAAGGTTGGGATGAAAAGTTGGGTTGCCAATGGGCGTTCGGCAAGGAAACGGCTCCCGCGCTTGTCCTGGCGTTCGCCTCCGTCGAGGACAAGCCGGACGGCCGGGTGATTGAAAAAGGGAATCTCACGTACGATCCCAAGAAGAAGCTATACCGGCTCACCGCGTCCGTTCCCGGTGAAAAAGGAACCCTGCAATTCGAGGGGAAGCCGAAGACCACGAGCAATCTCGTTCTCGATCGAATCCACAAGGGGACCGCGAAGGATACACTCGACCGCGTGGACCTAAAAATCATCAATGATGGGGACCGGCTGGTCTACACCTTCCACAAGCGCATTGGAAAATCGATGCGTTATAAGCAATGGGCGCAAGTCGGCCTGGATCGTCAGGGGACGTCGCTCGCCGGCGCCGGGGCTGGCGGGCCGAAGTGTATCGTCACCGGCGGCGCGGGAACCATTGCCGTCACCCATGAAGGGAAGACCTATTTCGTCTGTTGCACCGGATGCCGCGAGGTGTTTCTGGAAGCGCCAGAAAAATACATCGCGAAGCTGCAGAAGGAGAATTAAACCTTTGAGCGCCTCCGCGACAACCACTCTCTCTGGGGCTCCAAGTCCTCTTCCTGTCCGGCGGGCAACGGAGGAGGTCGTTCACGTGATGCTCGATGATCCCCGTGCTTTCCCGAGATGCTGGAGAGTGCTGGTTGGCATCGTTCTTCTCGTGGGCTCCGTGTCCGGGGAAGAAGTGTCCAAGGACATGCCGAAGGGGCCGGCGGCAGCGACGGAAACCTGGGACGAAGAAGAGATCGAGGCCCTGCGGCCGATCTCCGGCATCGTGGGAAGATGGTCGGGTACCGGGACGGGTGCCAAGGTGCTCGATTGGAAGGAGACGATCGCCGGACGTTGGGGACTTCGTCCGAAGGACGGTCGGGTTGCCTTGGAAATGCACGTCGACGGCAAGTTTTTGAACGCGGGACTGGTCTCTTTCGACAAGGCGGCCAACCAATTTGTCCTCACGGTTCGCGAAGCTGGAGGAACCGTACGGCATTTTCGAGGCGAACTCGTGGGGGGCCAATCCCTGCGTCTTGACCGTGTCGAGGAAGGAGCCAAGGACGGCTTCGATCGCGCGGAATTGCGCCTCGTCCAAGAGGGGGACAAGTTGATTTACTCCTTCAGCAAAAAACGGGGCTCCAAGTCCTATGAAATTCACACGCAAGTAGAACTCAAGCGAGAGGGAACGCCACTGTCCGAGTTCGCTTCCGGACCGATGTGCGTCGTTACGGGTGGGGCAGGCAGATTCGAAGTCGAGTGGAACGGCAAAACGTATCACGTCGCCTGTGAACGTACTCGGCAGGAGTTTCTCGAACATCCGGAGAAGTACGCCGGAAAGGAGTGACGTCACGCCCAGGGTATTGCCGGGGCGAATTACCCGATCAATCCACCGGAGCCAAGCTTGGATTTCAGTTTGCCTGCTGGCCCAGGGGACGGACCGCAGGCACATGCTCGATGGGATCGAAGCTGGAATCGACGTCCTGGAATTCCGCGCGAATCTCCTTATCCGTCACGAACACCGCGTCAATGCCGCCGACGTTCCCTTCCCCCAGGTAGCGAGTCAGAAGAAGCTCTCGGTTCTGGTCGATCCAGAAATGAACGACCGGCAGGCCGAACACGGACTGTTCGTATCGAAAGGCTCTCGTGGTTTGTCCCGCGATGTTCACGGTCTCCTCGCCGGCGCAGTAGAGGTCGGCAAACGGTGCCGCCGTTAGTGACGTCGAGTCCATGAACGAGCACCGCAGGCAATTCCCCGCTTTCGCGGGCATCATGACCGCCACCAGGCCGGCCAGAGGACTGGAAACGGCGTCCTTCATTGCCGGATTGACCACCTGGATTCCCACGCGTTCGCCGCGGAACTCGTCGCCGGATCGTTGGATCTCCAGGAGAAGCCGGCCGTTGCTCGTCACCCGAATCCAGATCGGCGTCAGGTAGGCGTCCGCCAGAAATCGAACGGTCGTGTCCCGTTTTTCCGAGAGGCCGTTGGCTTCAATCTTGCTTTGCGTTCGCAGAGCGAAGGTCTTTCCTTCCCGCGTTAGGTAGTGGTGCGACCAGCCAATCGTCTGCCCTTCCTGAATCAATCGTTCCCAGCGGTGCCCGGTCTTTACGTATCGGGCCAGGGCGTCGAGGTTTGGCTTGTAGGTAGTCGGCGTTCGCCACAGCGTGAGGGGTTTTCCTTCCCGGACGGGCGTTAGCCGCAAACCCAGTGGCGCGGGTTCAAACTGCGCGACGATTTCTTCCTCGCCACGTTTGGCGATGGCCAGGATCTGATTCTTCTGCATGGCGGCCGCGGCCCGCCCGAGCGTGACCAGGTCGCTGAGATATTCGACCGGCTGACCGTCGTAATGCGTCAGCACGTCACCGATGCGCAAGCCCGCCTTCGAGGACTGGGAATCGGGAGTCACTTCGTAAATCAAGAGACCCGTCGCCGGCGGATTGGCGAGCACGGGAGCGATTGCCGCCGACACCTGGTCGCGGGACCACGGTCCCTTGGAGCTACCGACCGTCTCTTGTCCATTCGCCCACGCGATCGGAAACGACATTACCATGGCCGCGAACCATACATGCTTCAACAGATTCATCGTCGATTTCCTTTTCCCTTTTCGTGGCGAACAACGGCCCTTGACCCGATCCGCTGGCAAACAACTTTGGCCTGCCGGAAACGGTAACAGTTTCCCAGTTTTTTCAAAGATCATTCGAAAAGGGGAATGAGTTCGAACCCGTGGATTCAAGGGAATAGCGCCGGGATAAGGCAAATCCCATTCCCGATCACGCTGCGGAACTTAGGAGCCTGTTGAGCAATACAATCCCGGCACGCCGGGATCGGTCCACTGTAAATAGTGGCTGCGAGCTTGATAACGCCCAATCGCTTGTGGTCCGATCGGCATCATCGCGACTTCTCAACAGGCAGTTAGACCTAAGGTTCAGGGAATCAGTCGAACGATCCTCAGGTGGGGATATTGGGCGAGATTCTGGAACTGGTTGGCGGGAAACGGATTTCCTTCGCGATCGCTGAGCATTCTTACGATGGGCAAGGCGGCCAAGGCGGGTTGTGAACGTGCCTCCTGGGGAGCCACCACCTCCGCGGTCTCTCCCGTCGAAAGTTCGACGATCGCTCCCACCGGATAGAGGCCAATGTTGAGCAGGCTACAACACCAGTGTTCGTCCAGACACCCTTGCTCCACCTGTTCTAGAAGTTGCGTCAGCGCCTGCTTCTGGGAATACGCCGATCGGTACGGACGTCGACAGCGTAGCGCGACGAAGACATCGGCAACGGCGTACATGCGGGCGATCGGGTCCAAATGCTCTCCCGTTAAATGCTGGGGATAGCCCGTCCCATTCAACCGTTCGTGATGCCGAGAGATCGCTTCGGAGATTTCCCGCGGGAATGATGCGAGGTTGTCAAGCAGAACCGAGGCAACCAGGGGGTGTCGTTCGAGAAGTTTGCGCTCTTCGTCGGACAATGGGCCGTCGCGATCGATGACGGCCGTCGGAATGCCCAGCATGCCCGCGTCCGCCAGCGAGGATGGCAACGCAAGACGAGTTCCTCTTGTGTGGGCGGGGCAAGAGGTCGGCGTCACGCGAGGTGAGTAGTAGACAATCTTCGCGTATTCAGCACGAACAGCCAGCGCGCTGTGCTCCTTGAAGGTCCGGTGAACAAACTCGTCAGCGGGGGGATCGATTCGGTTAGCCGCATTTCGAGCAGGGAATGGACCAGAGAATCGAGTTCCGTTCGAGAGGGAAGGTTGCCATCCATCGCGCGTTGGTGCGTGTCGCGAATCGAATTCAAAACCGCTCGGTCCCTGCCGCGACGCGAGGATTGGAAGGCGAGTTGGTCGCGTATTAGAGTCAATTGGTTATGGATGGAGTGTAACGCGGGTAGGACTCTAAGCTGTCGATTCACGGAACCTTCACAGGCTCGAAGCGCGTCGCGCGTGAACTCCGCCAGGCTGTAAGCTTGCCTTTGCCGATCCGCCCAAAGGATCGTGTCCGCGTCGATTCCCTCGAAAGTGGACGCCTGATGGGGGACCTGTGAGCGGGTCGCGGAATCGACGGAACCCCAATCGGCGAACTCCTGAATGAACTCCTCGATTCGTTCGCGGAGGTTGCGAAACTCCGGCGACTCGAGGATGGGGTCAGCTTCTGGATTCCTCGCGGTGGGCGTGGACTCAAACGGTTCCGCCATCTCCATCGGATCGAGGAGAGCCATGGCAAGTCCGGAAGAGTCGAAATTATGCGACTCGAGTTGGTATTTGACCTGTGAAAGCCGCTTGCCGAGGGCGCCTTCAGCCGCGCCTGCGGCGTGTGCAGGTTGGGGAGCGGTCAGGCGTTCCCGTAACCGAGCGATACGTTCCATGACGTCGACATTGTCGCGCATGAACCCTTCCCATCATTTTCAAGATCCTAAACGGTTCTTCGGCCTGGCGGCGATGACACTTGAACAAAGCGGCTGCCATCACGTCCCCGAATGTGCCCATGAGGCAGGCGAACCGGAGCTTTTGGGTTGTAAGTGATTGCAGTAATTTGGTTTACGCGCCTTGTTGGTCAGGGTAAGAATGCCCAGGAGTCATGGAAGGCCTAGGCAACCTGGGAGGTTTTGGAATGGGAATGACGCCTTAATCAAGGGGGAGCGGCCCAGCGAAGAATTACTGGGCCGCGTTGAGATCGTCGATCCGTTTGGAAACGTCGGCGTAGCCGTAATCGATCGCTGCGACTTCATTGTAATTCTCGAGCGCGACGGCGGTGTCCCCCTTGTCCTGGGCGACTCGACCGCGGTGATAAAGGATTCGCTTTCTTCCCTCTTCGTCGTTGGGGTTGACCTCTTGCAAAGAGTCGGCAAGGTTCTTTTCCGCGAGCGGGAAATTCTTCTTCTTCCAGAACGCGACGCCGAGATGGAAAAGCGCCTCCCATTTCCTCTGCGCGTCGTTGCGCCCCTGCTGGAGTGCTTTGATCGCATCGTCCAGTTGGTTGAACTTCAGCAATCGCTGCCCCAATTCGAAATACGACGGATAGTCATTCGGATTGGTGGTGACCTTGAAGCGGTATAGTTCCACTTCGCGCTTCGCGATCTCGGCGAGGATGGCGTTGTGCTTCGTTTTCAGCTCTTCTTTCTTTTCCCGCTGATCGGGAATGT
Source organism: Planctomycetota bacterium (assembly GCA_046350335.1). Taxonomy (GTDB): domain Bacteria; phylum Planctomycetota; class Planctomycetia; order Kolteriales; family Kolteriaceae; genus JAXMAQ01. The sequence goes on from JAXMAQ010000037.1 coordinate 60,218, forward strand.
TGGCATCGAGCTGTTCGAACTTCGTTTTGACGATTTGGAGGTTGCGTTTGAAGTGTTCGATCGGCGCTTCCAACATTTTGACCTTCAAGTCGATGTCGGTGCCGCCGGAGGCATCGAGTCCCTTTTGGTAAGCGGCGAGTGCCTTTTCCGTCGCGTTTTGCCGCCGGTAGAGATCGCCAAGCTGCGAGTAAAGGGAGATGTTGGTGGCGTCGGCGGCAATTTTCGCTTCCAGGGAGGCGATCTCCGCCCGAGCGCGCTCCTCGGGAGAGAGGCCGGCCCCCGGGCCGTCGCTGGGCCCCGACGATTTGGGCGCGTCGTGCATCTTAACCTTCGTCTCGTCCTTGTCCTCGTATTTCCCTTTGTGGATGGTCGCCGACGCCGCCAATTGCCGCGCCTTGGCCGCCGCGTCTTGATCGTTCGGATCGACTTTTTTCACCGTCTCCCAGGCGTTGATCGCCTTGTCGAATTGCGCGTCTTCCTCGTAGTATTTCCCGAGCAATCGCCAGGCATCCGCGTTCTGTCGATCCGCGTTAACGGCGGTCTCAAGGACCCAGATCGCGGTGTCCCGGAATCCCTGTTCGCCGGCGGCGGCGCCCAATTCATAGAGGGCGGCGCCGTCCCAAGGGTTGAGCTTAAGCACTTCCTCGGCGGCATTGATTCGATTGGCACCCTTGGCCATTCGCAGCTTGGCCTTGGCGGCAGCGATCTGCCCTTTGGCCATCAATCCCTCGGCCCCCTTGCGATTCTCCTTGTACATCTTGCATTCGGCGGCGCGGAGGGCCTGACGAAAGAGGAGTTTGTCCGGCATGAGCTGTGTGCAGGTGAAATACATCGCGACGGCGTAGTCAAAGTTCCCTTGTTTCACCGCGTTGCTGGCGTGGTTGTAGCATTCCATCGCCTTGGCCATCTTCTGGTCGTCAGCCATACAATCGACTCGGCTCCCGTTTTTACCGTTGTCCTAGGTGCTTGACGGCTTGGTCCTCGTCTTCTGCCCCTAAGAGCAAAAGCTCCCTTGCGCGGAATCACATCCGGGGGAATCTTGAGGCCGAAGTCCTCGGTCCGATCTCGCCACGCGAGATTCGCCGCAGTTTCATTGGTCGCTCGGCAAAGCTTTTGATCTAGCCGCGGCGTATTAAACGCTCACTTGCATCTCAAACGAACCGCGCGCCAATGCTTGTCTGATGCTCAAAGTAGTATCGCGCGATTCCCCTTGGATTTCAAGGTATTGGCGGGACTATAGAACATCAGAAAAGTAATGTCGTATTCCCCGTCCCGGACGTTTGGAGAGCCGTGGCGCAAAATGTACCGGGCCCCGACATTACTTTTCTGAGCTGCAAAAGGGTTTGAAAGCGAGCGTCGGCCGGAAAAATCCGTGACGGACGTAGGGAAGAACGGGACTATTTCTCTCCCGCGGTTGGGACGGGATCGGATTTGATTTCCTCAACCGGAGAAAAAACGAAGCCACCACCAGGAAGATGGGCGCCACAGACGAGGAAACTATCGGCGAGATTGAACGTGGGCCAGTGATAGACCTCGTGATAATGGGCGTCGATGAAGTCTCGAACGCCGCCGAAAAGGATTCGGTCGTGCAGGTTGCCCGCCGCACCCCCGAGGATTCCGCCGAGCACCGAGGCTAGAAGGATCTGGCCTTTTGAAGGGTGAACCAGGCCCAAAGAGGAATCGCGACCACGGCTAGAGAACCGATGGTCGCCAAGGCGGCGTTGGCAAATCCACCGTTCTCGGGGCCGATGCTGAAGAGGGCTCGCTGATTTAGCCGCGCCACGAAACTCAACCAGCCGGGCACGAGCACGACCTCTCCTCCTCGTGAGTTAACCCACGAGAAGACCGGGCTCTTGGACGCCAAATCCGCACCGAAAGCGAGCAAAGTGGCGACGAAGAAAACCGTGAGCGAATCCCGTCGCCCTTGCATGGTCCGAAGCTAACCTCCGGTTTTCCGCGATTTTCGCACATTCGACCCGGTATCGGGTCCAAGGAATGGCGTTCAGCCGAGCTTTGGGGATCGGTTTCCCGGACATCTCGCATACGCCGAACGTTCCATTCTCGACCCGCTTAATCGCGGCTTCGATTTCCGAAAGGATGTTGCCTTCCGATTGGAGCATCTGAATGGTTACGTCCTGCTCATGAATATTGCTGCCTAACTCCGCCATATGGTTCGGTTGGGTCGAATCCCCATGGGCATGAAAGGCCTCGTCGGAGAGATGGACGACCTCTCCCGTCAATCGAGCGCGCAACGCGAGGAGCTTTTTGTGAAATTCCTTCAGCTCGGCCTTCTTCATTACTTTCTCGCTGACTACGTATGGGTTTACGTCTAGGAAAAACTTCCGTCCTCACTATAGCGCTCGACACCCCTGAAGTCAAGGATGTGACATCTATACATATGTGTCCTAAATCAAAGCTTTATCTTTACGGCAGAGGAGTCACTGGTTTCCGTTAAATATTAATTCGTATGTGTTTATGGTTGCATCGGGGAAGTGCCTCCGAAGCTGTGTGACCGGGATCCTTGGACGAGAGGATCGGCAAGAACCACGAATTCCAGTCGCGCGGGGCGTCCAGTTGAAGGGGAATGGATGCCTATTTGAAGGCCGCGCGGAGCAGCTTCTTACCCGCAGAAGTATTTCGCGGACCGGTTGCTTGGATGGCCTTAACGCTAGCCGCGATTCGCGGCGTCCATGCATGCGAGCCACGTTATTACTATCCCCTGCGGCAATGAGGAAATGGAACGATTGCCCACGCCGCGGACAAACGCGCCCGTCACCGAAAGCTTTGAAACATCCGCCAAGCACCGCTCGATCGACCCAGGGTTGCCGACGAAAAATGACCAACGGGAGGACCGGCTGTCCGTAGAATCTCCTCAGAATACTCCTGGTGGCGATGGAAGAGTTACAGGTTCGACGGCCCGATGTAGGGAAGAAGCATGCCGACGGTGCATGACGTGATCTGTGTCGGCGGAGGAGTGATTGGCCTACTCACCGCCCGCGAACTCCGTTTACGCGGAGCATCGGTATGTGTCGTTGATCGTTCGGACTTTGGATTGGAGTCCTCGTGGGCTGGCGCCGGCATCGTGCCACCCCCAGGCGAAGGGCCAAGGGCATCTCCCTTGGAGCATTTGCGAGAGGAAAGTTTCAATGCCTTCCCAGTGCTATCGCGAGAAATCAGGGACGCGACGGCCATCGACATTGGTTTTCGGCGGTCGGGGGGCATGGAACTCGCGGAGTCGGCGGCGGAGGCGAACGAACTTGCCGAGCTGTCGGACCTTTGGCGTGACCTCAAGATCCAATTTCAAGTTCTGGACCGGCAAGAACTCCAACGGGTCGAACCAAGCCTATCCGGGGACCTTCGAGCTGCGTACCACGTTCCGGAGATGTGCCAGGTCCGCAACCCACGCTTCATGAAGGGACTTCGTCGCGACCTGGAGCTACGAGGCGCGACGTTGTTGCCGCGGGAACAAGTGACGAGATTCCTGTTGGAAGGCAGTCGAGTTTCGGGAGTCGAGTTGGCATCCGGCACGCGACTTGTGGCCCGTGATGTCGTGCTGGCGGCGGGCGCATGGTCCAGCAGTTTGCTCGAAGGTTTGGGAATTCAACTCCCAGTGCGACCGGTGCAGGGTCAAATCGTCGCTTTTCAAACGGAGCCCGGACGGGTAACCCATGTGATCATGCTCGGAAAGCGTTACTTCGTGCCTCGGGACGATGGTTTGCTCTTAGTCGGCTCGACGGAAGAGGACGTGGGATTTGTCAAACAGGTTACCGAATCAGGGTTGGCGGAACTTCGCGCGTTTGCCTACCGCTGGTTTCCCTTCCTTCGCGAGACCGTCGTGAAAGCCTCATGGGCGGGACTTCGGCCGGGCAATGACCGGGACTACCCCATCGTTTGCCGCGTTCCCGGGTACACCCATCTTTGGCTCGGCACGGGCCATTTCAGGCAAGGAATCCAACTCGGGCCGGGGAGCGCCCGCTTGCTTGCGGATTGGATTACGGAGCAAGCGAGCTTTGCCGGCCCTGACGACTTTGGTCTCGGAACGCCGCTAAAAGCAACTCGAGTTCCCTTTCGGTCCTGACGTCAAGCCAGAATAAGCGGCGTCGTGCCAATTCGAGTCGGCATGGGAGGGGGATCGCGATGAAGTCTCCGAAGGATCTTTGAGAACCGTTTCAATGACACGTTTGCGACTCGACGATCTCTGGAAATCCTATGCTGGCGAATTTGCCGCCTTGACGTCCTTCAACATGGAGGTTGAAGCGGGCGAGAGGATCGCGCTGGTCGGTCCATCGGGGTCCGGCAAATCGACGCTGCTTCGGCTCGTCGCGGGTTTGGAGCAGGCCAGTCGAGGACGAATCCGCTTCAACGACAGGGACATGTCCGACGTCGAACCCAAAGATCGCGGGGTGGCGATGGTGTTCCAGCGCGACGCGCTTTGGCCACACCTCAATGTCCAGGAGAATCTAAGTTTCGGCGGGGAGCGAATGGAGGAACGGGCCCGCTTTCCGCGCTGGTTTACCCGTTGGCGGTCGGAAGGCAACTCGGCAGAGATTCGTCCCGCCGAAAAGGCTCGGGGCTGCCGCGAAATCATTGAAAGCCTCGAAATCGCTTCTCTTTTGGATCGATTTCCGAGGGAACTATCGGGAGGGGAACGGCAGCGAGTCTCGTTGGCCCGCGCTTTGATTCGACGGCCGCGACTTTGTCTTTTTGACGAACCACTCACCTACCTGGATGCGGTTCTTCGTACCTCGATTCGCCGCGTGCTCGTGAATTGGCAATCGACGAACCAAATCACCTCCTTGCTGGTCACGCACGATCCGGTGGAGGCGATGGCGTTTGGTCAGCGAGTCGCGGTTCTCGTGGCCGGTAGAATTCGCCAATTCGCCTCGCCACGCGAACTCTACGAAAGCCCCGCGGACGCCGAAGTGGCCCAGTTTTCTGGGGAGAACCCGGTGGGCTTTATTCGAGGTACTTTTCTGCACGAACAGGGCCAGTATCAGTTCGTTGCAGAGGGGGGGCGCATCACATTCCCCTCCCGTCCGCTGCCGTTGGAAACGGACTCGGGGAATAGAGAGTTGGTTCTGGGAGTTCGCGCCGAGCACCTTCAAACGCGGGGAGCGACGAGGGAGTCTCGCGCGACCCGTCTAGACTCCGTTTCCTTCGAGGCTCGCGTCGAGGGTACGGAATTTCGCGGGAATCGTTCCCTCGTTTCCTTCACGACGGGGGGAGGACGGCTGTACGCCATCGTCGGAAATGAGGAGCGCCTCGCCGCCGGGGAGCTGGTGTTTCTCGAAGTTGAGACCCGGCATTTGATGTACTTTGAAGGTTCGTCCAAAGCTCCGGCGACCGCGCCGAAACTCGACGTCTGCCGATTGACGAATAGGTTGCCGACCGGACGGTAAAGAAGCATTTGCCGAGCGGTAATTTTCCCGCTTGTCTCTCGGGCGCGGACGACGGACTTCCTTTCCACCGCCACCCCGGAATCCTACACTCGGAAGTTCACGGAGGTATTTCCATGTTGAAGCAGCAGGACGTCTGGGTGTCTCCCTGGAGCACCTTGGGGGACTCGATCCTTCCGATCGCCAGCTTTGGTACGGTTATTCGCCACTGAGCCTCAGTCTGCAGACGAATTGGAAGCCGATCGTATTGATCATCGGCAACTACTCGTCGGGAAAGTCGACGCTCATCAATGAATTGGTCGGAATCTCGTCCGTGCCGCACGGGACAGGCCCCCACCGACGACTGCTTCACCATCTTGACGGGTCCGGACGACGAAAACGCCTACAAGTTGCCGATCGAAGTCATGGAAGAGTTACCCGGCCGAACCGTCGTCAACGACACTTCGATGCCGTTCGTCGACTTCAAGAATTTTGGAAGTCGATTCGTCTCCCACTTTCTGGATGAAGCCGGGTAAATTCGCCCAAACTTCGCAATCTTGCGATCATCGATTCTCCCGGCATGCTCGACAGCGTCGCGGGAGTTGGACCGGGGTTACGACTATCAGCAGGTGATCGGCCGGCTTGCGGAGCTTGGTCAACCTGGTGGTCTTGGTATTCGACCCCCACCGCCGCGGGAACGATCAAAGAGACGTACGTCTCGATTCGTTCCACGCTTCCCGAAGCGACCAGCGAGGATCGCGTGGTATTCGTCATGAACCGGATCGACGAATGCAAGAACCTCATCGATCTTGTCCGATGTTACGGGTGCTCTGTTGGAATCTTCCCAGATGACGGGACGAAAGGACATCCCACGAATCTTCCTGACCTATTCGCGGAATTCGCCAAGGATGACAATGTATTCACGGAATTGGCGGATGAGCGAGTCGAACTGGTGCGCAAGATTGAACAGCGCCTCGATTGCAAGCCGGTCATCTATTGGGGACGGTGGACAATCATCTGCACAAACTGGAACTGATTTCTCGAACCATGGCGAATGCGACCAAGCGGTATCGCCGCGGATTTCTCGCATATCTTCAGATCGCGACGGCTGCCTGCGTGGGGGGCGCGATCCTGGTGGATTCACTCGTCGCGTTACTGATGGGATACGGTTCGAAGAGCTCGATCGGCCGACTTTTTGCTGGCACCATTTTGGATTGGCCGGGATCCTGTTTCCCTGGTTTTGATCGCCTTGGGGCGCGACGGGGATTCTATTACCACTTTGGCGTCGCTGGCTTCCAAAATTTCACGAGCGACTAAGGAGCGAGATCGACGAGTGCGCCGAACTGATCGTGCAAGCACGGCGATCTTTGGGATAGCGTACGCCCCAAGGTCCTCGAACTACTCGCCGATCCCACCCAGCTTCAAGCATTCGCCCCGCACCGTTCGCTGATGGCGTCGAAACTGCGTGGATTGATCAACAACGATGTCAAACAACTCTACGAGCAGCATCTAGGAACCAGTCCCTTGCCGGAACCGGAGCCGCTAGTCGGGGTCGGCGGCATGCTCGTGTGCCTTTTCGAGCGAATGCAAATTTGGACACCTCCGTGAATCTGCCTGCTTTGGGTCGCGTTGTGTAGCCTGTTGACGCTCGTATGGTCAGCGGGAGTGACTGTCTTTGCCATGGGCTGGATGGCGTCCGAACGCTACCCTCGAATCCTGATTACCGGGCTCGGTATCCTGGTGGGAACCGTCGTTGTTGCGATCGGCATTGGCTTCAGCGTTTCCGGCGGCGGCATTCTCTTGGCCGACATTGAACTCTCTTCCCGGGAAAGCTCCTTCTCTCTTTTTGGGATTACTGCTCTTTCAGTCCACGATGGCGGCGGCATTAACAGCCATCGTGATCACGCGCGCCTTCGCGTCTCCGCCAGTTTGGCCACAGCCGCCAGGATCACGGATATTTCCGAGGAGTCGGACGGTCGGCGGATCGACGCGCCGTGGCACAGATCATCGACAACGCCCTGGATGCCGTTGTCGCGATCGACTCCCAGGGGAAAGTCACCGTACAGCAACGCGCAGGCGGAGATTGTCTTCGGTTGGCACCGTTCGGAAGTGTTGGGACGGGGCTTGGAAGAAACCATTGTTCCCAGCCGATTCGTAACGAATTTCCGACTCGGTTTGACGCACTTCTCCGAGAACGGGGACCGGGCGGATGGTCAATCGCCGGGTCGAACTGCTGGCCAAGCATCGGGACGGTCACGAGTTTCCGGTGGAACTCTCGATTTCCGCGATCCCCAGGGAGGGGGTGGATATTCAACGCCTTCATCCATGATATGACCGAACAGAAACGCGCGTGCAACATGTCCTGCGACAAAATGACGAGCGAGCTGCGCGCGGTAATGAACAACACGACCGCGGTCATCTACGTCAAGCACGTGGACGGGCGTTACGTCCTCATCAATCGGGAATATGAGCGATTGTTTTCGATCAGCCAGTCGGAAGTTCGCGGCAAGACGGATCACGACATTTTTCCCAAAGAGGTGGCGGACCAGTTCCGGGAAAACGATGTCTTGGCGTTGGCAGCAGGGTCGCCGAGACAATTCGAGGAACTCGCGCACCTGGGGGACGGTTTGCACACCTATTTGTCGGTTAAGTTTCCGCTCTTCGACGAGGACAATATCCCCTATGCCGTTTGCGGTATTTCGACGGATATTACCGATCGGAAGATGCTCGAGGAAGAGTTGCGGCAAGCCCAGAAGATGGAGGCGATCGGTCATCTTGCCGGCGGCGTCGCGCACGATTTCAACAATCTGCTTACCGTGATTCTCGGATTCGGGGAGTTTCTGCTCCGCCGCATCCACCCGGGACATCCTTGGAGGACGTCGATCGAAGAGATACAGCGTGCCGGCGAACGCGCCGCTTCACTCACTCAGCAACTACTTGCATTCAGCCGCAAACAGGTGTTGTTGCCGGTAGTGCTGGATCTCAACGAGCATGTTCGAAACGTCGAAACGATGCTTCGCCGACTGATTGGCGCCGATATTGAGTTGGTGACCTCCTTGGATCCAAACCTTCGGCCCGTGCGTGCCGACAGCGGACAGATTGAACAGGTAATCGTGAATCTGGCGGTCAACGCGCGGGACGCCATGCAGCAAGGGGGGCGACTGACGATCACGACGGCGAATTGTCCCCTCGCGGACGTGGCTCCCAAGCTCCGGCAAGAGTTTCCCGCGATCCGAGAGTTCGTTACCTTGACGATCGCGGACACCGGTTGTGGGATGTCGAACGAAACCATTCGGCACGTATTCGAACCGTTCTACACCACCAAAGAGTTGGGGAAGGGAACTGGCTTGGGACTCGCGACGGTATATGGCATCGTTCGCCAAAGCGGCGGTGACATCAAATTGTCAAGCGAACTCGGTCGAGGCACAACCTTCACCATATACCTTCCCCCCGCCGAGGAATTACCATGTTCGTCCTCCGACGGTGCTCTCGCCGTCGATATTCCGCGGGGCAGGGAGACGATACTGTTGGTCGAGGACGAAGAAGGGGTGCTTCACCTGGCGACCCAAGTACTCTCGTCGAGTGGATACACCGTGTTGACCGCCACGCGCGGGGACGAAGCGATACGGATTTGCGACGCCAAGGACGCCGTGATCGACATGGTCATCACCGATATTGTTCTTCCGGGCATCAGCGGTCCGGAGATGGTGCGCAAACTTCGCGAAACGCGTCCGTCGCTTCGCGCGCTCTATATTTCCGGATATGACCCCACGGAAAGTGACCTACCGGCGGTCCGCGCGTTGGATGCTCCAATTCTTCAGAAGCCGTTCAAGACGGTGCAATTCGGGCAGTTGGTTCGGAAGATCCTGGATCACGATTCAACGGAGCACGATTCCGATCGAATTCGCGAGTAACCCGTGCTTGCATCTCGCGTGGCGACAGTGCAACATAACCAAAAGTGTAGCTCAAGTACGGTGAAGGAATTGGCGTAAGCAGTTTCGGTCGCGTTTTCGCGGGAACCATGGGAACGGAGGGGTAACGCCGAAGGCGAAAAGATTGGCGGGTAAAACGATCCTTCACCAATTCCTTTCGTTGGTTGACGTTCTGGAATAGCGACGCAAGATTTTGTTGCCGCTCAGAAGAGTAATATCGTAATTCGGCCCGCTTTCCGCCAAGACTCGACAAACGGCTGGCCTTAGCGAAACGACATTACTTTTCTGATGCTCAATCGGTGTGGCTCGATCGTGACGAGCCGCTGTTCCGTGGATGGGTCGCTACGCATGTCTTTGTCTGGATGAGAGATTGCGAATGAACGACAAGCCAGACTTGTCCGTCAGGGAAGACAAACCGACGGTGTTCGTCGTCGATGACGAACCGCAGATGCTCACGTTGCTTCGCGTTTTGTTGATGGACGCGGGCTACCACACCGAAACATTCCCCTCGGCGGAAGACTTTCTCACTTCCTACGATGCGCAACGCCCAGGTTGCCTTTTGCTCGACATTCGCATGGCTGGCATGAACGGACTTCAGCTCCAGGAAACCTTGGCGAGTCGCCAATGCACGATTCCAATTGTCATGATTTCCGCGTTCGCGGAGGTTCCGGATATCGTGAAGGCGATCCAGGGGGAGCTGTGGATTTTCTGAAAAAGCCGTTTACCGAACAGGGGCTCTTGGAACGTGTTGGTTCCGCGATCACGATTGATGCCCAACGGCGCAAACACATCTCGGAATCGCGGGCGAAATTATCAGTCCTCACGCCCCGCGAACGCGAAGTCATGGATCGTCTGATAGTTGGCAAGAGTACCAAGGAGATCGTGCGCGAACTAGGCATAAGTCGGACGACGGCCGACAAACACCGCGCGAAGGTGTTCGAGAAGCTGGAAGCCGACAGCATCGTCGACCTCGTCCGCCGGTTTCCCGCCGGTGGGTCGAACTTTGAGGGAAGTTAGTTCCCATCCGCCATCATCGAGGTTTTGCTTTCTTCAGATCCAGAGCAAGAGTCGGTCGCGAAGCGAAGCGGGCAATCGCTTTTCGACGATTCGCCGAATCTGGTCGTCGTGATAGCGGGTGCTGAAGTGGCTGGCGATGATCAGTTCGTTCTCGAAACGCTCCGCTCGTTCGATCACGTCGTCCAGATGGATATGGCCGAATTTGTGGATCTTCTCGCGCCGGTGACCTGGCGCGACGAAGGTGATCTCCATGATCAGGATTTTCGTTCGGTAGAGTTCCGGATATTCCTCGAAAGGTCGGGGATTGCTGTCTCCCAGATACGCAACAAGGGGCGCACGGATTTCGTTGGTGACTTCGACTCCGGTCTCCCTTAGATCGCGAATCTCGTTGCCGGCGAGATGCAAATACTCCGGCTTGAGCTTCCGTCGCCGTTCCCAAATCACATATCCCAGCGACGGTATCGTATGGCTTGTCGCGAACGCGGTCAGAACATGCTCCCGCGACAGATCGAACTCGTCATCGGGGCGGCAGCCGATCAGCTCGCAGGGGAGTCGGCCTCGATCCATGCGTTGAAAAATGGCCAGCAGGGATTCGACGTCGCTTTTGGACACGTCGGGCAGGAAGATCGTTGGCGGGGGCATGCGCATGAGCCGGCGACGCGCCACGTATACGGGAAGTGCCGCGATATGGTCCATATGCGAATGACTGACCGCCCAGGTTTTGGTCGTCATGAAGGACCAAGGCTGAAGCCCCAAATCGAAACCGATTTTGAGCTCCGGAATCCGCCAATACGTTTGCACCGCGGCGCGGGAATATCCTTCAATCGTCAATCCGCCGTGTTGGTGTCGGCGAACGGGCGCATTCTCGACCTGCACATCGTCCACGTCATCGGGCAAATCCAGCAAACCCCATCCCCCTTCTTGAGTGCCGATCCTCGAGGCCGCCGAGCGGCGTCGGGTCATCCGTTCCCCTGTTTCAATTCGTCGCTTGAGCCGATTGCTGCAAGACGTCTCG
>JAXMAQ010000038.1:0-68716 GCA_046350335.1 Planctomycetota bacterium
CGGACAACTCGTCGATGACTTGAGGAAGTAAGGTCGCGATCGGCACAGCGTCGGATGCTGTGGCCGTGGTCACCGCTGCGATTTCCTTTTCGGTCGCCGCGAGCAAGTCAGGCCCGGATTCGCGAGATGAACGAATCTTGGCAATGCCCTCGATGAAGAGCGAATGAAGCTTTCGACGGAGCGAGTAGTCTTTGACGATGCCGGCGTTGTAGCGGATATTGCCGGCGTGCGCGGACTCGTCGGCAAGCTCGATGACGACATTGGCGTCTAACCCATCGGTCCATCCGCGGCGCTTTATTTCTTCGTTCACCGCAATGAGCGTGATCGTTCCACCTTCGCGGAACAACTCCACAAGCACCGTAAAGAGCCGTGTATACCTGTCGTCGAATAGATCGTCGGCGGCAATGATGGTCGTGACATCCGCGATATTCGCGGGATAACGCAACAGCGCCGAGAGCAATTCGCGTTCCGCCGCCGCATGGTGAAGCTTGTCATTTAAGACGTCGGGAAGGATCTCAGTTTCCATTGAGGTATGCCTCCCTGCGTTTGAGCGTCTCGTGCCGCAATCTTTGCCGTTCCGCTTCGTCGTCGGCTGCGTTTGCATGCTGGCCGTTCGCCTGGTAGCCACGTGATCCGCCGGCATCCTGTTGACGGCCAAGCCAATTGGTGATGAACTTCGCGTAATTGCTCTTCCGACCCTTGGCGCCGTTCGCGATGCACCATTCGATCGCCCGCTTGATTTCCGTTCCGATGTCTACCGCCGGGTAAGCTTCGCGCCATGCCGCGAGGTCGACTTCGGTGATGCCGAGCCAACGGCGATTGGCGCTGTCGAGTTGAACCGGAGGCTTTCCCCAGATGGTCGATTTGCTGGCCAGCTTCTTCACGGAATTTGTGGATTCGGCTTTGCCATTTGTCACCGGCGAGGACTCCGACTTGCTCGGGTCCGAGCTAATGGACGGTAAAGCCTCGGTAATAGCCTCGGTAGTGTCGCAATTTGAGACATAGTTGCGCCTTAAATTGCGACATTGTGCGCCTTGTTCTGAGTCATTGTCTCGATTTAAGACATTGTCTTGATTTGAGACATTGTCGCACGATGCTACAGACTTTCCGGACCGGCTTTCCGCTTTAATGCGCTCCCAGTCGATTTGATAAAACGTTGCTGTGTTTACGCTCGACTTTGATCCATCCGCCCTTCTCAAGCAGTGTGCGAGGATGCAACCACGCTGGAGCGATGGGAGCGACGTTTCCCGGGCGAGGTGTCTTGGCCCGGGAAGCACGCGCCTTGCCGTCGTGGTGTGCAATTGCCTGAAGCAGATAATTTCGGCGTTGGCCTCGATGTCAGCCCCCATATGAGCCCCGCGGGTGATATAGCCCAAGTCGGTCGTCACGCGTCACCACCCCGCCTTCGCCAGCGCGTCCGCCGCTCAGACTGGCCCTGGCCGCCTGCGCCGGCGTCCTCGGTGTCGATGCGGTGACAGTTTGGCCCTCGCCCAGAAAATCGAGCAGGTCTTGGCCTGCACTATTCGCCGCCCGCCGATCAGGACGCTGGCCAACTTGCGGCCTCGGACGCCTCGCAAGATCCATCTCCAAACGGCTTGACGTGGCCGGCCCGGCGAAAGGGCAACTTGGCGAGGCGAGTAGTACTTCCTCGGGGTCGATGCTGCGCGTCATGGGTGCTCCTCCGGACGGACGACCGCGAGTTGCCCGCCAAGCTCGGCGACCATGGCAAGACCTCGCTCCATATCCGCCGGCGACGATGTGGGGCTTGATCTCGTCGATCTGCTCGCCCGTGACCTCGGGCGGAAGATGGCCGTGCGCATAAGCCCATCAGGGTCGTGCCGCGATCTTCAACGCGCGAGGGCGTCGCGATCGCGAAACGCTCCTGGATCGTGCTGGCGGATCGCCACGCCTTGGGCCTCGCCGTAGTGCGGGCGGCTGGCAATAGGTGTGAGGCTCGACGCGACCAGCGTCGCGCAGGATCTTGGCCTGTGTCTCAGTGTCACGTAGTTGACGCTCGATCTCGTCAGGATGAGCGATCGGTAGTATCGGCCAGATTCCAGCACCTCCTCAAGTGATACCGGAGGAAGTGTATCGGCAGCGTTAGTTTTCGACGTGGGCAAATAGTGGGGAGTTAGTGGACAAAGTGGACAATGCTATTCTTCAAGGCGATATCCGCCGCGTCCACGCCCCCGGCAGGGTTGGCGACGTGTCCCCATGTTGTCGGGAACTTGGCCCGCAATCGCGAGATAACTTTGACGGCGTCGGTGCGCCCGGACCGCTGAATCAGCAGGTTCCTTGTTAGCCCAATATCGGTTTTACAAGCTGCAAGAATGCGCAATATAGCCTAGGTGGCATGGCTGCCCAAGTACAACTCGCGTTCGAAGTCGAATTGTGCTTGATGATGACCTTCGGAGCGTGAACGGCCGCTTTGTTTTTCTTCGGTCCGTCCGCGAAAAATCGCCGGACGTGCGCATCCATCGCAGCCGCGTGGCGGGTCTCGTCGTCATCAAGTAGGGTGGGTTAATTCGTCGGCGGTTCTGCTCGCGGGTCGGTGGCGATATCGGCGTTCTCGTCCTCAATGGCCCAGACTTCTTGGGCGAGATGAATCGAAACGTCGCTATGGTCGTAAACGCCTAGGTTTCTGCCTACACTTCATTAGTTCAGGATCGACAATAGAGCCCCTGAATTGAGAATGCGTAACGCCGCGCCTAAGGCGTTCCTGCATGCGGAATGAAAACTCAGTTCCCCGCGAATGCCTCGCCAAGCCTACGAATTTCACCGGATCGGCGTAAACGCGTCCGCTGCGTCGAAAGGAACTCCCCTTCGGGATCGCCTGAAGCAATGGGCGGCAACGTCGCCGCGAAGGATGCTTGCTCGATCGCGAAGATGCTTTCCGCGATCGCCTTGTCCTCGTCGGTGCCTGGATACTTTGACGCATGAACCGCTTGGGTTGCTGCGTACCCGGCTTGATCCACGACGCGCGAAAATACGCAGAATTGACATGGTGTACCTCGTTTTCAGAGGGCCCGGCCGACGAAATGGAAGAGGTACATTCCAGGTCGCCGGTCCGGGCTTTCCGGGGTTAATTACGCCCCGGCCCATGGGTCAAAATATACGAACCCAGCCGATTCTCCTCATGATGTCTGCCGCCTTGGCGAAATCCCGCTCGGCGTAAATCATTGTGGTTGCCTGGTCGCTGTGCTCCTCAGCACGACTTGGGCGGCCTCGATGCCAAATGCCTCGCGCACGGAGTTCCGCTGCTGCCCGGGTGTGCGCAATTGGCTCGGCGACCACGGGGAACCCTGGGATTTTTCGCCGCTCGCCTGCATCCTCGGGCGATCGCTCGACGATAGCGCACGCTGCGTATCGCTTGCCTGGCGTTGCTCGGGTTTCGCTTGGCTCGGCAAATTTGCGACGGTTGACCTTTTGTTTTTCGGTTTTCGCGTTTCTCGGCCATCCACGCCGCGACAACTTCGCGAGGGTCGAAGCAATATCGTCTGGTTCCACGATCAAGATAGGGTCGAAGAATCTCTTGAGCTTGTGGCCCGAGAAAGATTCGCCGCTCTTTTCCTCGATGCTGCGTTTTGTGGCTTGCCGGTCGATAGACCATGACGCCATCGGCAAGGGTTATATCCTCCGGGCGAAGAATGGTGATTTCGCCCGGACGCGCACCGGTCAGCAGTTGAAGCCGGACCATTGCCGCCAACGGGGGAGCGAGGTAGGGCAACGTCGCCTCGACAATCTCGATCGGCACGGGTTCGACGGGTTCCGGTTCCCGCGCCACTGTCCTTCCCCGAGTAAGCGCCGCAACGGCCTGAAGCCCATGCAACACCATGGGAGAAACCAATTCTTCCGCAACTCCCCATTTGAACATCGCGCGGATTCGCTTGATGTCTCGGTTGATTGTCGGCCTCGACCTTCCCGCCTCGATCATTCTTTCTCGAACCGCCTTGAGAAGCTTCGGCCCGAAATCGGAAACGTAGACATCGCCGAACGTCTCACGCAACGGCCTGACCGCCTGCCGGATGTTATCAACCTCGCTGGTCTGGACGCCGTCCTTGATGTAGTAGCCGCTGACGTGCTTCCGGTAGTGGTCGATCAATTCCGTAACGGTAATTCCATGGTCTGGCGTCTCGGTCTCCCTGGCGATCTCTTGGGCCCGTTGCCGTGCTCGATGCTGAGTGATTAGCTTTCGGTAAGCTTCAAGGGATGCTTCGGAACCATGCTTGCCCAGGTAGGTTCGCTTCCCATTGATCTCGACGAACGCTTGCCCGGATTTTGAATGAAGGCGGTAGGAATGAGATTGGCGCGGCATACGGATACCTCACAAGCCGGACGAAACGAAAATATCCGTTTCGTATCCGTTATCTCGCTTGCAAGCCGCACTGCCTCACAAAAGGCAGGTATCCATAAACCTAGGATTCAGCAGTCTTTAAGCAGTCGGGGCGAGAAGATTTGAACTTCCGACCTCACGATCCCGAACCGTGCGCTCTAGCCAAACTGAGCTACGCCCCGAACGGGTGTTGTTTTACCCGGTTTTTCCAAGAGAGTCAAGGAGAGGAGGAATTCGGGAATAGCCGAGAAGTGGAACCACGATTGAAAGGAAACAATTGGCGGCGGTGGTCAGTGGAGCGAAGAAAACGTAGGAACCTGGGCCCCGGCGGGGTAGCGGTACTCCGCGTTAGCTCGCTGGGTTAAGGTTCCGAGGCTTTCGGAGCGGTAAACGACTAAAGAAAACGCAGGAACCAGGGTCCCGGCGAGGTAGTGGTACTCCGCGTCAGTTCGCTGGGTTAGGTGTCGACGAACCGCGTGGTCGTGCTGTGCGTCGCGGCGAGATAGCGGTACTCCGCGTCAGCTCGCTGGGTTAGGGTTCCGAGGCTTTCGGAGCGGCAGAGGAGCGGTGGCCAGTGGTCGGTGGTCAGTGCGCTAAGAAATCGCAGGAACCTGGGCCCCGGCGGGGTAGCGGTACTCCGCGTTAGCTCGCTGGGTTAAGGTTCCGAGGCTTTCGGAGCGGTAAAGGACTAAAGAAAACGCAGGAACCAGGGTCCCGGCGAGGGTAGCGGTACTCCGCGTCAGCTCGTTGGGTTAGGGTTCCGAGGCTTTCGGGGCGGCCGAAAACCCGTGCGCGCGGTGAATTCGGGGCGATAGAAAGAACCTATTGAGCTCCAGGTTTCGAATGCCGGGGCCGGAAAGTCACTAGGCCTCCTTTCCAGCCCGCACAAGCGGCATTAGAAATCTGAAGAGCGATAGGCGGGGCAGGGGATTGGCCAAGGGACGGGAAGGACGGTTATGGTGGATGAAGATGGGCCCGACGATGCGGAGCCGGAAGCGGCGAGCGAGGAGATCGCGTTGCCGGGGGAACGGGGTAGGAGGAGTACGCGCGCGGGGGAACATCGGGCGGTGCTGCTGGAGGAGGTGCTCGCGTGCATCAAGCCGCGCGAGGGAATGCGGGGCGTGGATTGCACGGTGGGGTGGGGTGGTCATTCGGCGGAACTTTTAAAGCGGATGGGACCGACCGGCCTGCTTATCGGCATGGACTTCGATGGCCAAAACATCGATAAGGCTCGGCTTCGGCTGGAGGAGGTTGGGTTTCCCTATCGGCTGCATCACGGCAATTTCGCGGGGATACAGCGGGCGATTGGGACAAGTCTTGCGGAACGTGCCATCGGAGGAGAGCAGGGGGGGACGCAGGTGGATTGGGTGCTCGCGGACCTCGGGATTTCGAGCATGCAACTCGACGATAGCGAGCGTGGCTTTTCGTACATGCGCGACGGCCCCTTGGACATGCGCATGGACCCGACGCGAGGGATGACGGCGGCGGATTTGCTTGCGAAGATTTCCAAGGAAGAATTACGCGACGCGCTTGCGACCTTAGGGGACGAGCCCGCTGCCGCTTGGATTGCGGCGTCGATCATAGAAGCGAGGAATCGAGAGCCGATCACACGGACCCGCCAATTGTCACAGATCCTACTCGAAGCGACGGTGGATCCCCGCGAGCGTCGTCATCCCGATCAACCCTTGTTGCCAAACCGATGGAATAATCGTCCGCTGGCGCGGGCATTTCAGGCTCTTCGCATCTTGGTGAACCGGGAGCTGATGAACCTGGAGGCGTTGTTGCGGGTCTTGCCGAGCTGTTTGAAACCGGGCGGGGTGGCAGCCATCATCAGTTTCCACAGCGGTGAAGATCGCCAAGTGAAGCGCGCTTTTCGCGAAGGTTTGAAGTCTGGCGTTTACGAGGAAGTTTCGAAGGAGCCGATCCGGCCAACGGCGGAGGAGTGCGTGTCCAATCCACGGTCACGTTCCGCGAAGCTGCGGTGGGCAAGGCGAGCATATGAGGCTTAGGCCTTGCGGCATGGAACGCGAATGACGCTGGTGGCGAGACTGCAAGGACTGGAGCCCTTATCCCTACCCTCTGACTGCGGGAGTTTGTTGCGGATTGACGGCTTTGGTTATCAACGTTCCCTAGTTGCTTGATGGCTGGCGAAGTCTTGGCGGTCAGGGAGCCTGAAGCGTGAGTTGGCGCGAGAGTGGCTTATACTCGTTGGCGAATTGGTTCTGGTTGACGAGTTTGGGATAGACGATCTCGACGTTGATCTCAACGGTCGCCTGCGCCCGCAGTTTGGAAAGGACACGGGTCATGGCCGTGCCGGCGAGCGTGAAACTGGGCGTAACGTCGGTTTCGCGGTTCTCGTTGAAGGAATCACCCCACGCCTCGACGTCGGAGAACGATTGCTCGTGGATCAGTTCGCCGTTCACATAGATTTCCACCGTCGCGATGGACCAATGACCATTGAGAGCCTTGAGAGCGGGGAACTCGATAGTCAGGGAAGGATCTACGCCGGCGGGAATTTTCGCCTGAGAAACACTTAGAGGGATGCGGTTGGCGGAATTCGCGGCGGCACTAAGCGGAATGGGTGAACCGTTGGGTCCCTCAGTGGCCAAGGGCGCGGCGTTTTTGGGAGCCGCTCTTTTCGACGCGGCGGATTCCGGCTGGGTCGGGTTCGCTTGCGCCACAGCGGGAGGCGGAGAATCGCTGGATCCGTCCGAGAACGTCAGTTGATCGATTTTTCGAAACAAGGCGATGGCGACGATAACGACGGCTATGGAGGCGCAGGTGGCGAGCAATAGGAACATGACATAGCGTACGGAGTCATCCTGCTTGGGCCGCGATCCTCGGGGGCGGACGGGCCGAGGGGGCCTGGGCGCCGGCTCGATGTATACCTCGTATTCGTCGGGCTCCGCCAATCGAGCCGTGGCCGACTTTTTCCTTTTGGGCGTCGTATCAGGCTCTTCAATGACCTCCACGCCTGACGCTTTCGCCTCCGCTTTTGCGACGCGGGCGGCAATGACGCTGGCGGACGTCGGGTTTTTGAGGAAGTCGGCAAGATCCGCGGCAAACGCCCCCATGTCCGGATATCGATCTTCGACTTTTTTGGACATCGCCTTCAGGCAGGCGTTTTCCAGTTTGGGGTCAAGGTCGGGCCGATGGACGGAGGGCTTGGTCGGTTTCCTCGCGACGACTTGAGCCACGACGGATGCGAAATCTCCCTCGAAAGGAAGCCGGCCGGTGAGAAGTTCGTAAAGGACGATGCCAAGGCTATAGACGTCGGTCGCGGGTCCGAGGGGTCCCCATTTGCGGTGAATCTGTTCGGGGGGCATGTACGCGGGCGTGCCGACAACGGTCCCTTGGCGCGTGATTCGGACATCGTCATCCGTCGCCTGCCAAGCGAGGCCGAAATCCATGACGATCGGCTCCTTGTGTCGATCGATCATGATGTTGGCGGGCTTGAGATCTCGATGGACGATATTGAGTCGATGGGCCTCTTGCATGGCGAGTGCCACCTTGCGGACGAGCAGGGCGGCGTCTCGTTGTGAAAGCTTGCCGTTCTGGTCGACGAATTTCGAGAGAGGCGTTCCCTCGATATAGGCCATGACGAGGTATTGCTTCCCCTCCGCTTCGCCAATCTCATGGACGGGGCAGATGTTCGCGTGATGGAGTTTGGCTGCAGTTCGCGCTTCCCGCCAGAACCGCGCAAGTCCACCTTCATTTTCCGCCACCGAAAGATGTGGAACCTTGATGGCGACTAAACGATCGAGTTGCGGATCCTGAGCCAGGAAGACCGCCCCCATGCCTCCACGGCCCAACCGCTTGATGATCTGGTAGCGTCCGAAGGTGGCGGGAAGTTCTCGTTGGGCAGTGGAGCCTCCTTCCCCCGAGGAGTCTGAAAGGGTAGGCGCGTGCGGCGAGGGGGATTTATCCACGTGCTCGGGCGCATTATTGGGCCGCTGGGAAAGTTGTGAAGACGAATCGATGCGCGTCAGGTTCTTTCCCCCAGCGGAGGTAAGATCTCCCTTGGTGGACTTAGGTTGTGGCTCGTCGGGGGAAGAAGTCATCGGTTTGCCGCCATGCCTGTCTTGGGTCGAAAATCGGGCTTCCGAGTCGTTTCATCGCTGTGTGGGAGTGCGCCATCCCTTGGATCTTCAGGATTCCATGCTTCGTTCCCCGAGGGGTTTCAGTTTCACAAATCGCGTCCAACAAGGCACGCAATCGTCAAGGATCGTGCTTTCCCACGCCAAAGACATTCAAAACCGGAGACGCAATCGGGGCAGGCAATGCTCCGAAGTTGATCGTCCATCTCTTATCGAGAACCTTGTAGTGGCGGATCAACCTCTTTCCTTCCAGGTTGGGAGACATTCCTCTCCGACCCCTCCGCAAGAGTTCTCGAATGCACCATACACATCCTGTCGCAAGAAAGGGAATTTCGCCAGCATTTTGACGGATAGTTCTGTTTACAATTAGCCAATTATTCGTCCGTGAGCGACAAAACTTGGCGTAAAGGAGGTGCGGATTATGCGGAATCGACCGGTTCACTGGCTCTTGGGGCTTGGCTTGGTCCTGTTCGCGACTCCATCGCCCGCTCAACTCCCATCGGTTCCTTTCACGCCGCCCGCGGACATCAACTATCGTCAAGCCGACATCATGAGTGAAGGGACACGGCTATCGGCGGAACTGTTCAGTCTCAAGTCGTCGGGAGAGGAGAATCTACCGACGATCGTTATGAGTCACGGTTGGGGCGGAAACGCGTCTCTGTTGCGCCCCGACGCCGTCGTCTTTGCCAGGGCAGGGTACTTAGTGGTGACTTTCGATTATCGAGGTTGGGGGGCAAGTGATTCTCGCGTGGTCCTCACCAAGCCGGCTCCCAAAGACAAGACGGGAAACACGTTCACCGCGGAAGTTCGCGAGGTTCGCGAAGTGGTCGATCCCTTGGATCAGGTCAATGATCTGTTCAATGCCATTCATTGGGTACATGGCGAGCCGAAATGTGATGTGAAGCGGATCGGACTTTGGGGGAGCAGCTA
This sequence comes from Planctomycetota bacterium, assembly GCA_046350335.1. Taxonomy (GTDB): domain Bacteria; phylum Planctomycetota; class Planctomycetia; order Kolteriales; family Kolteriaceae; genus JAXMAQ01. The sequence goes on from JAXMAQ010000038.1 coordinate 9,361, forward strand.
TTCCGGGGGGCACGTCGTTTATGCCGCGGCGCATGATCCACGAGTCAAGGCGGTCGTGAGCCAGGTGCCAGCATTGGATTCTCGATTTGTGATTGGAACAGACGCGGACCGGGAGTTGACGTATTCCGAAGCGACTCGTCGAGCGCGTGGAGAGTTGGCATATCCAGAACCGGGGGCCAAGGTCATTGGCAATCTTCGCGGAGCGCCGATCCGCGAAAAGCTATTGCATTACGCGCCGGTCGACGATGCGGGCATGGCCCCCGGGTGCGCGATGCTCTTCATACTCGCGGAAAAGGAAGAGCTTTTCGACAACCGGGATCACGGTCTGAAGGCGTTTGAACGAGCGGCCGGGCCGAAGAAATTGATCGTCGTTCCCAAGATTCGTCATTACGGCGTTTATTTGACCGCGCGGGGAGAGGTCCAAAAGCACGCGGTCGCTTGGTTCGACGAGCACCTCAAGAATTAGGGGTGCTCTTGGCGGTCTGAGCGGCGGGCTGGCCGTATTGTGCCTCTTCGAATTTCAGGATTTCCTCGACGTCCGCGACCAATTGCGGATCCTTCTTGCGGAGGTTGGTGACAAAATCCTTGGCCTTGGGACTCGGGCATTTCAAGGCATAACGGATGATGGCTCGGCGGATGACCTGGATGTCGAATTTGGGATTCCCGTAGAGCGCCAAGATCTGGTCCGCGGGGTCCCAAACCTTATTCTTGCGGAACTCATCGATAATCAAGTCGGCGATGTCCGGAATCGCGAGAGCCTTTTGCAACTTGGTGAAGACCTCCTTCTTGTCGACGGTGGGGACATCGGTGAGCAGGAAGCGAACGGTGCGTAAGGCGGCGTACTGGAGGTTGAAATCCTTGCCGGGATCGGCGAGCAAGCCGAGCACGTAGTTTGGTCCATTCTTGGGATCGAGAACGCAATACCCCCCCATGATGCCGTCGACGCCGGTCAAGGGGCGTGAATCCGGGGAATCGATGATCTTTCGCAGCACTTCCGCGTCTTGTGCTCGCCCGGTGACGCCGAGCAAGCAGCCATACAGACCAATGCGATAGCTTGGGGTCTTGGGATCGTGAATCCACGCAATGAGTTTGTCCGGGTCATAGGCCTTCGCAGCCGCCTGCACCGTGGCATAGGGGGCGTTGGCGAACTCCTTGTACGCGTCGCCGGAAATGTTGATGTCCTCAGTGTCGAGGTACTTGAAGAAGAACGCTAGTTTTTCGGCTGCGGGTGCCTTCGCCATTTTTACCGCGCCGGCGAGATAGTCGACGAACTCCTTGGAATCGACCGGCATGCCGCGATAGGGATCGACCCTGCCGTCGACGACCTCGGCGAAGATGATGTATTCGACCTTGTCGGTCTGGGCTGCGGGGAGGTAGCGGGGAAGGACGATCTGCTTCTTTCCTTGAACGATCGGGTGATCCTTGATGACGGTAATGACGTCGAGGGTGGTGCTGCCGTCCGGCTCGCCTGGTTTGGCTTCGGGGTTCAGCTTGGCGTCAAAAAGCGTGCCATAAAGAACCACCTGGGCCTCGTCGACATTCTCGGCGAGCGTTTTTCCCATGTTGCTGCAGAAAGGACATGCGGAGGATCGCGAGGCGGTTAGCATGATTGCCGCGGTAGCCGCAAACACACTTACCAGTACTAATCCTTGTTGAATACGGCTTCGCGAAAAAACGAGTTCCCTTGTCGGACTCGACATGTCTATCTCCCATCAGGTGAACAGGGCACATTGGAAAATTCGCGCGGCCCTGCGCGAGCCCAATCTCGAGGATCCTAATCGGCGCTCAGAAAAGCAATGTCGTGGACCGGTACGCTTTCCGCCTAAACTCTCCAATCGATCGGCCCAAGCGTAGCGACATTACTGTTCCGATGCTCGATAAGTTCGGCGAGGCTGTCCAAGTTACTGTACGCACGCCATGGATATTTCACAAGCGTGGATCGGGAAAGGATCTGCGCGTGGCCGTTGCGTATAACCGTGTAATATAACGCGAAGATTGAAGTTAGGTGAAGGGAGCCTATAGTATCGGTTCGCGGCTTGGCGCCGGCGGAGAGGAACCTTGGGAGAAGGAAGGCATGCCGAAGCTCGGGGTCAATATCGATCACGTGGCGACGCTCCGACAGGCGAGGCGTGGACGGGAGCCGGACCCGGTTTGGGCGGCGGCGCAGGCGGAACTGGGGGGAGCGGACGGCATCACGCTGCATGTGCGTGAAGATCGCCGGCATATCCAGGATCGAGACGCGCGTCTTTTGCGAGAAACCGTGCAGGTCAAATACAACCTGGAAATGGCCGCGACGCAGGAAATGCTCGATCTGGCCCTCTCCTTGCGTCCGGATCAAGCGACTCTAGTTCCCGAACGCCGGGAAGAGATCACCACGGAGGGAGGACTCGACGTGGCGGGCAATCAGCCACGTCTGGAGAAGATCACCAAGACGCTTCGTGACGCGGGCATCGAAGTGAGCATGTTCATCGATCCGGACCGAAAGCAGGTCGAAGCGTCCCAGGCGGTGGGGGCAAACGCCATTGAGCTTCACACGGGCAAATACGCCGAGGCTTTCGGTCACCAGGCGGTCGATCGAGAATACCAGTCGTTGCGCGAGGCCGCCGTACTGGCATGCGATCTGGAATTGACCTTGCATTTGGGCCACGGCTTGAATTACACCAATACGGCTCGCGTTTGCACGATACCCGGCGTCCAGGAACTGAATATCGGACATAGCATCGTCAGCCGCGCGGTATTCGTCGGCATGGCGGAGGCGGTCCGCGAGATGAAACGAGTCATGGGTTCCTAGAGCAGGGGAGGGGACACCACTTAACGGGCCCCTCTCCCGGAGCGCCACTGTCCATTCGAGGTAGACAGTAGGCGTCTGAATGAAAAAGAATTGCAAGACACCCTCACACCAACCCTCTTCCTAACGAAGAGGGAAGCAAAGGCACTAGGGGAGGGTGGGAGACGGAGGAAGGCATCATGCAGCGCAAGGGGGAGATGTTCGCGGGGTTGACGGTGGCGTTGGTCACCCCCTTCAAAGCGGACGGTGAAATCGATTTCGACGCGATGGGCAAGCTCGTCGACTGGCACGTGGAGCAGGGGACCGACTGTCTGGCTCCGGTGGGAACGACGGGAGAATCGCCGACGCTGGACCACGGGGAGCACCGCAAGGTCATCGAGTTCGTGGTAAAGCGAGCAAATCGCCGCATCAAGGTAATGCCGGGCACCGGATCGAACTCGACGCGTGAGGCGATCGAATTGACGAGGTTCGCGCAAGAGGTAGGGGCGGATGGGGCGCTCATGGTTGGCCCTTACTACAACAAGCCAACGCAAGAGGGATACGTCCGCCATTTCCTCGCGGTCGCCGACGCCACCAAGATCCCGATCGTCCTGTATAACATCCCGGGCCGCACCGGATCGAACATTCTGCCCGACACCGTCGTCCGCATCGGCGAGCACCCGAACGTCGTGGCGATCAAGGAGGCGACCGGTTCCATGGACCAGGCGTCGCAGATCCTGTCCGATTCGAGCCTGACGGTGCTCAGTGGGGACGACTCGTTGACCTTGCCCCTCATGAGCATGGGGGCGAGCGGCATCGTTTCGGTCGTGGGGAACATCGTGCCCAAGGACATTCAAGCCGTCGTCACGCATTTTCAGGCGGGAAAACTCAAGGAAGCGCAAGCCGCGCACCATCGGCTGTTCACGCTTTGCAAGGACATGCTGACCTTGGCAACCAATCCGATTCCCATCAAGGCGGCCATGAAGCTATTGGGGAAGGGGAACGGCGTTCTCCGTCTGCCACTTTGCCCCTTGGACGAAGCGGGCGAGGCGAAACTGAAGGGTACGCTCAAGAGTTACGGGCTTACTCTAGGAGCCTGTTGAACAATCCAATCCCGGCGCGCCGGGATCGGTCCACTGAATATAGTGGCTGCGAGCTTGATAACGCCTAATGGCTCGTGGACCGATCGGCAACGTCGCGATTTCTTAACAGGCAGCTAGCGAGGAAGCAGAATATGCCGGTGCGGCCGGGCGACGTCACGCCTCTGCGTGAACGAGAAGACAGGAAAGTCTCGAGCCGTCCGCGGGGCAACCAAGGAAAGGACCTTTGCCGTGGCACACGCGTGCGTCGTCTTTGAGGATCCCTTTGTCGACCGGCTCCGCCCGATCAACCTTGCCCGTCCCACGTTTTCGATTACCTGTGGCGCATATACGCTGGGGCAACTGCTCAAGGACCTTGGGCTTCCCATTCATTGCCACGTTCGCCCCCATTTGCGCGCGATCGTCGAGCGCGACGGTTATGCCCTCGCGGAAGAGGTGCAGGGGCCCATCCTCTACGTCAATGCCGCCATGTTGCCGGACTTGAAGTTCATCGCTCGGCTCAAGGAATTGGTGGCGCAGAAAGAGCCTTTCATGGCGGTGAGCGACCAGCGCGTGACGGCGGCGTGGTGCCCGAACGATTATCCGACCGCCCTCGCGATGCGCAATGCCGCCGAGCTGCAGTCCTTCATCCTGGAACGCCGACTTCCGACCATCGAAGACGAATTCACCACACTGGAACATACGTTCGACGTCACGAGATACCATGAGGCCTTGCTCCCCAGTCATCTCGAGCACCTGATCGACCGCGGCTCGTTTCACACCATCGCGGAGAACGTCCACGTGGGGAAGGGGGCGGACATCGCCAGCAACGTGGTCTTCGACACCGACGACGGTCCCATCGTGCTCGGGGACAACATTCGCATTCGGCCGTTTAGTTACCTCGCCGGCCCCGTGCGCGTCGGCAGCAACTCCCTGATCATCGACCATTCCTCCATCAAACATGGGACGGTGCTCGGCCACACCGTGAAGGCTGGAGGGGAAATCGAAGCCGCCATCATCGAACCCTACAGCAACAAGCAGCACCACGGCTTTCTGGGGCACGCCTATGTCGGCAGTTGGGTGAATCTGGGGGCAGGGACGTCGAATAGCGATCTCAAGAACACGTACGGCGAGATCTCGATCGACGCGGACGGCCGATCGCTGCCGACGAGGCTTCAGTTCCTCGGGTGTGTCATCGGAGACTACACGAAGACGGCCATCAATACCTCCATCTTCACAGGGAAGCTCATTGGCGTCGCAAGCTTCCTGTACGGCTTCATCTCCACGAATGTCCCCAGTTTCACCAACTACGCGCGCAGTTTTGGGCAAGTGACGGAAGTGTCCGTCGACGTCGCGATCAAGACGCAGACGCGGGCCGCGAGCCGGCGCAAAGTAACCATGACTTCCGCAGACACCCTACTGATGCAGGAATTGTTCGAACTGACCCGGCCGGAACGGCAGCTCTCTAGCGAACAGGTCGTGTTGTAGAGCATCAGAAAAGTCATGTCGAATTCCCCGGCCTGGGCGCAAAAAAACACCGGGACCCGACATCGCTTATCTGAGTGGAAAGAGGACGAGTCTTAGAAACGCAAACGGCGTTTATGTTTCTGACACGAGGCTTGCCGATCGCGGCTTGTATTTCCCCATGTTCGCGTTATAGAGCATTATGCTAGGGCGGGTCGCATGGAGAGCCTTGGCGGAAAGCGAACCGACGCATGACATTACTTTTCTGAGTGGCAGCAGGATACCGGGAGAAGCGTCGACAGGGAGGCAGACGCAAAATCATTGCCGTGCCCCCAGAGTAAGAAGAGTGGCCCGATTCGATCGGCGGCAATGGTTTTCAAGTGATCGCCCTGAGTTTCCGAACCTGGTGGCGAAGGGAGGCGGACCATGTGGACGAGTGCCTGGATCCTCATCTTCACCGTTGGCGCGGATTACGCGGCGCCGGCCATTTCACCCTCCCTCATGGATTCTCAACCCGCGTATGCACTGGGACGCCGCAAACGGCAGGTCTTTTTGCCAACGGGCGAACCATGGTCCGCGGACGACAAGAAGCCTTCCATTCAACCTCGGCATCTATTCCTCAGGCACCATGACCGAAATCGGGACGGACTACTGGGACCTGAAGAAGTGACGGAGCGGCAACTTCGTGCATTCGCGCGGACGGACCGCAACCTGGACGGTTTCCTCGATTCCCAAGAACTGCTCACCGGCCGAACCAGGCTCAATCAAGAGGCAAGAAGGATCGAGCAACTTCGGCTCGGCCGCGAGGGTCAGATAGTAGCGCGACGTAGCGAGGACCGCAACGAGAACCGAGCATCGGCGTCTCTCGAGGTCGCTAACTCCCAGACGCAGGCAAACGAAAACATTACTCCGCCTCCCGGCATCGATCGAGGCCCGACTAATCTTCAGGCAATGCCCACTTCCACAAACGCGAACGCGATTCAGGATGCGCCATCCGTGAAAGCCGCCAATCCAGGGTTGAAACTCGACCCCGAGATTCCCGAGAATGGCAAGGGAGACGGATTGCCGACGGCGGCAGAGATCCTTCTGAACCTGGACCGAAACGGGGACGGCATGCTGGATCCAAGCGAGGCCGTCGATCAGTTGGCGGACAATTTCGCAAGACTGGACAAGGATCGTGACGGACGACTGACTTCGACGGAAATCGATCGTGGACTACGGCTCGCGCGACTCTTCGGAATTAAGCCGAAACAAGATCCACGAAACTATCAAAAGGTTCATTAATGTAAACATGGTCGTCACGACTTCTTAATTAACGTAACAAGAATAACTTAAATATCGAGCATCGGAAAAATAATGTCGTATTCCCCGGCCCGGTCGCTTGACGAGCCTTGGCGCAAAGCGCATGGGGCCCCGACATTACTTTTTTGAGCGGCAATAATTGTGAATCACGCGGAAGGGTCCATGGTGAAAAACAATCATGCAGTGGTGGCATAATCTAGATCTCGGTTCAATAGACTGGATCACCCCGACGATTCACCTCTACGCCGGGGTTGTCGCCATTTTGACGTTAATGGTTTATTTCGTGCATCGGTCCCGGCTCGCGGACCTGGCGCGCCGCATCGGAACGATCGCCGCTCAAATTGAAGGTGGAAGCGCCCATGCCAATCCCGTGCGCCTGGATCAGATGACGGGTCTTATCGCACATCTAGGCGACATCGTCGAGCGACGATCGGACTTGGATATTCGCCCGGTTCTCGAGTTCCTGCGCAGGGAAGAGCGACAGCGGAGCCTGCTCGTCGTCGCCAATCTCGTCAACATCACCGAGACGATGATCGAGCTTTTTCCCATGCTCGGGATCTTCGGAACCGTGTGGGGAATTTCCGGCGTTGGTTCGGAACAGTTCAGCTCGGACAACCTCCTGTTCCTTTTCGGCGTCGCGACTAGGACCACCTTGTGGGCCCTGCTCTACGTGATCGTCTTCCGCATCATCTACTCCGCGTTCGTGCAAGCGAAGGTCAATCTTCTGGAAGCCCATCTCGAGCGGTTTGGATGGTTCCTGGCGATCCTGGAGGCGCGCACGAGCCTGGGAGAGGAGAGTGTCAAAGGATTGGCAAACGCTCCAAGCATCGCCGCAGGGACCATCATGCCGGGCGGAAGCCGAAGGGTTTAATTGGAATACCGGGGCAAATCAGGCGAGACGGTAACGTGAAACGTGGCGCGCGACGGTTGATTCTCGATCTTACGCCGCTGATCGATACGATCATGATTCTCCTTTTTGGAGTCTTGATTAACTCGTTCGAGCGGACGACGCGCGACACCACGGTCGCCAAAGGAACGGCGGCGCAGGCGGAGCGGGTTGCAGAAGAAGTCAACGCAGAGAATGCGCGCCTCCGCGACGAACTCGCGCAGGCGAAACGGCGCCTGGCTCAGAGCGAATCGAACCGGCTGAAGGATCAAGCGGAGCTCGCGAACTGGATACGAAAGCTGATCGCGCTTGCCGGCGCGCGGGCCAAGGATTCCATCGATCGGGATACGGCTCCCAACCTGGCGGAACTGCGCCAGGGAGCGGAGAACACGGACGCCGCCTTCCAGGCGCTGCGCCGCATCAATGAGATGGAAAAGGTCTTCACGTTCGTCGACCTCCATCTGGATGGCTCGGACTTTCTCGCGGTAAGCGTGAACATGAAACCTCTGGGTAAGATTCCCGTCCGGGGCGTGGGAAGCCCGCAAATTGAGCAGGAACTTCGCCGTCTTTTGGAATCCGTCAATTACAATCAGATGGTGCTGTTTCTCTTCAGCTATACGTCCGACGCGCGCGTGCTCTCCATGCAGCACGCGGAGGAGGCCATCAACACGCTCATCGACCAGTATCGGCAACGAGGCAACAGCGAGAATCGCCAGTACCGATACGCAAGCGTCGGCCCGCTGGACACGCTCGGTCACCAGAGAGAGGGGAGTGGACGTTGAAAATTCGGACCATGGCCGCCGGCGCGTTGGTTGCCGTTTTGTGCCTGCTCGCGAGCTTGGGTGGCGGTTTTGGGCTAGGACTTGGCGGGGGTAGCGGAAATGGCCCGGGCGACGGAGCCGCCAAGGTAAACAACGCGGCGAAACAAGAGAAGGACGACACGACATTGATCGTCCGGATCGAGGGAAACAAACTGCTGGTAGGGGGTAAGGAATGGAGTGCCGACGCCATCGCCCGGCACGCGGAGGAACGCCATGCGGCCGTCGAAGTCATCCGCGCCACCGACGCAACGGTGGGCGCGAACAACGAACTGCTTGACGCCTTGCACGCGAAACAGATTCACCCCCGGCTTCGCGAGGGAACTCCTTGAGCTTCGCGTGCAATAAGTGTCGGCGAACACTATCGAGCAGGGCCCATATTTCCCGAGGAATCGGGGGGGGCTAACGCAACATAACGTACATTATCGGACGTTGCGAATTGGCCTGAATGAGCCGACGGGGAGGTGGCGCTCTCCCCTCTTGATCGCTCGCGGTAATTCAAACGGAGACTTCCTCGAACACACCAATGCGGCGGAACTTTTCATAACGCTCTTCGACGAGCGTGTCGGTCGGCATCGGGACGAGTTCGCGCAGATAACGGAGCCATTGCGTCTTGAGATTGACGGCCGTCGCGCGGTGATCGCGGTGCGCTCCCCCGAGCGGTTCGGGAACGATGTCGTCGATCACACCCAGCTTGTAGAGATCCTTGCTCGTCAATTTGAGCGCCTCGGCGGCATTGACCTTGTTGGCGTCGTCATCCTTCCACAAGATGCCGCTGCAGCCCTCGGGACTAATGACCGAGTAGTAGGAATGCTCGAGCATGCAAATCCGGTCCGCCACGCCAATGGCCAACGCGCCCCCCGACCCCCCCTCGCCGATTACCGTGCAAACGATCGGCGTGGGCAGACGAGACATTTCCAAAAGGTTCACGGCGATCATCTGGGATTGTCCGCGTTCCTCGGCACCGATGCCGGGGTAGGCACCGGGCGTATCGATAAGGCAGATGATGGGGAGCTTGTACTTCGCGGCCAACCTCATCTTGCTGAGCGCCTTGCGGTACCCTTCGGGATGGGCGGACCCCCAGAACCGTTCCGCGCGTTCGCTGACGGTCTTTCCTTTCTGGTGCCCGACGAGGAGCACCTTGTATTCGTCAAGTCGGGCGAAGCCCGTGATGAGCGCACGATCGTCGCCGAATGCCTTGTCCCCATGCAATTCGACGAAGTCATCGAAGATAAGTTCGATGTAGTCGGAGGTCTGCGGCCTGTGCGAATGGCGTGCCACAAGCACGGTTTGGTATGCGGTGAGGTTCTGATAGACCTTGCGTTTTTCCTCGTCGAGTTCCCTGCGAACCTGGCGAACCAGTTCACTGACGCCGAACTGACCATTCGACGCGGACTCGAGCTCGGCGAGACGCGATTCAATCTCGTAAATGGATTTTTCAAAAGGGAGCTGATAAAGACTAGCCATTTCGTTTTCCTCGTTGCTCGCCCGGTCGCTTGCCGGCGCCGTCCGCGGCCTGGTCCGCCGCCGACTCATCCTTGAAAATCTTCATGCCACGAATCTGCTCCAGAACCGCCGACAAGGTTGCCGGCCGGTCCGCTTCTTTCTTGGCCATCATCGAGGCGACGAGCGCTTCGAACTCGCTGGTGACATTTTTGTCTCGATCAAACGCGGGTACCGCCGCCGTGATGTGCTTCTTGAGTAATTCCTGTCCCGAAGAAGCGACGTACGGCAAACGACCGTGAACCATTTCATACAGCATCACGCCAAAACTGTAAATATCCGCTCGGCGATCGAGGGGCAGGCCACGGATTTGCTCCGGGGACATATAGGATCGGGTTCCCATGATTCGGGTGTTTTTTCTCGCGAAAAGCCGGGTTAGGCTGGTGGCGGCCCGGATAGCCAAGGCGAAGTCAATTAAACGGACGTCTCCACCTTTGCTCACCAGATAATTGTCCGGCTTGACGTCTCGATGGACCCACCCGAGAGAATGCAGGTAGTCGAGCGAGAGAATCATCTGCTCGACGAGCTTTCGAAATTTGGGTTTGATGAACTCCTGGAATTGCCCGCGCATGATCCTCAATTTCAGATTCTGCGACGGGAAGTATTCCATCAAGATGAACGGATTGTGCTTGTCGCTGCTGTAGGAGAAAAACTTGATGATCTTCGGATGTTCCAGCTTCAAACCAATTTTCGCTTCGTGAAAGAGGAGCTTGCGCTCGCTGCCGATTCCCGCCTTTTCCGGCAACAGCAGCTTCATGGCAAAACGCTGGTTTCCCGTCGCTTCGACGACTTCCCAGACCTCGCTGGTCTGGCCCGTCTGAAGCACGTTAACCCTGCGGTACCCTCCGAGGACGATTTCTTCCGTCAACCGCTGGTCTCCTGATCGAATTCAAGAACATTTGGGCGTGATGGCGGCAATTCTCCTTTTCCGCTCTATCCAACTGCCGCTGAGCAAAGAAACGCCGTGGCCCGCATGGCGCCAAGTCTCTTCGATCGACCGAGGCGGGAAATTCGACGTTACTGTTCCAATGCTCAATAATTTATTAAGAAGCGGCCCCTTTTGTGAGCGTGGAATCGGGTTTTGCGGCAGTATTTCCTTCGATCGGCGGAAGTAGCTTCGGTGATCCTCCCGCATTGGCGATCATTCGGGACTGCACCTCATCCTCCGTAAATCGAGCTTGCGGGAGATAGATGGTGAAGCGCGTGCCATTTCCTGGACGGCTCTGAACGTGGATCCAGCCCCCCAGCTTGCGGACGATTCGGTAGACGGTCCAAAGCCCTAGCCCCGTGCCCTTGCCTTTGTCCTTGGTCGTGAAAAATGGTTCGAAAATCGTATCGAGTACGTCGCGCGACATGCCCACGCCGGTATCGGAGATTTCCAGTACCGAGTAGCTCCCGGCGGGTAGTTGCTGGGTGTCGTGCGGGGGCTCGATCACGCGTCCGTAGGCCTTGAGGGCAAGACTTCCGCCGTAAGGCATCGCATCGCAGGCGTTAAGGCAGAGGTTGTCGAGCACCCGCCGCAACGCGTGGGGCGTGATCCAGACGGTCGGAAGATCGGACCTTAGTTCCAAACGAAGTTCGACGTTTTTCGGCAAAGCTTTCTTCTGATTGACCGCGAACTCGCGCAACACCGGATCCAGGATCACCGGATCGGACGAGACCACGTTTTCTCGCGAAGCCAGCAGATTCGCGACCATTTCGGACGCGTCGTCCACCTTCTTCTCGATCGCTGCAAGATCGTCCGCGAAGGGTGAGCCTGCGGGCAGATCGGTCCTCAAGTTCGACACCATGATCTGCACTTGACCCAATAGATTATTGAAATCGTGGGCCAAGGTGGACGCCAGCGATCCCACGGAATCCATGCGTCGCACGCGCGCCAATTGCTGTTCCAATTCCCGCCGCTGGGCCACGTTTTGCGCCATGACGATCCAGAAGTCGCCGATGCACCGTCCCCAGATTTCGACCAAAAGCGGCGTGCCGTCCCCTTCGCGCAAAAGCTGCGCGTCCCGAGCGTAAAGGTGGCCACGATCCCGCAGGGAATCCCATAGCGGTCGAACGCTCGCCTCGTCAAATAACTCCGACCATCGTCGCCCGAGCCCCTCCTCCCGCGACAAACCCAGCAACCGTTCCGCGCTGAAATTGCAGTCGACAAGTTGCGACTGATCGTCGAAGACCAGCATCGCGGTCGGGTTCTCGGAGAATAGTTCTCGATAGTCGTACTGCATCTTGCGGAGCTGGGAGCGTCTTTGCTCGCTTGCTTCGACCTCGATGCGGGTTCTTTGGTAGAAGAGCAAGCCGACCCCCACGAGCAATACCGCGAGCGTAAGGATCGTAAGCAAGACCATGAAATTTCGTTGGGCGGCGGAGAACTCGACGGCGATTTCATACGGCGTGCTCAGGCCGACGATCCATCGTTTGGCGCCAAAAACGACGGGAACGAGCGCCACCACCTCCTTTCGCGAATGTCCGTCCCGACGTGGAACGTCGATGATGCCGGCGTCTTCGCCACTTTCAACCAGGATCTTCGTTTGTTTCATCAGGGATTGGAGAAATGCGCTTGCGTCCTCTCCCTCCGCGCGAATCCACTGCGGTTCCGCCGAATGCCAAAGAATGCTCGGCAAAGAGCCCGTATCGTTTTCGGTGTGTTCCCAGTAAAGCGCGAACGAATAGCTCTCCGGCAAAAGGTGCGTCGGAATCAAGTACGAGCTGAGCAAAAGCGTGCTCGGAAACCAGAGACATAGGAGTCCGTCCGGCGACTCCAGCCCCCCTTCTCCCGTTTTCCAACACGCCACGCTGTATCGAACCACGTCACGGCTTTGAATGTCGGAACGATAGGGTAGTTGAAGCACGTCGAATCGGATGGCATGGGCGTTTTTCGCGTCCCTGCTCCAGGCCATCAACTCGGAGAGTTCTTCGTTTTTGATCTTGGGAAATCGTTGCGGGGCACTGGCGGGGAAATCGAGGATCAACTCCCCTTCCTTGCCGTACCGGCGAAGCTGAATTCCTTCGAGATCGAGAGCGCCCAAGGATCGCTCGAGGACGCCGGGAAGCGACGGGTCCTTTTCCCCCATGCTGGAGGGAATTTCCTCGGCGAGCGAACGAACTTTGTACTCCAATTCATTCAGTTGCGTGACCAGTCGATCGCGCGCTTGCCGGAGCATTCGCTGCTCGATATATGCCAGGCGCCCGGCTTCGAAGTCGGGGGTTCCCCGGCCGCTCCACCAGGCGGCGGCGAAAACCGCGATGATCGCCGCGCCGGCAAAAATCAGATAAATCGTTACGAGCCGGCGGGTCCCCATCCTCGCGTTGCCTCACCACTTTTCCGTGTTGATCCGAGAGTCCGGAATCGAAAGCTCCCGGCAGACTTGCTCCATCGACTCGACCATCGGACCGGGGCCGCAAATGAAGGCGACCGCGTCGCTGACGTCCCCTTCTTTTTCCCGTATCCAAGAAGACGCGATTCGACCGTGCCGACCCGACCATTGTTCCGGACGAGCTCGCGTGACCGTCAAATGGAATTTGAAGTTCGGGTGCTTCGCCGTCATTTCGGGCCAAAGCTTTTCGTAAATGATGTCGCGAGGCGTCTTGACGCTGTAGAAGAGCATGACCTTTGCATCTTTGAGTTCGCTATCGAGAACGTAACGGGCGATCGAATGCAGCGGCGTCACTCCGCTCCCGGCGCCGAGGAGCAACACCTTCTTGCCTTGCGACGGTTCATAATGGTACTTCCCATTCGGACCGGAGACTTCCATTTCGTAACCAACCGGGATTTCCGTCAGATGGATCGACATCAACCCCGGAACCTCGCGTTTTACCGTGATGTCCACGAAGTCTTTTTGCAGAGGGCTCGACGCGATGCTGTAAGCGCGCTTGACCGGTTTATCATATCCTTTGAACCAGTCGTGGGTCATGATGAACTGACCGGGCAGGAAATCAATCGGATCATCGCGGAAATCAAAGCGTAATGTCCGCGTGTTATGCGTTTCCATCCATGCATCCGCTAATCGACGAATTGGCATTCCCGCACTCCCCAAAAGCTCGCTATTCCCGACCCTCTGATCGAGAGGTTATTCCCGTTGGTAGTCCTTGAGCATCAGAAGAGTAATGTCGCAACACACGGCTCGGTCAAAAGGCGCGTCTTGGCGCTAGCCGAAATCCGCGGCGTCCATGAATGGGTGACGGGCCACGGCATTACTACTCTGAACGGCAACGGTTCTCTTCCCCACTCCCAAGGCTTTGAAGCCCACGGGTAGGGTTGGTGGATATCTTCGAATCCTATCGTACCCAATTCGGGCGCCAAATCGACAGAAGCGAACCGGGGAAAGGACCCGTTTCCCACATTCCCCGACAGCGTTGAGATGTATCGAGTTACGGACGGGTGTCGGCTCGAGTTCACGACAATTCACGCGCGATCGACCGCAAGGCTTCGGCCAACGCGAGAATTTCCGACTCGGAATTGAAAATTCCAAGGCTCACCCGAACGGCTCCGTCGGGCACGGTTCCCAAGTGTTCGTGTGCCGTCGGCGCGCAATGCAGACCCGCCCGTACGGCAATCTGGAAATCGTGATCCAGAACGGTGGCGAGATCTTCGGGCGCGATTCCCCCGAGGTTGAACGTTACCACGGGAATCCGGGACGGAGTGGCGGTGGAATCGTGGTCCGCCGAAGAGAATGAATCCCGCCCGGTACTCTCCACCGTCGAGACCATTTTCAAGACTTGAGATGGTTCGGAACCCCTGTCATGAAGTGGACAGGAATATATCGTCGCGTTTGGAACGGTGGCGAGAGCGTCGTGCAGCAATCGAACCCAACGATCGTGGATGGCTGCTACTTGTTCCATCCCCTTGTCGAGAAGATATTCCATTCCCGCGGAGAGACCGACGATTCCTAGAACATTCGGCGTTCCTGCTTCCAAGAGAAAGGGCAATTCCGTGGGTTGTGTTGGCAGCAATGAATCCCCACCCGTGCCTCCTTCGCGCCAGGATCTGAGTTGGGCGCGTGGTCCGACGTAAAGCACGCCGGTTCCCGTCGGCCCCAAGAGGGATTTATGACCCGACGTGGCAAGTAGATCGATGCACTCACGCTGGACGTCGATCGCGCGCGCACCGGCGCTCTGAGCCGCGTCAACCAGAAACAAGACGCCTTTCTCGCGGCAAATCTGGCCAATCGCCGCCGTCGATTGAATGGTGCCCAAAACGTTCGACGCGTCCGTCAATACCACCAAGCGGGTCGATGGTCGGATGGCCTCGGCAACGTCCTCGGGGCGGTAATAGCCAGCGGCATTACTGCGAAGGCGCGTGACGTGAATCACGCCCGCTTTTTCCAAGGTGTGAATCGGTCTGAGCACGCTATTGTGTTCGAGATTTCCCGTGACCACATGGTCGCCGGGAGAAACGGCCCCTTTGATCGCCAGGTTGAGCGCATCCGTGCCATTGAGCGTGAAGATGAATCGGCGCGGTCCTTCGCCGTGAAAAAATCGATTGAGAAGTACCCTGCACCGGTCGATGGCGAACTCGGAATCCCGAGAAAGTCGGTGTCCCGCCCGACCCGGATTTCCCAGCGAACGGCGCGCGAACTCATCCATGGCCCGGTACATGGTTTCGGGCTTGGGAAAGCTCGTCGCAGCATTGTCGAAATAAATCATCCCCACAATCTCGCCGTTCAAGCATACTTCGCGATCCGCTCCCCCCTGCTCTTTTCCACGGGGCATGGTGCGTAACGATCGGTATAGCCACGTTCGAGTCTATCGCACGTTTTTACCAAGGCGAACGATTGGTCATCAGAAAAATAACGTCCCCCCGGCTCGTTGCAAGTTGCGCCGAGCCAATTCCGCAAGCGGCATTGAAGCTCGCGCCGCGGTGGAACGGGATCGGCGCTTGACTTTGCTGGACTCGTGGAGAGTATGGAAGCCTTGCGTTCGCGTGCACACTTGCTCAAGTCCTCGGGAATACACCATGGCCGTTCTTCTTATTGGGACGTTGGATACGAAGGGGCTGGAGATTGGATTCGTCCGGGAATGCCTACAGCGTCAGGGGATCGAAAGCATGGTCCTGGACGCTGGGGTAATGGGTCCACCGTCGATCCCTGCGGACATTCCACGTGAAATGGTGTTCGAGGCGTCGGGAAAGAAGTTGGCGTCGATCCAGGAAGCAGGGGACCGCGGCGACGCCATCGAGGCGTCGGCACGGGGTGCCGAGGCGATTGCCATGCGGCTATATCGCGAGGGAAAAATCGACGGCATCCTCGGCCTGGGAGGATCCGCGGGCACCACCATTGCGACGAAAGCCATGCGGTCGCTCCCGTTTGGCGTGCCGAAGCTGATGGTAAGCACTTTGGCGAGCGGGCAAGTCCGGCCGTTCGTCGGTCCGCGCGATCTACTGATGATGCATTCGGTAACCGACATTTCGGGTATCAACCGGATCAGCAGCACCGTGCTGAGAAATGCCGCCGGCGCCATGGCAGGAATGATCCAATCCCCTCCCCTTCCCCGAGAGGCAGCCGAGAAACCGGTCCTCGCCGCGACCATGTTCGGCGTGACGACACCCTGCGTCGAACGATGCCGGGCCCTCGCGGAATCGAAGGGATACGAGGTCCTCGTCTTTCATGCGGTCGGCACGGGTGGAGAGGCCATGGAATCGCTGATCGCCGACGGACTCATCACCGGAGTGCTCGACGTCACGACCACCGAATTGGCGGATGAATTGGTGGGTGGCGTGCTCTCCGCCGGCCCCCGTCGCCTGACAGCCGCGTCGGACCGTGGCGTGCCGCAGGTCCTATCCGTCGGCGCGTTGGACATGGTCAACTTCGGCCCTCGCGCGACCGTGCCGACGCAATTCGAAGGGCGACAATTCTATGTTCACAACGAAAACGTCACCTTGATGCGCACCACTCCCGAAGAAAACGCGAAACTCGGAGCCGAAATTGCGTACAAGGCGTCCGCTTCCCGCGGGCCGACGGCGATTGCCTTGCCGTTACGGGGTGTTTCCGCCATCGACGCGGAAGGGAAACCCTTTTGGGATCCCCATGCCGACGAGGCCCTCTTCAACGCCATACGCGCAAACGTGGGCAGAAATGTTCGGATGCTCGAACTCGACATGCACATCAATGATCCATCGTTTGCCTTGTCGATGGTCGAATGCCTGATGGAAATGCTAACCAAACAGAACGCAAAATAACTCCAATACGTTGGAGTCGCGCGGATCGGCAATTGGTTCTCGCTAAACGTCAACAAGAACGCCAGGAACGTCGGACCGGCGATGGCGCGCGAATCGCCCGCAAAACAGCGCCCATCTCAGAGCGTGGTGCAGATGGTTTTGCTCGTCGATCTCGCTTCCTTGAGATTTGCCACCGATTGTCTGAGCAAGGTATCACCGTCCGATTCGTCGTCGTCGGGTTCCATGGTTACGGTCGCGATGGTGATATCGAGTGGAAGATTCCGGCCATCCACTTCCGCGGATCGGCTGGACATCAGATTGAGAATTCGCTGGCACATGGACTCGGCGCCGGTCTGGGGCGTGTTTGGGGCCAGGATGGCAAAAACATCCATGCTCAAGCGAAACAGGGAGTCGCAGTCCCGCGACATCTCTTGAAGCGCGGTGGCGACTTCGTCGACGATTGCCACCCTTTCGTGCTCGCGATTCTCTTTCTCCAGCTTCACCGCCTGATTGACCTGGACGAGCGCCAAGGAAAGATACCATTGCTGCCGTTTTGCCATGGCAAACTCTTGCCGCATGCGCATTGGAAGTGCATCGCGATGGAGCACGCGCATGTTCTTGGAGAGATCTCGGGCGCGCTGCAGGATCTTTTCGTAACTTTCGCCGGACGGAAGATTCAGATCGAGTAATTCGGCCATCTCCGTGACTTGGATTTCGAGGTGCTGCACGAACTTGTCGACTTGAGAACTGTATTCGCCGAAACAGGAGGAGACTGCGTCAAACGTTTCGAGGTTCTTGATCGTCGGATTGACGAGAAAGTCGGTAACGCTTTCCGCAACCGCCATCAGAACGACCAGATCCCGCCGATTCTCTTCCAGGGCCTTGACGACAGGGAGATGGGAATGCTCGCGAACCGCCTGGGCCAAGGTGTTCGGCAAGGACCAACGCTCGATCAACTTGGCTCCAAGCTCCCCGTGATCGATGCCGAATTGCTCCTTTTCGATTTCGTGCATGGCGGGAGCATTATCGCTGAGAGACTTTTCGCATATGGCGGCATACTCTTCCGAGACGTTGCTCGCCATGACCAAGATGCCGATGTCCTGGAGCAGGCCCGCCAGAAACGCCTCCTCCATGTCGATCTTGAAGAGTTTGGCAAGCAGTCGACAGCCGAGCGCGTTGATGAGAATGCGCTTCCAGCAGTTCGCGAGGATTTCGTTGGTGCCCGTCGACGGCAGCGACTGCAGAAGCGTAAAGCTAAGTGCTGCCACCTTTACCGTCCGAAGACCGAGGATGACCATGGCTTGCCGCACGCTGGCGATCTCACGAGACAAACCGAACAAAGAGCTATTCGACAAACGGACGATGCGCATGGCTAGGGCCGGATCTACCTCAACCGCCTTGCTCAACTGTTGAAGATCGACGTCCGGATTCTGAATCAGATTGATGACTTGCAATGCAGCGCGAGGTAGCGAAGGAAGTTCGAACTGGTCCAATGTACTCAGATTATTGGTCACGGGATAAATGCCTCGGCAAATGGAGCCAAAGTGATTGCGATTTGCTATTGCAACGCGACACTCGTATGTGAAAAGGAGGCGCGAGCGTTGGCCGTGCAATCATCGCAATAAAAGGATAACATGATGCTGGCGAGTTGGCCAGAAAGCCAAAAAGAGTATCTTCGAGCCTGCCAATCCATTCCCGGCGGGGTGAACAGTCCCGCGCGCGCCTTCGGGGCCGTGGGAGGCCATCCGATTCTCATTGCCGAGGGTAAGGGAGCCTTCCTTACCGACATCGACGGCAATCGATACATCGACTACATCGGCTCCTGGGGTCCACTGATTCTCGGACACCAACATCCGAAGGTCACTGCCGCCCTCGAAGCCGCCTTGCGACGCGGTACCACTTTTGGCGCACCCACGATCGCGGAGACGGATTTCGCGGAAATGGTAATCGACGCCCTACCCAGCGTCGAATCGGTTCGACTCGTAAGTAGTGGAACGGAAGCGAGCATGAGCGCCGTTCGACTCGCGCGGGGATACACGGGAAGAAACAAAATCGTCAAGTTCGCGGGCTGCTATCACGGCCACGTCGACAGCCTGCTAGTGGCCGCGGGTTCTGGGGCCACCACCCTGGGCGTTCCCACAAGTCCTGGCGTCCCTGAAGGTTGTACTCAAGACACCATCGTCTTGGAGTTTAATGACCTCAGTTCGTTGCACGACACGTTTGCAAAGTCGGGAACGGAAATCGCGGGAGTCATCCTGGAACCGGTGGTGGGTAATATGGGATTAGTCCCACCGGTTTCCGGCTTTCTGGAAGGGCTTCGCGAGCTAACGTCCAGACATGACAGTCTCTTGATCTTCGACGAGGTCATGACCGGGTTTCGATTGGCCTATGGAGGCGCCCAAGAGCGTTACGGGGTAACGCCCGATCTGACGGTGTTTGGAAAAATCATCGGTGGGGGCTTGCCGGTTGGCGCCTATGGTGGCCGACGGGACGTTATGAGCAAAGTGTCGCCGAGCGGTCCGGTTTATCAGGCGGGAACGCTTTCCGGCAATCCGCTGGCCGTCGCTGCGGGGATTGCAACTCTGACGGAGTTGCGGGACAACCCCCCGTATGAAAAGCTCGAGGTTCTCGCGAACCGGTTAGCGCGAGGCTTGAACCAAGCAGCTAGTAGGCACCAGATTCCACATTTTGTCGCCCGCGTCGGAAGCATGCTTACCCTTTTCTTTCATCCCGGGCCAGTCAACGGCTATGCCTCCGCCACCAAGAGCGACACCAAGCGATTCGCCCAGTTCTTCTGGAAGATGATCGAGCGAGGGGTCTACCTCCCGTGCAGCCAATTCGAAGCGATGTTCGTATCGGCCGCCCACGGAGAAAAGGAGATCGACGCGACCGTGGAGGCGGCGGACGAGGCCCTCGCCGAAATCGCGCAAGGCAAACTTAGTCCCGTACCCGGGTCGCGATAACTTCCGAGAGCATGTTGTCCACCGGGCAGTAGTCGTCCGTGAGGACGATTTTCCGGTCGGAGTAAAGGGTCACGTGAACGGTGCTTCCCGCGTTGGGGGGCAATTTCATTTTCAATGTTTTTCCCCCCTCCAAGGAGTAGGCGTCATCGTCGAGCGTCACGGAAACCGCGTCCTTTGACACCCTGACGCTTGCCTGCTTGGCCTCGGTGGGTAGTTCAAAGGTTGTTTGCTCGCCATCGGCTCTGAAAGTCACGTCTTGGATCGGTTCTAGGCCGCCACGAATCACCGGGCCGAGAAGACTTCCTTCCATGACGGATCCCGCGTAGCCTTCTTCACCGGGATTCTTACCAAGTCCCTCGAAGTCGATGGGCTGTTGCGAGCACATAATCACGAACGTGCTTCTGGTATTGGACGGTCGCCCGGAACTGGTGGACATGACGTAAACGTGCTTGAAGACCTTTTCCAGCGTGTTGCGGTAAGCGCCCATGAACTTGCTGATCTGCCAAACGTCGATGACGTTTGCCATGAAAATGCCGTCCGGCTTGAGCAATTTCGCCATTTGCTCGTTGAACTCGACCGTCGTCAAGTGTGCGGGAACGCTAAAATCGTTGAACGCGTCGCCATAAATCACGTCGAATTTGCCGATATCTTGTGACTGCATCACGAATTGCCGGGCATCCATGTGATGGGTGGTAATGTTGGGATGTGAGGTCGTCTCGCACATTTCATCGAACTCTGCGGGTCCGAGGACGGTAAGTTTCAACTGCCGCGCCTTGTCGATGTCGGCATGGGGCTCGCTTCGATCGGGACGAATGTCTAGCACGAAATCAACCTTCTCCGTGAGTTCTTCCTCGGAGGTGGCGCCGACCACTTCCAGCCGATTCGCCCAGAACAAGTAGGACTGCCGTTCTTCCGGCACGGGCCGGAAGGAGTCGACGAGGTACTCGAATCGTTCTGAAATGGATGGTGGGCCGTCCGGAAATGAGCGCCAGGTTTCAGGCGCCTTCTCCTTCCGATCGGAGGCAATCACGTACACTTTTTTGCGATTCGCGGCGTTAAGTCCGAGAGAACGCTGAACCGCTCGCGTCACACGGGGATCGATTTCCGCGACCACGCAGGCCAGATCCGGATAGGTCTCCAACAAATACCTTGGAAACGTGTACGAGCCACCGCCGAGAAACAATACGCTCAGGTCCTCACCTTGCTGCTTGTGTTTCTTGAGCAGTCGGTGGCTGATGGTCGCGTACATGTGCTCGTATTCGTAATGCAAGTAGCCATAGTCCGCCATGTCGATGTGACCATGAATCAATGCGTCCAGCGTCAGCGACCGAATGAGTCGCCGACGCCGTCTCGGCGTGCCGTTTTCGTCCTCGAGCACCTTTCCGGAATCATCCTTGAGCACGTCGTCGGAGAAGTTTGAATCCAGCATGTCGGATTTTACGCTGATGTCGTAATAGTTGGATTCGTCGTAGTACTGGAAATCGTCGATGTACCCGAAACCATCATAAAGATTGATTTCTTCACGTCGACCGACCAATCGAGCCGCCATTTCCAGACGCCAGCGTTGCATCGTTTGCCGGCTCTCAGCCGCTCGTTCCGGATCCGCGTCTTCAATCTCGCGCACCGGCCAGACGGTCAAAACCGCGTTCTCGAATCTGCTGTTGGGAATGCATGCGAACAACGTGAACACAACCGCGATGACGGTCCAAGCCATCGCCAAGATCCGCGTCGTCCATGTTCCGGAAACCAACAAGAACATCAGGGCCAAAACCGCCATGACGACACTGGTGACCGAGACGATGCGGCTGATATAAAAAGTCGAGATGAGGAAAAATCCGGTGAGAAAAGTTCCTGCAATGCTTCCGATCGTATTCCAGGCGTAAATGGTTCCGACCGTTCGGCCGGCGGCGTACCCTTTGTCGAGCGCCCATTTCGCCACGGCGGGACTAATGGTTCCCAGCGACGCCGCGGGAAAGAAAAACGCGCCGAACACGACGAATAAAACGCGCAAGCCCCACGGCACCGGTCCCATCCACTTCAACGTCGCATGTTCTACAAACTCATGCGTCTGCAGTACCGAAAGACAGAAAAAGGAGGAAACGAGGAAAAGGGCGCCCACGAGCGGCCGAGCGGGAAACTTGTCCGCCATTTGCCCGCCGAGGTAATTGCCGACGCTGATTCCCGCGAGAATCACGCCGATGACGCTCGTCCAGGTATACACCGACTGGCCGATGTGCGTTGAAGTAAGTCGGCTGGCCGATAGTTCGACCAACATCACGGCAAAGCCACTGAGAAATACCAGCAAACCGGGAAGGAAAATCGACCAGCCCGCCCCCCCTTTCGCCACCCGGGTAGATTCCGCCGCGAGTTCTTCCTCGGGGGTCGTGGCGCGAAGCATATCCAGCAATATGGCGGGGAGAAAGCATGCCCCGATGGCCACCAGCGTCACGCTGGAGATCTGGACGATCGTGGTGGCGGCATAGTGAGAGAGAAGGATGAATCCCGTTACGAACGTGCCGACGATGCTTCCGACGGTATTCCAAGAGTAGATCGAGCCGACCGTCCGGCCGGTGGCGAAACCATAGTCGAGCGCCCACTTTGCGATCGACGGGCTGATCATGCCGAGAACGGTGCCCGGCAGAAGGAAGGAAACGATGATCACCAGGACGATCCGCCACGCCCAATCCGAGGGAGTTTGGATCCACGTCGCGGTGAAATTGCCAATCCATTTCGAGGCGGGCAACATGAGAATCGTGCTCGCCGCGGACAGGAAAAAGAGGGTCGCGACCAGGCGTTTGGACTCGAAACGGTCAGCCAGACGGCCGCCAACGTAGTTTCCCGCGGTGATGCCGGCGAGAATTACGCCGATGATCGACGTCCATGTGTACAGCGACGAGCCGATAAAGCCATGGACCAACCGGCCGGCGACCAGTTCGATGACCATGATGCAAAAGCCGCTGAGAAAGACTATCAAGCATGGAATGAATAAACGACCGCGGGGCGATGCTGGGGCGTTTGTTTCCGCTGCCAAAGTCGCCTGCTCAAACGACACATTCGTGCTCATGGTTCCCTCTGTGGGTGCTGCCCGACGTTCCGTGTTCCGTGGAGATCCACGAACAGGCCTCTTGTTACTCGAACTCCGTCTCGCCACCAGCCCCGGTGTCGCGGGCATGGAAAAATCGACAGACGATGGAAATCGTCGAAGTTGTCCAAGTCTCCAACCAAGGTATCGTCGCCGGCGCGCCTGGACAACTTTCGTGGGGATAAATCGGATTTACGACGCGATCAGGTTCCTTGTTCATTCGATGGGAGGAGCGACTGAAACTCCTTCTCCGTGAGCACGGTGACGCCAAGCGACTTGGCTTTCGCCAATTTCGAACCAGCATCATCTCCCGCGATCAAGTAATCGGTCTTGGACGAAACGCTGCTGGCCACCTTGCCTCCATGGGCTTTGATGTACTCGTGGATTTCCTCGCGCGAGAACCGGCTCAACTTCCCGGTGACCACGAAGGATTTTCCCGCCAGGCTTCCCCCTGCTCCGCTGGTTTCGGCAACGGGCAGCTCTTCGGTCAATTGGACGCCGAGTTCTCGCAATCCGTTGACGTTCCTTTGCCCTTCGTCGCTTTGGAAATAACGCTCCACGCTCTCCGCGATCACCGGACCGATCTCCGGAATCTCGCTGAGCTTCGCCGCATTGGCCACCAGCAAACCATCGATGTTACCAAAATGCTGGGCAAGGATTTCGGCGGCTCGCCTCCCGACGTGCCTTATCCCAAGTCCCACGAGGACGCGCGAAAGTCCCCTGCTCTTGCTTCCGCCGATGGCGGCTATCAAGTTTTTGGCGGATTTCTTTCCCATCCGTTCGAGCGGGACCAATTGGTCCTCGGTCAAACGGAAGAGGTCGGGCAAGGAGTTCACGAGTCCAGTATCGACGAGTTGATCGATGATCGCCGGCCCCAACCCTTCGATGTCCATGGCATGGCGATGGGCGAAAAACTCGAGGACGTTCTTGAACTTGGCGGGACATTTGGGGTTCGGGCAACGAATGTAGACTCCCCCGTCGTCACGCCTCGCTTCGGTTTCGCACGCCGGGCAATGTTTGGGGAAGTGAAACACCTTTTCGCTGCCGTCCCGCTCCTCGGTCTTGACGGCGACGATCTGAGGAATGATTTCGCCGGCCTTTTCGACCACCACCTTGTCGCCAACGCGAATGTCCTTGCGCTTGATCTCGTCGTCATTGTGCAGACTGGCTCGAGAAACCGTCGTTCCCGCCAGCAACACGGGAGTCAGGTGCGCGACCGGCGTCAGCATTCCCGTCTTGCCCACCTGGATTTCAATTTTCTCGAGCGTCGTCACCGCCTGCTCGGCCGCGTACTTATACGCCACTTGCCATCGCGGAGATTTGCTCGTCGTCCCGAGAAGTTCGCGTTGCAAGTAGTCATTGACCTTGATGACCATGCCGTCGACTTCATAAGCAAGCTGATGCCGGCGGTCCGACCATCCGATGCAGTACTCCACGAGCCGATCGAAATCATCAAACACCTTCGTTTCTGGGCTCGTGGGCAACCCCAATGTGGCAAGCCAAGTGAGCGTCTCTTGTTGTGTACCGGGAACCTCTCCCTGGGTGAATCCCACGCCATAGGCGAGAAATCGCAGGGGACGCTCGGCAACAAGACGCGAATCGAGCAACTGAGCGTTCCAGCAGCCGAGTTCCGAGGATTCGCGAACGGGAGTTCCCCGTCTTCTTCCCGCTGCCGATTGATCTCGGCGAAATCTTCCTTGTGGAAGAAGATCTCACCACGTACCTCGAACAGTTCCGGGGCACCAGAACCGAGTTTGAGGGGAATGCCCCGGATCGTGCGCAAATTCGCCGTCACGTCATCTCCGCTACGTCCATCGCCTCGTGTCGCGCCGAGTGCGAATCGTCCCCGTTCATAGGTCAGAGAAATCGAAACGCCGTCGATCTTGGGCTCGACCGTGTAGGTAGGCTGGTCCCCTTCGAGAAGCTTGAGAACGCGCGTATGAAATTCGCGAAGCTCGCCCGGATTGTACGTATTGTCCATGGAGAGCATGGGAACCCGATGGCGAACCGTGCGGAATTCCTCGAGCGGCGCTCCTCCGACTCGCTGCGTGGGACTGTCGGGGCTGGCGAACTCTGGATGCGCTACTTCCAGATCTTGCAATTGACGCATCAGCGCGTCGAACGCTTCGTCCGTGATCTCCGGCCGTGCCTTCTCGTAGTACAGGCGATTGTGCTTCTCGATTTCCCCACGGAGCTTCTCGATTTCCGCTTGCACATCCTTTTTCACGGCTAAGTCCTTTGGGCCAATCGCCAATCCGGTCCCGCCCACCACCAGAACCCATTCAATGCCGGGCGCTCCACCAGGAATCAAAGACAAGTCGATGTCCGGGGTAATTCGCGGGAGAAAACAAAAAATTTTACTTCCCGAAGGGACCATCGTATCGTGTCAGTTGCCGCGGGAAAATGGGGTTTGAGGCGAGAGGTTGGATGGTTAGTTGGACGGATCTTTTGAACATGATCCTTGCCGGCGTCGCCTTGGGATGCATTCTCTGGGGATTCCGTCAACGCTCGCTGCTGCAACGCGTCCGGCAGGGCCTAATCGCATTGAAACAGGGACGAAAGGATCTGCGACTGAAACGGTTTCCCGAAGATCGGGAGTCCGTGCTCGCCGCCTTCGACACCCTGGCGGAACAATGGACCCTCAAGGAGCGGGATTCCTCCCTGACGACTCCCCAGGCGGACCTAACTCAAGTGCTTAATTCCATTTGCGCGACCCTTCGGCCTCCCTTGGTCTCGATTCAAAGTTACGCCTCTCTCCTGCAGCAAGACCAGTCCATTCCCTGGAATCCGGCGCAACGGGAATGCCTGCAAAACCTTCATCTACAGGTGAAAGGGTTGATGCGTCTGCTCGAATCGTCCGCGGATTTATCCGAACTTCGCCATGGGCTATCGGGCCTACGCCGCGAGATCATGGCTAGTTCGCCCGCCGCGGGAATGCTCACCATCCTTCTCGTGGACGACGAGGGCGTTGGATCGGATCAAATCACGGACAAACTGGGAAATGCCGGCTACAAGGTTCTGCGCGCGCCCGGCGCGGACGCCGCTTGCATCATGGCCAGAACGTTGCAGCCAAAACTGATTCTCATCCATGGAACGAGGCAGGACGGTTTAGGATGGCGCGTGTTGCAGGCCTTAAAAAAGATCGACGGTCTTCGGGAAATACCGATTTGGATTTACGCGTTGAACGACGAAGGGCTTTCCGGACGTCTCTGGACTCCAGAAAGAATTTGGCTGTGGCCCCCGAGCGAAAGTACGACCCGTGCCATCCATGCCTTCGAGAACTCGGCGAATCCACCCGTCTTGCACGGAGACGCGACGCTTGTCAAGGAGATCGCCGCGGCATTGCCTATGGCCCGAATCGAACCGGAGGGCTCCTTCGCGCCGACGTTCGAGGCGTGGGCCACGCTCGTGGCGAGCCCTCACGGCGATGGACCCGCGTTGAATTATTACTGGTTCTTTTCGGAAGCTGTCGTGGCACAAAGAGCGGGTGAACTTACTGCCGCCCTCAAGCGATCGGTGGCCGACGCTCCCGCGTCGCTCGATGACCTTCAAGAGGAATTAATCAAGCGACTCGAGGCAAGCGGCGGAACGATTCCTTCCCCACGACCGGGAAAACAAAGTCTCCATTCATGACCAACGACGAGATGCAGGAGTTCTTGGGTTCACGGCTCAACTACGAGCGAAAGGGGATGCCCGATCGCACGGAGCTACGCCTGGATCGCGTGCACGCACTGTTGCAATTACTCGGTTCGCCCCACCTGTCCTATCCCGTCGTGCATGTGGCGGGAACCAAGGGCAAGGGATCCACCTGCCACCTCGTTGCCTCCATGCTGGGCGCGCGGCATGGCAAAGTAGGCCTACATACTTCGCCCCACTTTTTCCGGATCGAGGAGCGATTTCGTATCAACGGCGAACCCGCTCCCTCGGCGGAAATCGCTCATCTCATCGCGGACATGATCCCCGCGATCCGCGCCGTCGACGCGAAGCTTGAGCCCGAACAACCCGCTCTGACTTATTTCGAAATTACCACCGCGCTCACCATGCTCTATTTCCAACGACAGGCGGTCGATTGGGCCGTGATCGAAGTGGGCATGGGGGGGCGACTGGACTCGACGAACGTCGTTGTCCCCGCGGTTTCCGTCATCACCAGCATTAGCATGGATCACACCAAGCAGCTTGGAAACTCGCTCGAAAGCATTGCGCGAGAGAAGGCGGGAATCATCAAGACAGGCAAACCGGTCGTATCCGGTGTCGAGCAGCCCTCCGTCCGCGCCGTGATCGAAGAGGTTGCTCGTCAGAATGAGAGTTCCCTGAGGCAGTTAAGCGTCGATTTCGACTACCGGTACTCCTCGCGCGGAACCGCCGGGGGGACGGTCGAAATACGAACCTGGCGAAGGAATTGGCCCTCGCTGCAAATACCTCTCATCGGTGAACATCAAGCTCGCAATACCGCGGTCGCCGCCGCGGTGATGGACACCGTTTTGGAGGCCAAGGAGGACGCGCTGCCGGAAAAACTTCCCCATGCCGTCGCCAACCTGTCTTTCATGGGTCGATTTCAAATCCTCCACGGCGCACCCACGGTAATCCTGGACGTTGCCCATAATGATGCGTCCGTCCGTGCGCTGCGAGAATCCATGGAAAGCGCGTTTGGCAAGAGAGGAAAAGACCGGGCCAAGCGGATTCTGATTTTCGCGTCCTCCGCGGACAAAGATTGGCGAACCATGCTAAAGATTCTCGCCGATGCCTTTGATCATGTCATCCTCACCGCTTACCAAAACAACCCGCGCGCCATTCCCGCATCGGATCTCGCGAACCAGGCGCCCCCCTTGCCCGTTCCGGTGTCCGTCGCCTTTGATCCTCCTAGCGCCTGGCTGGTGGCCAGTGAATTGACGCGCGCGGACTCCCCAATCACTCATGCCAGTGGACACGAGAACGGCGGCACCCAGGGATCGGCCGGTCTCGTCTGCGTCACCGGCTCGTTCTACCTTGTTGCCGAAATGGCGGAGCATCTGAGTGCCAATCCCTTGGCTAGATTGAATCGACACGGCGGGTTGGTGCGGCAATAATCGTTACGAGAAAGTCACCGGCTCTTGGTGTTCAAGCGGAAAGAGGAGTCCCGTCATGTCCCTTTTGTGGTTTCTCATCATCGGAATTGTCGCGGGTTGGATCGCCGGCCAATTGATGCGTGGCGGGGGCTTCGGCCTTATCGGCGATCTCATCGTTGGCGTTCTGGGCGCCTTCCTGGGCGGCTTCCTCTTCAATCTGCTTCAAATCTCCGCCGTCGGAATGATCGGCAGCCTCATTACCGCCACGGTCGGAGCGGTGGTGTTGCTGGCCTTGCTCCGATTCATTCGCTAGTCCGTTCGGCCATCACCCGTCGCCCCCGTACGCCCTACCGTCGCCGATTCGCCAGTTATAGAGCATTAGAAAAGGAATGTCGTATTCCCCGGCCCGGTCGCTTGGAGAACCTTGGCGCCAGCCGCAATTCGCGGCGTTCATGATTTGACTCCGGGCCCGGAATTACTTTTCTGAGCGGCAATAGGCTGGAGGATTCATTTGCCTTCGGGAAGATCCGCTCTGAAGTGTGATGGGTGAAACCCCGGCGCTCATGCTTCATTTTTTGTACACTTGGTCGACACCGTTTCACCGGCTTTACAGTTGATCGAATCCCCTTTACACATCGCTGTATCACCCAAGCCCTCGAACCCATCGTGTTTCCCCGAGAAATCAGGCCTCATCACGCGAATCATCCCTTCCATCCGAGTTTGGCACGCTCGTTGCAACGTATGCGGCACCTCCGCAAGGACGCGAGGTTTGACCCGTGTTTCGAATGGATTGGGTGCGTCTTTACCAAGTAGCGAACGGCTCTGGTGAAATGAGGCACGAACGTAACGCACGGGTCTAAAATTCGGACTGGTGACACCCTCCTCGAACGTCTGAATTTCGAAAAGACTCTCCATGTATTTCCCGGGATGGGACGACGCAGAGTACACGTCCTTGGGGCGACTTTGCGTAGGCTCGTCCAATTACCTAGGCTCTCGGGTCCGTTGTGGGACGAGTGTTGTTTCTTTCTCCTCTTTAGGAAAGGTTTCGCAATGCGTCACTTTGATCGTTTCAAGCGATCTGTGTCATTCCGCGCTTGCGTGCGAATGGCGGCATTTGCGTTGGTTTTCGCGGGAATGGCGGCCGCTGCCCAAGCGGCTCCTGCTGGGCCGCCCAACGCACCGGAGCTTGATCCGGGTTCGCTCGCTGGCGCCCTGACGGTTGTGTTCGGCGGCACGATGATGCTGCTCGATCGACGCCGCAAGTAATCGAGCGCACGCGCCATAGCCAAGGGCGCGATCTCGTGCCTGGATCGCGCCCTGTTTTCACAAGATAAACTTGGACCTTGGGAAGATTGCTGAATGAGCTCGCTGGATGGTTTCGCCGCTACTCGAAACGAGTTCGCCCTGCGGGCCCGCTTGGGACTTTTGGTGCTTTTGCTCGCCTGCGAATTGCTTTTTCTATCCGTCCGCTTCGATACCAAATCCTTGCGAGGAGCCTCCGGTCCGGTTTTTGAGATCCTCGATCGAGCGCCTGTATTCCTCCGTCTCGCGGTGACGGTCGCTGCCGCGTCGATCGGCTGGCTCGTGATTCAAAAGATGCCCGTTCGCCAATTAGGCGATCCGTCGTCCGCCGGCCTTTCGAGAACGGCTTTCTGGCTGTCTTTACATGGATTGTCATTCCTCGCCTTCGTCGCGTTTACCAAACAGATCCTCGAAGCAAACGCCGCTTGGACTCGCTTCGGCTGGTGGTGGCTATTCGCTTGGGTTAGCACTGCCGTCACTACAATAGGCACTTGGAGCCTCGTTTTGCTGTCGGGACGTCAAGGGCTCGATATTCTCGTTCGTTGCAGAGTCATTCTCTTGGCTGGAATGGCCATAGCCACCTTGACGGCTATCGGAAGTCTAGGCACGGATCAGCTTTGGAATCCTCTGGGATTTACGACCCTCCACGGCGTCCATGCCGGCCTTCGTCTCATTGACGCCAATCCAATGCTCGACGTGCGAGAATACACGGTCGGAACCGAACGATTTCATGTCCGCATCGCGCCAAGTTGCTCCGGATATGAGGGGCTGGCGTTGGTCGCCGCGTTCGTGGTGGTCTACCTCCTCGCCAGGCGCGAGAGCCTCTTGTTTCCTCGAAGTCTGTTGCTTTTGCCCATGGGTCTGGCCGTGATGTGGCTGGCGAACGTGTTTCGCCTGGTGGCGTTAATACAGCTCGGCGATCGCTGGTCGCAGGAAATCGCGCTCGGCGGCTTTCATTCGCAGGCCGGTTGGTTGGCGTTCAACGCCATTAGCCTGGCACTCGTGTTCCTTGCCGAGCGGACTCGTTTCTTCCATCGCGATGCCGTCCGCGAGGAATCGACTCCGGGAGTCAATGTCACTGCCGCCTATCTCGGGCCCCTGGTCGCCATCGTTGCCACATCCATGGCAACGAGCGCCTTTTCCGAGAGTTTCGACTACCTGTACCCGCTTCGGGTTTTCGCGGCCGCATTCGTCTTGTTCGCGTTCCGCGGCACTTACGCGGGTTTGAAACTACTTCGTGGCTCGCCAGCGGCGGCCATGACCGGGCTGGCGGTCGCCGCCTTGTGGATTGCGTTTGACTACCTGTCGCCGGGAAAAGGTTCGGTGACCGCGACGCCGGCTCAATTCCAGCAAATGCCCATGTGGGGAGCCGTACTTTGGATGGTTTCCCGCTGTATTGGACACGTATTGGTGGTGCCGATCGCCGAGGAGTTGGCGTTTCGAGGTTACTTGACGCGCCGACTGATCGCGAGGCGATTTGACGAGGTTCCGATGGGAACCTTTTCCTGGCCTGCGTTTCTCGTCTCTTCGGTTGTGTTCGGAATCCTCCACGGCCGCTGGGGAGCGGGAACCGTGGCGGGAATGTTCTTCGCGTCGGCGATGTATCGCCGCGGCAGATTGGGAGATGCCGTGGTCGCGCACATCGTCGCCAATGGCTCGGTGGCCCTGTCCGCTGTCGCGACGGGGAATTGGAACCTTTGGTCGTAGCGGAACTCACGTTCCGTGAGCACGCCGAAAGGTATCCATGCGGAATTCATTCAGGGGAGAAGGTGTCTATGTCTTGGGCGCTCAAGTGGAAGCTTTTTCAATCCAACCTCGTCAAGAGATTCCAAGGGGACGTTCACCGGCGAAAACCGATTCGGCGCGCCCCATTCAATCTCGAAACGCTCGAGTCGCGCGAGTTACTCGCCAATAATTTCCTTCAAGGTACCGCGTTCTTCGATCTCGACAACAACGGCAAACTAAGCGCTGCCGACGCCTTTAAGGTGGGCGCCGAGATCCAATTGTTCTCCGCCAACGGAAGCACCCTGATCGACACGACCACCACCGATTCCAATGGCGTTTATCACTTCAATAACGTCGCGCCCGGAACCTACCGGATCGTGGAAACTCCGTCCGCCGGATACTTGGCGGTCGGGACCGATATCCAATCACAACTCAACCCCGCGATTGGGTTGACCCCCAATACCATCCAAGTCACCGTGATCGATCCGCAGAGCCTCATGGCGACTTTTAGCTCCGACTACTTTTTCTCAACTGGGATGTTCGAAGTCATCGACTATGAAGTGTTTGGCACCTCTCGACCTACCGGCACGACCTCTGCGGGGCAATTGCCCGTCCGATTGACCGGGCCGGGCCTGTCGAGTCCGATTACCTTCTTGACCGTCTGCACCGACGTTTTCAATGATTTTGGGAACGGAATCAACGGACCGTACAATGTCTATCCGAATTCCGACGTAATTGGATCCGGCTTCCCGCATAATGAAGGCCGCGTCGCCTACCTTTACAACCACTACGGCATTTCGTCCTTGGGAAGTGGCCCGAAGGCTGCAGCCCTTCAACTCGCCGTCTGGGAACTCCTCTACGACAACACCGACGACCTATCGTCAGGAAACTTCCGCGTTCTCGGCAGTGGATCAAATGCTTACACGCCACCCGCGGAATACAACGCGGTCTTAGCGTTCGCGAATGGATTCCTTGCGGAATCCGTCGGCAAAAACGAAGTTGCCACATTCCTTAACGTTGCAACGCACCCCAATACCCCCACCGAAACCCGCATGCAGGGTCTTATCGCGACGGGGAGTCTGAATTTTGCGAACATCGCCATCCCGACTGCCAGCCTCGGCGACTACGTCTGGTATGACACCAATGCCAACGGCATCCAGGACGGCACGGAAGCGGGCGTCGTGGGTGTTACCGTCAATTTGCTCGACGGCTCCGGCAACGTCATCGACACCACCACGACCAATGCCAGCGGCTATTACCTCTTCAGCAACCTGACGCCCGGGGACTATGCCGTCGAGTTCGTCAAGCCCTCCGGCTACTACTTCAGCCCTCAGAACACCGGAACC
This sequence comes from Planctomycetota bacterium, assembly GCA_046350335.1. Taxonomy (GTDB): domain Bacteria; phylum Planctomycetota; class Planctomycetia; order Kolteriales; family Kolteriaceae; genus JAXMAQ01. The sequence goes on from JAXMAQ010000038.1 coordinate 41,796, forward strand.
GCGCTCCAACGATAGCGACGCCAACACCGTCACCGGACGCACCGTCGTCACCAACCTCGTCGCGGGTGAGAACGATCTCTCCTGGGACGCGGGTCTGTATGAGCTGGCCAGCCTCGGCGACTACGTCTGGTATGACACCAATGCCAACGGCATCCAGGACGGCGCGGAAGCCGGCGTCGTGGGTGTTACCGTCAATTTGCTCGACGGCTCCGGCAACGTCATCGACACCACAACGACCAATGCCAGCGGCTATTACCTCTTCAGCAACCTGACGCCCGGGGACTATGCCGTCGAGTTCGTCAAGCCCTCCGGCTACTACTTCAGCCCCCAGAACACCGGAACCGCGCTCAACGATAGCGACGCCAACACCGTCACCGGACGCACCGTCGTTACCAACCTCGTCGCGGGTGAGAACGATCTCTCCTGGGACGCGGGTCTGTATGAGCTGGCCAGCCTCGGCGACTACGTCTGGTATGACACCAATGCCAACGGCATCCAGGACGGCACGGAAGCCGGCGTCGTGGGTGTTACCGTCAATTTGCTCGACGGCTCCGGCAACGTCATCGACACCACAACGACCAATGCCAGCGGCTACTACCTCTTCAGCAACCTGACGCCCGGGGACTATGCCGTCGAGTTCGTCAAGCCCTCCGGCTACTATTTCAGCCCCCAGAACACCGGAACCGCGCTCAACGATAGCGACGCCAACACCGTTACCGGACGCACCGTCGTCACTAACCTCGTCGCGGGCGAGAACGATCTCTCCTGGGACGCGGGTCTGTACGAGCTTGCCAGCCTCGGCGACTACGTCTGGTATGACACCAATGCCAACGGCATCCAGGACGGCACGGAAGCCGGCGTCGTGGGTGTTACCGTCAATTTGCTCGACGGCTCCGGCAACGTCATCGACACCACCACGACCAATGCCAGCGGCTATTACCTCTTCAGCAACCTGACGCCCGGGGACTATGCCGTCGAGTTCGTCAAGCCCTCCGGCTACTACTTCAGCCCCCAGAACACCGGAACCGCGCTCAACGATAGCGACGCCAACACCGTCACCGGACGCACCGTCGTCACCAACCTCGTCGCGGGTGAGAACGACCTCTCCTGGGACGCGGGTCTGTACGAGCTGGCCAGCCTCGGCGACTACGTCTGGTATGACACCAATGCCAACGGCATCCAGGACGGCACGGAAGCCGGCGTCGTGGGTGTTACCGTCAATTTGCTCGACGGCTCCGGCAACGTCATCGACACCACCACGACCAATGCCAGCGGCTATTACCTCTTCAGCAACCTGACGCCCGGGGACTATGCCGTCGAGTTCGTCAAGCCCTCCGGCTACTACTTCAGCCCTCAGAACACCGGAACCGCGCTCAACGATAGCGATGCCAACACCGTCACCGGACGCACCGTCGTCACCAACCTCGTCGCGGGCGAGAACGATCTCTCCTGGGACGCGGGTCTGTATCAAGGCAACTCGATCTCCGGAACCAAATTTAAGGACATTACTGGCAACGGCATTTCGTCCGATGACACGGGGTTGGGCGGAGTTACCATCAAACTCTACCGGGACAGCAACAATAACGGCGTCCTGGATTTGTCTGGCCCAGGCGCCGATCAGTACGTCACGTCCACGGTGACGGCCGCCAATGGCGGATATTCATTCAACGGTCTCCTTTCAGGGACATACTTTGTGAAGGAAGTGGTTCCCACCGGATGGGTCCAAACGTTCCGGACGCCACGCGACTATTACACCGTGGTAACGACCGGGGCCACGCAATCGACCGGCAACGATTTCTCGAACTACGAGATGGTATGCGACACGAGTTGCGTGCCCAGCTATAAGTTTTACATCAACGGCTGCGCCACGCCGGTCAACGATCTTCGCGGCAAGGTTCGCCAAGGGGACGTGGTGACGGTCGAGTTCACTCTCTGCTACTGCCATCCCGAAGGAGTACAACTGACGCTAGTGAGCTATACGGCTCCGGGGGCTACGTTCTCCGACACGACGGCTAGCCAGCAGGAGATTTATGACGTCGCGACCGGCGTTTACATGCCCGGCCAGACCGGCCGACTCACCGTCGTTGTTCCTAACTGCTACTTCCAAGTCGATTTCGTCTGCGGCCCGGCCATCGACGTGTTTGGCCCCAACTGGAGCAGCAATATCTTTTACTCGTCGCAAAAGCGGCTCATCAGCGCGGACAACGGCGGCACGCGGTCCTGCGACGATTGCGGCTCGTCCATTGCTGGTTACGTCTACTGTGATGGCAACAACAACGGGATCAAGGAGTCCGGGGAAAATGGCATTGCCGGAGTGACAGTCGTGCTCACCGGCAAGGACTATAAAGGAAATAGTGTCTACCTCGAAGCCGTAACGGGTGCCGACGGTTCGTACAAGTTCTCGAATCTTGCCGCCAGTAACGCCGCTGGCTACAAGGTCAAGGAGATCCAGCCGAGCGGGTACTTCGATGGCAAGGACAAGATCGGCAGCGTTAGCGGAGTGACGGCGAACGACGAGTTCTCCGGAATCGTGCTTGGAATGGGCGTCAACAGCACGAACAACAACTTCGGCGAACTCGGACCTTCTTCCGTTTCCGGCTATGTCTATGTCGACATGGACAACGACGGCGTCAAGGATTCCAACGAGGCGGGTATCGAGGGAGTTCAAGTCACGTTGACCGGAGTCGACTATCTTGGCAATGTCGTGTCCATCACCGTGGAAACGAACGAAGACGGTTTCTACAAGTTCGATAACCTGCGAGCGAGCAATTCCAACGGTTACACCATCATCGAATCCACGCCGGACGGTTACACCGATGGCAAAGAGAAGGTCGGCTCGGCCGGAGGCTGCATTGTCAGTAACGACAAGATCGGATCCGTGGTGGTCGGCGGCTGCACGGCAGCCACTGGCTACAACTTCGGAGAGCGAGTCACCTACGTGGACTGCGGTGACACGGCGACGATCGGATTTTGGCAGAACAAGAATGGCCAGGCCTTGCTCAAGTGCCTCAACGGAAGCTCCAATTCCAAGGCGCTCGGCAATTGGTTAGCCAATAACTTCTCGAACCTCTTTGGTTGCCTTGCCGGGAAGACCAACACTCAAGTTGCCTCCTACTTCACGACTTTGTTCAACAAGACGTCTGGCACGGCACCGAAAACCGAGGCCCAGATTATGGCGGTCGCCCTCGCCGTCTATGTGACCGACGTGGACCTTGCCGGCGGATACTACGGCGAGAAGTATGGATTTGATGTCGATGGCGTCGGAGTGGGAGCTTCCTACTTCAACGTCGGATCCAACGGCAGTGCCTTGGGGGTCGCCAACAACACGATCATGTCGGTCTTGCAGCTTCTCGAACTTGCGGATGATCGCGCAAGCAACGGCACGATTTATACCAGCAACTCTTCCATGCGTAGCAAGATCAACAGTCTGTTCACCGCCATCAACGAAGAGGGAGACATCTGAGCGAGCCAACGGAGGAATGAGAATCAGCCAAGTAAGGTCGTAACGCCCGGCCCGATCGCTTGAAGAGCCTTGGCTCACAGCGCACGGGCCCCGGCATTACTTTACAGGGCGCTGATGCGATTGAATCTAGCCCCGGGTGGACCTTCTACCCGGGGTCTTTTCATTTTTCCAGGCACGCCTCGGCCGGACATCGCTCACCGCCAGGGAGAGTCGTCGGTTTGATCCTCGCGTTGTGTGCCATTTTCATACACTTGCTTCTGTGCGTTTACCGCCTGGGAAATCTAGAACGCTCAGCAAGGAAACAAGACCATGACTTTGGAGAACGCGCCGCCGGAGGAAAGAATGAGCGGGCCAACTTGGTCGCGACCACGGACTTGGCAGGTGGCGTTAGCCGTTCTTACCGCGTTTCTTACGATCGGGCTTTCCTATCCCTGGGGCTACACCCTCATTAATTGGATGTTGGTGGGAAAAGCCGACGGCCGTATGTTGGCGGTCTTTGCCGGCGTTTTGGGACTGGTCATGATTCTCGCCAGCCTCTTGGCGGCCATGCCTTCCATCACTCCATACCGAGGGGCGATTGGCCGGGCGGCCATCTTGCTTTTCACCATCGCCAACGTGGTGATTGTTTACCTTCGCGTCGACGCACGTCCTCCGATGCCGTTGGTGATAGCCATTTACGCGATCGGCAATCTGTGGGTAGTTTGGCTCGCGCTCTTCGCTCTCTGGCCCCTCCGAATCTCTCGGAAGATCGTCGCCTTGGCCGTGCTCGTCGGCATCGAGATTTCCTTCACGCGACTGTTTCGCGTCGAAGGACTCACGGGAGACGCCAATGTTGAAATTGCCTGGCGCCGCGCGCCGACGGTCTTGGACGAATCGAAGAAGCTGCCGACAAGCGAATCGAGTAACACGGTTTTCGAAGAAGTGACATGGACGGAAACTCCTCAAGACTTTCCGCAGTATCTCGGGCCCCATCGAAACGGCGTCCTCGCGGGGCCGCCCTTGGCGCGCGACTGGTCCGCATCCCCCCCAAAACTCCTTTGGAAACAACAAGTCGGCGCTGGCTGGGGAGCTTTCGCCGTCGTAGGGGACTTCGCGGTCACGCAGGAACAGCGGGGAGAACTCGAATCCGTCGTCTGTTACGAGACTGCTACCGGTAAGGAACGCTGGATTCACGCGGACAAGGAAAACTTTGACTCAAGCCTGGGAGGTCCGGGGCCGCGCGCGACCCCCACCATTCACCAAGGTCGCGTTTACACCATGGGACCGAAGGGGCTGCTCAATTGCCTCGACGGTTCCACGGGAAAGACCATCTGGTCCGTGCGCGTCTTGGAGAATCCCGCCAGCGACAATATCGCGCACGGCGTTTGCGGTTCCCCAATGATCCTCGATAACAAAGTCATCGTCAGCCCTACTTCCCCTGACGGCCTGTCACTCGCGGCTTACTCGATGGAGGATGGCTCGCCTCTCTGGAAAAAAGGGAAGCCGGGCACGCGGGGAAGTTATGGTTCGCCGATGCTCGCTTCGCTTGGCGGCACCCCTCAAGTCCTGCTGTTCAACGGTCATGGAGTCGCCGGCCATGACGCCCAGACGGGAGAAGTCCTCTGGTTTTCTCCGCTTGAGAACAACTACAACACAAACTGTTCTCAACCGATCGTCCTGGCGGGAAACCCCGATCGCGTGTTTGCCTCCACGGGCTACGGAGCGGGCGCGAAATTGTTTGCCGTCTCCAAGGAGTCAGACAACAAGTGGGGAGTCGAAGAAATCTGGAGCAGTAAGGGATTGAAATGTAAATTCACGAGCCCGGTCATCATCGGCGATTACGCGTACGGTCTCGATGAAGGCATTCTCGCATGCCTCGATCTAAAGGCGGGAAAACAGAAATGGAAACGAGGTCGCTACGGCCACGGCCAGGTATTACTTGTCGGCGACTTGCTGCTGGTCCTGTCTGAAAAGGGGGAAATGGTGCTCGTGGAACCCAAGCCCGAGAAACTGATCGAGCTTGGCAAGTTCGCCGCGATTGAGGGTAAAACCTGGAACACCATCGCGCTGGCGGGCAATCGGCTCCTGGTTCGAAACGACCACGAGGCCGCCTGCTACGAATTACCCCTCGCCACGCAATGAGTCCCGAAGATCTCGACGGGGCTACGAACGTTCTGCAGGTCGCTAGCTGCCAGTTGAGAAATCGCGATACTGCCGATCGGCCAACAAGCCATTGGGCGCAATCATGCTCTCGGCCACTGTATACAGCGGGCCGATTCAGGCTCGCCAGGATTGGATTGTTCCACCGGCTCCTAGGGTACGATGTCGCGGGAGTCGCGTTCGGAAGCCGCTTCCTGTACGTGAACCCGCATGGGAGCAGGAGGATGGGGGGCCAAACGAGTGGACTCCACGTCGCCCGAGGTCCCGCTCGCGGTCGAAGGAGCTTGGCCATACCGCTCGTATCGACTTTCAATGAGTCGGCAAATGTCGTCGACGCTAAGACGTTTTTCACCCGTATCCCAGAGGTCCTTCATCGAGTGGAAGTCTTCACCTAGCAGCATGCCACAGAACTCCGAGCCGATATGTTCGCCCAATTGGCGATAGGCCTCCACCTGCTTCTCCGTGAACAACTGATCCGCCGTCGGATCGTGAGGAAAATGTTCATCGTTTTCGAAGTAGTTCATGAGGTCGATCGGTTCGTCCCCATTCATCGTCGGCTTGATGTAAACGATCAAACCGGAGAGGTTCTTCCCATCGGCGTCCGTCTCGGGATAAATCACGCGCAGCAAAATAAAATGCTGCTTGCTCACCAATTTCTCCACTTCGAGCGCGTGGGTTTCGTGCAGGAAACGATGGTGGGCGAATAGGCCCTTGTGCGCGTGCTTCTGATGGGCATGGGAGATTCCCGCCCCACGCCGACCTGGATTATCATGAATCGGACATAGGGGTTCGAAGTCCAACCTCGTGAGCTCCTTGGCATCGCCTTTTCCCCTACTCCAGGAGACCATGGGAATCTGAATGCGAACCCTGCAGCGGACATAGATCTTCATGAAGTCGTCGAAACGGAAACTGGCGTCTTGCGATGCGTCGGAAACGATGATGAGCCGGCAGCGACGCAAAAGGAGCGGCGCGAGTCCCAGGTTGTCGTTGTGGCCACCGTCCGTGACCAGTGAATACCGCCAACTCTCCGCCTTGGTTCCATGATCGCCGGCTTTACTGAAAAACCGGTCCATGAGGACTTGCCAAGGGGTAACGACGTGATTCCAGCCGTCGCGAATCACCGATTTCCTTGCGCCCGTTTCACCGGCGTCCTTGATCTCCGACTTGCCATTTCCCAGTTCTTCGTCGGACTTCCTAAGTTCGTCCTTCCGAAGTTTTGGCGTCGGAAGCCATTGGCCGAGCCGGAGATTGAAAACCAGCATCATGAACGCCATCACCCGGGCACGGAAAAATGCGGGAGTGAACGCGGCGCCGGAGATGGCCATCACGGACGCCAAATCCAACTTCCCACTCCAGATCGCTTTAGTCGGCATATAGCCCATGGACTCCGAGCCGCAGAAACGCTGACTGAAGACATACGTGTAGGTGGAGTCGAATTCACTCATCCACTTCGGCCAGCGTTCCAGAATATTCAAGGCCCCCACCCAGAGATGATAGGGCCCACCCCGCTTTGTCGTGGATAGGTCCAGGAGCGTCGACGCGGTCGTGTCGGGCGCGATGAACGCGCTCCCCAATTTCGATCGGTAATAGTTGTGAAGCGAGTTCGCATTCAGATTCACCAGTAATGACGACGAGAGGAAAACGAAGAGAGAGCCGGCCATCCAATACAGCCGCGTCGTCGTGTCCCTGTTCCAAACGAGCATGCGACGCACGTGGTGCCATCCCGCGACGAACTTGGGATACGACGCTTCCAGCATGGCGCGCGCTAGAATCGTCTTCTCGCTGGCGCTCATCAACGGATCGTTTCTCACTGCGCGTTGGTACAGGGAACTCAATGAAGCCGAACATTCGTTATCCTTCATCCACTGAAGAAAATCCGGCTCGCTCTCCCGGTCGAAATAGACGCCGGGCGGGACACCGTCCCTTGGCACCAAGGCCTTCTGGACCGCATACGCGAGTTCTAGCCGAAGTAGCTCCTCCAATTCCATGCAAAACGCGCGAAATTGGTTGGTGTCGTCACCGGTGCCTAGCGGCCAAACCATGTTGGCCAAGACATCGTTCTCGATATATTCGGGAACTTGTTCTCCTCGGCTGATGGCTTCGATTCTCTTCTTGTGCGCGTAGAGAGGCGTGAGCGCCGTAATGAAATGATCCCATTCATACGCGTCCAGATTCCTGATCAGACGCTCCCTTTCCGCCACTTCCTTAGGCCTTCGTCCGTCAAAGGTTTCCTTATTGGCATCCAAGTACTCTTGGATCGCCTCACGGATCCGTGGGCGGTAGGAAAGGAACGTGCTTTCGAAGTTCATTCGGATGGCTTCGTTGAGTTCCACCAGCGGCGTGCACAGATCCAATTTGTTCGGATCGGAGACATCGACCGCCAAGCCCATGGCATCGCTGATGTCCCTTTCAACGACGTCAGGATCTCGATTGGCCGCGTAGGATGAGACATCCTCCCGCGCGAAGAAGAACACCAGGGACGTGAAGGTGGCGATGATGAGCGCGCCTCCCGTCCACGTCAGCACGGTCGCCATCCATTTGGAAGGCGCCCGCCGCTCGCTTCGCAGCAATCGGCTCGGTGAAACATGGGGCGCGATCAGCAATACGAGAACGAGCGGAATGTAGGACCAGAAAGCCGTGTGCTCGGTAAGCGTCCTCGGTTGGTCCGGGTCGCTCGCCGCCAACTTGCCCAAGCCGGTAAGATCGATGTCCGCGGTCCCGAAAAACACCGCGAATGCCACGAGTAACGAAACCGCCAGGAAAGCGGCTAGAACGCGCGTGCATTTGGCCAACCGGGTATCCTCCTCACCGAGCCGATGCGTGTCGCGGCGCAGACGGCCGACGCAGTACTTGACCACCCAGACGACCAACCATAAGCCGAAGACCGCCGTGGGAATGATCAGCGGCCGCGACCAATCGCGCAGTCGTTCGTAGAACCAGGCGGGCGAATGAAGTTGAATCCATTCGCCAACCACCGGCCAATCGGGAAGCCGCCCGATGAACGCAAGCGTGGACGCGATGAAGACGATCCCGCTTCCCAGGAAAATGAGATTGAAGAGAAAACCGATGAGGAAATAGTTCGCGGTCTGAACGGGATCGGAGAGATAGCTCCCCCCTCGGGCAAATGGCTGGCCCAGATGATCGAAAACCTTGCCGGCGTGTTTTTTGCGGAATTTAGCGACGTTCTCCCCCGTCAACGGAAAGTCTCGATCCAGGCGAAGCGTCTCCTTGATTGCTTCTTCCTGTTGTTCCCCGGGCAATGGGCGTTCGCTTCGTTTGGTGGAACGGGCAGATTTCGCCGATGAAATGTCGGAGCACAGCAGCGACGTAAAGTAGGTACCCGCATAGCCTCCGCCGGAGACCGTCGACAGATAATCGATCCAGCGGATCAAGCCGGATTGGGTCAATGCTTGAAGCAGTCCGTGATTGAACGCCGCGGAGCGAACCCCCCCTCCCGACAGCGCCAAACCCGTCCGATCGTCCATTGACGCATTGGTCTTTCCCTGTGAGGGATCGTCGAGCCCCTGAACTCTTCTTCTTTCCCTTAGAAGTAAATCCTCTTCCGATTGGACATACCGGTCGAGGACGTTCAGATCACGATGCTCACGAACGGAAATGCTAGGATCATTCATCGGGGCAACTCCGATTTCGCCAAGTGGAAGGAGCTTTACGAGGTCGAGTTATCGCGGATATTTCCGCGAGCGCCTGGACGGAAAGCGACCCTAAGCCCCGAGCGACAAAACGCCGCAAGACGGTGACCGTAGGGCCGACACCTCCGCAGCGGTCACGCACGCATCGGAATGGATTCGAGTTAGAAGTCGACGCCTCCAGGCAGATCGAACGCGTTGACGGGTTGCGGTGGGTGGCGAATGCCGTCAACGAAAAGAATCAATGTCACTATCATTGCGAATCACGTGCGATGGATCAAGAAAAATCCCGATAGCTATCGAGCCGGAGGAACGCGATCAGGAAACGCGACGAAGCGGAAGTTAGCCCGCGCCACGCCGTATCGAGGGTGGGCGCGAGCGAAAGCTTCGCCAATTCACGCCGAGTTTGCGCATGCGGGCACGAAGCGTATGCGGGTTGATGTCGAGGAGTTCGGCAGCGCCATACGGACCGTCGATCCTCCCGTGCGTTTTCCGCAGCGCCGCTTCGATGTGCAAGGCCATCGCCGCGTCGAGCGTCAAGAATTCGCTTTCGGTCCGAACATCGCCAGGCACATCTCGCGGCGCGGTCGACGTTACGGACGGTAAATGTACGGAGACCGCGGGTGGAACGACGCCGAGAGCCTTGGCCACCTCCAGCCGTTTGCCGTCTCCGAGTATCGCGGCGCGCTCGACCACGGCACGCAGTTCTCGGACATTGCCCGGCCAGGAGTAATTGACCAGAAGATTGATGTCCTCTTGCGTCGGTACGAGCGGAGGCATTCCAAAGCGATTGGCGGCGCGCAGAGAAAAGTGCGTCGCCATTTCGGGAATGTCTTCGGGCCGGTCGCGCAGCGGGGGAATTCGAATCGGAAACACGGCCAATCGATACCAGAGATCTTCGCGAAATTCTCCGGTCTTGATCATTGCCTGAAGGTCGCGATTGGTCGCGGCCACGATTCGCACGTCGACGTTGAGCTGTTTGTCCGCGCCGACGCGGGAAAAGGATCCGTCTTGCAGGATGCGCAATAGCCGCACTTGCGCTGCCAAGGGCAACTCGCCGCATTCGTCGAGAAACAGGGTGCCGCCGTCCGCCCGTTCGAACCATCCCTTGCGCGCTTCAAGCGCGCCGGTGAAGCTTCCCCGTTCGTGCCCGAACAATTCCGAGTCGATCAGTTCACTGGGAATGGCGCCGCAATTGACGCGAAGAAACGGCTTGTCGGCTCGTCGGGAGCCCAAGTGAATCGCCCGAGCCACGACCTCCTTGCCGGAGCCGGTTTCGCCAAACACCAAAACCGGAACATCTGACCGAGCGACCAGATTCACCCGTTCCATGACCGGCCTGAGGCCGCTTTCGGCGCCCACGACGGTGTCGTTGAGATCCCTACGCCCCAGTCGAGTGAGGAGCGATCGGTTCTCCGCCTCTGCGGTTTCACGCAGGCTCGTCAACTCGCGCAATCGGCGGTCGTTCTCGATCGCAACCGTGAAGGGATCGAGAAGAACCTGCAACATCGAGTGGTCTTCCGCAGTTAGCCGATGGCGCTTCTCCATGACGAAAATGAGCGCGCCCGCCGCCTCCACGTCCGTGTGGAGTGGACCGACGAGCACCGAGCCGTGGATCGACGCGGGCACGAGCCCCGGGTATTGCTCCTGGAGCTTTCGGGACGTGCCGTGGACGACTTTCTGATGACCGTGCCACTCGAGCAGTGTTTCCAATTCCTTGGACGAACATTCGGTCTTCGATCGTCCCGGGTCGAGCGCGGGTTCGCGTGCGCTGGTCGCCAAGCATTCGACGCAGGCATTCTTGAGATCCAACGTTCTCACGAGCACTGCGTCTATAGGAAGGCGTTTAAAAAGCATCGGCGCGACCCGATCGAGAAGTTCACCGATCTCGATGTGCTGGCACGCCTCACGCCAAACGTCCAACAAAAGCTGACTGTACCGATCCATGCTACCTCCAGTGATGTCATATTTTCTAAAGATATATGTTATATTTGCTATATTCATGGCGTATTTCTTCAGCCATTTCTAGCATATTTGCGCCTTTTGTGTCGTTGAGTTCGTTCCCGCAAACGCAAGGCACGGGCCGATCCGCTGTGTCCGCATTGGGGAAAAAGTACCAAACGGAGTCTTCCTCCCTGCGCGCTCAAACCTGACGTCACGAGCAAGGCAAGCGACGCAAAACCATTGTCAACTGCAGCTTACGTCAGAAACGCTTCCATCCGACGACTCGTTCTGGAACCATTTCGCGGCTCGCCCGCGAGGTTGTTCACCCACATCCAGACAAACGTTTTCCAGCAAATTTGCGAATGCCGTGCCAAGTGCTAGCAAACTCTCAAAAGTAAGAGAGTTGAAAATGGCGTGCCGAGTTTCCGATCTGGCGCACGCCACTACGATCGGCATGGCCTTTGCAATGACAACGGTCAAGGACGATCGATGAAATGCTCGCCGATCGCGAACAAGATCTCGCAGGAAGCTTCCCGCACCGGGGCCAAGGAGTCGTGCCGACGGCTCCCCTTGGCCCCCACCTCTTGAGGTGGGAAGCGACGAACACGCGGAACATAATCACTCCTTGGAAAGCGCCTGCCAACGGAGGGAGCGGACTCTCGGCGGACTGGCGCGGCTCGTCTCCCCGAGAATCTCGATCTTGTCGATCCCCGACCAATCCGCGAGCAACTCTCCCCCCGGAGAAGCAAACTGCTTCGGTTCGAGAGTCACCAACTGAAAGTCAGGCGTCATGGACGATACTGGCACCTTCGCCTCATAGCTCTTGCGGCTCGGCGTCCAGTCGTTGGAAACAAGGCGCACGAGGAGCGGCTCCTGGCGAAATCCGCCAGCCACTTCAAAAGCGAGCGAATATCCCTTCCTTCCCTCAAACTGGGGATCGCCGAGAACGTGCGATGCGAGGTGAAATCGGATGGGATCGCCAAACAACGCCGGATTGAGTTCGAGATCATCCATGGTCGCGATTCCTTCGCTCGGCAGGAAGTAGTGATGGGGTTTCAGCGGGTCGACATAAGCCGGCCCGAACACCCAACTCGCGAAATTCCCCGATCCGTTCAGTTCAGGACTCCACGTCAATGTCCCTTTTGCCTTCCCCATTTGCCCCGGAATGCGATGGACAAGCGGCGAACTGAGACAAACCTTGTTGCCGAACTCGACGTTGGCGAAAACGTAAAGGTCCTGCCAAACGTCCACGACGGGAAGACGCACGGAGTATTTGCCCTCCTCATTAAGCACTCGTTTTTCTCGCCAGAATCGGTTTTGCGGCAATTTGTCGCCGAGCGAATAATAGACCCGAACATGCTCTACCGACTCCGTGGCACCTGGATCAACCGTCGCGACGGGAACCCCCTTGTCATCCAAGGCGACGGCGAGCTTCGGAGTCTCCGGAAAAGGGGTTCCTCCGCGCAGATGCCAATCCATCCACTGAGGTAGATCGATGCCCTGCTCTGGCTCGATGTGATGGTTGTAACGGGGCGTGAACGCCTGCCTGGTTGTCGCGGGAGTGGCCGTGAGGATCTCGTAGCCAGCGTCCATCGGTCCGTGAAAATCATTGGTGGCGTTCAGGAACAATAGCGGGCAACGAATCGAGGGAGCGTGCGCTTCCGGCGAGAGAACCTGTTTATAGACGAGTTGATCGTGGTTCGGGGCAGGCAGCCCCCAACGCGTCCGACGTGGATCGACGTTATAGCCACATCCATAAATGGGAACCGCCACCTTCACGCGCGCATCGAAAGCCGCCACCATCCAAGTCAAGGTTCCCCCCATGCTGATTCCAAAATGCCCAGGCGGTCCGCGTCCACGTTGGCCTCATGACTCAATACCGTCAGTGCCCTGCGGCAGACCAACGCCCAGTGATACCAGGAAGAGGCTCGAGGAGTGGGGTGGATCTGGAACCCTCCTTGGGCCTTGGCCATATTCGCATGCTCGACCGGCCCCCATGCGGTGTACTCGGTGCGTTCGGCCCAGGGACCACAGAAATCGATGCTCACGCAGGCGTAGCCTCGTTCGTTCCAGAACTTCACCCATTCGACGGACGCCGTCTGCCCCCCGCCGTGAATGTGCAGAATGCCGGGAACTTTCTTCCCCGCATCCGGGACTCCCAGATAGCCAAATACACGAACCTTCACGTCGTCGACGATCTCTCCCGTGAATCGGATTTTGTCGATCCGATGCTCCGAGACGGGAAGCCGCTCCGTTTTTTCCAACTCCAACGGCAAAGCCTCGGGATCGAAGTCACGCCAGAGATCCTCGGGGGACGTGATCGCGATTTCGTCCGCATGCGCCACTGAGGGAAATGCGCCGGCCGCGAGAATCGCTCCCATCATCAGGAGAATTCTTGACGCCATGGTTCGCTCCTTTGCAAATGAAGTTCACCAAGGGTACGCTCGACGGTCGCGGAGCACAACGGGAACTCAATGGGGCTTCAGGGGAGGCCGATCGACTTGAACAACGTCGGACAAGTGAACCTGGCGGGACGCGTCCATGGTTTCGCGGAATCGGTCATTCGGGAAATGGGGCGTCTCGCGCAAGAGCATCAGGCCATTAACCTGGCACAAGGTATTCCGGACGCAGAAACACCCCCCGCGTTGATCGAAGCGGCACAACAGGCGGTTGCGGGGGACTTTAACCAATACCCCCTTACCTGGGGTTCGCCGAGTCTACGAGCCGCCATTTCAGAAAAAGTGGCGTCATTCAACGGTCTTTCCGCGGACCCCGAAACCCAGATCACCGTGGGGTGCGGCTCGACGGAATGCATGCAGGCCGCCTTGCTCGCGCTCGTGGACCCCGGGGACGAGGTGATTCTTTTCCAGCCCTTTTATGAAAACTACCTCGCGCAATGCCTGATCGCGGGCGCCCGTCCCGTTCTCGTCGCATTGCGTCCGCCCCATTGGCAACTCGATCCCGACGAGTTGCGAAAGGCGATTTCCCCCAAGACCAAGGCTATCGTCCTCAACACGCCGGGCAATCCAACGGGCCATGTATTTTCCCGGGAGGAACTCGATTCCGTCGCGAAACTGTGCCAGGACTTCGGTCTCGTGGCGATCACGGACGAAATCTACGAGCACATCATCTATACGGATCAACCTCACGTGAGCTTGGCTACCCTGCCGGGAATGGCGGATCGGACCGTGACCATCAGTGGTTTGTCGAAAACTTTTTGCGTGACCGGCTGGCGCCTGGGATATTGCATCGCTTCTCCCACGATCACTAACGGCATCCGAAAGGTGCACGACTTCTTGACGATCGGCGCTCCCCACCCTTTGCAAATCGCCGGTGCCGCGGCATTGAAGTTGGACGCCAGTTATTATCATTCGCTTCGCGACCGATACCGGCACCGGCGCGATCTCTTGCTCGGTTATCTGCGGTCCGCGGGCTTCGAACCGCATGAACCCGAGGGAGCCTATTACATTCTCTCCGACATTCGTTCGTTTGGGGACGAAGATGACGTTTCCTTCGTACGTCGACTGGCGCGGGAGGCGGGGGTGACGGCGGTACCAAGCAGTTGTTTTCATTCCCCACCCGAAGCCGGCCGCCATCTCATTCGCTTCATGTTCGCCAAAAAGGACGCGACCATTCACGCCGCGGGAGAAAGATTGGTCAAGTGGCGCCACGGATCGGCCTAAGAGTGATCGCTGCGCAAAGCAATCCATGCCGTCGGCCGGAATGTAAACAGGAATTGGCTCCCCCTAATCGCCAATCCCTCCTGGGGAGCCACCGCTCCACGACCAAGACCGGAGTTCTGAGGAAACTGACATGTCCAATTGTTTTCTGGCGACGTTTCAAGCGGAGATCACGTGTCCGATCGGCCACCCGCTCATGGGAGGAGGCGTTGCCCCCGCGGCGCGGATCGAAGATCCCTTATTCGCCCAGGGGGTCGTGATTCTTGGCGCGGGAGAACCCATCGTAATGGTGTCCGTGGATTGGTGCGAGATTCGCAACGATGCCTATGACCGATGGAAGTCCTCCATCGCCGTGGCCGCCCATACCACTCCCGAACGAGTCCTACTGTCCTGCATTCATCAGCATGACACTCCCATCGCCGACCTGATGGCACAGCAAATCCTGGAGGAGAATCACTGCGTCGGGAGCATTTGCGACCTGAAGTTCCACGAGACAACGCTGCAGCGTGTGTCCCGAGCCGTCCGTTCCGGCCTCGCGACTCCCCGACGAATCACGCAGTTGGGAACCGGCCAGTCGAAGGTGAATCAGGTTGCATCGAATCGCCGCGTCGTGGACGACGCGGGAAAAATACTGTCCTTCGGTCGGACCAGTGCCACTAACGACGAGAGGCTTCGAAATGGTCCCGAGGGAACGATCGACCCTTGGCTCAAAACGCTGAGCTTTTGGGACGGGGATATTCCGGTCGTAGCGCTCCACTTTTACGCAACCCATCCGATGAGCTACTACGGCAAAGGAGGCGTGTCGAGCGACTTTATCGGTCTGGCGCGGAAACGCCGATCCGCCGACGATCCCGCCATACCGCAGATTTACTTTTCCGGCTGTAGCGGCAATGTCACGGCGGGCAAATACAACGATGGCAATCCGGACAATCGCGCAGTCCTGGCCGACCGTATTTACCATGCCATGAAGGATGCCTGGCGAGACACCACCAAACATTTGTTCGACCTGCCGCGATTCCATGAGGTGGCAATGCGGCTTGAACCGCGCGACGATCCCGGCTTTACCGTGCCCGACCTCACGCATCGACTAAAAAACGACGCTCGTCCATTCGGTCAATGTCTTGCCGCCTTGGGGCTCAGTTGGCGCAAGCGAGCGGACCAAGGGCACACAATTGCCGTCCCCGCCATCGACTTTGGACCGGCGGACTTTCTACTTCTTCCGGGCGAATCGTACGTCGAGTTCCAATTGGCGGCGCAACAGGAATTGCCGAATCAATTCGTCACCGTAGCCGGCTATGGGGAATGCGCGACCGGTTACATCCCCACCGAAAAGGCCTTTGAGGAAGGAGACACCAATCTCGGCGATTGGTGCTGGGTGGCGCGCGGCTCGGAAGCGCGCATGCGCGAGGCGATTCACCAGGCGTTGACGCGTCGGAATCCCTAATCGTCGCCAATTCCGCTTCGACGGCATTTTCCCCCTAACCCGCGCGCGCGTGCTCGTTTGCCACCGTTCCCGGTGATTTCCCCCGGACAATTCGCCAGGGGAGAGGTTACACTTTCTTCTAAGCGCCCATGGAACGGGACTGGCGATCACTACGAAGCGAAATCCGAGAACATGTTGCACTATCACGCCAGCAATAACCGAGACCAGATCGAGTTCAGTGAAAGCGGGATGGTCGAATTCGGTCGTGGCCCTGGCACTTCCTCCGTCCGCCGAGGCATCGTTACCGACCCGTACGTATCTCGCGATCATCTTCGCGTCGAAGAGCTGCCCAACGGGCGCATTCGAGCCCAAAATGTCAGCCAGCACAGTCCGGTGCTTTTCGGGCCGACGGATCGCCTGGAACCGGGCCAAAGCGCTGAGTTGGCGGCTCCCGGCTCGGCTAATGATCGGTCAGACGACGATCGAGATCACCGCTCCATCCATGGCCAAACCTCCGACCGGCCCCGCCGACGAGCCCTCGGATCCCTCGGTACAGATTCGGCACGTCGGCCTATTCGGGCCGGTCTCGGAAAGTGGGGCCAGGCTGGAAACGATCGGCCGACCGAAACGGATGCAGCCCGAGCAGATTTCGCCCTCGAATACGCTTCTGGGCATTCGCGACCAACTGACGCCGAATCGGCTGCTCCGCTGGGTGGAGACGCTCATCGCGGTACAGCGCGCCGCCGCTGGTTCTCCGGAGTTCTATCAGCAGTCCGCGCGTGCGCTCGTCGAACTGGTGGGTTTCGATTCGGCGATGGTGTTAATGCTTCGCGGAGGGGGCTGGGAGGTGGTCGCGCGCCACGGCCGGGGAAGCCTGCGTCCCACCTGCGAGTTTAGCCGCCGCGTTGTCGACGCCGTCGTCCAGGAAAAGCGGACCTTTTACGAGGTATTCGAGGAGAAAACGGACAAGAGCTTGCTCGACGTCGATGCCGTCGTCGCCTCTCCCATTCTCGGAACCGACGGCGCCGTAATCGGCATCGTTTACGGCTCGCGGCAGCGTTCGTTCGGTATGTCGGGGCCACCGATCGGCTCCATGGAGGCCCAGGTGGTGCAACTCCTCGCGACTTCGATGGAGGCGGGATTGGCCCGCGCCTGGCAGGAGGCCGAACTTGCGAGATTTCGCCACAAATTTGAGCATTTCTTCTCTCCCGAACTTGCGGCGGAACTCGAAAAGAATCCCCGTTTGCTCGACGGACAGGAACGAGAAGTTACCGTTCTGTTCCTCGATATACGTGGTTTCTCCCGCCTGGCGGAGCGCCTCAGTCCGCGCGACGTCTACCGCCTGGCGGAGGATCTGATGGATCGATTTACCGACCAGATTCAGAAACATCACGGAGTCGTCGTCGACTACGCGGGAGATGGCATACTGGCCATGTGGAATGCCCCCACGGACCAGCCGGAACATGCGGTACTCGCCTGCCGCGCGGCGCTCGACTGCCTGGCTCAGCTGGCCAGCATCAGCGACAAGTGGCGTCACCTCATCGTCGAGCCGCTTAAGATCGGCATTGGGCTCAATACGGGAATGGCGCAAGTTGGTAACGCGGGGTCGCGGACGCGCGTTAAATATGGTCCGCGCGGCCACACCGTGAACCTGGGAAGCAGGACGGAAAACGCGAGCAAAAGACTGGGAATCTCGATCTTGCTCACCGGTTCGACCTGGCGAGCGATCGACGATCAGTTTGCGGTCCGCCGGCTTTGCAAAGTGCGCGCCGCCGGATTGGAGGAGGCGGTCGACCTTTTCGAACTCGCCTCCACTCCCGCCACGGATGAATGGAAGGAACTCAAAACCGCCTATGAGCGAGCGTTACTGGCGTTCGAAGCAGGCGCCTGGAACGCGGTCCTGGAAATCCTCCTGCCCGTGGTTGCTTCCCCCGCGGGAAAACAGGACGTGCCCACTCTCTCGCTATTGGGGCGCGCGATCGACTGCTTAAGGCACCCTCCCGCGCACTTCGACCCCGTGATGGAGCTCTCGGAAAATCATTAAAATGCCGAGCGACACTCCCCGTCCAGGCACGCTCGCGATCCAACCCGCTACTGCCGATCCATGTAGGCCTTGCGGATTCGTTGTTCCAGACTTTCGGTGGTCGCGATCACTTGTTTGAAATCTTCTTTCGAGAGGGAATAGAGTTTGACCGTGGTTTTTGCTTTCACCGTCGCCGTTCGCGGAGTGTCGTGAAGCAACGCCACCTCTCCGAACCATTCACCTGCCGCCAGGTCGCGACGGAAAACTCCGTCCACGAACACTTCGACCGTTCCTTCGTCAATGATGTAAAACCGGCCGGGAGGATCTCCCTGGCGAATTATGACGGTACCTGGCTCGTGCGTTTCCGCCTCCATGCGATCGGCGACGCGCGCCAGCGAGGTGGCGGACATGCTGGCAAACGCGCCGCATTTGGCCAAAGTCCCCGCGATCTTGATCGATTCCGTGGTCACGACGTTGGAAATGATACGCCCCTGGACCATGTTCACGATCCGGGTCGCGCTTTCGATGAGGCGTTTATCATGCGTCACGACGAGAATCGTCGTTCGCTCGGGTCCCTGGGCAAGTTCCTTGAAAAGATCCATAACGGTTTCACCCGAAGCCGCGTCCAAGGCGGCTGTCGGTTCATCCGCCAGAATGAGCGACGGACGATGCACCAAGGCTCGAGCGATCGCGACCCTTTGCCTCTGTCCCCCCGAGAGTTTCGGCGGTTTATAGGTGAGTCGTTCCCCCAGCCCCAGCCGGGTCAGAATATCCGCGGCCTGCTGCGTCATCTGCTTGCCATTTTCCGGCGTCAGCTCCAGCGCCATGCGCACGTTCTCGATGGCCGTCAATGAACTGAACAGGTTATGTTGCTGAAATATGAAGCCGATCCCCATCCGCAACGCCACCTGTTCGGCGGGATTGACTCGCGAAGTTCGCGTCCCAGGACCCGTAGGCTGCCTGCCTGCAAATGCCGAATCGCACCAATCAAAGTCAGCAGCGTGGTTTTTCCCGACCCGGATGGGCCGGTCATGATCACGATTTCCCCTGGATCGATCGTCAAGGAATTGTCGAACAAGACCTGAGTGCTGGTCTCTCCTTGCCCGAAAAAATGATCGACGTGCTCGGCGACAATCGCCGGTTCCCCATTGGAACTGGATATTGCGGATTCCGATCTGCTTTGTTGCGTCATTCCAATCATCCGATCCCTCGAAGACGGCGGCTAACGGAACAGCTCCGCCGGGTCCGCCGCGAAAAGCTTGCGGACGGCGATGCACCCGGAGACGATGCACATGAGCGCTGTCAGCACGAAAAGAAACAACGAACTTTGCCACTGAAGAACCAGCGGAAGTCCGGTGATGCTCCCCACGGCCCAATACAAAACCGCGCTTACCATCAGTCCGATCACATAGCCAAGCACGGCAAGAATCAACGCTTCTTCGAGCACGACAACAAAGAGCCGCCGGGTCGAATAACCAATGGCGCGTAGGGTGGCGAATTCCGAAAGCCGATCCGAAATGTCAGAGAACAGGACCTGATAACAAATGGTCACACCCACGATAAAGCCCATCACCACGCCGATATTGAAGATGATTCCCACCGGAGTGACGCTATTCCAAAAATCCCGCTCGCGGAGCATGAAGTCGGCTTTGGTCAGGACGAGAACGTCCTCGGGAAGGAGCTCGTCAAGGCATTTTCTTACCGAGTCCGCATTCGCGCCGGGCGCCAACTTAACGAGTCCAAGATCCACTCCCGACGCTCCGAGGGAGTCCGAGGCGCGCTGGGGCAAAAGCGAAAAGAAGTTCTCCTCGCTCATGATCAAGTTGCCGTTATTCTGAAAATCGGCGCCCAGGCCGAACGTGCCCACGATCTGAATTTCACGGCCAGCCAATTCCGATTCCGGCAGGTTGGTGAACGGCCCGTAAAAAATCTTTTTCGAGCGCCAATCGGCGAGCGCGGTATCTGGACGCTTGAGCTTGTCGAGTTGGTCCCGCACCTCGGGAATTTCGAAGACATTGTCTTCCAGTCGGAATGCCAATACGCGAATTCGTCGCGGGATGTGATCGGTCGTGCTGCGCCATCGAGCCTGATCCGCTTCAATGTAAAACGGGACCGCCGACTTCACTTCGGGAACGGCGAGAGCCTGTTGCAGGCGGCGGTAGGGGAACGGCTGGGGGACCGCGAGTATCGCTCGCGAAGGGCTGACCAGAACGATGTCGCAATTCAGCTTATCCAGCAGCGCCACCTGGCCATTGAGAAGCGCCTGCTTGAAACCCGTTTCCATGAACATGAGCACAACGGCGAACGCGGTCCCGGCAATGGAAGCGAAGAGCCGGAGTTTGTTCTCCGTCACGTTTCGCCATGCCAAGGGAGTGCGCTCGCGAAGCATCGACCTTCCTTAAAAAAATCCGCGCCTCAAAAAAGATCCGCGGGATCGGTCAGGCGAACCCGGCGGAGCGTCAAAAGGGCCGAAACCAGACACATGATCACCGAAAGGGCCAATACCAGCAGGACATTAAAGAGCGTCAACTTCATGGGGATGTTTGCGATCATCTCCGTCAGGCGATAGAGCCCAACCGATAAAAACAACGCGGGCAAAAATGCTGAGATCGCATACAGCAGTGCTTGCGTCGTTACCACGCCGGCAAGAAATCGGTTCGTGTACCCGATCGCCTTGAGCGTGGCGTATTCCGCGTAGTGGTTCGCGACATCGTTGGAAAGCACCTGATAGACCACCACGGTTCCGACACAAACGGCGACGAACACTCCGAAGCCGAAGAGTACTCCCGTCGCCGTGTTTCGCACCCAGTGCCGTTGCTCCTTGGACATGAGTTCTTCTCGCGTAAAGACGAGCGTATCCGCGGGCATCCGCGCCGCGAGTTCCTTGACCACCTCAACCGGAGATCGGCCCACAACCGTGAGAAGCCCCAAGGTAATTCGATCCAGGCTCGCCCCGCGGCAGAACGTGACGTAGTTCGCGTCACTGCAAAGGACGGTTGCATCGGCGCCGAAACCTGTTCCAAGCGTGAACCCGCCGACAATATCGACCCGTCTGCGTCCCAGTTCCCAGTCATGAAACTGATCGCGCACCTTCCAACCGAAATCCGGATGGGACCACTCATCCAATAAAACCCGCCCCGGTTGCCGCAAGAACGGCAAGTGATCGACGACCTGGCTCTGGATGGGGTCAAAGAACGGAATGTCGTCCAGTTCGATTCCCAAAACAAGCAGGCCGCGCAACCGAACGGGCTTGTCCTCCGTTCCAAAACCGGTGGAACTCAAAAGCGAATCCCAGACGCCTACGTTCTCGGCGTCCGGCGAAATGGGAATGGGAGGACATCGCCATAGCGCCATCGAGGCGTAGAAGGGATTCGCGTCCACGACGCCTTCGACGCCGCGTGCTTGAATCAACCGCTCTTTCGGTATGGTGCCGGCGTCGAAGAATTGTTCATAGGTCCGCGACACGAGTACGGCGTCAAATCGCAACTTGGAGAAAAGGTTCGTCGCCGTGATCTTGACGACTTCGAGGAATCCAAGCTGCATCAGAATGAGAATGTTGGCGAAGCAAATGCCAGCGATCGCCGTCAAGGATTTGTACTTCTCGTGCGTGACATTGCGTAGCGCCAGCGGCGTTCGTCGTGGCAATCGAGGTGCCGTCGTTATCTCGACCATACCATCCACACAATGTCCCACCCTTGGCGATTGCCCGACCGAAATTCACTGCTGCCAACAAACGCCACTTGCCAAGAGCCACGATTCGTGGCCCAACTGCGTCTCAGAATTCTAAAGCCGCATTGTCCGGCTGGAAAGCCCGACGGCAGGGGGCCTAGCGGCTTTTCAGCCCCGGCTTGTGAAACCTGAAGCTCAAGTGGACCGGCTAGGGCTTCGCTCCGTTCGCCGTTGGATTGAAAGTAACCTCTACCTCCATGTTGATGTATTTCGCCGCAAGCACCGGATCGTTGAGTGCCACGCGGACTTCGATCACTCGGCGATCCGTCGGCGCGATCGGACTGATGTTCACGATCTTGTTTTTTCCAACCAGCGCACCAACGCGTTCGATCTTTCCCGCGACCGTCGTGCCGAAAATGGAAACCTTCGCTTCTTCGCCCACCCGAATCGCCGCTACGTCCGATTGATATACCTCCGCGACCGCCACCATGCTTGAAGTGTCGCCGAGATAAAGTATAGGTCCGCTACTAACCTCACCCGCGTGCGCGAGAACCTGCAGTACTTCCCCCGCGATCGGAGCGCGTATTTTCGTAAGCTCCAAGTCTGCCTTGGCCAACGCAACTTGTCGATTGGCGAGCTCATACTCCGGATTCGCGTCGCTGAGTTGCTTATCTTCCAAGGCCCGCTGAGCTCCTTGTAGTTCGATGGCAACTTCAAGCTCGCGGAGTTTGACCTGCGCTTCCAGGAGATTCCCCTTGGTGGTATTGAGGAGCAATTGCTGCTGGCTGATTTGAGGTTTGGAAACATTACCTTCGATGAACCGAGCCAAATCCGCGGCGGCTATCTTGACGCTCTCTTCCAACAGAGCGACCGCTTGTTTCTGGCTGTCCAAGCGGGTGGCTTGAAGGGAATCGAATTGTTTTCTCGACAATGCAAGTTCTTCGCGTTTGATTTGTCTGAGGAAATCGGCCTTTGCCTTTTGGAGTTCGGCGAGGCGAAATTGTTCCTCGCGGGCCGCCGACCCTTCGAGAACGGCCAGAACCGCGTTTGCCTCGACCTTTTGTCCAATGGAGGCTTCGACCGACTGAAGTCGTGCCCCCGGTGTGACCCCGACGGCGATGAGCCCGCTTGCCGGTTCGAGTCGAGCCAATGCAATGACCGCGCGGCTCGCTCCCTTGGAAGGCTCCCCTGCCCCGCTAGCGGGCCAAGGGGAAATCACCAACATCGCAACCGCCAGAATTCTCCGAAAGGGAGCCGCGCTACCGCGTCGAAACCACATTCCTTGGTCCCTCAATCCCGTGCCATTTTCTCGCCGGTAACGTATTGGACGCCTTCCCAAACTCGGGCGGCGACCTTGACGCCAATCCTCCGCGGCGACAACGTCCCGGCATCGGCCATCTCAAACTACAAGATTCCAACGGGATTCGCCAGCCACGGATCTGGCGCGATCTCATTTCCCTCCCGGCAAGCGTCCTTCCTCATGCAGGAGCTTCACGCGCGAAATGTACCAGTCGGCAAGCCGATCGATCATGTCGTTTTCCAGTTTAAGCTGAGCCGTCCGGGCCTGGACAACGGCTGCAAAGGGGACCAATTTCGAGGCGTGTTGCTTCTCGATTTCCACGAGCCGTTCCTGACCCAATTGCAATGCATTCTTGTCGAAAGCAATCCGCCGTTGTGCCGCTTGCATGTCAAAGTACGCCTGCTGGATCCTCATGGCGATTTCGCGCTCTTTCTGAGAGCGATAGATCAAGAGTTGTGCCCGGCGGGTTTCCACCGTCCGGGGAGACGGCTTGGGGGGAAAAAGGAGCATGAGAATGAATTTGCAGGGAGAACTCGGACCTTCGCTCGCCAACGTGAGCAACGGCTGAATGCTCGGGAGAAAGTCTTCCATGGTTTCCAAGGTCGTCGCGTCCATGCCAGTGGCAAGGAAGTCCAAAAGTGCTCGTTCGCTGTCTTCCGCGATTCCTCCTCGGAGCGAACTGTTCAGATCCATCGAGCCAAATTTCACGTTCCAATCGACGACGGGCCAAAGTAGTTGCGACTCATCCGCGAGATTCTCGTCGAGCAAGAGCGCGAGCTGTGCGTGGAGCGTTCGAATCCCGGAATAGAGTTGCGATCCATCGCGGAACAAGGCGTCCCGTTGCTGCCTAAGCCCCTTAACGGTGTCCTCCGTATCCAGGCCAAGTTTCCGCTGCTTTTCGCTTTCCGAGATCGCCGTGTCGGTTTCGCTGACAATCTGCCGAAGTACTTCAAGTTTCGTTTCCGCGGCCGCCAAGGCGTAGAAGAGTTGCATGGCCTGCAACACTGACTTTGCGCGGGACGCGCGGGCGGCGCTATCCAGGATTTGCCGTTTGATCTGCCGTTTGCGTTCTTCCTGACAATTCGGCTTGCCGAACTTCTTGGTTTTCGGACTCTCCACCAATGACAGTTCCAGATCGAACAGGTTGCCGTAGGTCGAGGCGGCAGCCGCTTTTTTCGCGCATTCCTCTTCCGTCAAACGGAGCACGGCGATCGGCCTACGCAATAACTCTTGAATCTCCTTTTCCGTGTCCTCCGCGGATGGGACATCCACGAGCTTCGGCGGCGAAAAGGTGGTGTGAAAGGGTACCGGCTCGTTAACGATCTCCGCCGTCCCTTCGTTGCCGGACGGTGGCTCGTCACTGTAGGCATCCGGTACGGCCGCGCAGCTGGAAAGGCCCGTCAACGCTGCGGCCAGGATGATCCGCGACAGCGGAGCGAATTTCTTCATGTGGCTAACCTTTGTGAATGCAGTATCTCCGCGAAGCTCGATATCGACCTCGCGCACGGTCGCGCCGAAGAAAATGTAGTCGAAGAATGGAGGAATGAGGTTCTGGCTTAACGGATCTGACGATCACCATGAACATGCCGGCGTGGAGTTGACGCGCCGGCGCCAATGGGCCGACGTCGACCACCTATTCATGGAACCGAGAGAGGCATTCGAGCACGATCACGAAACGTCGGAAAGGTCGATTTCCGGCAAACTCGCCGACGTCGTACCAGGTATCGGCGCGTTCTCCCCGGAACGATAGGTAAAAATGAGGGACCGACGGGGCATTGACGATCGATTGCGCGATGCCGCGTGAAATGTTTGACAATGGAAGAACACCACGTCACCCGGTTCGAGAGATGTGTCAACGACGCGATCGAGAAGGGGCTGGTTGTCCCGCTGATTCACATCCAGGAAACCCAGCGGATCCAGTTGTTCTGGCTTCAGCTGCAACCGATGCGAGCCGGGGATGAATCGCAGGCTCCCGGTATCGGGGGTCAAAGGGTGGAGCGCAAGTTGAACGCTCACCAGGTCCGGCTTGGAATAGCGCCAATAACGAATGTCCCGATGCCAACCGGTGTCACTGCTGAACTTGGGATCTTTGCACATGATGCAATTATGGTGTGCCAACGGTAGCACGACGCGGGGTCCGAGAAGTTGACGAAGCCGGCTTACGACAAGCGGATGCGTGGCCCACTCGCGAAACACCGGATCGCGGTCGATGGCTTGCCGCAAACGGCGAATCGTCCTACCACCGGGCTGATCCACGGACCCTGGCGAGCCTGGGTAACCAACACTCGCTTCGAACTCCACGGGCGGAAGCCCCTTGCGGACTTGATCCTCCGCCGCGTCGCATAGATTCGCGAGAAGCTCGGGTGGCGTGAGCCGCCGAACGATGATGAATCCGTCCCGATCAAACGCAGCTTTCTGTTCTGCCGTCAACCCGTCCATACCCCTCCAGCACCTCACGCCTGAACCGTTAATTCGCAGACGCGTTGGTCTCCGATCGGCGTGGAAATCGAATCGAACTTCCTGACCTTCTCGGTGCTCGACGAGGGCAAACCGAGGTATACGTTCCATTCTATTCGTTCGACCACGGGAAACGACGGCGATGGTACCGTGCGCGACGCCCCTCCATTGTGGAGTTCCGCATTGCATTCGCCGTGGGTTAAACTGTAACCTTATCTCCGCCTTCAGGAATCGCGAGGTTTCTCCCCCCTGCGCCGCGAAAGGACAACTCTCGACGATTCAGGGTTCGATCACGGGTGGAGTTCACGGAAACATGTTCGAACAACTTCTTCAGAACCTCGCCGTTCTCGCCGGTCTGATGTTTCTGCTTTGGATGGTGAGCGTCGCCATCAAGGACGCAAGCATAGTCGATCCATTTTGGGGATTCGGATTCGTCGTCCTTGCCTGGCAAGCCTTGTTGAGTCAAAGCGAACATCCGCCGCGCGCGCTTCTTTTAGTCGCCTTGACGACCCTATGGGGCGCGCGACTTGCGCTATTCCTTCTGTGGCGAAAGGTCGGCGAAGAGGAGGATTACCGCTATCAGGCCATGCGCCTTCACCATGGCCGACGATTTCCCCTCGTCAGCCTCTACACCGTCTTTGGATTGCAATGCGTGATCCTCTGGTTCGTTGCATTTCCCGTTCAGGTGGGAATCGCGAACGCGACGGCCGATCCGCTAAACTTCGTCGACGGATTGGGGTTCATACTCTGGGGAATCGGGCTCATTTTCGAAACGGTCGGAGATTGGCAACTCGCCCGGTTCAAATCCGATCCGGCGAACCACGGAAAGGTCCTGGATCGGGGCCTGTGGAGTCTCACGCGCCATCCAAATTATTTCGGCGATTTTTGCGTCTGGTGGGGAATCTATCTCGTTTCGTTCCAAGCCGGCGCGTGGTGGACAATCCTCAGTCCCTTGGCGATGTCCTTTTTGCTTCTAAAGGTCTCCGGCGTGGCGCTCATGGAGAAAACCATTCGCACGCGTCGGCCGGACTACCAACGATACGTTGAGGAAACGAATGCCTTCTTCCCGGGGCCCAAGCGAAAACAGGTCTAACGCGCGATCCTGCCAATGGTCGATGGCCAAACGGAAACCCGGCCTCGATGGGATTGAAGGAGCATGCCGATGAGCAACGTACG
>JAXMAQ010000039.1:0-67758 GCA_046350335.1 Planctomycetota bacterium
AAGCCGTGGTCGTCCACCAACTCCACGCGGAGGTAATAGGTTCCCGGCTGTTTGATCGGTTTGAGGGGAATATTGAGCGTAAAGCTATTGCCGGGGGCAATGGCAACTTCCGCCACGTTCAACTCAAGAACTTCGACATCGTTCCCCTTGGCGTCATGCACGCGAACGGAAACGTAATTGCCCGCTTGGTGCGCGTTTCTCATGAACCATACCGTTCGGCTCTCATTGGTGACGTGAATGCTGGCTTCAAGTCCATGCCGCTGGGCACGCGCCTCGTGGGGAGGAGCGATGCGCGCGCTTGCCGCGAACGGTCCGACATACTTGAGTTGGTCGATCCATTGCCGAAATGCTTCTGGAGAATGCGTCGAGCCCGACTCGGCGAGCCAAACCCGGTATCCGTCGAATAGGTGGGGCAAATGCCTGCCGAACGCCATTCCCGTGTGCCCGCACTGCAGCTGGTAGGTGGACATGGCATTTTCGAGGGAGGCGTTTTCAAAAAGGACCAGGTAAACCGCAAGCGCCAACGCCGTTCGGTCTGCCCCATGTCGGCAATGGACAAGAATCGGCCGGGGGGATTCATCGAATGCTCGGACCAGCTTTCGAAGTTCATTGGGGGGCGCGAGCTTGAACGTCGCCAGATCGATATTATTCAAAACCATGTCCAGCTCGGCGGCGACGGCAGATTCTTGATCGAACCAGGACTCGCCAGGCCAGGTTCCGCGGAGGTTGATCACGGAACGTATGCCGTAATCTTCGTGCAAGCGTCGCAGGGTCGTCGCGCTAGGTTGCGCCGAGCGGTAGACGGTACCTGGCACGACGACGTGAAAATTCTGTCGAAGCAGAAGAAATGCAACGACCCCCAAGACCAATACCGCGAGCAGAAGAACGAAAGTCACTCGCCGTCGATGGCGTGCCGGAATGGAAAACGATCGCGTGGCCATGAAGGACGAGATACGCAAATTCGCAACTTGTGCCCAGAGAGGATGTTGCCTTACGTTCAAGATCTGCTTGGCAAATTCAACCAACGTGACGGTTTCCTGGTTTCGGCTGGCAATGCACGATGCAACCTTCTAATATTCAATGCGTTAAGCCTGGGGGCCGGCGAGGCGGCCATTCCCCGCGGGAAACTGCAAGCATGCGGTCGCGTGGTGCATTGGGTTGGTCTATCCGAGAACGTATCGGTTGCCGGCAGGTAAATTCTTGAAGAAAACGGCTCGGAAACATTTTCGAACGGGACATCGAGCTCATGAATGACTTCGAGTATCAAGCACCAAAGACGGTGGAAGACGCAGTGACGCTTCTTGCCGGCGCCGCGGGACGAGCGAAGTTGCTCGCGGGGGGAACGGACATTCTCGTGCAATTGCGCGAGGGACTGCGACAAGCGGACCTCGTGGTCGACATCAAAAAGATTCCCGAAGTGATGCAACTGGATTTGACTCCCGGGAAGGGATTGATCGTCGGTGCCGCCGTTCCTTGCTATCGCATCCATGGCGACGCGAAGATCGCGAGCTCATACGCGGGATTGGCGGACGCGACGCACATTATCGGCGCCTGGCAGATTCAGAGTCGAGCGAGTCTCGGCGGAAACCTATGCAATGCGTCTCCCGCCGCCGACTCCATTCCCGCGATGATCGCTTATGGCGCCAAATGTAACGTGGCCGGGCCCAAAGGCGCGCGCCGCACCATTCCAGTCGAAGCGTTCTGCACCGGCCCGGGCAAGAACTGCCTCGCGCCGGGCGAAATGCTCGTCTCGATCGAGTTTCCTGCTCAAAAGGCACATAGCGGCGCTCAATATCAACGATTCATCCCGCGCAATGAAATGGACATCGCGGTGGTGGGAGTCGGATCGTGGGTACAACTGGATCCCTCGGGAAAAACGATCGCCGCCGCCCGCATCGGTGTGGGAGCGGTCGCCCCGACCCCTCTGTACGCCGAAGAGGCGAGCCAATGGCTCGTGGGAAAACCCGCGACGACCGAAAGCTTCGAGCAGGCGGGGAACCTTGCCCGCAAGATTGCCAAGCCGATTTCCGACATGCGTGGAACCGCGGAATACCGCGTCCATCTGGTCGGCGTGCTGGTCAAGCGAACTTTGACGAACGCCACGGCTCGGGCGCGCGGCGAATACGTGGACAGCATGCCCGCGGGTTGCCTTCACGCGGCGGCGGGAGCCAATGGGCAGTCCGCCTGATGTTGTCGTGAAACAATCTACAAGTCACAAAGACGGGAGAATCGCGTGGCCAAGAAAGTACACGTTCAAACAAAGATCAACGGCGAGCCCAAGGAGTTCCTCTGCGAGCCGCGCGAAAGCCTGCTTGAAGTGCTCCGCGAAGGGTTGGGGCTCACCGGCGCCAAGGAAGGGTGCAATAACGGTAACTGTGGAGCGTGCACGGTTCTGTTGAATGGCGTGCCGGTGGATAGTTGCCTCGTGCTCGCCGTCGAAGTTGAAGGTGCGGAGATCCAGACCATCGAAGGGCTCGCCTGCGGCACTCACTTGCACCCGGTGCAGCAATGTTTCCTCGAGGACGCCGCCCTGCAGTGCGGCATTTGCACTCCCGGGTTCATTGTCACCACCAAGGCTCTCCTTGATCGGAATCCACGACCAACGGAGGCGGAAATTCGCTTTGGCCTGGCCGGCAATCTTTGCCGTTGTACCGGCTATGACAAGATCGTGCGCGCGGTCCAGCACGCTGCGGACAAACTTCAGGAGGTCAAGAGCTAATGGCGACGATCGAAAACAAGAAGCAGTCACAAGAATACAAGGTCATCGGAACTCGTCCCATTCGCCATGACGGCGTCGACAAGGTTACGGGACGCGCGATCTACGGCAATGACGTTCGTCTTACCGGCATGGTGTACGGTCGCGTCCTTCGCAGCCCGCACGCGCACGCGCGCGTGAAGTCGATCGACACGAAAGAAGCGGAGAAGTCCCCGGGAGTCGTGGCGGTGGTCACGTCCGCCGACCTCGACCCCATGAAGGACAAGATCGCGTTTCTTGGCGAGGGGTCCGTCAACCTTCATGACCTGACGCAAAACATCCCGCATGGCAAGGTGTTCTACAAGGGTCACGCGGTTGCCGCCGCGGCCGCCACTCACCCCGCAAGCAGCCGAGGACGTGCTCGCCAAGATTAAGGTCGAGTACGAGCCGCTTCCCCGCAGTAACTTGGGTTCTCGACGCGATGAAGCCAGACGCCCCCTTGCTGGCATGAGCACCCGCACCGACGCGATGGGCAAGAAATCGACAAGCGCCATCGAACATCGCGAAGTACATCCGCTTCGAGCAAGGGGACGTCGCCAAGGGCTTTTCAGAAGCCGACGTCGTAATCGAGCGGGAAGACCGCCAGCGTTCAGTCAAGGCTATATCGAGCCGTACGTCGCGACCGTGCTTTGGAACCAGGACGGGCACGTCAAGATCTGGAGTTCGACCCAGGGTTTCCTTCACCTGCCGGCAACAGACGGCAGAGCTCTTGGGTTTGCCGGTCTCGCGAGTGAGGTTTGCCGACCGAAATCGGCGGAGGGTTCGGCGGCAAGATCCGCGTTTACCTCGAGCCGGTGGCGGCTATCCTGAGCAAGAAGTGCGGCCGGCCGGTAAAGGTTTCGATGACGCGCGCGGATTGTTTTGAAGCGACTGGTCCAACGCCCGGCTCGTTCATTCGCGTGAAGCTCGGCGCCACCAAGGATGGCAAAATTGTCGCTGGCGAGGCGTGGCTGGCGTACGATGCCGGCGCTTTTCCCGCGGGAATTATTGGCCCGGGCTGCATGTGCGTCTTCAGCTGCTACGACATTCCCAACGCGAAGGTGGAAGGTTTTGACGTCTGTTTGAATAAACCCAACACCGCCGCGTATCGTGCTCCGGGCGCGACGAACGCGGCGTTTGCGTGCGAAACGGTCGTGGATGAAATCGCGGCAAAACTGGGCATGGACCCAATCGATTTCCGCCTGAAGAACGCCGCCAAGGAGGGCACGCGTCGCGTGGACGGGGTCGTTTATCCCCGCATTGGCCTGGTGGAAACTCTTGAGGCGGCCAAGAATCATCCGCATTACCGGACGCCGCTCAAAGGCAAAGGTCAAGGTCGTGGCGTCGCTTGCGGCTACTGGTTTAACATCGGCCTGAAATCGAGTGCTGCCGCCAACGTGAACTCGGATGGGACGGTCAACCTGATCGAAGGTTCGACGGACATTGGCGGGACGCGGACGACGGCCGCCATGCAGCTTGCCGAGACCTTGGGAATCGCCGCCGAGGATGTTATTCCGCAGGTTGGGGACACGGATTCGGTGGGGTATACGGACGTGACGGGGGGAAGCCGGGTGACGTTCGCAACCGGTTGGGCCTGTTACGAGGTTGGCCTGGACATCCGTCGGCAAATGGCGGAACGGGCCGCCATGCTTTGGGAATGCGATCCATCTGAAGTCGAGTTTGACGCCGGCACTTTCCGCAGGAATGGAACGAGCATTGGCTTCAAGGAACTGGCCGCAAAAATCGGCGAGACGGGAGGGCCCGTGGTCGGCCGCGCGACGGTCGATCCGCATGGATGTGGCGGAGCGTTCGCGGTCCACATTGCCGACGTCGCTGTCGACGAAGAGACCGGTAAAGTAAGCGTCGTTCGCTACACCGCCATCCAGGACGCCGGCAAGGCGATTCATCCCAGCTATGTCGAAGGACAGATTCAAGGTGGGACGGTACAGGGGATTGGCTGGGCACTGAACGAAGAGTACTTCTTCGACGATCAGGCGCGCATGCGAAACGCCAGCTTCCTGGATTACCGCATGCCCACCACCTTCGACGTTCCCATGATCGATGCCGTGATCGTCGAGGTTCCCAATCCCGGCCACCCCTTCGGCGTGCGTGGCGTGGGAGAGGTGCCGATCGTGCCTCCCCCCGCGACGCTGGCGATCGCGATCCACAATGCCGTCGGCCTTCGCATGCAGGAATTGCCGATGTCTCCTCCCAAGGTATGCAAGGCCTTGCTCGAAAAAGCAGGGAAATGACCGCTGAATAGGGAATTGGGGGAATCCCAAGCCTGCGGTTTTAGGGCGAGGGAAGTCCCGTTATTCCGTTGCTTCGGCGTGAACTTTCTCGGGATCGATCCATGGGGGGCGAGGGACCACAGGGTCTTTTGTGCCTCCGGAGGTGATAGGGGATGCCACGAATCTTCATACCTCCCTCGCTTCGTGACCTGAGCGGGGGAGAGACGGAATTGCAGTTAGACGGGGCAAATCTCCGCCAGATCATTGTCGCGTTGGATCAGGAGTACCCGGGATTTGCCGCCCGGCTCTGCGACGGCGATTCCCTCGCGGCGGGGGTCGCCGTGGCGGTCGATGGCGTTTTTGTTCCCCGGAGCCTGCTCGTCAAAGTTTCCCCCAACGCCGAGGTCCACTTTCTTCCCGCGATCGCGGGAGGATAATGCTTTCGCCAATCACTCATTTCCTCTATCTTCGCTTGCCAATTTTGTTTTGACCTGCCGTCCGCCGTGGGATCACGAACGTTTCTCGGCCCGTTTTTCTTTTTCGCCAAAACTCCAAATTGCCTCTTCCCTGAATCCATGCCACGATTGATCGGTGGGGTGCGGTCTTTTCTGATCAGCAATCGATGAATCCAATCGCCTTACCGCATTCTCGAGCCATGTTTCAGTAGCTGCGTGACCGAAGCTAATCCGGCCTATACGGCATGGTGGTCAGGGATCGGGGATAGCACGATCAACGCAAGGCCTTGATTTGCCGGACTGCCAGGGGGCAGTGGGATCGTTTTCGGGCTTGTTGCCTCTACGTCGGATTCACATCAGGAACGGACCTGAGAACATGACCATATCCTGGTTGGAAAGACTCGATCGGCTGCCTGTTTGGGCGGTTGTCGCGTTGGGACTTTCCGTGATACCCCTTTTGGGTGTCGTGGATCACCTGACGGGCGAAGAGCTAACTTTTTTCATTTTTTACTTCCCCGTAATCATCCTGGTGTCGTGGCGTTCCACGAGAGCCGGCCAAGCCTTGGCGATTTTTTCGGCGATCTGTTGGGCAATTGCCAATCTTTCGTCCGGCCGTTACCGTTGGGACAGCATCATTCCTTACTGGAATTTCTCCGTACGACTGCTTTGCTTCCTATTTGTCGCTAGTCTCATCTCGCGGATACGTCAGGCAATCATGAATGAAAAGCTATTGGCGCGCACCGACAACTTGACGGGGCTCGCCAATTCACGCGCGTTTCTAGAATTGGCCGAACTCGAGATCACGCGTTGCAGCCGAACGGGAAGTCCCATCACGATGGGATTCATGGATTGCGACGATTTCAAACGAGTCAATGATGAAATGGGGCACGATCACGGCAATCGGCTCTTGCACGTGACGGCAAGCATCTTGCAGAACTGTCTTCGTCGAACGGACGTGGTGGCCCGTTTCGGCGGAGATGAGTTTGTCATGCTACTTCCCACGGCGGATGGCATGGTTGCCCGCGCGATCTTTGAGAAGGTGCGTCTGCGCCTCGATCAACAGATGAAACTGCAGGGGTGGCCCGTGACTTTCAGTATTGGTGTCGTCACCTTTGCTTTGCCGCCCCCGTCCGCTTCCGCCATGATCCGGTGCGCCGATGACTTGATGTACCAGGTCAAGAGAGAGACCAAGGATGGCATTCGATTTCTGGAAGTGTTCGACGCGAATCTTCCGCTCCCAGGACAGGTGGAAATCCCCGCAACCCTGAACGTGAATTGGCGGCTCCACGATGGTGAGACAATTCGTTCAATCGCCCGGTAAACGGTGTTCTTATGTCGTGCCGATTTGGCAAGTCCGCATTGATGAGGTAGCCTTGATTGCCGTTAGATGCATATTACGGCCGCATACTCAAATGGTAGGGTCGCCAACGGAAAATGGAAGCCTTTGAGCTTCGGATCTCCTGTACCTTGGATATGCTCGAACGAGTAAAGCCATGGGGGATCAAGAACCGTTGGTTTTGGTTTTGCGCAGTCGCCCGTATTCGAACAGTCGGCTAAGTTGAATTTCGATGGACGCCGGAAAATGGAAGTGCGTGGTTGGAGTTTGTGCTTTTGAAGTGTTTCGCGTGAGATCTTGGTCTGATTTTCGCCGATGTTGATTCGAGATTGTTCCCGTTCTACCGATGGATCACGCGTTGGCGTTCCTGTCACTACCGTCGGCTGCCGTTCCAAAGTCCCAATTGGCTGATGGATTAGGTTTTCTCGTATTCAAAGCTGTTTTTCGCGTTACGGGTGGTCCGAGGTTCATCGCTTGGCCGGACCCCGGTTCAGTCATGTACCAACAGGAAAAGTCTTGTGAATACGACCTCGCCGCCGATCATCAAGTTTGACGAATCCAGCGTGGAGCGCATGCCGTCCGCGGTTGTCGAGTTTGTCGCGCGTGCGATCGAGAACATGGAGGACGACAGCCTTCATGATAATCGGCGCGCGCATCCCCGTTATGGCTTGGCGCACGCCGTGATCGCCATGCCCGTGGACGATAACTGCAAGCCCGCGGGCGGTTGCTTTGAGGCGTTCGGACGAGATCTCTCCGTTGGGGGAATGGCCATCGTACATACCCGAGCGGTCCGCGTGTCATTGCTAGCACTTCAGATCTCTCTTCCCAATGGCCGAAAGCCGATCAAGATGATCGGCAAAGTAACCCGTTGCCGTCCGCTGGGTCGTTTCTACGACATCGGAATACAGTTCGTCGCCAAGATCGTGGATTGACGCGCTGTGAATCCTTTCGATCCGAGATGTTTGCATCTCGGATGCGCGCTCAATAAGGTCTGAGGGCCGGTTAGAAGACATTTCCACTCCCCCGTCCCATTGAGAACCATTCCCTGCAATACAACGCGGGTCCAGCGAACGATCAGGCTTGCAACCGCGGCCTCGATTCGTCGCCTTTTTGGCTTCGGGAAAATCTTGGTGAAATTCCCGTCCTGTCTGCGTGGAGGGCGTTGGCGCTAGCCGCGATTCGCGGCGTCCAGGAATTGGAGCCGGACCATCACACTGCTTTGCTGATCGGTATTCGATCGTCTGTCCGTCGCGGATTGCTGAAACTCTGGCGTGCGGGGGGAAAGTACGGTATAAGGAACTGGCTCGTGAAGAAGTGGGGATCCGCGGGGTGGCCCTGACAAGATCCCCTGTCAGGCGTGGGGAATGTAGGAGCGGGTTCCTTTCGCGGATAGAGTTTGCCGACCGAGCTCCCTGGGAATCCTGAATGCGTATTCGCTTGTTGTTAATCGTGCCCGCGGCATTTCTTTTGCTTACTTGGATGCTGACCGTGCGTTCTGGCGGGGCAATCGGAAAGCTCCACGCGGACGAGACTCCAAAGACGGACCGTCCGATTCCGACCGAAGAAACGAATTGCGTGAAATGCCATTTGAAGGCGGGTCGAGAATTGACGGACGCGGTCCATGTTTTTGCGGGAAGCGTCCACGATTTCAACGGACTTTCCTGCAATGACTGCCACGGTGGCAACACGGAAGACGACGCCAAGGCGCATGAGGTGGCCTTTGGTTTCATTGGCACCAAGCTAAGTGCCCATTTGAAGGCGTGTTCCTCGTGCCACGAGGACCAGGCGGCGGAATTCGCCAAGAGCCCGCATTTCTGGGACCAGCAAAAGCAACTCAATACGAAGTTTCCCCTTTGCATCGACTGTCACGGCAATCATGATGTGGGGAATCCGCCTGCGGATTTCAGCATGGCGTTGGTCTGCCAGGATTGTCATGACGACTACAAGGATCGCTTCAAAGATTATGCGTCCATAGTGGAGACCAACGACAAGTTGTGGGAGTCGATTCGTGGGTGGAAGTCCAAGCATCCGGGGACGCTACGGGTTCCGGAAGAGCTGGAGGAGGAATTGTCGCAACTCCGTTCCCAGACAGCCTCGATGATCCATTTGTCGTCCAAGATCGATGCAGAAGCTGCTAAAAAACTGAATGAAAAGGTGGAGAATTTCCGAGAAAAGCTGAACGGTGCGGCAGCAAAACCGGCTAGTCCGTGAGCCGGCTTCCATTCCGCCACACGCAGAAAGGAACTTTGGGATGAAACGGCGCGAGTTTCTGACCGCTTCGGCGGCCTTGGTGGCGAGTTCCAACATGTGCCCGGGACGCCTTCGGGCCGAGGAAGCCAAGGCAAACGGTCTGCCTCGACCCGCCTTGGGGAGCGCTAAGGAAGGACTCGTCGATGTCGGAATCGCGCGCGGTTCCAGCATGGAGGATGCCGTCCGGAATGCGGTTGAACTATCCGGCGGTCTCGACTTCATCCAAGAGGGCCAGACCGTTCTCATCAAGCCCAACGTCACCGGCGCGAAGGTCAACCCCACGACGACCAGTCCGGAAGTCCTCTATGCCGTCATCAAGCTGGTCAACGAAAGAGGACCCAAAAAGATCCTCGTAAGCGATCGCAGCTTTTCGCCCCTCTTCGTCACCAATCCCGAGAAGGCGCTTACCACCCCCAAGACCATAGACGTCATGAAGGCCGTAGGCCAATTTGATGCCGTCGAGCAGGCGAAATCCGAGCTCAAGGCTCCGGTCGTCGCCGTCGGACTCGAAGATGCCGCCTCCCAATGGGAATCGCTCGGCAAGCCTGCGGACACCAATCCCTGGCGAAAGATTGTCCTGCCGGACGCCAAGCATTGGCAGAATGGCTACGAACTCGCCGAACTACTCTTTTCCGTCGATCATGTGATCAACGTGCCGGTTATCAAGACGCATTTTCAGGCGTGGTTCACCATGTCCATGAAGGCGTTCGTCGGCATGAGCCATCACCGAACCCGCAAGGAGTTCCACTCGACCTATTCCGGCGATCGGTCCCTTTTCGATCAGAAGGGGGAGGCGAATCGCAAGGCACGCCGCCGAGGCGTCAAGGTGGATCCGGAGAAGGAATCGAACGACATTTACGGCTTCGTCGCGCGAATCGCGGAACTCAATCTCGGCCTCAAGCCGGCCCTCAACATCTTGGATGGAACCCAGTCTTTCGTCTACGGCGGCCCGTCGAGCGGTGATTCGGTGTCCCCAAAAATTGTCGTTGCCAGCCGGGACCGCATCGCTGCGGACACCACCGGCGTCGCCGTCCTCAAACGCTACGGCTGCGAAGAGCGGCTCATGACTCGTTCCCCCTGGGAACTCCCCTTCGTCAAGCACGCCATGAAGATCGGCATCGGCATCGACAGTCCGGCAAAGCTCAATCTCAAGGTCCATGACGTCTCCGACATCGATCAGATTCGGGAGATGTTGGCGTAGTCGACGTTGCCGATCCATGAATACACGCGACGCCAGGCCTCGATGCTTCGAAGCCTGGCGTCTCTTTATTTAGGGATGATAGCGCCGGCGTTCGGTTGATGGAATGATGTCGTTCAAAAAGGCTGAGAAGGTGGAAATCAACGCCGATTCGGCATGGCCGTCCGTTTCCGAAGGACGAGGACCGTGTCGGATATCTCGTCGTCGAGCTCGCGCGAAAAGTTGATGTCGTACCAGAAGTCGTAAACCTCGCAAAGTTCGAACTCAGGCACGCTATTGACCAGGTCGAGGAGTTCGCCGGACGTATAGAGGCGCATCGGATAGTCCGTCCGAACGCGAAAACTCACGCCAGGGCCACGGGCCGAAAGAATGGTGCGGAGCGTTTCCAGTCGGCCCACTTCATCCGTGGACAAGACCTTAAAGGTACAGGTTACGGTCGTTCCGCGATAACTTTCCCGCCACCGCTCGCAATCGTCCGGATCCGCGTCCGGTGGCATGACGTGTAGCCCCAAGAGATAAA
This sequence comes from Planctomycetota bacterium, assembly GCA_046350335.1. GTDB lineage: Bacteria > Planctomycetota > Planctomycetia > Kolteriales > Kolteriaceae > JAXMAQ01. Next base: position 10,725 of record JAXMAQ010000039.1, read on the forward strand.
TGCCTCCGGGCTCAAGGGACCCGGCGACCGATTGGAGATGGCTTCGCGCGGCTTCCTCCGTGAGTAAATGTCGAAAGGTGTTGCAGAAGTTGAACGCCAAATCGACGGGACCGGAGAGTTGGAATTCGGTCATGTCTCCAACAAAGGTGTTCGCGTTGAGCTTTCGTCGCTTGAGTTGCCCATCAAGGTAGGCGATGGATTCGCGGCAGAGATCGAAAGCGGTCACGTGATAGCCCCGTTTGGCGAGTTCGACGACCAGTCGTCCGCTGCCACAGCCTGGCTCGAGAATGGTTCGCGAATCAGGCCGCCCGAATTTCCGCCAAGCGGCTTCGATGAAATCGGCTTCGAGTTTCGTGTCCGCGCGAAAAGCCAGATCGTAATAGCGAGGGTACGCGTACCAGTTGTCCGAGAGGGTCTTCATGAATTTGGAACTACATCCGTTCGATCGTCGCGATGCCGAGCAACGAAAGCCCTTGGCGAATCGTCCTGGCGGTCAGTTCGCAAAGAAGCAGTCGGCTTAAGCGGATATCGTCACTGGGGGCTTTAAGGACCGGGCAGTCTCGGAAGAAGCTGTTATAGCGGTTCGCGAGTTCAAACAGGTAGTTGCGGAGGACGTTCGGCTTGAAGTCCGCGGCCGCGAGCACCAGGGATTCGGGGTATCCGATTTGCCGCCACTCATGAGCGCGTTCGCCGGGATGTTCAAGCAGCAGTGGGGCGTTTTGCAATACTTCTGGATCGATTTTGCCCCTGCCGGAAGATGCTTCGATTCCGGCGCGTACACGTACTGCAGATAGGTCGCGGTGTTGCTCTGGAGCGAGATCACCTTGTCCTGGGGCCGAAGACATAGTCGCTAGAGCGGTTCTGGCCGCGTCCGCGTACTTGACCGCGCTAATGCCGACGGTCTCGGCGACTTTTGCCACTCCTCCTGGGGCAATTGCCTTCATCGCCACGATCCTTGGCGATTTCTTCGAGCTTAGCGAGGCTCCGGGTCACCGCTTCGTCGAGCAACGCGCCCAGACCGACGGTTCCACCTTCGCGCGTCTTGAACGGCTTGCCATCCTTGCCAGTGATTTTTCCAAACGCCACGTGCACGAGTTTAACGTCGCCCAGCCCCGTGCGCTGGGCCGTGAGGAAGAGCTGTTCGAAGTGAAGGGATTGGCGATCGTCGACGACATAGACAATCACGTCCGGATGAAACGTTTCGATTCGGTGTCGAATACAAGCCAGATCGCTGGTTGCATACGTAAAGGCGCCGTCCGCCTTCTGAATAATGGCGGGAGCCATGAGCATGACCGGCTTTCCTTCGTCGTCCGTTTTGCCAGACGGATCGCGGAAAAAAATGCAGATCGCGCCGTCGCTCTCCTCGGCGAGCCCCTTGCTTTTCAAATCCTCGACCACCTGTTTGAGCATCGGCTGGTAAAAGCTCGCCGAACTGATGATCGAACGTGATGTCGAGCCTGCGATAGATCCGTTCAAGGTCCTCGAGGCACCAGGGCATGAATTGATTCCAGAGCGCGAGGTTCGCGTCATCCCCTTCGTGGAGCTTGGCGGTTTCCAATCTGGCGGCCCTCGCGACTTCCGGATCTTCCTCGGACTTCTGGTTCACGAGACGATAAAGGCGAGCCAGTTCCGCGAGCGGGTCCTTTTGCGCATTGGCTTCGTCGCGCAGATGACGCCAGCCGTGGATCAGCATGCCGAACTGCGTTCCCCAGTCGCCAAGATGGTTATCCGTGATAACCTTCCAGCCGAGTGCCCGGTGGATGCGCGCTAGCGCGTCACCGATGATCGTGCTTCGCAGATGGCCGACGTGCATCGGCTTGGCGACGTTCGGGGAAGAGAAATCGATGACCATGGTCTTGGGAGTCGTCGGCAACTCGATCCCGAGTTGCGGATCCGCAAGTAACGGGGAGGCGTGTTTCGCCAAAAACGCGTTCGAGAGACGCATGTTGATGAAGCCGGGCCCCGCGATCTCAAGGGAAGTGAAGTCGTCGCGATTGGGAAGTCCATCGATGATTTTCTGCGCGATCTCGCGCGGATTGCCTCCCAGTTCTCCTTTGAGAGGCATGGCGCAATTGGCCTGGTAGTCCCCGAATTTCGGATCCTGGGCTGCGCGCACGTGATGGGCGTACTCGGCCCCCTTGGGGGTCAAGGAGGACAGGGACACCGTGAATTGTTGGCGGAGGTATTCGAGAATATTCATGTCAATGGTGGCTGTTCGGCAGAAGTGCTTCCCGCGGGGCCGGTGGTTTCTGATGTCCGCTGCCAGTTCACGCGCGGCGCGTCGCCCCACAAATGTTCCAGTTGGTAGTAATCCCGCTTTTCGTCGTTGAAAATATGGACGATCACGTCGCCGTAGTCGAGGACGATCCAGTTGCCCAGTTCGTATCCCTCGATCCCTTCCTTCGTCTCGCCGACTTTCGTGAGTTCCGCCTCGATTTGATCGGAGATGGCCGCCCCTTGACGTCGGCTACTGGCGCTGATGAGAACCAGATAATCGACATACTTGACGAGTTCGCGCATGTCGAGCACGATCACGTCCCGGCCACGATTATCCGCGCCAGTCTGGGCGCAGAGAATGGCACGCGCGCGGGCGTCCAATTGCATCCGTTTGGTTTTCTTTTCGTTCGCCGTGGCTCGGCCCTCCTGCAATTCTGAGCGTTCCCAACGTATCTGCGTTGCCGGTCCGATAAAACGCCGACGGTACCGTGATCTTCAGACGCGTCGCGAATTTCTTTCACATCGACGGACGTAACGGTCGCGGGAATTAAGTTTTGGGGCGTGATCGCCGCTGTCCCCGTAACCGCTTGGCAATACTTCGTTTCAACTGAACATGTTATGAACTACAGATGCAGGACGACCATTTTTTGTTCGGTCATTTCCTGGATCGCGAACGCGGGACCTTCCTTTCCCATGCCGCTGTCCTTCAATCCGCCGTAAGGCATCAGATCCGCCCGCCAGGCGGGTCCCCAGTTGACATGCAGATTTCCGGAATCTACCTCACGGATGAATTTCATGGCCCGGCCAAGGTTTTCAGTAAAGATACCGGCGGCCAATCCGTAACGACTATCGTTTGCCAAAGCAATCGCCGCCTCCAAATCACTGAAGGCTTGCACGGTGACGGCGGGACCGAATAGTTCTTCGCGAACGATCCGCATGTTGGGATGGACATCCGCCACGATCGCCGGCGGCACCTTGGTTCCCTCTCGTTCCTTGCCGGTAACCAACCTTGCCCCTTGCTCCACCGCTTCTCGAATCCACGAGGTGACTCGCGCCGCGTCCGCTTCTCGGATCATCGGGCCAAGCGTTGTTTCGGGCTTCAGGGGGTCGCCGAGCGTCAAAGCCTCCACTTTGGGTTTGAGGCCATCGAGAAAATCGCCGTAGACCTTCGAATCGACGAGTACTCGTTGGGTACTAATGCATACCTGGCCCGCATTGGAGTAGCCAGTGGCGACGGTTGCCCGGATCACTTTGTCGAGGTTGGCATCGTCCATGACGATCAGGGGTGCATTCGACCCTAGCTCCATGGTGACTCGCTTCATGCCCGCGACTTTGCAGATGCGCTCACCGACGTCAAAACTACCGGTGAACGAGATCTTTCTTACCCGGCGGTCCCCGCATAACGCCTGACTCAATTCCCCTCCCGGACCGGTGACGCCTTGTATCGCATCGGGGGGGACGTTCGCTTCGAGGAGTAGCTCGACAAGCTTGAGACCTGACAGGGGGGTGTCGGAGGCTGGTTTAAGTAGCACGGAATTTCCCGCAGCAATCGCGGGACCTAGTTTGTGAGCCACCAGGTTGAGGGGAAAGTTGAAGGGGGTGATCGCGGCCACTACGCCGCACGGGACTCGGAGCGTGAAGCCGATCTTGTCCCCGTTGCCCGCCGCCCCGTCGAGCGGGATCATTTCGCCGACGATCCGCCGAGCTTCTTCCGCGGAGAGTTCCAAAGTCTGCACCGCACGCGAGACTTCGAACGTCGATTCGGCGAGCGGCTTCCCTTCCTCTCGACTGATCAGCTCGGCGAACTGCTGGGCACGGGCGGCCAACAGCTCGCTGGCCTTTTTCAGCCATTGGCTTCGTTCATGGCCCGTCGATTTCCGCAGGCGTTTGGCGCCCCCTTCGGCGACCGCGAGCGCCCGATCGATCTCGGACGGTGCCGCGACCGGAACGGTATCGATCACGGTGCCGTCAAACGGAGACGTTACTTCCGTGGACCGCGATCCTCGAATTCGTTCCCCGCCAATGAACATCGTCGCCATGCGCTCGCCTCCCTTTGGTTTCCTTGATGATACGGAGCCATGGGTTTACGCGAAACCGCGGATTGTCGGGGCCAAGACGCGAAACCATGGAGAGGCGGCCATGCGACGGATTTCCATTCAATGAAACGTCCCGTCGAATCGGCACGTTCAAGAATCGCGCGCGGTCCATATCATGAAGGGCACGAAGGGGGTTCGATGACGATGAATTTTATTCTGGTCGGCAATGATCCGTCGGCGGCGGCTTTCGTCAAGTCCGCGCTCGCGAGGGGGTATCGCATGCTCGCGTACGTCGACGTCCCCTCCAGCGACGGACGCCCCACGGTTCCCCCCGGCGCACGCGGAATCAAGCTGGATGAGATTCCCGCGATCGAAGGTGCGGATTTTCTAGTTCTTTCGGGGAATCTGGAAGGGCGTGCCGAACGTCTCAAGGGGCTATTGCGCACCGATCCGGTCGACCTCGTGGTCGCCACCCCTCTATCCAACAAGCCGGATATCTATTACGAACTGGCGCTCGTGCAACAGGAGACGAAACTCCGCGCGTTCCCGCTACTGCCCGAGGGATGGCACCCTGCGCTCGAACGGATCGACGAGATACTCTCTCCCACGACCATGGGAGGCGTGATCTGGCTGGAATGGACGCATCCCTTGGACCAGGCCGCGAAAGGCGCGTACAGGTTCCTCGACGGCTGGACCTGGTTTCGCGCGGTGGCTGGCGAACTGGAGAGCGTCACCGCGACCGGCTCGGCGTTGGAATCGGATCGGGCGGCGCAGGTGGTTGCGTCTCTGAGGGCGCGAAGCGATTTGCTTTGCACCACCCGCTGGCTTGCGACCAATAAGGGCTCGCGGTTTGTGATCCAGGCGGATAAGGGACGGGTCGAATGTGAACTGCCGGAAGGCATTGCCGGCAAAGCAATCCTCCGTTGGACCGAAGGAGACGAAATCCGCACTGAGATGTTTCCCGCGGACGATCTCGGCGAGCGCTGGCTGGATCAATGGGAAGATCTCGTGGGAAAACAAGGCTTTGATCCCGAGCCTTGGAAACTCGCGGCCCGCCAGGTGGAGGTCGCGGAGGCGGTGGAACGGAGTCTCGACAAGGGACGCGCGGTCGATTTGACCTATGACGAGGTGACGGAAGAGGCGAGTTTCAAGAGCATCATGACCATCTTCGGGTGCTCGCTCATTTGGGCGACGCTCCTGGTCGCCATCCTCGCTGCCGTCGGGGTTCCGTACATCGGTTACCTGGTGCTCCCAGCATTCGTCATCTTCGCCGCCATGCAACTCTTCGGCCTGGTCTTCAAGAAACGGGATCCCGAGACCGCGACCACCGACTGAGAATTGTGGAGACACTGGTTCAACGGATACCGGTCGTTTCCGGCAATCGCAATACGCAAACCGAACTCTGGCGATCGAAACTCGATAGGCGGAATTGGGGTATACGTTTCCGCTTGTCGGCTCACGCTGCGCGCTTGACTTTCCTGGGACGCCTGGGTCCAATGAGGACCGGTGAATTCTCGCTGTCGTGCCTATGTTCCCTTCCACTCTTTTCGAAGCGGGGGTTCGCGTTACGCAGAAAGGATACTCCGTTGAGCACGATGTCTTTTCGAGTGGTGATCGTCGCTGGGGCGATGGCGTTTTGGGGATTCGGTTCCGCCTCGGGAGAGGAGAAGCAGCTGGATCTCCGCTTTCTGCGGCCATTGGACCTGGCGGGCAAGGATCACCGGCTTTCGGACAACGAGAAACGGCTCGGCTCGGTCTTCGTGTTCCTCTCCCCGGAATGTGCGATCAGCAAGCAATACATTCCGGAACTGAACCGCCTTTCGAAACTGGTTCCCAGTGAAAAGGTCGCGTTTTTCGGCGTGATCTCGGATGGCACGCTGAAGCGGGCGGACGCTGCAGGATTCCAGAAGGAATTTAACATCTCGTTCCCGGTCCTCTTCGACGGGTCCGGCGAACTCGCGGAACTATTTCAGCCGACCCATGTCCCGGAAGCCTTCGTCCTCGACCCTCAAGGTCAAGTCGCTTATCGTGGCCGAATCGACGATGTCTACGTCACCATCGACAAGCGGCGCGCGGAGCCTCGGGAGCGGAACCTCAAGGACGCGAGTACCGCACTCGCGGACGGTAAAACCGTCGCCGTCAAGCACGCGGCTCCCGTGGGTTGTCTGTTCGAGTCCCTTCCTGGCAAAAAGTCGAGTTCCGAGGTGACCTTCACCCGACACATCGCGCCTTTGCTTTATGCCAACTGCACGGAATGCCATCGCCAAGGAGAAGTGGGGCCCTTTGCCCTCATGACCTATGAGGATGCCGCCAAACGGGCCTCGTTTTTGAGCGACGTGACGGATTCTCGGCTGATGCCACCTTGGCGCGCGGAAATCGGGCATGGCGATTTCAATGACGAACGCCGCTTGACCGACAAGCAGGTCGCGATTCTAAAACGCTGGGCGGAAGCGGGCGCTCCCAAGGGAGACGACGCAGACATGCCGCCGAGTCCGCAGTTCCCGGAAGGCTGGCGATTGGGGACGCCGGATGTCGTTCTCGAGGCACCCGTGCCGTTCACCGTTCCCGCCGATGGCCCGGATATTTTCCAACACTTCGTCATTCCGATCGAGATTCCCGAGGACAAAACACTGGTCGGCTTTGAGTTCCGCGCGGGGAACCGGGCGGTCGTCCATCATGCCGTGCTATTCATGGACGCGACCGGCAAGACGCGCGAAAAGGACGCCGAGACCCCGGAGCCCGGCTACCGCACGTTCGGTTCGGTCGAGGCATCCATTTCCGCGATGATCGGGGTTTGGACCCCCGGCATGACGCCCGCCTTGTATCCCGAGGGTATCGGCATTCGCATTCCGAAAAAGTCCGATTTGGTGCTCCAGCTTCATTTACATCCGACGGGTAAGGAGGAGGTCGATCTGTCGAAGGTGGGGCTCTATTTCGCCGATAAGCCGATCCAGGACATGAAGATGCAGAACGTCTTCCTGCTCGGATCGCTGATGATCGACATTCCGCCCGGCGAAAACAACTATCGGGTCTCCTCGACGTTCACGTTGCCGATCGACCTGACATTCGTTTCGATTTTTCCCCATCTGCACCTTATCGGAAAGGATATGAAGATCACTGCCACCCTGCCGGACGGCAAAACAAAGTCCCTCATTTGGATCAAGGATTGGAATTTCTATTGGCAGGACAACTACGTCTATAAACAGCCGCTGACCTTGCCTAAGGGGACTCGTCTGGATGTCGAAGCCCATTACGACAATTCCGCCAACAATCCGTTCAATCCGAGTTCGCCTCCCAAGCCGGTTTATTTCGGCAACGGTAGCGGGGATGAAATGTGTTTCGCCATTTTCCAGGTGGTGGGCGAAAATCGCGAGACGATGCGTCAGCTCGGCCCATCGCTAATGAAGACGTTTGTCGAGGACTGGAACCGAGCCGACATTTCCGACGTGGCTCGCGACCGCATCATCGACGAGGCGGGCAAGTTGTTTGGCGGCGGTCGCCGCAGCAATCTGGTGAGTCTACTCCTCAGCCGTCGTCCACAGAAAACGGGCAACGCTACCCCGGCGAACAACACTCCGCAATAAGCGCGCTTGTCCGGCAGCGGAGTGGCAAAGCCAAGAATCGGTCGCGCGGAGAATACCCTCGCGAAAGTGATTTCCGTTGGCGAGTGGGTGATGTTCATGCGGTGGTTCGCGTTGCGGAATCGGCGGGTAGAATGTCCAGTTCGTCGGTTGGCAATCGTTTTCTTAGTTGCACGGGCACGCCATTAAGGATGGATTGACCGACGACCGTTTCCAGCCATTGGTCGTCCGTCCAATTGTTGGCGGAAATACCAGGATGGGCGCCCGCGACTTGTTGCCAAGGAGCCGCGGCTTGATGCCCCCAACCATGGGGGAGACTCACGACGCCCGGCCGCATGTCCGTACTCCATTGCACGGGAACCGTTGCCCTGTGAATTTGGTTTTCGAGGACTGCTTCGCCGCCGTCCTCGATGCCGAGCCGTTCCGCATCCATCGGATGAACGAGCAAGGCGCAGCGTGCCTTGCCGGAAACAAGCTTGGGAATGTTGTGCATCCAAGAGTTATTGCTGCGAAGGTCCCTGCGGCCGATGAGTAAAAGTTCTCCTTCCTTTCGGGAAGCGGATTGAAGCTTGTCGGCAAGGTCATCGATCGCGGCGAGGAGTACGGGAACGTCGAGTTGCATGCGCCCATCCGCGTGCCAAACGCGATGAGCAATTCCCGGTTGCATGGGACCCAGATCAATTCCATGGGGAGCTGCTTTAAGCTTCTTGAGATTTAAGCCCTTTCTCCACGGCAGGAACCGATCGCCATACGGACCCATGCGGACCAGCAGATCGATGGTCGAGTCGGGTTTCCAGCGAACGCCGAAATGCCGGCCCCATCGATAGAAGGCATCGATAGGACGTATTCCCGTCGGGCCACCTCCGAGCCGATAGGCGATTTCGAGCAAGATTTCCCAATCCGCCAGAGATCCCGCGGGCTTTTCCAGGGCAGGGGGAGACCAGCGGGCGATGTTGCGGACGGCGACGTTGCTCATCACGATGTCGACATGGTCGTCACAGAGTCCCCACGCGGGGGGAAGAATAATGTCCGCATGCCGGGTCGTCTCGTTGACGTAGAGGTCGACGGCAACCATGAAGTCGAGCTGTTCGAGGGCTTGGTCGAGTCGCCGACCGTTCGGAGTGGAGAGAACGGGGTTGCCCGCGTAGGTAATCATCGCGCGGATCTGGCCGGTCCCGGGAGTCTCGATTTCCTCGGCGAGAATGGCTGCCGGCAGGTCCCCCAGGGTCTCCGGTAGGTTTCGAAGCCGGCTGCGCCAGCGCGCGTGGCCGTCCGCGTTCGTCAACTTCAAGATCGGTTTGGCATCGAAAACCGGGGTCGGAAACATCGAGCCCCCGACGGCGCCCAACCGTCCGGCGACAAGGTTCAAGAGATCCGTCGCCATGGTCGCGATCGTGCCATGTTCGTTGTTGCAGACGCCGACGCGGGAATAAGCCGCCGCGGTTCGCGCTTGGGAAAACTCGCGCGCGAGTCGGCGAATGACGGACGCGGGGATCCCGACGAAGTCTTCGACTTGCTCCGGCGTGAAGTGGGAGAGCCGGCTTTCCAATTTCGGCCAGCCATTGGCCAGGCGGTCGATGTCTGCTCGGCGCGCCAACCCTTCCGCAACGATGACTTGGCACATGGCGAGGAGTAAGGGAGCGTCGCCCCCCGGGAGTATGGAAACATGTTCGTCCGCGTCCCGAGCGGTTTCGGTCTTGCGAGGATCAACGACGACGAGCTTGCCCCCTCGGCGTCGCAGGGCCAGTAGACGTTCTCGAATATTGGGGGCAGTGAGAAAGCTGCCGTTGGAAACGCGCGGATTGGCGCCCAGGCAAAGCAGATAATCGGTCCGCTCAATGTCAGGGACGGGGATCGCCAGGGAACTGCCATAGAGGTAGTACGAGGCGGCGAATCTGGGGCTGGTGTCCTGCGAGCCGGCACTGGTGCAGTTTTTTGTACCCAAGGCTCGAAAAAAACCGTTGCGGAGCGTCAACACGCCGTGGTTGTGGCCGATCGGATTGCCGGCGTAGAAGGCGATGGCGTCCGGGCCAAACTTTTTCCGGATCGTTCGAAGTCGCGCGCCGACGATGTCAAACGCTTCTGGCCAGGAAATCGGTTCAAAACTCCCGCGGGCAGTCCGCCGCAGGGGAGTACGCAATCGATCGGGATCGTTGTGAACATCGGCAATCGCAGCCCCCTTGGGGCAGATGTAGCCGCGAGAGAAAACATCCTCTTCGTCCGGCCCGACGAAGACGATGTCTTGGCCGTCCACGTCGAACTTCAGGCCACACATCGCCTCACAGAGCGTACAGGTTCGGAATACCGTTCGACCCATGGTCTCGCTCCCTTGAGCCCCTTGTGACGCGGTCCCATCGGACACTGTCTTTCCGATGCCCTGTATCATATCCCGCCCCGTCGCGGATTGGGAAAAGGAAGTCGGAAAGAGAGCCTCTCCGTTGGCGGTGATGGGCGCCCGTGATTGGAAAAGATACTACAAAAGTCGTTGATATCCTTGGACGGATGTGGTACGTTTGGGTTGCGTCATGGGCTCGGGATTCGTCGAAAAGGAGTTGCCTCATGTATCGCTCGCTACGAATGTTGTCCGTTCTGTGCCTCGTTGGCTTAATGACTTCGAGTCCGGCCGGAGCGGAGGATCCGAAGGCTTCGGAGCGAGAAAAGCTGCCGGCATCCGGAAAGCCATTCGCAACGGGAGGCGACGAATCCCAGGAACAGGTGCAAAGCGAGATCGAACATGTGTTGACTACTCAGGAATTGCATCTCGTGAGTGACCGCGACGGCAATCGTTTCGCGGCGTGTTCGCATGCCACGGGGGGCTGGGACCTTTGGAGTTCACCCAAAGAAGTCAAAGTGATCCCGGTCGCGTCGCAAGGCGTGTTAACCTTTGAGATTTCTGGAGGCGAGATTCGCGAGCTCGTCGCGTTCAGTCCGGTGACGGGTAGGTGGCACCGAATTGCGTTGAAGAAGCCGACAACGTCGAAATGCCTACCGATCGTTTCGCAGGGCATTGCTTGTTTTCACGTGGACGGAAATGCCTACGCGTTCAGTCCGAAAACCGGGAAATGGGACGTGACGCCGGCGGCCAATCCGCTGACGGTTGCCCAACGGTACGTTAGTTTCCACGATCATGACCGATTCGGGCTATTTTCGGACGAGTCGGGCCGTTGGGACGTGATTTCCGCCGGCGAGTTCGATCACTGATTTTTCCCTGCGGTCTCTCGGCCGCGTCCTTCGCCCAGCGCGGCCGAGGCTTTTGGGCAGCTCCGAGCCAAAGATATTCCCCCTTCCACGCGCGAACGCTTCAAACAGGAAACCGGCTTGTGTAGGATGGCACGTCGGCGCTCCGGCCATGAGACTTCGGAGCGCTGGGACGGATAGGGAGTGCGGTTGGTTGAGCTCGGAATCTTTAACGCGATCGGTGGTGGGGACGAAGCTTCGAGCAAATCGAAAGGGATGGCGCCGGTCGGCGTTATTCTCGCTTCGACTCCATCCCGCCACGCCGCTCGTCGCCGTGCTTGTCCTGGTGATCGGGTTCGTGATTCATGGTCCGTATTTGTCCGCGCCCTTAATTCTCGATGACATCACGACTTTGGATCTGCAAGGCCAGTTGTTGACCGGCCGCACCACATTGTTCGCCTATGTGTTCACGTTTTTTGAAACGTTGCATCTGCAAGCGACATGGAAGTTGGTGCTTTTGGGGGTCGCCAAATGTTGGGGCATCTGGCCCGTTCCCTATCACGTGCTGGTAATTGGGAGTCAGGCGGCATCCGCGTTCCTCTTGTATTTGTTCCTTTCGCGGCAAGGCACAAGCCGTGTCGTCGCGGCATTGGGCGCGGTGCTGTGGTCGGGAGCTGCCTTTGGGCGTTGGGACAATGTACTGCTCTTCGTGAACTCCGGTAGCCACGTCTTTTCCCTGTGTTTTCTATTGGCTGCGATGCTTTTGCTGCGGGCCATGTCGCGAAACCCCACGACCACGAACACTCTCCTCTTCGTCGTCGCGGAAGTAGGGGTCATTCTGTCGTTCAGTAGCGACACTATTTTCCTTGGCGTTGCCGATGCAGTGGTGGCTATTGAAGCAAAGCGCCCCGTACTCGAACGCGTATTCTGGCCTGGTCCATTCCGTTCGCTTTCGGCGTCGGTTTTGAACTCGCGGTGAGTTCAATGCTGTGGCTCAACGGCGCTTCGTCCGGGCAGGGGGATTGTCGATCCTTGTCTCCCGCGTCGCGAGCGTGGTTGGTTTGCAGTTCGCGGACGCCTTGTTTGCATTGCTTGAACCTTTGCCGGCCACCGTGGACGACACAGCGAATTCCCACGTTATCGGGTCGCGGTCATGTTGGTGGTGTTGCTGGTCGCCGGTGCATGGCTTTGGCGATCCGCACGATGGAAGCCTGTCGTGCCGTTCGCCGTGCCCCCCTTTGCGTGGCCCTTATCCGCAGCCATCACGCGCGGGGCCAGTGGGCGTTGATGGGATGTCCAAGGTCGCTACGTCTATCCCCATGCGCTCTTTGGGTGGTGCTCGTGGCTGCCAGCGTCGAGACGATGGTTCCTCGTGTTCTTCAAAGGCGAATGCGCGATTCGCTGGCCTTGCGGGCCGCGGTTTGCTTTCTGGTGTTTCTGCTCTTTGGCCGGTCAATATCGATTGGCGGTGGCTGCTCGAAACGCGTTTGACGCTTTCTATAAGCGCGGAAGAAGATCTTGACGCCCAGGGGGATGCGTTGGCCTCGATATTGGAGGAGGCGAGACAAAACCGCCGGACGGCCATGCTTATCGACTTTGCCGGTTCCGTTATCGGGATGACGGGAGGGGCCACGCCGAACGAATGCGTAATGCTCTCCTTTCTGGCCGCGGTGGCCGTGGGGCCTTCACCTGCCGCGATTTTCGTTCCCTTGCCAACCGCCAACGAGCGCAGATCGCGACCTTCCGAAGGGAACTGCCAACACGGAATATGCGATTCGCACGCTATGGGAGGATGTCCTGGATTCCTCGCCTGATGTCGCGGCTTTGGCGTGGTTGGACGAGTTGCAAGAAGCGAACGGGACGCCGCATTCGCTTCACCCTTGGATTTTCCGAATTATCCCTTCGTGCAAGGAAACATGAGCGTATATCCGCGGCCGGACGATGCCTTGACCATTTTGTGTCGGGGGGCATTCCATTCACTGAATACCTTACCGAAGGGATTTTGGGGGTCGAAGGCCCGGTGGTGGATCTGAAAGAGCTTGGGCCTGAACTTCGACGTATGGACGACCCTCGCGTTCGGGATCTTTTTAACATGTTCGGGATGGAAGATTCCAAAAGTGCGGCTGCCGATTCCTCCCGCGTCCCTTGGCATTTTATCACATTGGGGTTGAATCTGAATGCTGCTGCCGGGGGGATTGCCTGAATGGAAGGGATGGATCCACTATGGCAGAGCTTGCGAATCTGCTTGAACATCTTGATGCCCGTTCCTCTGTAGGAATGGAACGACCGTATGCAATTCTTCAGCCGGGTAGGCAATATGTCGTGACATGCGAGGCGCGGAGCGACCGGGGCGCCCACGTTGACTTTGAGATCGAAAAGGACGGCGTGCAGTTTCGATCGGAGTCGAGTCCCGTGAACTGGAGTGGACCGCCGTCACGTTCCCCTTTGCCGTTTCGGAGGTCCTTCGTCGGTCGATCGCCCGCTTGGTTATCGAGGGGGAAAGGCTGCGTGGAAATCAGGAACCTGAAAGTCCACTGTGCCCCGCCTTAGCTAACGCCTTGCAACGAAATGATCGTTCTCCACTTCCCGGTCAATCCGCGTGATCGGCGGGCGGAAGTCGCGCTGGGCGCGGTTTCATTTCCTCGATATCGCGTAATCCACGAAAAATATCAGCAGATTTGCTAGATTTATCAGTCTCCTTGCGGACTTGACTCTCGGCTCGAACGTTCAACAGGATGAAAAGGGGGATTTTCGCCAGCTGAAGGATTTTAGCGTGCGGCTCTATGCGTTGCTGGGAAAGTTGGCGGACCTGATTGCTCGATCCTTGGAGCGGCATCTGCTATCGTGGCACCCGAATCATTTCCGAGCGCGACATTCTGGCCGCGAAGCAAAAGGATTGTCGGCAAACCCGATGCCACGGTCCCTTTCCAAGACGGAAGGAAACGGACGTCGCGGGGAAGGAATGACGCTTCGACGTGTCACCAAGCGATATGGCGAACGGGAGGTTTTGCGTTCGCTCGATCTAGAGGTGAGGGGTGGAGAATTCGTTGCAATCCTCGGGCGCAGCGGCTGTGGGAAGAGCACGCTCTTGCGTTTGCTATGCGGCATCGAACGGCCGACGACCGGTTCCATCACCTGGGAGGGCGCGACCCATGAATCGGTTCACGTTCGGATGATGTTTCAGGATGCTCGGCTTCTCCCATGGAAAACGGTCTTGGAAAACGTTCGGATCGGGACGACGGATGGAGATCCCGTCGCGGCGCAACGCGCGCTGCAGCTGGTGGGGCTGGCGGACCGAGGAAACGATTGGCCGAGGACGCTCTCTGGTGGACAGAAACAGCGGGTGGCGCTGGCGCGAGCGTTGGCGAGCGAGCCGAAGGTGTTGCTCCTCGACGAGCCGTTCGCCAGTCTCGATGCGCTTACCCGCCTGGAAATGCAACAATGGGTCGAGAACGCCTGGATGCGGGAACGATTTACGGTTTTGTTGGTGACGCATGATGTTCCCGAGTCGGTTCGGCTTGCCGATCGGGTCATTACCTTGGAAGATGGTAGGATCGGCGGGGTGGATCGCGTGGCGCTTGCCCGGCCACGACCGCCAGCACATCCGGTGATGGCGACGATCGAACGCCGACTTTTGGACCGTTTGTTACAGTCGACGTCGATGCCGCCCGTTCATCGACAGGAAGACGAAATCAACGTATTGGAAACAGAGGAAGAGACATGTCCCAGACTCGACGCATCGTAAGTGACTATCCGCTTCACGATCACTTGGCTTTGCGATGGAGTCCGCGTGCCTTTTCCGATCGACCGATCGAGCCGGCGGTCGAGCGTCGACTTTTTGAAGCCGCCCGTTGGGCCCCTTCGTCTTACAATGAACAGCCTTGGGCCTTTCTCGTCGCGAACAAGAGCGACGGCGCGGGATATGAGAAACTCCTCGGTTGCTTCATTGAGTTCAATCAGGCATGGGCCAAGACTGCCCCTTTGCTGCTCCTGGCGGTGGCGCATCTTGAGTTTCAGAAGAATGGCGAGCCGAACCGGCATGCGTTTTACGACCTTGGCCAAGCGGTCGCGCAATTGACCGTCCAGGCCACCGCGGAGGGCCTATTCGTCCACCAGATGGCGGGAATTCTTGTCGACAAGGCGCAAACGGAGTTCTCCATTCCCCAGGATTGGATTGCCGCCACCGGCATCGCGATCGGATACTTGGGCGATCCCAACCAGCTCTCCGAATCCCTCAAAAGTCGGGAATCCGTGCCCTCGCCACGGAAACCGCAGTCAGCATTCGTTTTCTCGGGAACTTGGAACAATAGTCTCGCGTAGACCATGCTCGAAGATCGGCAATGCCAAACGCCTGATTGTCCGTCAAGGGCTTCGACAATAGGGCGTTCGCGGATTGCCTTGAGCATATGTTCATCATTTTCCATTCCTGTGAATCAGAATGTACCAGGAATGCTTTCACGTCCACGCGCCGTGCCGAATGGGGTGCGATCCCGCCGTCCAATCGACGGGCCCGAGTCACGTCAAAACCAACGGTTTTCCTTTGCTGCGAAATCCTTTAGTCGTTAGACTTTAGTTCCCCCGATGAATGTATTTGGGTTTATCACCTTCGTACGCGCGGCACGCTGCGTTGCGGACGAGTATTGGTCGGCGAAGGCGCGGGGATAGACGCTCGAAGCGGGGATTGGTGGAGTTATCGATGAACGAGGCTACGTTACGCGCCTACGACGCCACGCGAGACTTTTCCGACAAGTCCTTCAAGGCTGTCTGCTATGCGCCCTTCATTTCTCTCTACTTCGATACGCTTGGCTTCGTCCGGGTCTGCTGCCAGAACACCATGCACACCGTCGGCAACATGATGGAGAACACGCTGGATGAGATCTGGAATGGCCCGAAGATCAAGGCGCTTCGCGAGGCTTTGATCAACTACGATTTCAAACTCGGATGCAGGTTCTGTGAATGGCAATTGGGAGACGGGGATTATCAGACCAGCTTCATGCGGACGTTCGACGAATTTCCCGTCCTTTCCACCGAGCCCCAATGGCCGGTTCGCATGGAGTTTTCGGTCAGCAACACCTGTAACCTCGAATGCGTCATGTGCAACGGGGAATGGTCCTCGTCGGTGCGTTCGCGACGGGAAAAGCTTCCCCCGTTGCCCAAGGCATATTCCGAGCAGTTTTTTCAGGATCTCCGCCGCTATTTGCCTCACCTGAAGACCGCGAAATTTCTCGGCGGCGAACCGTTCCTGGCCCAGGAATCGCTCCGGATCTGGAACATGATGGTCGACGATGGGCTCGATATCAAATGCCACGTCACCACCAACGGCACGCAGTACAACGACAAGGTCGAGAGAATCCTCAATCATTTGCCGGTCTCGTTTTCCATCTCGATGGATGGCTTCACGAAGAAAACGGTCGAGAGCATCCGGGTCAATGCGATTCACGAGGTGCTACTCGAGAACTTCAAGAAGTTTCACGCCTACGCGCGGAGTCGGGGGACCTATATCGGGCTGACGTATTGCCTGATGCAAAAGAACTGGCACGAGTTCGGCGACTACCTCTTGTTCGCGGATGAATGGGACGTTCAGGTGGTGGTCAATACCGTGATTCAACCGCTGTCGCTGAGCCTGCACGTGCTCCCGCCGGATGAACTACGGGAAGTGGTCGAATGCTTGGAGCGGCAGGACGCTCACCTGCGGTCCCGGCTGGGAAAGAATCGACAAGTTTGGATCGATCAATTGACTCGTCTTCGCCAGCGGCTCGAAGTGAACCCCGCGGAGAACCTGTATTTCGTGCCACTCCGCTTGACCGAGAACTTCCAAGAGAGCACCGCTCCCGCGGCCCCGCGTCGCGCCGAAATGATGACCGAGCGCCAAGCGCGTCGCCGGTTGGAGCGGTGGGTTCGGGGTGCCGAGATCGATGGTTGGGTGACCAACCGGGACGGCGTCGTGATCGAAACTCTTTCCGGCGGGGAATACCTCTTGGGAGTCCCTACCGAGAAACTCGTCGGCAAGCCCGCGGCGCGCATCAATATCGAGTTCCTGAAGCTGTACGGCGAAAAGATGGACGTGCTCCACGAGGACCAGCGCCCTCATTTCACCGATCGCCTGGTCGCGCTCACCCTGCCCAACAAGGAAAAGACGTTCATACGCACCATCAATTTTCCACGATACGACGCTTTTGACGAGATCGATGGATCGATCACCTTGGCGGCGATTTCGGAAACCGAGCCCGTGGAACGGGTCCATCTGGCGGATCTGTTCACCGATCTTTCCGAGGGAACGGGCGCATTACCGGTAATGACGGAGCGTTTGGCGCGCCGGCGACTCGCCTCCTGGACTGGATCGAATGTCGTCGATGGACTTATCTGCGACTCGTTTGACGTGGTGGTCGGGCTGTATGACGACAGGCCGGAGTTTCTCGGCATTCCCGCGTCCGCTTGCCTGGGAAAAACGATCGACCAATTGGTCGGTGAATTCGTCGCGCGCCACGGCGAGAGCATTGTCCCACTGCGCGAAGCACAGGAGGCCGGCTTCGTCGATCGAATCCTTCAAGTGACCGGGGATGGAAAACCGGCGACGCACGTCCGCTCGATCACGTTTCCTCAGTACGATGACACGGGGCTGGTCGCGGGGACCACGACTTTGGCCGTCGCGTCCAGCGAACTTCCGGAAGAGCGCGTTCGGCAAGCGGACCAATTCGCCGGCGCGGGAGAGCTCGGAGATCCTAGGGACTGGATGACCGAGGAGAAAGCCACGAGCCTGTTACGGCAATGGTGCTGGACGGCGCCGGTCGGCCTCATTCGTTGCGATTTCCAGGATGTCGTGTTGGACGCGAGCAACACCTTCTTGGGAGTACCGCGGGAACAAATGGTCGGCAAACGCGTCGACGAATGCCTGGCCAGTCTGATCGCCAAGCATGGTCCCGTCGTGAAGACGGTTCGCGAAGCGCGGACCCCGCAATGCTTGGATCGAACCGTGGAGTTTTCCGGGCCGGATCGCCCGGCGGTCCTGGTGAGGTCCTTGACGATTCCCGTTCATGATGCCGCGGGTGAAGTGGTTGGAACCGTGGCTCTTGGCGCGCTAGCGACGGACCGGCAGTTGGCGGGTGCTCGAATCGTTTGGGGAGTTGGCTCCGAGGCCAGGACTGCCGACTCGATGTCTCTTACCCCGCGCGAAGGCCGTTTGCTGTGCCGGACGTGGAATGGGCGTGGCGAAGTTGCTCGGGTAACCGTGGACGACGAGGGAGCGGTCAGTGGAATCGACGGCGCGTCCGAGAACTTTTTGGTTCTTCCCTCAAGCGAATGTTTAGGACGCCCCATTGCCGAAGTGCTTGCCTTGGCGAAGGACCGGGCTGGCGCGGAGATTCGTCTGGTGAAAGAGAATTGCCAACCAGGCTTTGCGGACCGGCTTTATTCCTTTGCTCTCCCGGGGGTGGAGCCTCGTTATCTGCGTTTGCTCTCGATGAGCGAAGACGGAAAAAACAAGCAACTGTTCGCCGCCTTGGGGGATCATCTTCCGGACGACCGAAACCGCATGGGGGACTCGTTCGACGATCGCGCGGAATTTATTGAGTTTGCTTCTCGCGACTGGTTGCAGGAATCCGACGTGCGATCAATGTTTCAGGAATGGCGCGCCGACGTGGAAGTTCATTGCATCGCCTGCGATCTGGAGGATCGAGTGCTGAGTTGCGAGGGGGAACGAGGCGATTTTCTCGGGATCGAAAGCCGGCGATGCGTCGGACTTCATACCGATGACATCTTCGCGGAGCTTCGGCAGCGGTTGGGAGAGAACGTTCGGCTGGACAACGAAGCGAAGTCTCCCCGGTGCGTCGATCGCCAAGTATCCTTCATCGACGGGGAAGGGAGCTTGACTCTCGTCCGTTCGGTGACGATTCCCATTCACGACGACGCGGGCCGATTGATTGGAACTCGGACATGGGCGGCGTTGTCCGCCGGCCCGATTCCCGCCGATGAAATGTCCTTGAGCGGAACTTGAACGCTTCATCGTCTAACTTGCCCGCCGCGCACGCGAACTCCTCCGGGGTCTCGTTGGGAGTCTCGATAAGGCAGGCGGCGATCGTTACTTCGTGGGAACGAGCTTGTTGTCGCGAAGGAATTTCACGATGGCTTCCGATGCAATGCCATGCGACATGTCGTTGGGATGATTATCCACGTCGTGAACCTTCAGGGTGGAGAACGGCCGAACGGTGAGAGTATTGCCTAGACTTAACACGGGAACTCCCGTTTGCTTCATCCCTTCGGTCACCTGCTTCTCGAGCTTAATCCAGTTGTCGCCGATCCCGTCCCGGTAGATGATCACGGCCAGTTTCGCGTTTCTCTTCTTGCAGTCTTCCTGGAGCAGTTTGAGCTCTTCGACGCAACGCGTGTAGTCGAAGGACTGTGTTTGTTTGACGTTTTCGAAGGCCTTTTGCAGATTCCCAAGCACGTTGCCCCCCGCCGCCGGTTGCTGATTGGCGTTCAAGCCGAGCTTGGCTTCCTCCCCTGGCGAGAGATGGTCATTGTGCACCATGGTGACGAGAACGAGGTCCGGTTCGTACTTGGCGGCGATTTCGTTGTAAAGCTTTCGTTCTTGCCAGGTGCAAAAACCACAAATGCCGAAGTTCATGACGTCGATCATCGTGACGTTCGCGGGTTTGTCGGCATTGAGCAAATTCTCGATTCGACGCACGAAGGTATCCGGCTCGTGTACCCCTTGACCAAAAGTGAAAGAGTCGCCGAGACAGGCAACGCGGTAGATACCCTCTTGCTTTCCGGGCAAGCGGTCTCGATCTCGAAAGCCTTCGGCATTCATCGAGTACTCGACGGTGTACCGCTGGGGAGGTGGGGCGGGGGGCTCGCTTTGCTCCGACCATAGGAGAAGATCCGCGATCTCGAAGGGGACCGCGGAGGCGGCGGCATTGAACACCAGTCGAGCGTTCGGATCGTCGGCGACTCCGCGGAATTCGCCGGCGAAAACCTGCCAATCTTCGGTTAGTTCGAGCCGGAGATGAAGGCCGAGATTATTCCAACTCGGCTGGGATTGAATGAGAACCAGTTCCAACGGCCGCGGCTTGTCCGCGCGGGCCCGGAACGTGATGTTGTAATGGTGGTCTTTATGGAGTGGATAACAATCTTGGACGACTTGCACGGCATAGGGGACATTCGGGTCGGCCTTTGCGACTTCGACGCGCATCGCGCCCGAGGGTTCGGATGGGGAGGTCAGTTTTCCGCCATCGCGGGGAATCATCGACCACATGCGCATGTCCACCGAGCCGGATTCGTCCATGTAGGTTGGCGCTACGGTGATGTTACCTACTTCGACGGCGGTTGAATCCTGGCCGATGAGGAACATGAGAGTTGCCGACGGTAGGGTCTCTTTTGACGAGAACCAATGGCGAAAAGTTTGCCACTCAGTGGTGAGTTTTACGGTTTGGTGGAGTCCGACGTTGGCTTGTTGCTTGCCCATGCGAAACATGCCGTACTCCATCGGTCGGGGGGCGTCGGCCTTGGCGGTGAAAGAGACGGCGTATCGCCTTCCTTCCACCAAAGGGATCCCGTTGTACTGGAAATTGATTTGCCAGGGTTGTTTGTTCCCGGTCGCCTTGGGAATGACTCGAACACTGCCGTTTCGGTCGGCGGGAATCTGTATCTCGGCTTGAGCGCCCGCGTGATTGAACACGTAGCCCATCCGCATGTCCAATGGGCCATACACGTCCTCGACCTGAAAATAGCCCCGGGGATTACTCGGATAGACGGTTTTGAAGGTGAGGTTTGGCTGGTAGACGTATTCGAGCGTGGGATGCGGCCTGGCCCCTTGGCCGATCCAGTCCGGTTGATCTTGCTTGGGACGCTGCGGTAACACGTGGTTTCCGGCGGGCAACGCGTGAATCACCGTCGGCCCGGCAATTTCGTTCTCGGACGCTGGCTTTTGAAACCAGGCGTTGGCGAAAGAAAACGCCAACGCCACGGTGAGGAAAAACAACGCCGATGTCGCTGGACGCATGAGGCCGATGCTGGAGAGGACGAGTACCGCGACGAGGGCATAAAACTGCATGGCCCCCGCCGTCTTGAAGAACATGCCGAATCGCCCGAGGTTTACAATCGACTCGCCCACCATGGTGACCATGGAAAACATCGCCAAGGAAAGAATCACGCAGAAGGTGGCCGAGATCCGGTTGCCCGAGGAGAGGGCGTGGACGGCAAATCCGATCGTCGCGATGGCCGTCCAGTGAAGGAAAACCTGGCCGCCCGCGCCCATCGTCAAGTATGCCGACAGGGTGAGTACGATGATCGAATAGAGCAAGCCCATGAATCCGATCGCGTGGGGAACGCGAACGAGTTCGTGCAACCGCGAGGAACGCCGACCTCGTTGGCCTTCGCTTGACCCCGCGACCGGCAATGTGTCCACCGACATAAGTTTCCCGCTCGAAAAGTCCCGAGATCCCGGTTATTTCCCGGCCCGAAGCGTCTGCCGATACTCTTCGATCGAGTGGGGCAGTTTATCGGGAACGATGCTGACCTGGGTGGTGAATTTCAGCGGAAACGTTCCGCCGACGTCATAAACGAGCTCGACGAAGAAAGCGGTCCAGCCGCTTTCCGGCTTGTCCACGGTGGCCACGTATTTCCCTTCCGACTCGCTGTTTAAAGTCGTTTTGGTGAACGCCTTGCCTATGCTGTCGATGCGAAAATCGCGCGCCTTGGGATTCGTCGCCTGCCAAAGGTTAACTTCCTTGGGCGCGTCCTTGGTGGTCACGGTGATCGAACCGTCCTTCTCCATGGTCCAGCCGAACTGGGGCAAGGGTGTCTTCTTCAAGATCGCGTCGTAGAAGGCGTGGATCGAGAAGACGGCGTCCGTGCCCTTGAGCGAATGATTGGCGTTGGGAACGTAGCGGAGGTACTTGGGCGCGGGGAGTTCGTCGAAATAAAACTGGGACGAGTCAGGCACGAAGAACTCGTCGCCGGATGCGTTGACGATGTATTTCGGCATGGTCAAACGTTCGCGGTAGGAAAAGGGATCACAGATCCTCAGGATCTCGTCGTGTCCCGGCGTGTCCATCCGCTCGGTGATCTTGTGATTCACGTAGTCCTTGATGGCGGGGGCCCAGAACCCATAAGCCTCGAAATGATGCTCCATCGACTTTTGGACGTTGAGGACGTCGATGACGATGGGGATGATCGCGGTGACTCGGGGATCGACGATGGCAGTGGTCCAGGTCGTCCAGCCACGCTTGACGCTCCCGCGACGACGAACTTGTTGATCTTTACGCCGCCTCCCTGTTCGCTGGCGAGGAATTCGGTGACCGCGTCCATCGCTCGGACGGCGCTCTTGGTCATGGGAAGCCGGGGAAGCCAGGTGGCGTCGCCGGTCTTGAGGAACTGATCCCAGCAATAGCCGATCAGGTCGTCCTCGTTTCGCGGTTTGCCATCGCCATGAAAGACGAGCGGTTGATTGGGAACGGCTCGCAATTCGACGACGATCGACTTGGAAAGATTCGCGATGGTGCGGATTTCGGCTCCGACGTTGTCCGGCGGATCGCTGCCGTTGCGTCCACCGCCGATCAAGAGGAGAGCCGTGTCGAACGCGACGTTGTCCGGCTTGCTAATCACCACCCAATGCTGCCAAACCGTCCGATCGACGTCGGCGTTGGTGCGCCAGGTCTGCGACTTCATGTCGAGCACGAACGTAGTGACGCCGCTTCCCTTGGCGGTTTTCACAAGATTCCAGGAGAAGGTTGGATCGGGTTTGGCGACGTATTCATCCAATTCCGTCCGCTTGGATTTCAGGGCCGCTTGGCCGTATCCCCATTGGGGAGCCAGGGCTGCCAACGTCAAAACGACAAAAACACGTACCAGATTCCTCGCCATCCGGGCCTTCCCTCATCTCGTTCTGGAAATCAAAGTAATGGTGGTCCGTTCGCTGCAACGGACATGTGTCGAGTAGTTTAAACAGAGTGCGTGGAAAACGCAAATGCTCGTTCGCCGAGGCCGGGATCGAGCGAATTAGTCTCGACTTACCATGGACTCAAGGGGTGGATAGTTACCTCCCTGTACCGAGACCAAGCGCGGTTCGATAGACCTCGCGGTAGGCGTCGACAAATTGCCGTTCCCCAAAAACTTGTTCCGCGAGCCGTCGCGCGCGTTGACTTTGACTCGACCAATTGGCGGCCAGCTGGTCCATGGCTTGGGCCAAGGCGTCGCCGCTCGGTTCGATCACCGTTCCAGCTCCCGCCTCCCGAATCAGATTTGCAAGACCGACGACTTGCGTGGTGATCACCGGCCGACCACAGGCGAGACTTTCGACGAGTGAATTGGGGGCCGGCTTGCACTGCGCCGGGTCGGTGAAGGGGGCCAGCGTGACGTGGGCCCCCCGATACTCTTCAGCCATGTCCGCGCAAACCCGCGTGGTTAACTCGACGTTTGTCAGTCCGAGGCGAGAAATCCACTGGCGGACCTTGGTCTCACTGTTGCCCCAAGGCCGCCATAAAAGGCGAAAACGCATTCCAGGCCGCTGCCGCGCGGCTTCGAGGATCAAGGGGACTCCGCGCGCGTCCAGGGCCGATTCCATGTCGGGACTCGAGGCGAAGACCGCAGTGAACGGAGGCGGAGGCTCGGCCGTGGGGCGGAAGCGATCCAGATCGACGGGAGGATAAACCAGTCGAATGCGGTCCGCGTCGATGCCAAGATTCTCGAGATGTTTTACGCCTCCGGGATGTTCGGCGACGAAAAGCGAGATCCTCGAGAGCAGTTCCTGCTGAGGCTTTCCCGTCATCGTTGCCATGGTGAGCACGGTCGGCCGGCGCTTTTTCCCATGCAAATAGAACCAATCGCCGAGCGAGCCGAAAACATGATTGACTTCAAACACGGGTTCGAAAACGCGGGTGGCGACTCGGAAGCATAGGTGCAGGTTGGGGTGCAAACAGAAGCCACGTCGCCAGGAGGCCAATACCCAATGCCGATGACTCAGGCCCCAGGCAATACTTCGGTGAAAATGCCGGCGGAGCAAGGCAACCTCGGACGCCACCGCCTCCATTTCCGGCTCGAAAGCGCTCGTCCAGAAGGCAATCCGTGGTCCTAGCTGAGCCGGCACGTGATGATCCACTCCAACCCATCCCGGGCTGGAAGTCGTTCCAGCCCGCGAATGAACATGCGATTGAGCCAATTCACGCGCGGGCCGAGCAAAACCTGGCTTTTGAACTGAAGTTCATAGCGTTTTTGGACGGGGACGAGTTCCAGGGTTTCGAAGCCGCATTCCGCCATCTCGCGTCGAAGGCCCGCTTCATCGTAGAGCTTGTCGTAAATGGGATAGGAAGCAGGATCGGCTTTTCGCAAAGGTTCGGAGAGCCGGCGATTGACGGCGTCCATGATCAGGCAGCCTTTGGGTTTCAGCACTTTTTTGATTTGGTCGTAAAGCCGAATCCGATCCTCCTGATGGAAGTGCCGAATGAAGCGAAAGCTGTAAACGAGGTCGAATTCCTGGCCAAAGGGCAACTCGAACGCGTTCCCTTGGACGAACTTCGCGCCGTTTTTACAAGCCCGCCTTCCCTCTGCGATCATGCCCTCGTTGAACTCCAGGCACATGAGTTCTCCCGTCGGGCGAATATCGCGCGTGATTCGGCCCGGGCCGGGCGCGATTTCCAAAACCTTGGACGGTCGGTATTTCTGGACGTGGTCGTTGATGGCTTGCACCTGTCGATCGTGCAGCAATCGGCCAATCTCGCTGACGAAGCGATGCTTAACGTACCCTTCGGCGAAATCGTGTCCCGCGTACGACGCCTGAATTTCGCTTTCCGTGCTTTTCGGTTCCGACATCAGCGGGTTCAAACCTTAACTTCGAGGAATGGATAATGGGAAGATCGTGCTACCAAGGACCACGGTCTCCCCGAACGAATTCGATTCGGACGCCACGGGCAACGGAATTGTGTTAAGTATCGGTGAAGTTCTCGGGGTTGTCAAGGAACCGGCATTCGGAGTCTCTCTCGTGGCCGATTGTTGAGATTGGGTTTGGAAGTCAAGGCAGGATCGGCGTTTAATGCACGGCGGTGATTTCGAGCCGGGGCTTTGTTGGGAGGAATGTCTCCTGGCGTAGGAGCATGGTAGAATCCAGTGCGAAACCATTCGGAACGTGCTGGGGATCATTGATTCGAAGAAGTGGAAGTAAGGAGTTTTCGTGGACCGGAGCCTGCGCGTGACGATGGTCGGCAGTTGGCCACCCCATCCTGGAATCAGCGCCTACTGTTTCCAATTGGCACACGCCGTCGGCGCGCTCTTGCCGCTAGAGTACATCGGCTTTAAGAGCATGTATCCCGGTTTCCTGTATCCCGGCGGGGCGGCGCCGGAGGACCGTTCTTTTCCTCCGACGGATCCCGCCAAGGTCACCGTTCGCCAGACACTCACCTGGTACAACCCGCTCGGGTGGATGGTCGAAGGGTGGCGGGCAAATGGAAAAGTGCTTCATGTGCAATTCTGGAGTCTTCCGCTCGCTCCCATTCTCGCCACCGTGGCCTTCGTCGCGAGAGCACGTGGAAAGAAAGTTCTCGTCACCATTCACAACTTTGAGGCGCGGGAAAACCGCGGCGCCTATGCGTTCGCCTTGGCCGTCATGATTCGGCTCGCGCACGGGATCATCGCTCATACGGAACCTCCCCGGTGGCTGGAGGAATACTGTCGACGCACGGGTAAGATCCTCGAAATCGTTCCCCACGGGGCACTCGATTTATTCGTCCGGGGGGAGGTCGATCGAACGGCGTCGCGCGCGGAGTTTGGCATTCCCGACGATGCGCCCACGTTTCTCTTTTTCGGCGCCATTCGACCGTACAAGGGCTTGGACTTATTGCTTGAAGCTTTCCGCCAAGTGAGCGGTGAATTTCCGGACGCTCGAATCCTCATTGCCGGAAGGCCTTGGGGGAACGGGGAGGAGTATCGGCAAAAGATTGAAGCCTTGGGATTGACGGAACGGATCGATGCGTGGTTCGAGTATATTCCCACCAAGGACGTTCCACGGTATTTCGCCGCCGCCGATTTCGTCGTTTTGCCGTACCGTGAATTCGCAGCACAAAGCGGCGTCGCGTTGGCGGGCGTCGCTTTCGGCATCCCGTTGATCGTTGCCGACGTCGGTGGATTGGCGTCCTTGCAGCCCGATCCTCGCTTCGTGATGCAACGGGGAGATTCCCACGGGCTCGCGGAAATCCTCCGGTTTGCATGTCGAAACCGGGAACTATGGCCTGTCCTACAGCGGTCGGCCTCGAACATGGCGAAGGAACATCAGTGGTCGGCCGTCGCGGCAGCGACGGCCGAGGTTTATGGGCGGCTGAGAGGCGAGAAGGTGGCGACGAAGATTGGCGGCGGGAATGATAGCGCGACCGGACCTCAGGTTCGTAAAGACGTGTTCTCCGCGGACGCGCTGCCTCTGGTGAGCTACATCGTCATCACCATGAACCGCCGCGACGAAATCGGCGCTTGCCTCGACAATCTTGTGGCCCAAGATTACCCGCGACAAGAATGGATCGTGGTGGATAATGGCTCGAGCGACGGCACGGGCGAACTGGTTCGTCAGCGGTACCCGCGGATGAAACTGGTGGCTTTGGCCGAAAACCAAGGCGTCTCCGGCGGACGCAATCGGGGCGCGGAAGTCGCCACGGGGGATATTCTTGTTTTCATCGACGACGACGCTTTGTTCGTGGATCCGCGTGCGTCAGTTCGAGCGGTCGATTATTTTCGAGAAAACGAGTCCTTGGCCTGCGTGGGCTTCAAGATTCTCGATGCACGCACGGGATTGGAAGAATCGAAGTCCATTCCCCGCGCCGACAAACAATCGCTCGAACACGACTACGAAACCACGTATTTCTGCGGCGCGGGGTTCGCTTTGCGCGCACGTATGTTTCGCGAGGCGGGGATGTTCTGGGAGCCGTTGAAGTACGGCGGGCAGGAGTTGGATCTCTCGTATCGTTTTCTGGACCTCGGATACACGATACTACATTCCGCCTCCATCGAAGTTCTACACCACAGTACGCCGACGGCCCGGCCGGAGGGGCAGTGGGTCTATTTCAACGCGCGTGATCGCTCTTGGGTGGCCGTGCGGAATCTCCCGTGGATCTACGTGGCGACGACCAGTATTGCCTGGTGGGCCAATACGGCGTTGGTGGCCGTTCGCGAACGAAAGATTCGCCACTTTTTGAAAGGGATTGGGGACGGGCTACGGGGCCTGCCGCGCGCGTATCGGGGGCGTCGATGCATTAGCCGCTCGACGCGGAGAACCTTGAAATCTCTTTCCGGAAGGCTCGCGTATTAATCACGTGATACCGAGCGGCCAATAAGTCTCGCGAAGGTGAATGGTTCGTCGAGGAATGCATGTCTCTCAAGACGGTGGTTCGAGCAGGCAATTGGTGGGCGTCAAAGATACCGCCGTTATTGGCGATTGCCTACGCGGAGATTCTTTTCCATCGTACGCCACTGGGACTATCCCTCGCCTTGCTTGGCGCCGTGGCCTGGTCCATCTGTTCGGTGGCTTCTTACGGCCACGTCATCAACGACATTTTTGACATTGAACAAGATCGGCAAGCGGGAAAACGGAACTTCATGGAGCCGTTTACGCCGTGGCAGCAGGCCGGCTTTGCCCTCTTGACGTTCGCGGCGGGTTTTCTTCCCCTATCCTGGGCTTCCTATGGCTTGGCCGCAATCGTCGCCATGCTGGTCAATTTC
The DNA here is from genome assembly GCA_046350335.1 of Planctomycetota bacterium. Taxonomy (GTDB): domain Bacteria; phylum Planctomycetota; class Planctomycetia; order Kolteriales; family Kolteriaceae; genus JAXMAQ01. The sequence goes on from JAXMAQ010000039.1 coordinate 38,431, forward strand.
GGTCTCCCCACGATCTACTCCATACCCCCACTTCGATTCAAGGAACGAGGTATTCTGGGCGTGCTTTGCGATACTTCCGGCGCGCACCTGGTTCCGACGATCTTTATCGCGTTGGTGTACACGAACAACGCCCCGAACCCGTCGGAGAATGCCACGTGGTTCCTGTATCTGGCGGCGCCCTGGGCCTTCGTTTTCGGACTTAAAGGGATACTGAATCATCAACTGGCAGACCGGGCAAGCGACTTGATCGCGGGGGCCGAAACCTTCGGCACGCAATCCGATCCGACGCGGACGCTCCGTTTTGTGTCCCGAGTTCTCTATTGGATCGAAGTCGCGGCATTGCTCGGCGTGGTCGTGACCTTGTGGCCGGTGGCCCCGCTCGTGGCGGCCAGTTTGCCGATTTATTGCGGAATCGAGATGTTGAAGGGCTGGGTCGGCTGGACGTTCGCATTCGATCAGGCGGGAGAAGTGCGGGGCAGAAACGTTCCTTTTGCCAACAATCGCTTCTATGAGCTTTGGATGCCCGTCGCGTTGGCGACGGAGCTGGTGTTCCAGCAGGGAAGTTTTATTGGCGTGCTCCTCGCTCACCTCTGGCTTTTCCGGGCAAATCTCTTCGAACAGGTACGGGAGTTTTCCCCCTTGCTCGCGGCAACCAGGCATGCGTTAAAGAACCGGAAGTACGAATCGAGGTGGGGTCTTCGATTGGAATTGTTGGGTTTGTCCGACGCTGAACTTGTTGCCGCAGAGGTGGATCCGGGCGCCAAGGCCGTCATTCACCAGACCTCTGGAGAACCCTGGGACATTAAAGTGTTTTCCCGACGTTACGTAATCACGAAAGGGAACGGCTACCGCCTCCGCGCGAAGATTCGCGCGGAGGCGCCAAAGAAGATCTCGTTCGGCATTTGCCAAGGTTCGCAACCGTGGGATGGCCTGGGGGTCAATGAAAAAGTAGAACTCTCGGCCGGATGGCGTACTTACTTCGCGGATTTCACTGCCTCGGCGAGAGAGTCCAATGCTCGGGTCTACCTTTGGTTGGGGGGCGACCCCAAAGCCGTGGAGATCGCGGAGTTAAGCCTCGCGCCCTTGGCGCGGGAACTTTCCTGGACCTTGGATCGAACTTTGGGGTGCGACGCCGTTCTTCTGGCGTCGGAAGAATCCACCAAAGGCTGTCGGGCAGAGGTTTTGACGACCCTGGGGCGTTCCTCGGACGTGAAGATTTCCGTGGGTCGATGGCCGTTGCACGAGAATCGTACGTATGAGCTTCGATTTGTCGCCCGAGCCGATACCCCGCGATACATCGGCATTGCGGTCGCCGAACGTGATCCTCCCTGGTCGGACGTGGGGATCTCCGAACCAGTGGAGATTGCGAGCGATTGGCGGGAGTATCGTTTTCCTTTGACGGCACGTCGGTCTGGGGACGCGGCGGCATCTTTTCTTCTCGGGGAGAGAACGGGGGTCGTGGATGTTTCGGACGTGGCGATCACGACAATCTCTCCTCGGCCCACGTGGCGCTTAGAGTGCCAGAGTCCGGCGCGCGCCGTGAGGGCAAGTCTGGCGGGTGACGAAACGGGCATTCGCGTTATTCCCCTGGAAGTGAATCAAATGGAGGGGAGCATCAAGCTCCATGCCCGCCCCCTCTCGTTGACGAAGGATGGCACCTATCGCGTCCGTTTAAATGCCCGTGCCGATGAAACTCGCGACGTATTGATCGAAGTGGCGCAGGATTCCGCGCCTTGGGGGGGACTCGGCCTCTCCACCACCATCGCGATTGGTCCTCGTTGGGAGCCATGGACCCGTTACTTTTTGGCCACCGACGAGGAATCTCTCGGCACGTTGCAGATGGGATTGGGGAACAGCATGGTCCCCGTGGAGGTCACGAAGGCGGAAGTGGAATTGTGCCTCGTGGGGCAGTTTGGTTTTGGATGTCGGCGGCGGTTCGCAAGCCCGTTGGCTTCCTCTCGAAGACTTGCCTGATGGGGTGGGTGTTACGTTAAACGCGGTGGACGGCGTTTCCGCGAACGTCAAACTTTCGTCCGGTCTTCGCGATCTAGTGGACGACAAGATCTATGTGGTTCGATTCAAGGCCCGAGGAAAAGCCGCTCGCTGGATCGCCGTCGGCGTCGGGCTTCTCGAAGAACCGTGGACCAATCTCGGGCTGGAGGAAGAAGTAGAGATTGGCGACGATTGGTGCGAGTTCGAGTTGCCTTTTCTCGCCTTGGCGTCGTCGTCGCGTGCAACGGTGTACTTCTTGCTCGGCGAATCCGCGGAAAAAGTCGAGATTCGCGACGTGGAGTTGCTTCCGCTTCCCCAGGCCCCGTCTCCCTGGATCGTTCGTCAACAGGCATCGTGTCGCGCCACGCGACGGATCGTCGAAAAGGAGAAAGGGTTCTGCGAGGCGCGCATCGTTCGCGTCCGCGGAGCTTACTCAGGCATTAAACTTGCCAAGAGTTTGGGGGGCGTTTCATTAGGCAAGGCGTATCGAGCGAGCGTGCAAGGCATGGCGCATGAGCGGCGGCCCGCGCGGGTGGAGATTCTGATAGAAACCGCGGAAGGTCCGACCGTTGGATTCAGCGAGCCGGTTTTATGGGGACCGGAAGCCGCGACGTATGCGTTCGATTTTGTTGCCCCCGCGAGTTGTGCTCGCGCCTGGCTAGAAGTCGGTCTTGGGGAATCCGACATCGACGTGGTGGTTTCGGACGCCTCGCTCGTGGAAATCGAGACAGGGGAATTATGGCGTTTGGACCGTACGGACGGATGTCGTGCACAGGTAACCCAACTCAACGATCGGCCGGGCGCTCGGCGCGTTCAAGTGATCGAAACGATGGGATCCGATTCGAACGTCAAGCTCTCCGTCGGTCGGCTGGCGTTTTCGCAAGGTCGGCCTTGTCGCGTTCGTTTCTTCGCGCGTGCCAATGGCGTGCGTTGGTTTCGTTTTGGCGTAAGCCAGAGAGAGGAACCTTGGCGTCCGCTTGGCCTTGAAGCGGAAATTGAGGTTACCACCGAGTGGCGGGAATATGTCGAGGACTTCGTCCCGAACCAGGACGAGTCGGATGCGACGGTTCATTTTTGGCTCGGCAAGGAAACGGGTGTTTTCGATCTGGTCGATGTCCGTGTATCGCCAAGCCCGATCACTTTTCCTTGGCGGCTTGAACGGCAGCAGGGTTCCCATGCCCATCTCGTGCAGCCATCCGCTCCCGGGGACGCCGTGGCGGTGAATCTTGCAGGCAGTGACGGCAATGCCGCGAGCGTTAAGTTGTCGTGGAAGAGTTTCCCGGTATCTCGTGGCAAGGCGGGGCAGGTACGCTTCCGGGCCCGCGCCGACTTTCCCCGTCGTTTGACGGTAACGTTGGCGCAGGACCATGAGCCGTGGTCGAATCTGGGATTGAACGAGGAGTGTCCGTTGACGGCGGAATGGCGGCAATATTCCCTCGATGTCACCCCCGTTGCCGACGATCCAATGGCCCGCCTTTTCTTTGGATTGGGCGAAAGTATTCCCGGCGTGTCGCTAGCGGACCTGGAATGGCGTCCACTGGAACAAACGCATCAATGGCTGTTGATTCGGCACGAGACCGTGGCGGCAACGCGGCTGCCGATGCGAAATCCCGACTCTGGGATTCGGATCGAGATGGACCGCACCGCCGGTGATCCATGGCATGTGAAACTATGTCGAGGTCCCTTCAAGGTTGAAGGAGGAAGCGCGTATCGAATTCGCTTCCGTGCGAGGGCGGAGGCGCCTCGAACCATTCTGGCTGGCTTGAGCCAGTTTCAATCTCCTTGGGGGAGTCTAGGCGCGAATGTCGGTCTGGAATTGTCGACGGAATGGCAAACGTTCGCCATTGAACTCATTGCAGCGAAGTCGGACTTGCCGGCATGTGTTCATTTCTGCCTGGGAGAATCTCCGGTTTCCGTGGAGGTCGCGGAAGTCACGCTAAGCGATCTTTCGAACGATCAGGTTTGGGGCATGGAGACGGATTCTCGTTGTGCGGCTCAGCTCCTCGAGTTGGACGACGGTTCCGAGGGACGGCGAGTTGTCATCCTGCGGGGAGATGGGGACCCTTGGCACATGAAGTTGGTTCGTGGGCCGATCGCGGTGGCGGCGAACCAACCTTACCGTCTGACGTTCTCCGCGCGCGCGCCCTTTCCGCGTCGTTTACGTTTCGGACTGGGGCAATCGCAGACGCCGTGGAAGATTCTCGCGTCGGAAGAGGACGTCGAGCTAACGCCAGAATGGCGAACGTTTGTGCATGATTTTCGCGTAAGCCAGGACGAATCGCGCGCTCGATATTGGTTCTGCCTCGGAGAGTCGAACGTTCCGGTGGACATCCGAGGCCTCAAGCTGGAGCCCTGTCCCGAGGAGGATTTCTTTACGTTGCAGCGCAACGGGAACTGCCGCGCCGAGCGTCTGGCTTTGGAAGGAACGCCCGAGGGACTTCGGATTGTTTTACCACGTGTATCGGGCGAGGGTTGGCAGGTAAAACTCGGCCGTGCCACCCAGGGGATTCGTGCACAACAATGGTACAGGTTCCATTTTGCTGCCCGAGCGGATCGTACCAGGCCAATGGCTTTTGGGGTCGCGCAGGCCAATAGCCCGTGGAAGAATTTGGGTCTTTCCGCGTCGGCGCAATTGACGGAGGAATGGCAGACGTACTTTCGAGACTTCGTGGCGACGGGAGACGAGGAACACGCGGTCGAGTACTTCTGGCTCGGCGAACATGCCGCCGCCGTGGAAATCAGAGAGCTCGTTCGCGAGTCTTGCCCCCCTTCCGGTCCCTGGTCGCTTTGGTGTGGAGCGGGCGTGGAAGCCCAAACCCACCTGGTCGAGGGAGAAGGGACGCAGGCCTGCAGGGTAGTCCTTTGCAAGCTCGACGGGACCGCGTGGAAGGTTAAACTGAATTGTTCATTGTTCGCGGTAACCGCCGGCCGCGACTACCGCTTGAGTTTTCGTTGCCGATCGGACGCGGAACGATCCATTTCGTTTGGAGTGGGACGAGCGAACCCGTCTGGGGAGTCGTTAGGGCTTTTTCGAAATGCGACCGTAGGCAAGGATTGGCGTGAGATAACCGCGGATTTTAAGGGTACTCAAGACGAGCCTAGTGCCTCTGTTTTCTTTTGGTTGGGAAAACACGCTTCGCCCTTCGAGGTCGCCGAGGTTCGCTGCGAACCGAACGGTTAGCGTCGGGGTGGGATAGTTCTTTCGCAGATCGTCATCGGTTCTGCGAATCTTTCGAAAAGTTCGGCTCCTGGCGGATTGGCAGGGGCCGACTTGGCGTTATTATAGGTCACCTGCGAATCCTTGGGGCTGTTCTGAAGTTTAGGTCCCGAGAATTTACCGGTGGAACGCGTCGCGGCTCGCCCCTTTCAGGCATTGAAAATTCGCGGCGTGGCTGCAAAGGAACGATTGCACTTTGGTTCGACAAGTGTTTGGCCATCGTCTCGAACGACGCTCGTTCGAATTCTCGCTCGCGTCGATCACAAAACGGCTTTCGACGAGTGGATGGCGGTACTCTATTCGCATGGCATCTTGAAGGAAAACCTCGCGTGACTAATTCGTCGTTTCGGGTTGCGGTGGGAGCGGGTTACTGGAGTCTCAGTGGTGTTCACGTGTTCGCGGTTCACCTGGTTCGCGGGTTGCGCGAACGAGGCATTGACGCTCACTTGCTGATGACGGAACAGAATACCGAGTTGGTTTCTCTTCCCACCAATCCGATGGACATTCCCAAGGACATTCCCGTGGTGGAGTTGCCGGTCCCGCGGGAAGGAAACTGGGCCGCGCACTGGCATTGTTTGATTCAGTACTTGGAAGGACTAAAGCCCTGCATTTATTTGCCCAACGTCGATTTTCGGCATTCGTGCGTAAGTCCGAAGCTCTCGTCGGGTGTTCCGGTGGTCGGCATCCTGCAGGGTGACGATCCGATCCACTATGAGCATGTCCAGAGGTTGGGAAAATATTGGGACGCGATTGTCTGTGTTAGCCAGGAACTGGCGGATCGGACGGCGGCGATCGATCCCGCGTTCCGCTCCCGGATTCACATGATCCCCAATGCCGTTCCCGTGCCGGATCACTGTCCCCCCCGGGCTTGGGAGGAAAAGGGGCGTCTTAAGATTGTCTATCACGGCGTGCTCAACACCTATCAGAAACGGATTCTGGATATTCCGCTGATACTTGAGGAGTTGCAACAGCGGGGCGTGCCGATGGAGATGACGATTGCCGGTACCGGCCCGGAACAGGAGGAACTGCTCCGGCGATGCGCGCCATTCATCGAGTCGGGAACGCTCAAATACCATGGAATCGTCAAAAACGACGAGATCCAGAATCTGCTCTCAAGGCACGACGTCTATATTCTGACGTCGCGATTTGAAGGGATGCCTCATGCCATGCTCGAGGCAATGGCGTGCGGCTGCGTGCCCGTGGTGACGGATATTGCGAGTGGGATTCCTCAAGTGGTGCGGCAAGGAGAGAATGGCTACCGCATACCGATTGGCGGAATTGCGGAGTTTGCCGATGCGTTGGCTTCGTTGCAAGCGGATCCGGGCCTACGCCGAAAACTCGCGCTCGCCGCGCATCGCACCGTGAAGGATAGTCCTTACAACGTCACCCACATGGTTGCCGCCTATGCCAACCTTTTTGAACGAGTGATGCATGATGCCCGCACGCGCGCGTATCGGCGTCCACGAGCCTCCGTTCTGCCCCCTCCAGCGACCGTGGACGGACTCTCGATCTTTCCGGTCGAGCACAAGCTATTCGTCGAGGAGGTGGATCGGCTTCTTCCGAACGGCGACACCGACCTTACGCCGGAATCGGGAACGCTTTGGGGGGGGATTCGCCGGGCACTCCGACGGCTAGGAGTAGGAGGTTCGGTCTCCTCGGGCAGCAAGAACTCCTAGAGGTCGTCGCTCCAAGGAAAACTCTTCCCCCTTTTGACCTTTCCTTCGCGCGAGGGTTCTCCGATGCGGGAATCTCCGTCGGCGACAGCGGTAAGTCGCCGAAATCTCCGAACGGATCGCGGGGGCATTCGCATTACAGCCGGAAGTGGTGCTTGTGGTTGCACTAGCCGTATGTTATAGTGCTGAAGTTCCGCGACAGGTTGCTTCTTGGCTAGCGAACGGACTTTAGGGTAAGGCTCGAGAAGCCGGAAGTGGTGGCGAGGGGCTTTCCCGGGGAACCGTTTCCCCCTCGCCCGTCAAGGAACCCTTCTCTTCGCCGGGATTGCCGCGTGGCTTGCGGATTTAGGGGAGTCCGTTTCACTCTATCGTGTCGTTACTCGTTATTTGGTAAGGGTTTTTCTGGATAACGGGTTGACTTCTGGCACGGTCGCGTGAGCATAGGATGCCTGCGGACGGTCTATACTGGTGGAAATCCTTCGAGTACGAGCATGACGTTGAAGGTAATCTCGTGTCTCACGTCCGGTCGCGTTTCTGGCGTGGACGTCTTCGCGACGCATCTGACTCGCGGGCTTAGGTCCCTGGGCGTCGATGCCTCGATTCTCCTCACGGAACCGGATGAACAAGTGCCCGACCCGATGCGCCTACCGGTGGATATTCCGGTGGCCGTTTTGCCCGTGCAGCCGCGAGATTCCGGTCGAACCCGGCGCAGAACGCTGTTCGCTTACCTCGAATCCCAGGCGCCCTGCATCTACATCCCCAATTACGACTATCGTCATTCGATTGTTAGTGCCCGGGTTTCCGACAAAGTCACGGTCGTAGGCATCGTTCACAGTGACGACCCGATGCACTATGACCACGTGGTCCGTCTGGGGAAGTATTGGAACGCGGTGGTCGCGGTAAGCCCCACGATCGCGCGCAAATCGACTGTTTTGGAAAAGAACATTGCCGATCGCGTGTTTACGATCCCGTACGGCATTCATCCCCCTGCCAGGTTCCCGAAAAGGGATCACAACGCTTCGGCCCCGCTTCGAATCATTTACGCCGGTCGCTTGGAGCAAAATCAAAAACGGGTCATGGATTTCCCAAAGATTCTCGACGAACTGGAGCGGCGGGGCGTACCCGTTCGCTTGATGCTCGTCGGGTCGGGACCCTCGTTCAAGGATCTCGTCGACCTCTCCGAGCGCCACCTAGATGCCGGCAGGTTGACGATTCTGAGCACGATGCCGAACCACGAGATGGTGAATCTCTACGAGGGCTCGGACGTGTTCCTGCTGACATCCAACTTTGAAGGATTGCCGATGAGCATGCTCGAGGCGATGTCTCACGGTTGCGTGCCCGTGGTCTCCGATATCGAGAGCGGGATTCCTGAGGTGATCGAAAACGGTCAGAATGGCTTTCGAGTTCCCGTCGGCGACATTCGCGGGTACGCGGATCGACTCGAACAGTTGCAGCGGGATTCTGCTTTGCGACATCATTTGTCGCGCCGAGCGCACGACACGATCATCGAAAAGGATTACAGCGTCGAACGAATGGCGCGCCAGTACGCCGAGCTCTTCGAACGTCTCCACCACCAATCCCAGGCGGGACAATTTCGTCGCCCGCGTGCCTTTTACGGCGAACCAATGGTTCGCAAGCTGCTATTGCAAGCAGAACGAAAGGTGCGGAGGATTTGGCAAGGGACGTCCTCCCAGGTGCTTACGTCAAATGTCCTGGATCTGTTGCGGCGTCCAGGAGCTGCGGCAATTCCCACGGAAGCGGAAAGTAACCAACGGTCGGGCCGGCGGAGTGATTACTGAACCTCGGCATGAACAAATCCGGGGCAGAAAGGCCGCTTGGTCATTGACATAGGTATTTTTGCACCGGCGGAACGGCCCAGGACAATATTTTTCCGAGCGGCAGTAGTAGGGGAGTGTTGATGAGTCAGCCGGCCAGTTCCGCAGGGGAACTATCGCACCATTCCGGCACCGGCGAGCCAAGAATGCGCCACCCCATTTTTCTACTCAGCGTCATCGCTCGGGAGATGTGGCACTCACGTTATTTGGCGTGGGAAATCTTGCGCCGAAACATCGCCAGCCAATACCGCCAATCATTCCTGGGAGTCCTGCTAGCGTTTGTGCCACCGCTTGTGATTACCATCTGGTGCACCTTGATCAACCATGCGAAGGTAATCAACATCCCTTCGCTCGAGTTGCCTTACCCCGCGTTCGTCCTCATGAGCATGATGCTTTGGACGACGTTCGTGGAGGCACTCTATGCTCCGATCACCGGCTTGTCCGATGAACTTCGGTCACTTTCCAAGGCGTCTTTTCCCGCGGAAGCAGTGGTGTTGGCCCATACGGGCGAAGTTCTTTTTCATTTCATGATCAAACTCATCCTGATCGTGGGGGCGATCGTTTGGTTCTCGCTCCCCGTGACTTGGACGGCTACCCTGGCGCCGCTGGGACTAATTCTGCTCATCATGTTGGGGGTTGCCCTGGGAATGATTCTAGCGCCCCTGAATGCCCTATACCGTGACATTTCGAAGAGCCTGGGCGCGATAACGACCTTTTGGCTGTTTTTGACCCCGGTCTTGTTTCCCGTTCCCACGACGGGCATCGCCGCGGTCGTCGTACGCCTGAACCCCGTGACGCCGCTGCTGGTCACGACGAGAGACCTGGTGACGTTTGGAAACATTACCGATCCTGTCGGATTTATCTGCACGGCGGTATTCACCGTGTGCTTGTTCGTGGTTAGCTGCATTTTTTTTCGAGTGGCCCTTCCCATTGTCATCGACAGGACCAACACTTAAGGAAGGTGCCGAGTGGCGCAAGAGACGCGGCGCGGGAGAGCGTGAATTGTCACCGAAGCAAAGACCGCTAATCGTGAGCCTTTACGGTGCGCCGCTTCTGTTGGGCACGATTCCGCCGGAACTTGTCCCGGTTTCGTTTTCGCGCGCTGGAGAGATCGGTTCATGAGCACGCAAACCTCCGCCTCAACGGACGTGGGGACGGTCCCAAGCCTCCGAATGGTGGTCCCATTCGTTGACTTAAAAATCCAAGCCGACCTGATTGCCGATGAAATCGAAGGGGCCATCGCGGACGTTTTTGCACAGGGCCGTTTCATCCTGACCGAGGAGGTCTCGGCCTTCGAGGCGGAATTCGCGAGTTACTGTGGCGTTAAGCATGCCGTCTCCGTCAATTCCGGATTTGACGCGCTAGTACTGGCGCTTCGCGCGTTGGGCGTTGGTCCCGGCGATGAAGTCATTACCGTTGCCAATAGTTTTTTCGCCACCGCGGCGGCGATTTCCCAGGCAGGCGCGACCCCCATTTTCGTCGATTGCGAACCCGATTCCCTCGCTATCGATCCCCGTTTGGTGGAAGCAGCGATTACCGGACGAACCAAAGCCATTCTCCCCGTGCACCTGTTCGGCAGGTTGGCGGAGATGCGTTCGCTTTTGACCGTGGCAAAGAAACATGGCCTAAAAGTCGTTGAAGATGCCGCGCAGGCGCATGGGGCCGAAGATCTGGAGCGTTCCGCGGGTACGTTTGGCGACGCGGGATGTTTCAGCTTTTATCCCACGAAGAATCTGGGTGCCTACGGAGATGGAGGGGCAATCGTCACCGACGACGACGGGCTCGCGGCGACGATGAGGAGCCTGCGCAATTACGGCGAATGCGAAAAGTACCACCACCATCTCCTGGGGATTAATTCCCGCCTGGATGCGCTGCAAGCCGCCATTTTGCGGGTCAAACTTCCGCGAATGTTTGGCTGGACGGAGGCGCGCCGTCGAATTGCAGCCCGGTATCGCGAGCGGTTGACGGGTTTGCCCCTGAAGATCAAAGCCGAGCCTCGCTCCTGGGAAGACCCTTGTGATCATGTTTTTCATCTTTTCGTGATCGAATTGGATCACCGGGACGAGGTGCGGGCGGCGCTGGCCGCCGCAGGGATTCAAACAGGCGTTCATTATCCCGTCCCCATTCCCTTACAACCCGCGTACCATTCGCTGGGTATAGAAAAAGGAAGTTATCCAATTTCGGAAAGGGCCGCGGATCGGATACTGAGTCTGCCGATGTTCCCGGAGTTGACGGACGAACAAATCGATTATGTCGTTGAAGTGTTGGCGCGTGTTTTGACCGGCCGCTCGTGAAGTTCGGCACGAATGCGGAGTTGGTGCCTGGCGTAGGAAGGAGTTAGGGGTGATCGAGCCTAGGTTTACCGGCGTGGACAGAGAGGCCTACCTCCATGACGGCTACATGGTGAGATCCCTGTTTTCCCCCGCCGATCTCGAGGCGATGAAATCCCTTTTTGGGGCGGCGTCGAGTGGTTGTGGCACGGGATTTTACACCAGTCTGTGGAGCGACAATGTCGACTACCGGCGGACGATCCACGAGGGGGCTCGCGAAATATTGCGCCGCAAATCCTTTCCGTTCCTGGAGGGGTACCGAATGTGCCTGGCCAATTTCGCGGTCAAGGTTCCAGGGTCCGAGGAAGGAAAAGTGCCGCTGCATCAGGATTGGTCCATGACCGACGAAAGTCGGTTTGCACCGGTCACGATTTGGTGTCCCCTCTCGGATGTCGACGAGGTGAACGGGTGTCTGACCATTGTTCCCGGCAGTCACAGGATTTGCCGGCGAATCCGCGCGAATTTTCCGCTCGACGTCGGCTACTCGCCCATCGACGACATCGCGGCGGAAGTAGAACAAAACCACGTCCGAAGGATACCGATGCATGCGGGAGAGGGGTTCGTTTACAATCCCGGCGTGTTTCACGGTTCTCAGATCAACCGCTCCGACTCCCCGCGGGTCGCGCTCGTGGCCGCGTTCATCCCGGAAGAAGCACCACTTCTCCACTACTATCAGACGTCCAAACGACGCATCGAGGTTTACGAAGTATCCGAAGATTTCTACTGGCGTGACGTCGTGCTCGGCGAGCCGCCGACCGGCCAGCGACTTGTCGAAGTCCTGGATCGCGAGCCCGCCACCCTCACGGTCGAACAAATCGCGGCGTTGGCCGAATGCTGATGCTCCCTGGCAATAAGTGACTTCCTTGCATTGTGGTTGCGGCAAACGGAAGGTATAATCGAGCATCCGCTGCCGATCGAAGTGGTTTACGCAACGCCGACTCTTTGGCGAGACGTTCGTTAAATTCGAATCGGCGGATTGGACCATCGCGCGGAGGCGGAATAAAGCCGCTTTCTCCGTCGTTGTTCACTGGTGGTGGGGGAGTCGAGCAAGGTCGGTGGAATGAGTGACCATCCGTTAATTCAGGTTTCCGGTGTCTCGAAGAAGTTCAACCGGTGCCTGAAAACCTCTCTATGGTATGGACTGCACGATCTGGCGGGCCAGTTCCTCGGTCGACAAGATCAATCTCGGCTGCGCGAAGGTGAATTTTGGGCGCTCCGGCATGTGACTTTTGACTTGCGCAAAGGGGATGCGCTGGCGATCGTGGGCAACAATGGTGCCGGGAAAAGCACCCTCCTCAAGCTGCTCATGGGCCGGTTGATACCATCGGCGGGTCGCGTCCGGGCACATGGTAAAATCGCCGCCATTTCCGAGCTTGGACTTGGCTTCAACCCCCGTCCTGACCGGCCGTGAAAACGTCTACGTCAACGCGGCCCTTCTCGGCCTACCTCGATCCAAGACCCAATTGATCTTTGACAAAATCGTCGAGTTCGCAGGCATCGGCGAGTTCATCGACGCGCCGGTTCAAGGGTATAGCACCGGCATGCGCGCCCGCCTGGGATACGCGGTGGCCGCCCATCTCAATACCGACATTCTCCTCATCGACGAAGTCCTCGCGGTCGGAGACATGGGTTTTCGGCGGAAATGCCGCCAGCATATTCGCCAGTACCTCAACGATGGCGGCACGTTGATCCTTATTTCCCACGATATGCATGCGGTGCAGACCATTTGCAATCGCTGCATTGTGCTCGAGAAAGGCAAGATCCTCTTCGACGGCGACGTCACCAGCGGCGTGCATGTCTATTACGAATCGCAGCGAGAGCACCTGCAGGACGAAACGGCGTCCGAAGAGAAGAAAACACCGGAATCTACCGCGCGGGAAGTGCACCGCAATGGCACGCATGCCAATGCTACCGTTTCCTCCGAGCGTTCTCGCGAGTTGGCTCCAGAGGTCCCGTCGCAGAATCCCTTGGATGCGATTCTTGGAGAGTTATCGAACCGTTCCGAAGCAACCGAACTTGTCCTCGAAGACGTGCCTGGTGAGAAATGCGTTTGCCAATCGAGCGAGTCGGAAGTCTCGAGCGAATCATACGTAACAGAAGACGACGACGTTTCTGCCTCGGTCGAGGAGAACCTTTCGTATCCGGCGGACGTGGATGATCCTACTCCAGAGGAGGGGGAAGAACTCGCTCCGGTCGAAGTGGGAGGCGAGGGCTACGATTCGGAATGGTCGGGGGATCGCGCGCTTGCGACGGAGACGCGAATCGTCATCAAGGCGGTACATTTGCGTTCCGTAAGCGGCGAGGTCGTGCGAACCGGGGACGACGTCCAAGTGACGATCGACTACTGGTCCGCGGAGGACATTCCCGACCTTGTTTGGGGTTTTAGCCTTTGCACTCAAGATCTGGGGGCGCACATCGGGAGTGGCGTTTTCGGGTTCGAAGGCAAGACCGTGGACATTCACGCGGGCCATGGCCAATTGCGCTGCGTCATAAAGAATTTCCCCTTGATGCCGGGTCGTTATGCCGTCAAGGCGGGTATCGCCGAGTCGGCGACCGGCGCCGAAATCGCCAATGTGGGATGGGATGGAACTCCGGCGTATTTCCGCGTGGCTGCCACTCCCAGTCCTCTGGCGAACATTCATTCCGTTTTGGGGGATTTGGTGAAGCTCGACATCGAGTGGAAGTAGTGCCAACGCGCACGCGAGGAAATTGCACATGAATAGTCGCACGAGTCGGCGGATTTTCATTGATGACGAAACGGATCGAGAGTTCAAGCATCGCGGCTATGTCGTCGCTCTCGTTCCTTTCGCCGGCCGAGGTGCGCCAATTGCAGATCGTTTGAGCGAACGCGGAAATGTATCCCGCTTTCACGCCTCGATTTACACCGATGATTTGTCGTACCGGCAGGCGGTGAATCGGGACGTCAAGAAGGTTTACGAATCGCGACTCGGGGATTTCCTGCACCAGTATCGCGTCTGCATGGGCAATTTCATGGTGAAAGAGCCGTCCGATCCGACGAGCGAAATGCCGTTGCATCAGGATTGGTCGTTCGTCGACGAACCGGAATTGGTCGCGGTTCATGTTTGGTGCGCGTTGGTCGAGATGACGAGCGACAATGGCTGTCTCGCGGTTGTGCCGGGCTCGCATCATTTGACCGATCCGATGCGCGCCTTTGCCGACGATTGTCCCTTCCGCGAGACGTTTCCGCTCCTTCGCGATCGTTATCTAGTCGAGATTCCCATGCAGCCGGGGCAGGCGGTGTTTTACGACGGAAGCCTGGTCCATGGCTCGCGGGACAATCAATCCAAGACTCGGCGAGTGGCGGCTCAGTGCATTTGCGTCCCCCAGGAGGCAAAGCTCAGCCATTTCTGGCGTGTTTCACCCACTCAGGTGGAGAAATACGAAGTCCAAGACGAGTTCTTCCTGCGCTATAAACTGCATCACCCGCCCACGGGCGTCCCAAGCGTCGGGCGATTTGACTATCAGGTGAAGCAGCTATCTCCTCAAGAGATCGAAACGCTCGATCAATTCATGGAGAACTACGACTTGTCGGTGAGGTGACGGACGCGTCGCACCATGGTTCGGACGAGCGTGGTTAACGTCGCGTCCTCAAGGGACGGTTCCTTGCCGTTTTCCTCGGCCTCTGCCTTGTTCGTTTCCGCAACGGGTAGCCGATTGGTCATGTGCGTGATCCAAAGGTCGGCGCCATGGTCGGCGAAGAGCTTTTGATTCCGCTGAACCACGGCCTGCAGAATCATCTCGTGCGCCTTGGCGTGATCGGGAGCATGAAGCTTGATGCCGGCATAGGGAATGAACTGCCCATGCCATTCCGGAATGACAAGTCCACGCCAGCCGGCCTGCTCGAACGCCAGCCAAAGGTCCCACTGCCTCCAGCCCGCGGGAAGTTCGAGATTCCAGCCGCCCACCTCGAGAAAGGCGTCGTAGCGAATCAATGCAAAGGGTACCGGGTGATAGAACATCATCTCCAGCGGTACGGAAAAGTCGAAACCGGCGTACGGTTCTTGGGAACCGACGTGACAGGAAGGTGCCCAGGTGGTCGCCCAGGCGACTTTATCCTCCTCGAGTAGTACCTTGTGCGTTGCCTTGAAGTACTGTTCGTCGAGGATTTCGCTCGGCCACATGCACATCAGATAGTCCGGCTTGTATTCGGCGACCCGCTTGAGCCAGAGTTCCAGGGCCGATTCGTCGCTCTCCTTCCGTGAATGATGGACGTGAACCCCTTCGAAGGGAACTTCAAGGTCATGGTAGTGGTTGGTACCCACGACGGTGACCTCCAGGTCCATGCCGGCAAACTTCGCGGAAGCCTGCGCGGAACGAATCGTTTTTCGGATCGCGGGTTCCCCGGTGTGGTTGGGAAGGAAAAGGGCGATTTTGGAACGCCGGGCCTCGGCGGGAACCGGCCGCCGGCGATTCCGCCGATGACGCTCGATCGTCAGTTGGTAGTGGTCAATTCGCTTCTTGACCGCCAAGGCAGGTTCACAGAGTTGGCGGATGCGCGGACCCGCGTTTCTGCGGCACCGTTGACGCAACTCGGGATCGTTCAGGACCCGTTCGATAGCGGCGGCGAGCGCGGGGACGTTACGGGTGGGAAACAGGATTCCCGATTCGCCGTCCTCGATCATTTCCGCCATGCCACCGTTGTCGCTGGAGACGACGCACGCTCCGTACGCCATCGCCTCGCAACAGGCATAAGGAAAATTATCCCAGGGGGCCGGATGAATGTACGCCGTCGCGGTCGAATACCGCTTGAGCACCTCGGCTCGAGGCCGCAGCCCCTCGAAGATGAAGCGGTCGCGAAGGTCCTGGCGAATTCGACTTTGCATGAAGGCGACCGTCGAACCTGGGACTTCGCCAGCGTCGCAGTCTTTGCCGATCAAGTGGACTTTGAGCTGGGGATACTTGTCCATGATCAGACTGGCGGCGTCGATCAGGTATTTAATTCCCTTGCGCGGCTCGATCCGGCCGACGGCCAGCAGGGACATCGATTCCTCTTCGTTCGCCGTCGGATCGGCGGGAATGTCCGGAAGTGACTCGAAGTCCATGGGATTGTGAATGACTTCGCAGGGGTTCTTTTCCGGGTCGAGGTTGAGGCGCTTGTTGACGATGTGGACGAGCGCCTGGCTGGGGCAGCTAAGCATGTCGGCGTTGCGGATGCAATACTCCTCCATCATGTTTCGTCGCTGGAACCACCCTTCGTACATTCGATAGAGGTTGTTGACGGTGACTTCGTAGATGGGGGAATGCAACGTGACGGTCATGGGAACATCGATCGATTTCCTGCCGAGCCGTCGACGGCGCATGGCGATGTACGCTTCTGCGTAACATTCGGGATACTCGACGACTTCGATCTGATGCTCTTGGCAAACCCGTTCTAGCTCGTCGGCGGCGAGGGTGGACCAAAAGAGGGAACTATCCCACCACCGGCAAACTTTGCCGATTGGACTTTCGTCCGCGTCGTAGGGGGGGCGGGGACCGTAATGGTTGTCGATCGCGTCGATCCGGTGGATCCAAAGATTACCGTTGTGCTCCAGCCGAGGGGGAGGGGTGGTCGCGTGTTCGGTCCAACTATTGGCGATCACATGGACCTCATGTCCCGCCTCGGCGAGGAATCGGCTCATGTTGTAAGCGTAAGTTCCGATTCCACCCCCGCGGAAGGGAGGATATTCCACCGACACTATGCAGATCTTCATGGTTCCCCTACTCAGTTCCCTGCAAAGCGAGCATCCACCAGTCCGCGTTCAACCTCTTCATGCCTCGATGCCATTCGATGTCGCCCAACCCAACGCGGCAACGGCGGAAACGGCGCGAGGCCAAGGGGTAAGGATCCCACGCCCCAATCCAATGGCTGGTTCGGGCCGTCGGAAACGAAGGCGAATTTCCCGTGGCATTCGGCTACTTGATTCGTCGAAAGCGGATCTCGCTTCAGTCTACTATGTAATGGGGAGGATTCGCCAGTGCCTTGGGCTTGGCAATCGAGAATTCCGCTACGGACCGGCGGATTTTGCTGGGATCCATCACGCTGCGCCCCCTTTTGCCGAAAGGCACCCTGGTGGTATTACTCGGAAGGGGTGGTTGCTAGACTTTGGGGAGTTCCCACGGCGAACGATACTCGCGCGCTCGGAGTGAATTGGCGTCCTCTTCGGTGAACGCCTCCGTGGCGCCGTCCCAATGGATCCTGCGCCCGAGCTTCTGCGATATGTTCCCGATGTGGCAAAGGGTCGTGCTCGCGTGACCGATCGCGACATCCGCGCTGGGCTGTTTGTCTTCCTTGATGGATTGGATCCAGTTGGCGAAATGCTTTTGCGTGAGATCGCCGGCCCGCTCGATTTTTTGAGGTTGGACCCCCGCGACCCCTTCCACTTTCCAGATATTGCCGTCCGTGAACAGTATGCCTTTCTCGCCATGAAAGATCACGCCGAACGAGGAATCATTGATCCCATACGGCGACCAGGTGCGATGTTCCCAAACAAGGTTCAGTCCCGGGTATTCGTACACCACCAATTGCGTGTCGGGAGTGATCTGATCATCGTCGAAATAGAATTTGCCACCGCTGCTGACCACGGAAAGGGGCTGGTCGACGCCGAGGCCCCAACGCGCCAGGTCGAGTCCATGAATGCCGTTATTACCCAATTCGCCGGTTCCGTATTCCCAGAACCAATGCCAGCGATAGTGAAAATGATTTCGATTAAACGGGCGATTGGGAGCGGCGCCTAGCCACAAATCATAGTTCACTCCCGGCGGAGTCGGTTCGTCCTTTGCCCGGCCGATGTTTTCGCGCATGGAGGTGATCCACGTTCTGCAGAAGTGGATCTTGCCCAACGCGCCGGATTGCAGGAACTCGACGAGGCTGGCGACCCCTTCCGCACTTCGTCGCTGCGTTCCGACCTGGACTTTGCGGTCGTATTTGCGCGCCGCTTCGACCATTCGCCGACCTTCGACGATGTTGTGGCTGGCGGGCTTTTCAACATACACATGTTTTCCCGCCAGGCAGGCATGAATCGTGGCCGGCGCGTGCCAATGGTCCGGCGTGGCGACGACCAAGGCGTCGACGCTTTTGTCGTCCAGAATCTTGCGGAAGTCCGTGACCACGGTTGGCGTCGGCCGACCGGCGTCTGATAGAACCTTCAACGTCGGTTCAATGACGCTTTCGTCCACGTCGCAGACGTAGGCAATGTTCACGTCCTTGAGTTTTACGAGGCTCTGGGTCAAGTCACGGCCACGACCTTTGACCCCCATGATGCCGACCGAGATCGTTTCGTTGGCGTCGGCGGCGTTGGATCGCGTGGCCCATTGCGCGGCAAGACCGGCCGCCACGGTGCCCTGACGGAGAAAGGTTCGTCGAGGAATCATGGTCATGGGAGTCTCCTGGCATTCTGAGGACGAGTTCGACGTTGCGGAACGCCGGCGGTCAGCTGCCTGTTGCGAAATCGCGATGATGCCGATCGGTTCATGGGCTATTGGGCTTTATCAAAATCGCAGCCGCTGTATCCAGCGGAACGATCCCGGCGCACCGGGATTGGATTGTTCAACAAGCTCCTAGTATTACCCGTTACCGATCTTGGCCGATTTTTCCGTATCGGGCAAGATCAGTGGCATGGATGCACGGAAGCTGACGAAACTGCGGAAGGATTTGGCGTCATTCCTGGATGACGTCGTGGGAACGCTGGGGAATTCCCGACGGCGACGTTGGTGCGAGACCTATGTCCGCGGCGTGCTGCTCGATGGGTAACGTAAGAGCATCGAGCCCATGTCGGCTCGATTGAAGAAGATCGAGGAAGGCAAAGAAGACTACGAACAGGCGCTGCAACAGTTCATCAACCAGAGCCTCTGGGATGAACAGGCGGTGCTCGATAACTTGCAGGCTTGGGTAGGGCGACACCCGGCGCGGAAGGTTATCTGATCCTGGATGATACGGGATTTCCCAAGCAGGGACTGAACTCCGTAGGTGTGGCCCGACAGTACACGGCACGTTGGGGAAGGTGGCCAGTTGTCAGGTCGCCGTCACACTTCAGTTGGCGACCCAGCATGAGGTACTCGACTGGATGCCCGCTTGTACCTTCCGCAAGCCTGGGCCGACGACCGTGAACGTTGCGAGAAATCGGGCATACCGCCGGAGTGGCGTACCAACCATGGCAACTGGCCTTGGCCATGCCGCGTCGCGCTCACATGAACGGCTTGAGCGGCATCGTGTTGGCCGACAGTTTGTTGGCACGGTGACGGAATCGGGCAGCAATTGGCTGCCGAAGGTTGGAGCTACTGTGTCGGCATCGATTCGACCTGGAAAGTGATCGCCGGGGACGCCGACCTGGGACCTGCGCCTGAATACTGCGGCCGGGGCCAACCGCCGAAGCGACCGCTGAGTTCCGCGCGAAGCCAACCGCACCGAGTGTCAAACAGTGGGCCGTCGAAATGCCACCGGCTTCCGCAAAGTGACATGGTACAGGCGGTGAGAAGGGAGCAAGGGCAAGGATGGCGGGACGGCCTGCTGCCTGGCGAGTCCGACTTCCGGCGCACAGACTGACGGCCTGTAGAGAACCGTTCTGAAGCAGCAAGCTGGTTGTTGGTCGAATGGCCGGACGGCTCTGAATGTCCAGCGTAAAGTACTTTTTTCAGCAACTTGCCAGCGACGGACGACTCTCAAGCGACTGGTGGTCACCGCCAAGAGTCGCTGGCGGATCGAACACAGCTATCGGGAATTGAAGGATGAACTAGGCTTGGATCACTTCGAGGACGCTCGTGGCGTGGCTGGCATCATCATGTCGCGTTGGTGCTGTTGGCCTACGCCTTCCTTCAAAATAATTGTCGCTACCGCGCTGGGGTGGCAGCGCACGCCTGACGCTGCCAATGCAAGCGCGAGCAACTCGCAAATCCTTCGCCTGCTGGTGCGGCCGATGCCTGCTCTGCGGGCAAACCGTACCTGAATTTGTTACCGCGCAACCTCCGTAGTTAACGGAGTAATACTAGGTGAGTCGTGGCATCGTCTTGAAGCGGTTCAAGTCTCGAGGATCACCATCCCACACGACAACGCGGACCATGGCCAACCCTGCGTCCCTGGAGCAATGGACGCTCAAGCCGCGTTCCGATCGAAAAGAAGTCACGGGCAAGTCGACGTTTCTGGGGAACCGGCGGGCGGGAACCATCAGCACGAGCACCGTGTGGCTTTGATTCGAGAACTGGTACCCGCGAACTTGCCGTCCCATGAAGTCGACGAGTTTGCACGCCTTGAAGTAGGCCTGATTGAAATCCGGGGGAAACTCGACTTGGTCTGCTTCGTCAACCGTTTTGACCGCCAACGAAGGAACAGCCGATAGGCATGGGCGGCGTCGTCGCAGAGTTCATCGATCGGCAGCGACGCGCGCGGCCAAAAGACCCAGGTCGCGGCAAGCATCAAGCTGGCCGCGAGTATCGTCCCCGTCGACCACAATAGCCGGCGACGTGCCGCGGGCTTCGTGGACGCTTGCGGCGAGGACTCGACGAGAGTCGATGGCGGTTCCGAGGGGGAAGGGGTCGCCAATTGGAGGAGAACGGCGTCACGAAGTTCCGCGGGGACTTCGACGGCGTTAAGGGCGGCCCGGATCCGCGCGTCAGACCGTTGGCGGCGCGCCACGCTTTCGGCCAATTCCGGGGATTTCGCCAGCGCGTCCTTCAGAGCGGTAATGTTCTCGATCGCAGGGTCGGGGTGTTCAGGATCAAACAACTCGAGTCGATCGAAGCGTACGGTATCCTCCATGCCTTAAACCGTCCTTCCCAATCCGCCTCCGCGCGAAATTTCCTTTCCGCGGGTGAGGAATGTCCTCGGGATCTAAATGGGTTTGGATTCACGGGGCGTATGAAAGTCATCCTTGGCACAATGTTCCGGGATCAATTCGTTTCGAAGACACGCTTTCGCGCGTGAAAGCCGACTCATGACGGTGCCAATTGGGCAGTTCATAAGATCGGCTATCTCCTTGTAGGAAAAGTCTTCGAAGTAATAGAGCAGCAGTGGTTCGCGAAATTCCTCGGGCAAGGCGGCAAGAACGGCTGCAAGACGTTCTGGATCGACCTCGTCCAGTTCTACCGTGCCGCGAGGATCTTCTATCCAATCCTCCATGGGGATCGCGACCACGGGCGGCTTGCGTTCCAATTGACGCGAACGGCAACTCCGCAAGATCTTCAAAAGCCAGGCGAACGCAGTTCGCTCATCTCTCAGTTGATGAAACTTTTGATGAGCCATGAGAAACGTTTCCTGAACGAGATCCTCGGCATCTTCGCGCGAGCCTGCCAGGCGAAAGGCAAACCGGTACAGCGGAGCCAAATAATCGTCCACCAGACCGGCGTCCACGAGGCTCGTCCCATCGCCCCTCATCGATCCCCCTCCAGGTAAGAGACGGCAGCAGGGAGTTTTATTCCCAAAAAAATACTCTAATGCATGGGTTCGGCGTGCGAAATCGAATGTTGGAAAAATCCACTTCATTGGTGAGAGGGGGAAAATCTCCCTTTTCAGCACCCAAAATGGAACGAAAGCGATAGGTTTTTCGGTCGTTAAGCTTTTTGGGTAAAAGGGTTTGGGAATAATTGTGTCGGCTGGAGCTAAAAAAACGGCGCGATGCGGGAATAAAATGGCTGGCCGTCCGCTCTTTATTTGTGTAATCCATCGTCTGTCACGATTCGGATTTTTCGTTCCCGTAATTGGGTTTTCATCAAGGAGTGTAGCACCATGCTGCGCAAGATGTTCGTCGGTCTGGCTCTTTCGAGCCTTCTCGTTGTTGGTTGTGGTCCGAAGGCTGATGCCCCGAAGGCTGAAGAGAAGCCGGCCGCCGCTGAAGGCGCTGCCCCGGCCGCTCCGGAAGCTCCGGCTGCTCCGACCGAAGAGAAGAAGGAAGGCTAATTCAGCCGACCGCACGAGACAAGGGGCCAGTCCGTTTGGGCTGGCCTCGCTCGTTTCTTGAAAGAGCCAGCGCCGTTATGATCCTTTCCAGCGACATTTCATCGCGGAGGGAACCTTGCATACCACTCGCACCTTTCTTGCCTTGACCCTGGATCAGGAGCCCCTGCGAGCGGTCACGCGACTCATCTCCAATCTCCGCTACCGCGTGGACGGCGTTCGCTGGATTCCCTCGGAGAACTTGCACATCACCTTGGCGTTCCTGGGGGACGTCGTCACGGAAGACTTGCCTTCCCTTTGTAACGCGGTCAAGGAGGTCTGTTCCCAGCAAGAGTCCTATGAGTTGGGGCTGCGACGGATGGGAGCATTTCCGGACCTCCGCCGACCGCGCGTCCTTTGGGTGGGTGTCCAACGCGGATTGCAGGAGTCCGCCGAACTCGAGTCGGCACTTTCCGATAGAATCGAGCCCTTGGGTTATCGCAGAGAGAACCGGGCGTATGTCCCGCATTTGACTATAGGCCGAGTCAAAGGCCGGCTCCGTTGGCGGGGCCCCCAGAAAGAACAGCTTGCAGAACTTGATTCGTGGGACGGTGGCTGCAGTGTCATCGAGTCCGTCAAGGTGATGAGCAGTGAGTTGGCGCCCGCAGGTCCTACCTATCGAACGGTGGCAACGTGCGTTTTGGGGCGTCGTAACTGATTCGCCTACCCAAGGTTCAGAAATAAAATCCTCGAATCGACAATCCGAACTCCAGCAGTTCCGTATTGACCCACGCCGCGCGTATTGAATAATGGAGAATACGTGGTGCGGCAAACGCCGCGACCTTTGAATCTCCGCGTCTGGGGAATCCTTTGACGCGGATAACAGACTTCGGACATTGGTTCTGTTTGGGAGGCACTCGAATGCGCTTGCATCCTCTTCTCTTTGACGCTTGCCGCGATGGTTCCCCTTACGGCTCAGGCCGAGTCGATCGAGGGAGAATACCTCGAAGCGCAATGCCGACGATGCCCTGGACCGGTCCATGCTTCGCGAATGGCGAAATGGGGATCGTCGGCAACAAGGCGATTCTCGCATGGAAGGTCAAGCAAGGGATCTACAACGATGTCCGACTCGACGGATTGGGAATTGCCGCCGTCGTGATTGGTGACAGTACGTTCGGGATCGGCAACAAGGTGAACACCAAAACGCTCCTGCTCGTCGACAGGCGGGCCACCGACACCGAACGATCGGCTCTGATTGCCATGGCAACGTCACTTGCCCCGGAAACAATTCAAGAGATTGTGAAAGTGGAAACGGTGGATTTCAAAATGCAAGCCGCCGTCTGTGACGGCAAGGGGTGTGCGTACCTCCATGCGGGGGACGCGGAGATCCGCACGCGCTGCATGTGTGCACGCGATACCATTTGTGGCCATGAAGATCTTTTCTACCCCACCTTGTCCTCGGTGGACGCGCCCTACGCCGCCTATACGCTCACGAATCAGTACACCGGTTCCCTATTCGGAGAAACCTTCCGGGACAGCAATGCCCGTAGCGCGATCATCGGACGCTTCGCGCTCTGATCTCGGACGTCGATTGGAAATCGAGGCGGTTCTTTCATTGGGCTCCCACGGAGCGGAAGTGGGGCCCAAGGTGGGAACCGCCCAAGCACTTCTTGAAGCCCGTTTTCGTTGATTTCGCCGCGTGATGGAGCAGCCGACGAGTAACGTGGCCAGGCGACATTCGGTCGTCGAGAGGTTCATGAAACGCGCCTCCTTCGTCGGTTTTTCTGGCGTTGATCCGGCGAACGAGTGTTCGTGCATCGCGACGATCAATGACGCCTGAACCGACCGTACGCAATCACCTCTTGTTCGACTCCCATTTCGACGAGTTAGACGCTACAAAAGATCGGCGTCCCGAGTAAGCTTTACGGTCGTCGTGGAATTCATCCCAGCCACGCGGGCTTGGCCACGGCGAAGAAGGATCAGGGAGGATATTCGACATGCTCATCCTTATCGCCTTGGCCGCGTTTGCCGTTGGAATTGGCCTGGTCATCTTCTTTTGGCCGGACCATGGACGCCGGTGGGGGCGCTTTGAGGGTCGCGTCGTCACGGATTGGCACCAGGACGGCCGCAACATGACGCTCCTTGAGGACTTTGCCTATATCGATCCGCTTGACAAGCGTTGGTTGGCTCCGAAAGGATCGCATATTAACGGCGCTTCCATTCCAATTCCTTTCTGGTCCATTATCGGCGGCCCTTTCGAGGGCAAATACCGCAATGCGTCGGTGGTGCACGACGTCGCCTGCGACGAACGGACGGAGCCTTGGGCCGACGTGCACCTGGCATTTTATCACGCGTGTCGATGTGGCGGGGTGGAGGAGCGCAAAGCCAAATTAATGTACTACGCGGTCTACCATTTTGGGCCTCGGTGGCAGGTGGGAGTCAAAGGGTATCGTCCCAGCGCGGGGGCTGGGGAATCGTTTCCCGGGTCTCCGTCCCCGGTCGATACGATCACGCCGGAGGACGTTCAAAAGGCGTTGGCCTTCTTTGACGCCAACAATCCGAGCATCGAGGAGATATCGAGCCTTAAAATCCGGTGACGTTCGTTGCGGCAGTCTCGATCGTCTGTCATTGGCATGGCACCAAGTGAGTGGGCCGAACCCCCACGATTCTTTCCGGACCGGATTGGATTAACGCTTTTTTCCCCTCGCGCAATCCAATAGAGTTCAAAGATGGCTTGCCCGCGCGTCCGCCCGAATCTCCGCGTATTGGTTTGTGTCCCCGCGTTATACCGCCCGAGCGCTGAACGACCCTCCCACGGACAGGAAGCATCCATGAGTATTTCCACGACGGCGAACCTCCCGCGACAAGGCAATCCGCTTCTGAGTATTGGCGGCATTTTTCTAACGGCGCTTTCCTTGTCCATGGGATGGGGAATTCGGGGGAACTACGGTCACGAGATGGGGGCCATGTTTCCCGGCGCGCTCGCGGCCATCGCCGTCTGTCTCATGTCGGCTCGAGAAGATTGGCGCGCGCGGGTCGCGTATTTCGCGCTCTTTGGCGCGGTCGGGTGGGGGTTCGGCGGCTCGATTAGTTACATGCAAGTGATTGGGTACACGCACTCGGGAGATTTGCCGTCCCAGGTCTACGGATTTGCCGGGCTTTTTTTGATCGGCTTTCTCTGGGCATCCCTCGGGGGTGCGGGAACCGCCATTCCCGCGGTCCTCGAACGAAAACGATTGACGGAGATCTTTTACCCCCTTTCGTTTCTCTTTGTCTTTTGGATGCTCGCGGACATCGGCTTGCCCATCCTGACCGATCATCTCGACAAGATCGACGGCGCCATGAAACGCCATGAAAGCGCGCTCTATTGGCTCGATAGCGACTGGGTCCAGGTCGCCGTCATGCTAGCGAGCATGCTGCTCTACGATCTCCTGGAACGCCGATTCGGAAAGTTTTGGGAATTACTCCTGCTGCTTGCGGCGGGAGCCGCAGTCGGTTGGATCCTGCAATTCCTGTTCAGTCTCGTTGGGTTCTCCGGCTTGCTCTGGGATTTCCTCGTTCGACCTCAAGGGGATACTTCCCATTTCCCCGTCGAGCAACTGATCACCAACTGGCCGAATTTTCTGCCACGTGTTCATGCACACATCGGCTGGGGAATCGGACTGATCGTGGGGGGAACGATTTACTTCGCGCGCAGGGGGCGTTTTGCCCAAGACTCCGGCTTGTTCGTTTCGATGGCGGTCGGTTGGTTCGTTGTATTCCTGCTGTTTCCCGTTTTTCTAGGGGTACGCTTGACGCCCCCCCGAGGGGACTCTTGGGCCGGTATTCTTGGGACTTTTCTGGGCGCCATGTTTTACTGCCAACGTCAGAAGCTCCAGCCGATCATGCTCGCCTCGATCGTCTGTGGGATGATTGGTGGGCTCGGGTTTTCCGGGATCGCTTTGCTCAAGCTCGTCATGATCGCGCCGGGCAATCGGACCATCGTGCAAGATCCCGAGGTCCTTGCCGCCTGGAAGCATTGGCAGTCCGCCAATTGGCACAGTTTTCTCGAACAGTCCTATGGCTTTGTGAACGGAATCGGAGTCGCGGTCGCCTTGGGATTGCTCCTGCGCCGGCTCGGACCGATCGACAATAGCGCGCCGCGACGGCGGGGGACGGAGATTCTCGCGCTCGGTTTCGTGATTCCCTTTCTGCTTTATTTCAACATGGTCAAGAACGTCGCCGATTGGACGTCGGAACATGGCGGGGTTCGTTCCCTGCCCGAAACGCTGCGCGCTCCCTGGTTCGACGATTGGGTGTTGTCCGCTTGGGGTTGGTTCAACTTCTTCTTCGCCATTGCTTCCTTCGCGTTTCTCGTGCTCCTGGTCGTTCATTTAAAACGCCCTCTCGCGATTCTGCCGGCGAGCTGGGTCGGTCGTGGTCAGCTGCTGTACTTTCTGCTCTTGTGGTGTTTCGTGCTGGGAAATTTCACGAAGGCTTTGACGTCGTTCCAAGAACAACGTCTGTTGACGGAGGGAGTGATCATCGTCCACGCGGTGTTGGCGACCGTTCTCATGCTGATCTTGCCACGTCCCGATCAGCCGACGGCGGATCTCCCGTCCGCGAATTTTGTCCCCTTGGTCCGTTTTGCGACGATCTTGACCTTGGTGATGGTGCTCGTTGCTCCCCCGTCGATGACCTATGCCGTCCGTTCGATTTACGGCGATGCTGGGGCGGGGCACGGCGGCAAGAACTTGCGGTTTGGCCCCGAGGCCAATTGGCGCGTTGCGCCGATTCTCAAAGGGACGCTCCACCGATAACCGTTCGATTGGATTCGGAGGTTTCATCGCCATCTCGGACGGGTTAAAATCCACCCAGGTTCGGGGAAGCCACCAACGAACCACCGCGTTCCCGCCCAAGGACCGGTGGTTGATACAAATGAGTTCCATCTTGCGTGAACAAAGAAGGGAAGTAGCCATGGCGATTGACCCGGTTCCCAAGGGTTACCATACCGTGACCCCGTATTTTCTCGTCGAGGGTGCCGCGAAGTTCATCGAGTTTCTCGAGAAGGCCTTCGACGCGAAAATCGTGAACAAGATGGCCCGGCCGGACGGCGCCGTCATGCACGCCGATCTACTGATCGGTGACTCTCACGTAATGATGGGTGAAGCGAACGACGAGTGGCCGCCGTTGAAGAACTCCATCTATCTTTATCTTCCCGTATGCGATGCCTTCTATGACAAGGCGGTGGCAGCGGGCGCCTCAACCATTTACGCGCCCCGAACTGAGTTTTACGGCGATCGCGTTGCCGGGATTCAGGATCCCTTCGGCAATACGTGGTGGATTTCCACGCATGTCGAAGACGTGTCCGAAGAGGAAATCCACCGCCGCGCCATGGCCGCCGGCAGGGGATAATAAGCCACTTTCCCAACTTCGGTGGAAGCCGCGGAAAGAGAGCTGCACTGTCCAAAGTCCTGGCCAAGGATTACACTGGACAACGTTCTCGGAGAGTATGGGTTCGTTCTTGACGGTCATGCGAAACAGGGATGTTTCATGAAGATCCTGGTCTTCTGTTCCGATGCGCTTCCCTATCCCGGCTTGGCCACCTCGGGGGGTGGGATTCGATGTTGGCAACTCATCGAGTCCTTGAGCGAATTGGGGCACCAGGTGATTCCGTCGATGCCCCTGTTCACGAAATTGGCGCGGCAATTCGCCGACCGTATTCCGCCGGAAATCAAGGCGAATGCATGGACGCCGGAGAATCAAGATTCCCTCGTGGCCAGGCATCGACCCGACGCCATTCTCTTTACCTCCACTTGGATCGTCGATCAACTGACTCACACGCCGGACTGCCTGCAACTCTATGATCTCAGCGGTCCTCAAATGCTCGAGATGCATTATAAAGGGGAAGCCAACCTTGCCCGCCAATGTCAGGCCAAGATCGAGCGGCTGGCGAAAGCGGACTTCGTATTCTGCGCGGGGCAGTATCAACGGCATTATTTTTTCCCATACCTGATGTTGGCTGGCTTCTCTCCGGAAGAACTCGAGCGGTTTGCCGTCGTTCCGCTTGCCTTGTCGCCACGTCTGCCGGTGACTGAGCCCCCTGACCACCTTGAATTGATCTCCGCCGGAGGTTTTTATCCCTGGCAAGATCCCTCGATCGGACTGAAGGCGGTCTTTGACGTGCTGAAAAGTTCTCGGGGGTCTGGCGCGAGACTTCGGATTTTTGGCACCAGCCATGGCGTGACGGGGGACGATGACCGGGCCTACGAAAGCCTGCGCGATCAGGCGGCGGGCTGCCGAGAAATCGAGTTTCACGACTTCGTCCCCCGAGAGGAACTCGTGGAGATAGAAAGGAAATGCTCCTTCGCGATCGAGTTGCACGCGCGCAATCCCGAGCGGGAACTCGCCTTTACGAGTCGCACGGTTCACCATCTCTGGTGTGGACTTCCCGTCCTTTACAATAATTTCGGAGAACTTGCCGGCTGGATTCGCGAATACGACGCTGGCTGGACGGTGGATCCCGAAGACTCGGCGGCGGTCGCCGACTGTTTACTTCGGATCCTTGAACGGCCTCAGGAACTCGAGTTCAAGAGAACGAACGTGCGGCGACTTGTCCTCGATCGGCTGATCTACTCGGCGGCGATCGGGCCGCTCGCGGATTTCCTGAGCGAACCCACGCGCGTGGAGCGGAGAATGCCCGCGCGGGTATCCTCGTCGACCGAGAGTGCATTACTGAAGCGGCTGCAGAATGAACTGGAAGACATGCGACGTTCGCGCGCGTTTCGGGCGGCACAGGCAGTGTCGCGGGTCCGGGGCGCGTGGCGTCGACGAGTGGGCGGGGGTGAATCCTGAACCGGCATGCGCATCCCAATGACGGCGTTCGTTTCGAGCTTGCCCGCGAACTGCAGGGAAGCGGCGTCGAGTTCGGGCCGGGCTGCTATCCGGTCCCACTTGGTCCGTTCGTGCGCGCCGTCCGCTACGTCGACGCCTTCGATCGCGAGGAGTTTGGCGTACAATTTCCCGAAGTCGGATCGGCGATTGCAGGCTTCCCCGAAGTCGATCTCAAGCTCGATTTTGACAAAGAGGATTTCGCCCTTCGATTGGGCAAGGAGTCCGCGGATTTCATCGTCGCCAATCATGTGCTCGAGCATCTGGTCAATCCGCTCCGTTTTCTGGAGCGGGCGCATGCCGTGCTTCGCGTCGGGGGCACGATGTTTCTTGGCTTGCCGGACAAACGGCGCATGTTCGATCGCGATCGGAAGCGAACGCCGCTCGCGGACGTTGTCGCGCGCTATAACGCCGGAGAATCCGTCCTCTCCGAAGAACGAATACGCGAATACGTCGAGCAAGTGGATCGGCCGGAACAGCCCTTCGTGCCCGGCGCGCCCGGTTACGAAGTGCAAGTCGAGAGGCATCGGCGTCGATCGTTGCATGT
>JAXMAQ010000040.1:0-66974 GCA_046350335.1 Planctomycetota bacterium
GATAAGCGGTGAACCATAGCCCGTTGTAAATCAGGTCCGCATACTCTTGGGAGACGAGGTTTTTGAAACGCATCGACTGTTTGCTGAGCGTCAAGCTTTCCAGTGCCCGGTGAGCCTCGATGAGAACGACGGCGGCGGGCGCCTCGTAGAGCTCTCGGGACTTAATGCCGACCAGCCGGTTTTCCACCAGGTCAATCCGCCCCACGCCGTGGCGGCCGGCGATCGTATTTAGCTTCTCCACCAAGGGAACCGGGTCCATCGACTGACCGTTGAGCGCGACCGGCTTCCCCTTTTCGAAACTGATTTCGACGTACTCGGGCTCGTTGGGAGCATTTTCCGGGTCAGTCGTCCACTCGAATGCCTCGCGAGGTGGAGCGACCCAGGGATCCTCGAGCGCGCCGCATTCGATGCTGCGACCCCATAGATTCTGGTCAACGCTAAAAGGATTCTCGAGAGTCGCGGGAACGGGAATCTTGTGTTTCGCCGCGTACTCGATCGATTGGGTGCGGGTCATTTTCCATTCACGGACCGGTGCGATGATCTTGAGATGGGGCGCGAGCGTATTGAACGTGACGTCGAAGCGTACTTGATCGTTCCCCTTGCCGGTACAACCGTGGGCCACGTGCGTGGCGCCATGCTTTTTGGCGACATCCACCATCATCCATGCGATCAAGGGGCGTCCGAGCGCGGTCGCGAGAGGATACTTCCCCTCGTAGAGGGCGTTGGCCATGAGCGCGGGAATCGCGAAGTAGTCCATGAAAAGGGCGCGCGCGTCGGCGACGACGGCCTCGATGGCTCCTGTTTTCAGCGCCTTTTGCCGCGCCGCTTCCACGTCTTTGCCTTGGCCCAGGTCGCAGGTGAAGGCAACCACGTCGAGGTTATAGTTCTCCTGAATCCAGGGAACCATAATGGAGGTGTCCAAGCCGCCGCTATAGGCAAGGATGACTTTATCTCGCGCCAAGGGTTGATCTCCGCAACATTTCCAAGGGATGAACGCTCGCCGTCGACGTTCGGATGAACCGATCCAAGGAACCAGAATGCATGACGAAATTCATATCGTATTCAAGGGCCGATTCAAACGCGCGAGCCGCCTGTTGAGAAATCGCGATGATGCCGATCGATCCACAATTCATTGGGTGTTAACACGCTCCCGGGCCCAATATACAGTGGAACGATCCCGGCGCGCCCGGATTGGATTGTTCAACAGGCTCCGAGGCCAACGTCCGCGAACGAGTTTCGCGCGAACTTCGTAATCGGATATCATGAGGAAGCGCCTCAGCCCCTTCGGGATCGCGCGGCGGACTCCTTGGTCCGCGAACGGGCCAACGTAGCTCCTCTGTGGAGTCGGGCCTCGATGTGTGCTATTTCGCACCCCTTTAAAGCCGCGGGCGAACGACCGGAATGGTTCGAAAAACGGTAACACTCTTCTGGCTGATCGCGACGGCGGGGCAAGTGTCCGTAATGGGTCAGGCTCCGAATCCAGAACTATCGAGATTCGGCGCCCGCTATGACGCTTTTCGACTCCTCCTTGCCGACAAGGGACTCGCTCTGGGGTCCCTATCCGAGTTTGAAAGCACCCCGCCGGAACAATGGAAGGACTGGATCGTGGTCGTCCTCGGCGACATGACCGCTTGGTCCAGGCTCGGGATCAGCGAACAGCGTCTGCTATCCGCGGGAGGTGGCTTCCTTTTCGCCGCCGATGACGAGTATCCATTGAATCTGGAAGATCGTCTCGATCTACGTGCCGGCTGGGTGGAGGCTGCTCCGGACTCCGCGTATCAGGGTAGGAGCGCGTGCCCCATCTTGACGATTCCACCCCAGGTTCGTCGCTCTTCGATTCTTGGTCCGCTGGTGGAGGGTGTCGACGGAATCGTGGTCAACCGGCCGGGATGGATCGCCTCCGATGCGGGCGATCCCCGGGGAGTCGCCTGGCTGCCCAAGGGAACACGAATCGAGGGGACCATGGTGGAGAATCCTCCATTGGCCGTCGCTGCTTGGGAACATTCGCGTGGCAGGGGAATCGTGATTTGCGACTCGTCGATGTTCCGCAATGAAATGATCCTGGAGCTCGACAACCTGGTCTTTGCCCGCAATATCATCGATTGGCTGGCGGCGAAACGCGACGTCGGACGGACGAAAGTCCTTTTTCTCGAAGATGGCCGGTCCCCCACGGAGTGGGTGGAGCAGGCATTTCTTACGGGGAATTTTTCGGAACCGCCGACGCTCGACGACTTGATTACTCTCGCCAACGCGATGGCCGTGGGCCTCGAAGAAGAGAATGCCTTCAATGAAATCCTTGCGCGAGAGCAGAGCCGCATCCTTCCCCAGCCGATGAGACAATCGTTGGTTCTGTTGGGAACTAGCGTGCTTTTGTTGCTCTTGGGATGGTACCTGGTCTCCAGCAGGGTTCCTCGCGAGCCGCGCGCGCCCGAGGTGCCGGCCACGTTGGCATCCGTACTCGACCAGCGAAGACAGGTCGTCAAGGAACTCAATAACTTCGCGGATCCATCGCGGCGCTTGGCCGAGGAGTTCTTCAACCGCGCGACCGGGGGCGAGCGATGGCGGATGGAACGTCCCATCGTTCATTTGTTGGGGGATTCATGGCATCGATGGCGTGTGGAACGCCGGATTCTTCGTTTGTGGCTGCTGGCGAAGGGAGGAAGTCGACGCGGCGTTCGCCGCGATCGTTTCCTCGAACTACGCGATCAGGTCACGGCATTGGGTGACATGCAGAAACAAGGGAGTTTACAACTTCTTTTCAGCGAACCTTCGGCGACGACTGGGGCCGCCGATCGAGGAGGAATCAAACGAACGTGACCACCATTTCCAGGCCGCCCGCGGAGGAGATCCGCGTCAAAGTTCGAGATTTCGGAGATCAGGTCCGCCGCGCCGTGGCGCGCGTGGTCGTTGGCATGGACTCCGTGGTCGATCAGTTTCTCATTGCCTTGCTGACCGGTGGTCACGTGCTCCTCGAAGGCGTGCCGGGAACGGCGAAGACGACTCTCGCCAAAACTCTGGCTCACGTACTCGGCATCGAGTACCACCGAGTTCAATTCACCCCCGACTTGCTCCCCTCGGACATTACCGGCACGTATATTTTCGATCGCAAGACCAACGACTTCGAACTGAGACGGGGGCCGATTTTTTGCCAACTTCTTCTCGCCGACGAAGTCAATCGGGCTCCCGCGAAGACGCAAGCGGCCTTGCTCGAGGCGATGCAAGAGTTTCAAGTAACGATTGAAGGCGCGACCCTCCCGCTGATTCGCCCCTTCATGGTTTTGGCCACGCAGAATCCGGTCGAACAGGAGGGAGTTTACCGATTGCCGGAAGCTCAACTCGATCGGTTCCTGCTCCGGGTCGAGATGGGTTATCCCAGCCGAGAGACCGAGGTGGAGATCTTGCAACTGCACACCTCGCAGAACGACGTGGGTGGAGAAGGGCCGATGCAGCTTTCGCTCCCCGAACCTATCTTCTCCGCGCGCGAGATTCTCGAGATGCAGTCGTACCTCGCTTCGGTTTATGCTGAGCCCGGTTTGCTTCAATACGTGGTCGATCGTTCCCGCGCGAGCCGGCAGCACGGGGACGTCGCCCTCGGGGCAAGCCCGCGGGCGACGCTTGTTCTTTTGCAATGTGCGCGCGCCCCGGGCTCCTCGTCGGGAGGCATTATTGCACGCATGAAGACGTTCACGCCGTCGCCTTGCCCACGTTGGGGCATCGCCTGATTCTGCGGCCGGAGGCCGAGATCGAAGGGAAGACGGTCGCGGCGGTCATTGCCGAGATCCTCAAGGAAGTCCCCATTTTGAAAGCAAAGGCGCCCTGAGAAATCCATGCTCACGCCACGCGGTTATTGGTTGCATCTCCTCCTGCTGCTCCTGTTCGGCATCACGCTCCCCTTCGGCCAGCCCTTGGCCATCCTTTTACTCCTAGCCGTGGCGGCCTGGCTGGCGTTCGAATGGTGCCGATTCGCCCTGGCGATCGAGTTCGGCGGTCGGCAATTGACGGTCGAACGACGGGTTGGTGATCGGGGCGGCAATCGCGGCAGCGGACGGGTCTTGCTTTGGGCGAATCAGCCCGTCGTCGTGACGGTTACCGTGCAGTCATGCGGTTGGTTGACGTTGGATCACGTGGCTTTGGCGGACCGTCTTCCACTGACCGGCCAGGCGTCGCGATGTCCTTCGCCGGACATTCAAGAAGTCGATCCCAACGCCGGTCCGATCGGGGCGAGAGGGACGCTGCGCAAGGGAGATCGACTTCGGATCCAGTACGAATACCGTCACCCGGTCGCGGGGAACGCGCGATTCGAGGGAGTGGCCGCCGAGGTCACCGATCGGCATGGATTCTTTCGTCGGCGTATCTTCCTGCGCAGGCTGCTGGAGGCGACGGTGCTTCCGCCCCTCGCCGAGGAAGGGCGCCCACGCGGCACGTTCAAGCGAATCAATCTTTTGTCCACGCGCGGCATACATCGGAATCTGCGTCCCGGCTCGTCCAGCGAACTGCTGGAGCTTCGAGATTATCAGCCGGGCGACCCCCCAAAGACGATCGCATGGAAGGTGTCCGCGCGGCGGGATCGGCTGATCACGAAACAATTCGCCAGCGACGTGCCGGTTCGGTGCACCTTGATGTTGGACGTGTCGGACTCGGTGCGCGTCGGCCCTCCCGGCTTTACGCCCCTGAATCATTCGATTCGCGTGGCGGCGGCGCTATCGCGGGAATTGGAAGCGGCCCATGATCCCGTCGGCCTCTTTCTGATCTCCGACCGAGACTGTCAGGTTCTTCTTCCCGCGTCGGGTCGCCGCCATCTTTTGCGGATTCATGCGCGGCTGGGAGAAGTTGCCCGACTTCCGATGGAGCCGTCGCATTGCCCTCCGTCTCTCCTTTTGGATCCTGCCCAGCGTTTGTGCCGGGAGATTTATCCCGATCTTTACCACCCCTCGATAAACAGTGCCGGCCCTTGGTGGACAAGACTGCTTGATGTCATTGGAAACTTTTACGTCATTGCATCCATCTACGCCGGACTGGGGGGCGCGCTGCTGGCATGGGGAACAGCCACTTCGTTCACGGATTTGCATTGGGCCTTGCTCATCGCGTATCTGGTCTTTGGACTCTGGGGTTGGCGCCGTTGGAGAAAGTGGGCGCGCAAGAATTCCCTTCCCGGCGCTAATGCATGGACTTGGACGGGAAAACGCCGAGTGCGCAAGCAGGTGTCCTCGGTCGTTTCTTTCCTGCAGGGCCTGGGCGCGGAAGGTACGTCCCGGTTGCTCAATGACGACGACTATTTTTCGCTGCAGACACAGCGATTCTTGCTGGATCATCACGAATCCTACTCCCGACCCTGGTTCGGACCGAGTGGTGAGTACCTATTCTCGTCGTCCAAGAAATTGGAAGTGCTACGTCGGGCGCTCCTTCGGGCAGTGTTTCACGGACGGGACAATGAACTCTTCGTGCTACTGTTCGATCTGTTGGAACTTCGTGAAATGTGGCCAACGTTCCTGGCGTCCGTGAAGGTGGCGCTCGCCCGGCATCATCAAGTGGTCGTGCTTTGTCCATGGCCCGAGAGTCTCCCGCCGCCACTTTCGAAGGAATGGTCGGATTCGCTCTGGCCGCCCCGTCCGACCGACCGCCGTCCGCCCGACGCCGCGGAACTCGCGCTTCGCGAACTCGACTTGCTCCGGCATCGAAGCGCCTATCTAGATCTCAAAAGCGAGCTTGGTCGGTTGGGCGTTCCCTTGCTCGCCGTCACGACTTCAGAGGCAATTCCATTCGTAATTCGTCGACTTGAGCAAATTCGCGCCGCTCGACACCTGACAGCCTCGAAGCCCGGCGGCAAATAGCGATTCTTCCGCAAAGGGAACGCCAACTTCCTCCGGAAAACGGCCGTCATCCGCGTTTCTCCCCCGGTTTCCTTGCCGCAATCCTTCAGGTAAATCGTTAACGAATCGGGGGAGAGTTCATCGGTAACGGGGATCTGCCAGCGAGAATAGTTTCAAACCGATCATCTTGCCTCGCTTGGCGCGTCTCGAGCGACCATCGCGAGGGATGCGTCAAGGCGTTGTTCTTGGCCCGCCGATTTGAGACATGGTGGATTAAACCAAGCTACCGTTACGCCGTTAAATTGCGGCACATAGGGAAAGATTAAGGCGTCCCATGGCATCGGCAACGAATTCTTCGTCAATCACCGAACTGGGAGCGCGCGTGATTCGCGCGGTTGCCAGCTTCGGCGAATTGGCCGAGTTCTGCGGTCATCTCGCCTTATGGCTGGTCTCGCGCCGGCCGTCGCGAAAGACCTTGTTGCCCAATTTCTACCAGATCGGCGTGCTTAGCGTGCCGGTCGTCGCCATTACGGGAACCTTCATTGGAATGGTTCTTGCCGTCCAGGCGTATACCCAGTTCGATTCTCTGGGACTTGAAACAAGATTAGGCACGGTCATTAACATGTCGCTGGTCACGGAACTCGGACCGGTGCTGGCGGCGACGATGATGGCCGGCCGGATCGGTGGCGCGATGGCCGCCGAAATCGGAACCATGAAGGTCACCGAGCAGATTGACGCTCTCCGGTGCTTGGGCATGAATCCCATTCACTATCTGGTGGTTCCAAGGTTTCTGGCCTGCGTGGTGCTGATACCTTTATTGACGATCATCGCGGACTTCATGGGCATCATTGGTGGAGCACTTGTCTGCATTAAGATTCTCCACGTGGACGCTTACCATTACTGGCTTCATTCCCGCCAGAACATCGGGCTATGGGAGGTGTTCACGGGACTTTTCAAAACGCTGTTTTTTGGCGCGCAAATCGCGATCATCAGTTGCGATCGCGGGTTTCGGCTCCGGGGCGGGAGCCGAAGGGGTCAGCGCTCGGCGACGGAAGCATTCGTGTATTCGTTCATCGCCATCTTGCTTAGCGATTTTCTCTTGGGAATCTTGCTAAACGCCGTTTTCAAGATGCTGTGGCCGGACGCATCAACGTCGATGGCGGGGTGAAATTGGCCATGGAACAAGCAAAGGAAACGATCGCGAGCGAACCGCTTATCCGCGTGAACAATCTGACGGTGCAGTTTGGCCGCCAGACGGTGCTGAGGGAGATCAATCTCGACATTCAACGCGGGGAGACGCTCGCCATCATCGGCGAAAGTGGTTGCGGCAAGACCGTACTGCTCAAAACCCTGGTCGCCTTGGTCAAGCCGACGAGCGGTTCGGTGACTTTCGATGGTCGGGTTATCCATCGGCTAGGGACGAGGGATCTTTCCCGCGAACGCCTACGTTTCGGCTTCGTGTTCCAGGGGGCGGCCCTATTCGACAGTCTCGACGTGTTCGAGAACATCGCCTTTGGACTCCGGGAACATCGGCATATGACGGACGCGGAACTTCGCGACGTCGTTCGGCAACGATTGCATGAAGTGGGCTTGTCCACGGACATTGCCGCGAAAAAGCCCGCCGAGTTGTCGGGGGGAATGCGGAAACGTGTTGGCCTGGCGCGCGCGATTGCTATGGATCCCGAGGTGATGCTCTATGACGAGCCGACCACGGGTCTCGATCCGATCATGAGCGACGTCATCAATGAGTTGATTCTGCGCACCCGCCGGCGCGGAGCCGTGACCAGCATTGTCGTGACGCACGACATGAAATCCGCGTTAAAGATCGCGACTCGCGTGGTCATGCTCTATCCGCGGTCTCGATTGGAACCGGAGGCGAGCCAGGTGCTTTATGACGGACCACCGGGAGCAATCGAGTCGGCGAAGGATCCGCGCGTAACACAGTTCGTCCTGGGTCAAGCGCGCGATCGATTGATGGAATTGGCGT
The DNA here is from genome assembly GCA_046350335.1 of Planctomycetota bacterium. Classification (GTDB taxonomy): domain Bacteria; phylum Planctomycetota; class Planctomycetia; order Kolteriales; family Kolteriaceae; genus JAXMAQ01. The sequence continues at coordinate 7,798 of JAXMAQ010000040.1, forward strand.
CGCACGATTGATGCGATTCAGTAGCGTCCGAATCACCGAACGGTGAATGGGCGAACGACTCCCAAGGGGCGAATCGAGTCAGGGCATGGCCTTCGGACTCCCCCGGGAACGCGAACCGCCGGGATCTTCCGCGCTTGGTGGAAGTGAGTCTCGGCTGGCGAGGGAAAGAAACGATGAACGAGCAGCGCATGCAATTCGCGGTGGGACTTGTGACGTTGGTCGCCGGCTTTGCTTTGGCCGCGATCATCATCTGGTTCGGCGAGTTCCAGTTCGTCTTTCAGCCGCGAAAGGTCTACTACGTCACGTTCACAAACGCGCTCGGAGCGGAGCCTGGAATGCCGGTCCGGCGCGCGGGAATGCGCGTTGGGGAAGTCCGCAGGGTGGAATACTCGCCCGAGTGGAGCCTGGTCGTGCTCGAAATTTCACTCGACGGAAACAACGACCTCCGCGAAGGGGATGAACCGACTCTGAAACAGCAAAGCTTGCTCGGCGACTTCTATGTCGACATCGATGTACGGCAGGACATGCGCGGCAAGCCGGACCGACCGATCATTCCGCCGGGCGCGACCTTGGAAGGACGGCCGGCGGTCGGAATCGAGGATGCCCTCGGGGCGGCGGAAAACCTTGTCCCCAACGCCAATGACACGCTCAAGGACATCCAGCGGGCAACCAAGCAATGGACCGACGTCGGCGATACCGCCAATCGGATCATGCGAAACAACGAACAGCAAATTAACACCATCCTCGAACAAACGCGAGATTCCACGGAGCGTCTTGCCAAGACCTTGGAAAGCATTAACAACATTCTCGATCCCACCACGCAGGAAAACCTCCGCGTGACCATGCAGAATGTTCGCGACGCGAGCGAGGATTTGACGCCGGTCATCGACGCCACCAAGAAAACCATCGAGCAAATCTCCACCACGACCGGCAAACTGGACGAAGTGGCGAGCAATCTAGCGACCGCCACCAAGCCGTTGGCGGAACGGAGCGCCTCCACCCTGCAGAACTTGGACGAAAGCGTCATGTCGCTCAACGAGGTGCTCGGTGACCTGAAGGTGATGGTGCGCCAATTCCGTACTCAGGACGGCACGCTAAAGCGTCTGGCGACCGATCCCAGCTTGTATCAAAACCTCGACGACGCTGCGGTCTTGCTCGTGCGCAACCTCGCCGAGTTGGAGAAAGTGATGGGGGACCTGAAAGTCTTCTCGGACAAGATTGCTCGACATCCCGGCGAGCTTGGTGTCCAGGGAGTCCTGACAAAAGACAAGGGACTCAAGGATGTTCCCCCGGGCATGTTCGACGCCCACAATCCAAAAAGAGGTCCCTTCCAGCGGTAAGTAGAGTGCTCGCCATCGGCCGATGCCAAAATCAACGCTTCGGCGTCGCGTGGAAGGGAATCGTAAACTCGATCCGCGACGGAGCGAGACATTTCTGGTCGTCGCAAGCCTGATAGTCGAGGCGAAAAACCAACGTTCCTTTTGCTTCCGCGTTGGCGGTAACGACGGCCCTAAGCGTGAAGTCGCCGGAGTTGACAGAAACCTCTTCGTCCAGTCCCCCGACTTTGAGCCATTCTCCCTTGGGATATTGGACTTCGACCAAGGCGACGTTCGGGTTCTCCAACAACCGAAGTCGAATCGGCTTCAAATACGAGGGCTTCGGGGGATTCGCGTTCACGTGCCATCCTTCCGAAACCCGCCCTTGAATCTCGACCGTTTGTTTCTCCTCGATCGACAAGGAAATCACGTCCGGCTTATGCGAAATAAGCTGGACTACGGCTTTAGGTTCGGTGGGAATCGGTTGTTCTATCGGCCGCGTGGACAAGTCGAGGTATCGCGAATACGCGCGCAACAGGGTCGTGCATCCCGATGCGCGGCCGGAGAGCATTGGCTCGAACGCCTCGAACATCTCCTTCGCGAACGATAGGTATTGACCGTCACCCGTTCGCTCGGCGAGTTCGACCAACGCCAGGCAGGCGAGACTGTTCGAGGAAGGAACCGCGCCGTCGTAGGTTTCCTTGTACGGTGAAATCAACGCCTCCTGTCCCTTGCCACTGTAGAAAAAACCTTTGCCGATCGAATCCCAGTAGCCATCCAGCAGGATCGTCATGAAATGCTTCGCTTCGTCGAGATACCGGTCGCGGGGTTCGAGTTGATGGACGGCAAGCAACGCAAGGACCATGGATGCATAGTCATCGGCGAACCCGTTTCCCCTGCTGGTTTGTTCAAGCCGATACCGGCATAGCGTTCCATCGGGCCTTTTGAGCAAGGCGAGCATTTGATCGATCGTTCGAATGGCGAGCGTTCGATAATCATCCCGTCGCGAGACTCGAGCGGCATCGCAAACGCCCAAAACGAAGAGCGCATTCCAGGTGGTGATGGCCTTGGTGTCAAGGAGAGGTCGGGTCCGCAGGTTTCTTGCCAACAGCAGTTTGGCTCGCGCGTCGTCCCAGCGTTTTTCCTCATCGGGATCCGGGTGCTCCCGAAAAGTCTTCCTCGTCAGGATGTATCTTCCTTCGAAGTTCGGCGGCCCCTCCGCTCCCGCCGCGAGGATGAACCAGTCGGCCGATTCGCCGAGATGGGCACGAATTTCCGCTTGGGACCAGACGTAGAATTTGCCTTCCTCATGTTCGCTATCGGCGTCGATCGCCGCGTGAAACAGCCCTTCGGGCGATGCTAGATCACGAACGGCGAAGGAAATGGTTTCATGAACCACTCTCTCGTTTCGAGGGTTGGGACGTAATTGCTGTAACCGCGAGTACATGGAAAGCAGTTGCCCTTGGTCGTAGAGCATTTTCTCGAAATGCGGGACGAGCCACTCGCGATCCACGCTGTAGCGATGGAATCCGCCGCCGATCTGATCGTAGATCCCTCCGTCGGCCATGCGGACGGCTTGCCTGTCGACGGTTTCAAGGGTTGTTTTTTCATCTCCTCGGAGTCGACATTCGAGCAGGAACAATGCGCTCGTAGGTTGGGGAAATTTAGGCGCGAAACGGGGTGGATCCGCTAGTCCGCCGAACGTCGGGTCCATGTTTTGGGCAATCGACTGGATCGCCTCGGGGATGATTTCCTGATTCAGTGCATCGCGCGCCACGTTTGGTGAGGTTGCAATTCGTTTGAGATAATCGGCGAGGGAAGAAGCTTGTCTTTCGACGTCGGGGCGGCGTTTATCCAACAGTTCGAGGACGGCGGCGAGAACGCGGGGAAAGCCCGACATCAACACTTCTCCCTCCGGAGACACACGGTCTTCCGGGGGAAAATAGGTTCCGCCGAGAAAAGGTCGACCATCGGGAAGCAGGAACACGTTGAGCGGCCATCCACCGTTGTCCGTGAGCGCCTGAACTGCCTGCATATAGACATGATCCACGTCCGGACGCTCCTCGCGGTCGACTTTGATGCAGATGAAATTCTGGTTGAGAATCTCGGCGATCTTTGGATTCGCGAAAGATTCCCGATTCATAACGTGGCACCAGTGACACGAGCTGTAGCCGATCGATAGGAAGATGGGCTTGCCGGTTCGCTTGGCCTCGGCGAAAGCATCCGGCCCCCAAGGGAACCAGCGAACGGGATTTCCCGCGTGCAAACGGAGGTAGGGGCTCGCTTCTTTGCCGAGTCGATTCGGTTCTTTCGCGGCCTCCGGCGGCCCGGCGAGGTTGACACCCGTTGCCGTCATCATCGTGAACAGCAGCCACCAAGAGCGTTTTGTCATGATGTCATATTCCATAACGGAGGTACTGCGTTTCCGATTGTACAAGTGGTGTTTTATGGAGCGACAATAAGGTGGGAATGGACGATGACGGCCGTTGAAATGGCATTCAGGCCAACGTAAATCACGAAGCTCCAGGGGCATCGGATGGTGGCGATTGAATTTGGCGCGCGACCGTCAATATTCCAGGCCAGGTCCTTGGACTCTCTTTTCGATCCATTGATAAAGTTCGTCGACGGAGCGAAAAACCTCGCGGGGCTTGGCGGAAGCGAGAGCAACGGGATCCGCATATTCCGACCAGGCAGCGGCGAGAGCCTGCACTCCAGCCATTCGAGCGGCGGCAACGTCACTTACGGAATCACCAAGATAAGCCGCGAACGCGGGCGCGACGTTCCACTTATTGATCACCCGGCGCAACGACTTCATTTTCGAATTGCCGGTAGCGGATCCGGATTCCACGTAATCGAAGTACTTGGCGAGTCCAAGATTTCGAATCGAGACCGCGGCACTACCTGCCCCCTTGCTTGTGGCGATTGCTACTTTGATGCCCTTGGATTCGAGTAGTTCAAAAACTCTCTCCAGGCCGGCGAAGGGTTCGCGAAGTCCCGCGTGAGCGCGGTCGTAGTACTCCTGATAAGCCGCCACGCATGCCTGCCAATGCTCGGGCACCAGTTGCTCGAAAACGCCTTCCTCGGAGTAGCCGAGAAAACCGTGGATCTCGTGATCGGAATATCGTTTGCCGAGAAACTCTTCGATGGTGTTGCGATACGCTTCGATGCAAACGGGCAAGGTTTCCGCGAGGGTGCCGTCGAGATTGAAGATGAGTCCATCGAGAATCATGCGTATTCGTTTCCCGGGTAATCACGTCTCAGAACTTGGGGTAGCTCTTGATCCGAAGACGCACGTCACGGTGTTCGCGGAGAGGGTTCTCCTCGCGGTCACGGTCAGGAACGTCGAGAATCATCGAGAGGACGGAACTTGGCGAGACGCCGCCTGGCCGCCCGGCACGAGACTGATGAATTGTCACCAGGGAAGAGGCCTAGAGCAATTCGACTTCTAGGATTTACTCCCTTTTTCGTTCGCTGGTTCCCCTTTGATTCGGAACGGTTCCCCCACCGGATGTTCCCGCAGTTCGATGGGCCCTTGGCAACAATCACATTGTTTCAAATAGTACATCTTGATCGAGCAGATTTCGCACCAATAGTAGATTTCCTGGCGTTTATCATTCTTGACCGAATGAACTTCGAGAACGTGCAAGCCGGGCGTATCGGCATAAACGCGCGCGGTGATCTCCATGGGCCGATTTCGTGTCCGTTCGTCAAAGTAAAAGATCCGCGCCGCGTCCGTCGGAAGAATGGGCAGCACTCGTCCCTCGTCCGTCTCCAAGGCGAGAACGTTCTTGGCGAAATCCTCGGTGAATCGAATCCCGAATCGCCTTTCCATGACATCGGGATAGGAAACGACCTTTCCCCGGACTCGGACGACTTCGAATTTTCCGTCCGTCTTCTTCGAATCGGCGTTCACCGAGAATGGAGCCAGGCGAAGCGGCCAGGAAAAAATAAGGGTTCCAGCCAACAGCAGAATAAGGAACGCGAATTCTCTCCTAAGCGTTCGGGTCATGACTGTTCCCTGAGGGCTTCTAAGGCGATCCGAAGGACCTGCCGGGCGCGATGCTCGGCTCGGAGAGGTGTCGTCGTCGGACCGACGAACCGGTAGGCAAAGGCGGCACAATCAAACTCCAGGGCGGCCCGATGGCTGAGCTGAAGATTCGCGGGATCGCGACGATCCTTGGAAAAGAGCCCAAACTCGCCGCTGAGCGCCGCCAAACGACGATGAATTACCACGCTCGCGGGATTGTACATGTCCACCGCCAAGGGGCGTGGCCAGTCGGTGAGTCGGGTGGTGGCGGGGGCAAATTCGAACTGACCTACCAATGTCAGCGGCCGCTCCGACAAATAGTTCCAAGTCGCTGCAGTCTCCGGGGAACGTTGGTCGGAGGGAAGTACCCATTCCGAGCCCAGCGGCGCGCCTTGTACGTTGCCGAAACACCTGCCATGCACGATGCCGTCCGGATTGAGTTGCGGCACTAGGCAAACATGCGTGTCCTCCATGAGTGAAGACAACGTGGGATCCGTGAGCAACGCTCGAGCCATCGACAGTATGCCCCAGGCGGAAGGCTCCGAAGGCCGGGTCGATCCCACGATGACGATCCGCTTGGACGCGTGTCTCTCCCCGAACTCTAACGCCAGTATCGCGCGTGACTCCACCGATCGACCGATCTCGACAACCTGAGCAAGTCCGGCGGAGTTTTGCGAAAGATGACGCAATTCGCGGCAACAATCGGTATAGGTGAAATGGGGAATGGTCGCGAGAACGCAGGTTTCTTCGGACGCGAGTTGGAGCGTCAGGTGAACCCCATCATCGGTGTTGCATTGACCGGGATCCGCTTCGAGCCATTCCCGGCTTCCTGCTCGCCGACGCCAATAAGGGAGTCGAAGAGGGAGCCGACACCAATCTTCCGTAAACCAATCACGAAGATCCACGGTGACTTCGAGCGATGTGGCGTGCAATCCCAAATTAGCGAACTGAACGCAAAGGTTGTATCCCCCCACCAACAGCTCATTTTGCGTTTCGAGCATCTCCTTTTTGGGTATGATGCGGACCTTCAGGTCATCGGCGATCTCTGCATGTCCCTGGCCGCATTCGATTTGCGTAGTGAAAACGACCTTGTGGACGCGATCTTTCGAGCCTGTTTGCGTCGGGGAAGACATTCCCGGCCCTTCCACTGCCAATAGCAACCTCTGGAATCTCCGGGTTAGTATACAGCCCCGAACCTGCGGTGTCGATTGGCGTTATGGGCATGGAATGGGGACGGGACTTGCAAAATCGGCATCATCCACGCGATCCAAACCAGAGCCGAGGCACGCCGACTCGATGAAGGGACTTGCGGCCACGAGAATCCGCGAACCGATTGCCGACGAACTTTCCTCGTCCATTTGCTCGAGCGAAGATCCGCCTTTGTCCGGTATTCGTGGACCGCTAGAATCGGCGTTCGGATCGAACCTGGCATGAAAGGACGATGGCGTGATCAGTAACAAGAGTTCGCTAGTGGAGTTGGTCAAGAAACACGCGCTACAGTTCGGTGATTTCACGTTGGCGAGCGGCCAGAAATCGACGTATTACATCGACTGCAGAAACGTGACGCTCCTGGCCGCCGGTGCCGCCCAGATAGGGCAAGCCATTCTTGAATTGATGAAAGACGAACCATTCGACGCGGTCGGCGGGCTAACCATGGGAGCTGATCCGATCCTTGCAGCCGTCCTGACCGTGGCGGGCCAGAAGAATCTCGATCTCCGCGGCTTCATCGTTCGCAAGGAAGCCAAGGGACATGGGACGGGCAAGCTGATCGAGGGTCCGATCCGCATGGGAGATCGGGTTGTCATCGTAGAGGACGTGGCGACGACGGGGGGCTCGATTTTCAAGGCGATCGAGGCCGTGGAGAAGGCAGGATGCAAAGTAGTGCGCGTGGTGACCGTTCTCGATCGACTCGCGGGCGCCGCCGAGACCTTTGCACAGCGGGGCTACCCGTTTACGTCACTCCTCACCATTCGTGATCTCGGTCTCTGAGGCGATGTGTCGCCGGAGACTGGTTTGGTCATAGGGTTGGCAGAGCGTCAACGCTTGAGCCAGCCAAGGACTTCGGACGCGCCAATGATGGCAAAGAAAGCCAATATCGCGGCAAAGAAGAAGCAACCGACGGTGAGCAATCGGTCCAGAGGAAAGCCCTTTTGTGCTTCGGAAGCGACCTTTAGCTCGCCGCGTCGGAAAGTGGTGAATCGGATCGCGGAATCGGGCGTGTAGAGATATTCAAGGTCGACGGAAAGCTCGGCAAGATTTTCCGGTTCCTCCTCCGGTTCGGCGTCCTCTTCCTCCTCTGGTTCGGGACTCTTGGCCACTTCTTCCGAAGCTTTCTCTTCAATCGACGGTTTGCTCGCCTCGCCGTTGGGCTCGGGGGCGATTCCCGCCTTCAAAAGCTCGATCCCCAGCCGGAGGTAGCCCGGGGAATTGGCCGAAAGGACGCTCTCTTCGAGTCCGGATTCCGCTTGCTCCAAGCGAACTTGCGCCCCGTCGCGCGGTACCGCTTGATCCAGCTCACGGATAAACTTTTCGATCGCGTCTTTGTCCATGGACGTCTCTCGTCTCCCCAGCAGGTTGAGCTTATTGGCTCAGAAATCATACTTTTCGATATTGTCTTTGTCGAACACGATCGGAGGTCCGAGCACTACTTCTCCCTCTTTGACCGTGACATTTGCAAGCCGACCGATCTGGTGCACGCCGGGTGTCAGCTTCTTTTCCGCGAGAAGTTTTGCGACGTGCACGGTGAGATATCCCAGGTCCACGGGGTTCCAGAGGACGAATCGAGGAACCGTTCCATCGAGGACATAGGGTTTTGCGGTGCTAGGCAAACTGAGGCCGGTGACGTAGATCTTGCCTGTTTTTCCTGCTTGTCGCACGGCCTCCGCAGTTCCGGGCAGGGAAACGGAAGTAATGCCCCACACGCCCGCCAAATCGGGATGAGCCGAAATCACGTCCAAGGTCATTTGCCGCGCGCGGTTTTGGTCCTCATCGGGAACGAGCGTTTCGAGCAACTGGATTCCCGGGTACTTTTCCGCCAGGCGCGATTTCATGACGGCCATCCAGGCATTCTGGTTCGGAGAATTGGCTGAGCCGGTGACGATGACCGTTTTCCCTTTTCCGCCAATTCCCTCCGCCATCAGATCGACGAGCGTGTTGCCGATACCGTCGGTGGGGGCTTGATTGACGAATGTCTCTCTGCCTGAACTCACGGGGTTGGCGTCCGCGTCCCAGGTAATGACGGTGATTCCCTGGGCCTTCGCGCGTGCCAATGCCGGGGCAATGACTTCCGGATCGTTGGGTGCCACCGCAATGACGTCGTAGCCAAGCGCGATCCAGTCTTCCACCATCTGCGCCTGCAATTCCGCCTTGTCCACCGGCGGACCGTCATAGGTAAGGTCGACGCCCAACTCCTTAGCCGCCTCGTCCGCTCCCTTTTGGCAGGCGTTGAAATAACCGATTCCCACGAGTTTAGGCATCATGCCCATGCGTAGCGTCTTGCCCCCGGCGGTATTCGAGCCCGGTTGCGCGTTTTCCTTGCCGCCGCCGCATCCCATCGGAAGAAGAAAAACGGCCAAGGTTACAACGTGGCGAAGCATCTTCATGTGGATTTCTCTCGATTCATTCGCCGTTATTTGCCGCGATTCGCATTTCCCTGGTCCATCGCTCCGCCCGGTGTCCCCGGCTGGAGGAGTGCCCGTCACATTTGAGAACTTCATCAAAACGTGACGCTGGTGAACAGGGATCCGTCATGTCAACGTGCTCGAGATTTACCCCGGCTGGACCCTGAACATGACGCACGGAACCTCAACAGGATCGCAGTGCTTCATTACCATTCGCGAAAGCGAAGTCCTGTCCCGGCGCTTATCGTCAAAGTCCGCCAAGCGACCAGGCCGAATGATGCGACACTGCTATTCTGATACTCATCAAATGCGCGTCCTTGGCCATTGGTCGGCCGGAACACGGTCATTTATCGTTTCAAGGCACGTTCGATTGCCAAGCGATTATGTATATCCGTCCGGTAAAAGTCCACGATTTGGACCGGATTGTGGTGGTTTCTGCAGTTCCCAAGGTCGCTCGGGATGGACCGAGCGACGAATTCTTCCTGGACAGATTCCGAGATTCTTCCTGATTCGCGAATCCCGATCCAAGTCAGCCGCCTGTCAAATGAAGTAGGTCCTCGAAAAACCTCGGGTATGTTTTTCGTACGCAGCCGGGATCGCGAATGACGATGCCCGGGACTTTAAGGCCGAGCAAGGAAAGGCTCATGGCCATGCGGTGATCGTTGTAAGTGTCGAAGGTGGCTTCATGTGCGGATGAAGGTTGGATGGTTAGTCCGTCGGCGAACTCGTCGACATGGATCCCCGTCTTGCGAATCTCCGTCACCAATGCGGAAATGCGATCGGTTTCTTTATGGCGAATGTGCGCCACGTTCCTGATGGTCGTGGGACCGTCCGCAAAGCAGGCGACCGCCGCGAGTGTCGGTACCGTGTCGCTGACGTGGCAAAGATCGGCGTCGATGCCGCGGAGCGGGTTTCCCACGACCGTCGTGGCATTGGCCGTCATGCGTACCTTGCAGCCCATTCGCTCCAGTAGATGAACGAATTGAAGATCACCTTGTAGGCTTTCGGTGCCCAAACCGTGAATGGTGATGGATCCACCCGTGACGGCGGCGGCGCCAAAGAAATAACTCGCGGCGGAGGCATCCGGTTCGATGGCGTAATCCCGCCCGATATACTGGCCGTTGCCTGCAAAGCGGAAGGTGGAGTAGCCGTCCCGTACGCATTCACCGCCGAATGCCGCCATGGTGGCGAGCGTCATGTCGACGTAGGGTTTGGAAACCAGTTCACCGGTTACCCGCAAGACAAGGGGGCCGTTCGCCAAGGGAGCGACCATGAGCAACGCGCTCAAAAATTGACTGCTGACGTCCCCACGCACCGTCACTTCGCCACCCGCGAGCCCACGGGACCGAATCATCACGGGGGGACAGTCATTACCCAATTCGGCTTTGGCGTCGACTCCCAACGCCACCAAGGTAGAGAGCAAATCTCCGATCGGTCGCTCGCGCATTCGCTGGATGCCGTCGAGGCGAAAATCCCCGTGCCCGAGCGCGACGAGGGCGGCGAGAAATCGAATACTGGTCCCGGAATTCGCCAGGAAAAGGTCCGCCGTCGACACGGGAATGATTCCACGACAACCGATCACCCTCGCGATGCATTGATGGGGATCGTGGAACACGGAGATTCCCAATCGGCCGAGGCTCTCTCTCATCACCTCGGTATCTTCGCTATCGAGGATCCCGGTAAGCAGACTCTCCCCGTTCGCCAAAGCCGCAATCGGAAGCGCGCGATTGCTGAAGCTCTTGGATCCTGGCACCTTGACTGCCGCCTGAATCGGGCCGTCGACCGGCGTGATCTCGATTTGCTCCGGATAATTCAAGCTTTAGCCCCCGAGATATCGTTTCTCGATTTTGACCGCGACCGTTCCGATTCCGTAATAGCCGACCGAGATTCGCGCCACGTGCGTCAGCAGGTCGTACGCGCGCCAACGATCCCAGGAATGTTCTTGTTCCATCCAGAGTATTAATTGGGCGAATCCCTCGGCGACGGCAAGTTCCATCGGGCATCCCGTGGCGACCGTCATGATCTCCCGTTCCGTTTCGATTCGCGGCCCAGGAATCTTTTTGCCACGAATCAGATCGATGCGAATAGTCGATTCTGCGGGCATTTCCAAGCCACTCGCGGAGAGCTCTCCATGTCCCATCGCCGCGTGCGCGTCCCCGAGGTAAAGGAAAGCTCCGGAAATGAACACGGGTAAATGGATGGTGCTCCCGGGACAGACTTCCACGATGTCCATATTGCCGCCGTGTGGTCCGGCAGGACCGGTGGTCGGCACTCCCGCCGCCGGCGCGGTTCCCATGCAGCCCAGCATTGGCGCGTAGGGGATTCGGATCGTATCGCTCCATTCGACAAATCCATCTCGAATCGGACAGACATGCGTGCCATGGGGACATTCGTTGCCTAGCCATTGGCTCAGCCATCGGGGGTCGCTGGTGCGAGTGGCGCACTGACCAATGGCGGGGCGAATATCCAGGATATGAACGGCAAGGCAATCGCCGGGCTCGGCTCCCTCCACGTAAATGGGGCCCGTTTGCGGATTGCCGAGTGGTTTCTTGGTTTTGTCCCGACGGTCTTCGTTCGTTCGAATCTGTCCCGAAAAAGCGTCTTCCGATTCCACGACGATGGTCTCGCCGGGAGCGACGGTGATTCGCGGCGGATTGTGCCGACTGAACTCGTAGTACAACGGGCCTAGCGGAAGACGTTTCATGGCTTGGGACTCTCGGTCATCAACGGCTGAGCTCGACTTTGACAAGACCGTGAATGCGGACCGTCGACACACCGAATTACGTTAGGGAAAATGCGAGGCAAATACGAGTGGAACGTCGGCGGAACGGACTTCAAGAAAAGGCAGGACCCCTGCCGGCTTCGGCAAGGGTCCAGTGAACCATTGAAACGCTCGCCGTCAGCACGCAAGCATACTACGCAAGGATGCCGGAAACAATTTCCGCCTGCACGAGCTCGCGCGGCTGATTGAGATGGTTGTACATGATCGTCGCCGGATTGATGCCGATGCTGTGATAGATGGTGGCAAGCAATTGGGTCGGATGCACGGGGTTCTCAAGCGGCCCGGAACCGGTCTTGTCGGACTTGCCGTAGACGACGCCTCGCTGAACTCCCGCCCCCGCGACCAGCGCGGTGTAGCAGTAAGGCCAATGATCGCGTCCATCGTCGGAGTTGCCGTTGCCCGACGTGCTTACCCCTCGCTGTGGACTACGGCCGAACTCTCCGACCGCGACGACGAGCGTCTCGTCAAGCAGGCCCCGTTCGTCCAGGTCCGCGATTAGGGCGGACAACCCCTTGTCGAACATCGGCCCGGACTGGTTCTTCATCCGATTGGACAGGCCGACGTGAACGTCCCAGGAGTGATTGTCCGAGTTGGCGATTTTCGGCCAGTTGACTTCCACGACGCGCGTGCCGGCTTCCGTGAGTCGGCGGGCGAGCAAGCAACTTTGACCGAACGTGTTGCGTCCGTAGAGATCGCGGGTGGCCGCCGATTCCTTGCTTAGATCGAACGCGTCACGGGCCCGGCCGGAGAGTACGAGGCTTAGGGCCTTGTCGTAATAGGCATCAATGTCGTACTTCTTGGTGGCCTTCTCGAGATTTGGCATGCCTCCGGTAATGACGTCGCGGAGCTTGGCCCGGCGTTCGAGGCGAGAGAACGAGACGTCCGGTCGGAGATTCAAGTCACCGACGTTGATCCGCTCCATCTTGCTCATGTCCATATCGTCGCCGGCAGGGAACAGATAGTACGGATCATAGCCTCGGCCGAGGAAACCAGCCGTCCCCCCCTTGTTCACCACGTTGCTCTCCTGCAACGGGCGGGGCATCATGACAAACGGCAACATGGGAACTTCCGGCGGACGAAGGCGACTAATCGTGCAACCGAAATTGGGATAATCCTTGGGATCGGGCGGCTCAAGCTGGCCGGACGGACTTACCTTGTCGGTGGTGTAGCCGGTGAGCAATTGATAAATCGCCGCCGTGTGATTGAACAACCCGTTGGGGGAATAGCTCATCGATCGGATCAACGTCGTCTTATCGAGCACCTGGGCGAGGTTCGGCAGGAGTTCCGTCACCTGCACGCCAGGTAGCTTGGTGTCGATCGGCTTGAAGACGCTTCGAACGTTGTCGGGAACATCCGCTTTGGGATCCCACAGATCCAGGTGGCTGGGTCCCCCTTGCAGGTAACAGAGAATGACGCTCTTGGCCTTGCCAAAACCCGGGCCACCGACGACCCCTTCGTTGGCGTTTGCGGTCTGCAACTTGAGGATGTTCGCCAGGCTCAAGCCGAACATGGCGGATCCGCCAACGCGCAAGAGTTCCCGTCGCGTGTACCCGTCGCAGGTATCCTTTCCGGAACGCCCCGGTATCACAAGCATGGCAAATCCTCCCAAGTCCTTGATCGATTCAATGGCGGGCCGACATCGGCAGGAAGACGTTCAAGTCGCGGAATCTCAGCGTGCTGAATCGCGGCCGATTTTGGACAATGAAGGCGAAGGCGCACCTCGATCCTGACTCCGACGCAGCTAAGACTCTACCCCGTTTATCCCATGAATGTCAACGATTTTCCGGAAATCGTGGATCGATCGGACAGGGAGGAATGGCTGTATTGGCGGTGGTGTCACTTGAGGTCGATTGCCCCCTCACCCGGCTCGATGCGTTCGCCACCCAATCCCGCGCTGGGAGAAGGTTGGGGTGAGGGGCTTTGGCCCTTCGTGATTCTGTGGTGGTTCGCGGTTGCAAACTCTTTCGTCAGGCCTCTGCGGAATTGTGAGGGCGGTAAAAAAGAAAACCCTCTCCCGGTCGGGGAGAGGGTGCATAGCATCACTCGGAAGTAATGATCGCGTTTGGTTTTACCGGCGTTGGGAATCGTCGCCGGACATCGCTTGACGGATTCCGCCGCCGCGACGTCGGCCGGCTCGAACCCATCCTTCATCCTGGCCCGTCGGGCTTGGTGCGCCCGATTCGTCCACGGTCTCGACCTGACTCGACTGGACCGAGACGATCTTGGCGGCCTGATTCTTGGTCATAACGGGCGGGGGCGGAGGAACCACGCCGTCGTCGTAAAGGCTCACCTCATCCAGAGGGGGAATACCCTGGCTGGCAGGAGGCGTGCTGAAGGTCGTCGGGGCCGGCGTTTGCGGAGCAGGGGCCGCGGGGGCCGGAGCGGTCTCCGTCGGAACCAGGGCGGGGGACTCGATCGGAATCTGCTCGTACTGTGGCTTGCCCCAATTGTCATACGGAGCGACCGGTTCCGGCCGAGGGGGTTTGACGCCCGCATGGTGATTCTTGTAGTGGTTGCGGTAAGGATCGGTGAAGCACGGCGGTTCGAACCGGCTTCCCAGGAACCACTCGACGTCGTTGGGGATGCGGCTTTCACGTCCCGGTAGCTTGCAAGGACGTTCGTTCATCGCTTCCGCCAGGTGCGGCGTCACCATGATCAACAATTCCGTGTCCAGCTGTTGATACCGCTTGTTCTGCCACGACCATCCAACGAGCGGCAGGTCGCCAAGGATCGGCGTCTTGGCGGTCGTCGCCTGGATGCGCTGTTGCACGAGACCCGCGACGGCGAACGTCTGGCCGTTCTCGAGCTCCACCGTGGTTTCCGCCGTGCGACTGCGGAAGCCGGGGACGCTGATGCCTTGGAGAGTGACCTGAAGCGCGGGGTCGATTTCGCTGACTTCCGGCCGAATTTCCAATCGAATCCGCCCTTCGCCCAACACGGTGGGTACGAAGCGAAGATTGGTGCCGAAAGGTCGGTACTGAATCGAGATCGTGCCGTTACCTTGCGGGATCAAGATCGGGGTCTCACCGCCGACATTGAAGTATGCCGGCTGACCGCTGAGCGCGACGAGGTTCGGCTCGGCGAGGATCTTCGCCATGTTATTTGTTACAAGGGCGCGGAGGAATCCCCAGAAGGCGAAGTTGTTGTCGCGCCAAGCGACGAACGGGAAGTTCGCGCCGTTGAGGTTAGGATTGATGATGTTCACGGTGCCTGGAGTCGTACCAGTCGGTGGCGTGAAGAGCTGATTCGCGCCAATGAATCCGCCGGTCGAATTGGCAATCGCACCACGAAGACCGTTCGGATTGAGGTCGAGCCACGACCAGTCGAAGCCCAGGTCACGGGTTTTCTGGCGATTGACTTCCGCGATGATGACCTGGAGTTGGACCTGTTGCACGCCGGTGACGCGAAGGGCGTTGACGACTGATACGGAATCGGGCGCGGCTCCGGCGCCGGCCGCCAAGAACCCGCGCACCAGGTCCTCGATCGGCTGGACCAACTCCGCCTTGTCGACGAAACCGTTGAGCACCGCGGTCTGATTGTTGGCGACGAGAATGTCCACTTTCGCCGTCGGGAACATCCGACGAATCGTCGCTTCCAAGTACGACTTGTAAGCCGTCGAGATGGAATCGATGACCAGGAATTCAATCCTGCGCTCGAAAGGAGCCTCTCCCTCCTTCACGAGCGGCAGGACGATGGAAGTCGCGCCGACCAGCTCAAAGGTGGTCATGGTGAAAGAGTCGGCTAGCTGGGTCGGTGTTTCCCCCGGCGGCCGGACGATGGTCACGGTCGCGATTTCTTCACGCGTGGAACGGGGGAGTCCGTAAAGCTTGTACGGCGCGACCGAAAATCGTTCGACCGTGTTGATGGGAATGTTGGCAGTATCCCCGCTGGGAAGCGGCAAGCCCCCCGATGGGGGACGCCGTTCTGGCTGTTCCGGCTGCTCCGCTGCTGGAGCTGCCGGCTCGGGAGCCGCTGGAGCGGGCTCTTGAGCATTCGCTTGACCTTGCCAACAGGCCAATGCGAGAACGAGCAAACCTTTTTTCGCGTACCCGTGCATCCTTGCACCTCGTCGCCTTCCGCCGTTGCGAATGGTTTTGATTTCGTCACGTGTTGAACGAGGAAACCGATCGGTGGAGCACGCTCCACCGGCCGAAGCCGTGCTTGCCTCGCTCCGCGCGACTTTCCTCTCCGTCCGCTGAGTAGAATCCCAGCCAGGACCTCTCACGCCAATTCCGCTCACCCCTTGGTCGCCCCCGAGCCTCTCTTCCATCGCGTGGAAAGAGTCGCCGGCGCGATCCCAAGAGCTTGCGCAGTAAAAGGGGACAAAGTTCCACGAATCAAGGCGAAGCAGTCTTGGAGAGAATCTCCCAACCACTTCGCCCGAAGGTGCTCGAACTCGGAAGTAATGAACCTTGACCTACCGACTCCTCTGTTTCCGACGGACCAAGGCTCTCGCCCAGGCATCGGAAACAGGAAGCATTTCTCACGGTTCGCGGGTCGATGGGTCCATGAGGACCACCGATCGCGAATTTACAGCGTTCATCTCGGCGGACCGCTCCCTTTGCCGGTCCACCCCGGACCCACGGCTCGAATCCTAGCCGTTAATTTACGCTGGGCTCGGAAAAATCTTCCGATGGTTCCGAATCGACGTTTTCTAGGAGATGATCCTGTTCCAACGTCTTGCCCATCTTAGAATCGGCATCCACGAGAACCTCCATGACAGGATTTCCCTCTAGATCCCGATAAACCAGTCGTTTTAGATTTTTCCGCGGAACCTGTACAGTTTCCGTAGGCGGGGGAGGTGGAATAGGCTGCGAAATCTGCGTAGGCTGTTTTTCGGCTTCCACGGGTTTTTTCCCGTCTTTCGCCACACCCAGCTTGTTCAGAACATCCATAACCCCTTCGGAGCCTTCTTCCGCCATAACCTTTTCAGGTTCTTTATCCTCGTCCTTTTCCTCGCCGTTTCGGCTGGCGAGCACGTCGTCCAAAGAGACCACGGACCGCTTGGTCTCTCCCTTTTCCTTGCGGTTGCGGAGCATGAGCTGCAATGTCCCATTCTTTTGCGCCAGCGCCAGTTTCAAGGAGTCATCGGGAGTCAAGAGCATGGTCACGTTTTCGACGACCACCCCCTTATGTTCCGGATTGGCGCCGGTGTTGTTTTGCATCTCGGAGTTGACGGCCAAGACTCTTACGTCCTGAAGAATGGTGGCGGCGACGGCGGGTTGTTCCTTGCCGCGACTCTGCACGATGAGCATGATGTCGACGTGGGAGTCCGGTTTGATGAAGCCCGCGACGCCCCCTTCGGTCGTGATCGGCACGGAGACGGCGCGCATTCCTTCGCCGATGACCGGCTCAAGACCGGCGCTGACTCCCTCGGCGGCGAGCATTTTATCCGTGACCACGACTTTGGGATTGATCGGATAACGGGCGGCGCGGCCAACCACCTTCTTGAGGTCGGTGACGAAACCGTCCGGAAGATTTTCCTTGGGGAACTCCACCATCTTGACCATGGTGTCAGAGATCGCCTGGCCGCCCGGAATGTCGACGGCGGCGCACACCACCGGGATGTAGTTTTCCCGCGGATTGGTTTCCTGCGGCGTGAGGTATTTGTTCGTGAGGAACCAGGCCGCCAGCCCGCAACCGAGCGAGACTGCCAGAATAATGAGTGTCTGCGGTTTCATGAATCGGTCCTTGGAAGAGGGTTGTTTCTTATTCCTTGCGCATCGTGGTCGAGCCGGAAATCTTGGCATTGTTGGGCATGATGGCGTACGCGAAATTATCCGGCAGCCAAGTCACGTCCGCGAAGTTGATGCTGATGTTGACTCGAACACCCATCCCGGTCGGGACGGTGGAAAGATTGGTCGTGGTGCCGAAGGCGCCGTTGGTGACCGTTTGGTTCTGAATCTGAACCGTGACGGCTCCGTTGGCGATCCCTGAAGCCTGGAGATAGTCCTTGACGAAAGTGCTGACGTCGGTGGTGGACGATCCGGTTTGGGCGGCTTGCCGGCAACCTTCGCGCGACGCGTTGACTGCGAGTTGCGCGACCATGACCGCGCGGCCAATCTCCACCATGCTAAAGAACAACATGAACATAAGGGGTGCGACGATCGCGAACTCGACCACCGCCGCCCCTTTTCGAGAATCCGTGGATCGTCGTCGCCCGGCGTGCCGCCGGGCAAGTTTTCCATGATGCATCATGGCATGCTCCCTGAACCGATTGCCACCGCGAGGGGACTGAGCGTCGACGGAAGAATGTAAAGGATGTAGGCAAGCGAACCGATGGTCAGCGGAATGCCGTAGGGAAGCAGCTGCAAGGTGGGCTTGCGCTTCTTGGCCTTGTCGAAAATTTCGCCGACTGACGAACTCGTTTTCCAATCATTGACGATATCTCGGATGTTCTCGAGGTTGACGTAGACTGATCCCTTCCACGAGATCATCGCCATGGCGATGGCCGATCCGAGAATGACGGAGACGGCGAAAGCGTTGAAGAGATGCTCGTAGCCGAACCAGGGGAAGGGTACCATCCAGGCGCCGAAACCGGCGTACATTTTGACGTCTCCTGCTCCCATCCCGCCGATCGCGTAGGGAATGATGAGGAGCGCGCCGGCGGCGAAAGCGCCCGCGATGCTGGTGCCGAGCGCCGACCACCCATCCGTGCCCCAGTAGAGCCAACCGCTGAGAATCATGCTGAAGGTAAGCCAGTGAGGAACCTTGAGTTTCCAGCCATCGATGATCGCGCCGACGATCATGAGGAGGCTGATCACGTAAACCGGCCAAAGCTGAGTGTCGGGGCCAGCAGCCATTTGTTTGTCCTTCCGAGGAAAAGGGCACACCCATCATTGTTTCGTTACATTTGATTGAGGGGCCAGCGAAAGAGACCGCGGCCCGAGGGGAGTTGAGATTGGATCGGTCCCAGTATTGGATGCGAGCGACATCGCTCGAAAGCATCTGGAAATCTGCCGATTCCCGGGACCGTGAACCATTTGCTGGAGCCGGACTCACCTCCCCGGGGAAATCGCGAGCGGGACTCACGTCGCGTCACGATTCGTTTACTTCTCGCGTCCCGATCAAACCCTGTTAGCCGCCTTGGGGGCATCGAAGTTGAAAGGGTCGTTCGACACGCGGAAAGCCGTTGGGCGATGGCAAAACGAAGGGAGGAAGTCGCGTTCATGACGACCTCCTCCCCACGAAAATACGGCTTATTGAAGGTGAGTGGCCACCGTCTGGAACTTGTCCTTCGCCGCGTTGCCAAGGGTACCGATCACCGCGATGCAAACGACGATGATCAAAGCGAGCATCACCGCGTATTCGACCGCCGTCGGACCATCTTCAGCAACCAGAAAATCCTTAACCGCAGACAAGATCGTACGCATTCTCGGTCTCCTTTCGACCAATTGTTCGGGCTTCACGCCCGGTACCAAGAGAGCCCAATCCCTCCTTACCTCGCCTACGGCTGGATATTGGCTCGAATGAGCACGTCTTACCCATCCCTTCGGCAGCATGACGACCGTTCCCGCCAGGGGCCCGGCTCATTGCTTTGCGCCCTTGCCTTGCGGCAAGTTTGCCTTTTCGAGGATGCAGAGGACACACACACAAACACACTTTGAACGGCGACATCCGACTTGCAAGTTGCGATGCCGCGTCCGACATCACTCAAATCTAGGTCCCTATTTTTTGCCTGTCAACCAAATGACAAAAAGAAAACACAAAATGTGAAATCGGGCGGATTATCTGGGTTTTTCGGGTACTTCCCGACCTCCCGTTATCTCCGGATGGCGTTCGGAGAACTCACGTTCGGCGGCCGCCACGTTCGCGTAGCGCACACTCAACGCCTTCGCATTGTCCCAGGCCGCGATCGCTCGCTCCCGCTCGCCAAAGGCCGCGTGGACCTCCGCCACGCGAAGCCATTGCAATCCCAGGAGATCCGGTTCGTCCATGAAAAGGTCCGGCGGATGGATCTGCTCGGGCGTCATGCGGTATTCCGCGAGATAGTCGGCTGTCATCGGCGTGTCACGAACGAGAATGATCCATTCCGTGTCGACGTATATCAGCGACCAGGCGCCCGACTTCCAAAGCCGAGCGGCTTGCGCCACCACCGTGGGGAGTCGAACCTCCGCCACCATCCAGTCCGGTTGGTACTTTTCGATCAATTCATCGAGGGCCTGGCCGTCCTCCTGCGCCTGGATCGATCGGAGGAGGAACTCGCGCGGAAACGCCTCGAATCGCGGATCGACGAACACCGGATGCTTTGGATAAAGTTCCCACGTCAGCACGTTGCCAGAGTACCACGAGAGGTTGATCATGCGCCCGGGAGGAGGATGATCCTTGAGGAACGAAACCGCGTGGTCCGGCCAGAATCCGAGCGTGCGGCCGATTCCCGGTTGTACCCGTCCCAGCACGCGAGGCGGATCGATCCAGCGTATGGAAACGAGCCAGAGCGAGATCGCCATCGTAACGAGCGCCATGGCGTTTCGTGGAAGTGACCATGTGTTGACACGCCCCGAAACCCGGAGGTCCTCCTCCGCCGCGCGCGTGAAGAATCGGCTGAAAACACCGATGGAAATGAGCACGAAGAACGCCGTTCCGCGAAGTGCCGCGACCACCAAAGCCAGTCCCATGAGCCAAAGGCCGATCTCCAGCGGATTCCAATTCCTGCGTGCCCAATACCAACCCGCGAGCGCCAGACCACCCGCGAGGAGCACGAGTCGAAAAGAGTATTCGTCGGACGTCACGTACACGAACTCGCTGACGTGCAGCCGATGATGGCCCAAACTCCCCGCGGTGTGCTCCGGCGCGCGCAGTATCTCGAAGCCAAGCGGCGTCGCGAAACAAGTGCCTATCGAGAATAACAGCCCGATAATGACTGGGAGCAGCGGAACATCGGCGTCTTCCCGGCTGATTCCGAAACGGCCTCCGAGAAATCGAACCATGAGTAAATGAATGAGCAGGACTCCCTGCGTCGCAAGGCCCAGTGGAAAGAGTTGATGCGAGTTGGCCATCAGGAATTGCACGAAAACGAAGCCCGCCACCGCCCAAGCATGGCCTTTTCGATAGAGATCGACGAGGTGGAACAGGATGCCCAGCAGCATCAGGGTGACGAGGTCCGGCCGGAGCACCATCCGCCGCTGCAGTCCCAAGAGCGCGATGACCCACGCGATGCTCAAGACGGCGGCCCAACGGTACGAACCACCCCAGCGCATCCAGAGAAAGTAGACGAGCGTCCAGCCGACGCAGTGGAGCAGGCTCAGACCCTCCCAACCCCCGAGCCAATAAACGGCGTAAAGGAGCGACTGATAGACCGGATACTGCTGGTAGAGGGGGTAGTCGGGAAAAGTGTAGGAGAACGTATTCGTGGTCGGCCAATGGCCGGTTTGGAACGCATATTTCGCCGTCGCCAGGTGATAAGGCGTATCGGTCGTGTCGATCTTGTTGAGCGAGAGCGCGACGGCGGCGAGCAAAAGGAAAAACAAGGTCGCTCGCTCGAGTCGCGTGGCTACCATTTCAAGATCCCCAGGATGTTGGAAAAGTCGTCGGTCCAGGGAGCCACGTAACTCAGCCGCTTGGCGGGTACCCATTCAGGATCATCGGCCAGTCGTTTGAGATCGGAACGTTGACGCGCCATCACGACGACTTGAGACGCCGCTTTCCCCTCTTCCGCCTCCTTGCCGGACGGCGTGCGATCCGCGCGCGTGAGACAAACGAGCCCTTCCAGTTCCGCCAATGCCGCCACCACCGGTTCCAGGTCGAGATAACGGTTGGAGATGTGGAAGGCAAGAACGCCACCGTCCGCGAGTTTGGAAAGGTATAGCTGCAGTGCTTCGCGCGTCACGAGGTGCATGGGGATCGAGTCAGAACTGAAGGCGTCCAGGATAATCAACTGGAACTGCTTTTCCGGCGCTTCGACGAGCCGGAGCCGACCATCACCGAGAATGACTTCGTAGGTTCCCTGCACGCAGTGGGAAAGGAACGTGAAGAACCTCGGATCTTCCGCGATCCGTTTGACCGCCGGATCGATCTCATAGTAGACGAAATGCTGTCCTGGCTTGCTGTAAGCCACCATTCCTCCCGCGCCGAGTCCGATGAGTCCGATGCTGGTCACGCCGGGTTGCTGGCCGATCTCGCGGAACACGTCGCCGATGGGGCCGGTGGGGTAGTAGTAGGCAAGAGGTTGACATTGCCGCTTGGGATCCAGGCTTTGCCTGCCGTGGAACGTCGTGCCATGTGCCAAAAGATGGTATTCATGCTTTTTGTCGACCTGCACGCGGTGGATGCCGAAAAAACTTCGCTCGGTGTAGAGTAACTCGTGTTGCAATGCGGTGTGAGTGCGCCCCACGAAGAGAATGGCGGCAATGCCGAGTCCGAATCGGACGGGGCGTTCCTTGAACGCAAAGCAGATCATCGCGGGAACGCCGAAGATGACGAGCTTGGTCGTAACCGGAGGATCGGGGTCGCGGAGGAATTGGTGGATCAATAGTCCCGTCAACGCCGCCAGTCCCGCCGGCAGAATCAGGTCCATCGCTCGCGCGCGCGAACTCGAGTCCTGCTTCTTGAGAGCGGGGCACAGTAGGCAAGCGAACACGATCGCCAGGGGATACTCGACCACCGAGGAGAAAATGACCGGGGCCAGCAGGGCGTTGAACATGCCACCAAGCACGCCACCCAGCGACATCCAAAGATAAAACTCCGTTAAGTGACCGGTATCCGGCCGGTCGAGCGCAAGTTCGCCGTGACACACCATCGCGAGCACGAAGAACGTGACCGGAATCAAAAGAAGCAGCGAGAAATTCAGATCCAACGACGCCATGCCGATCGCCATCGGCAAGACGAGCCAGGGAACGGCCGCCACCATCCACGCATGCGGAATAATCGGCTTGCTGGAGAATACGATGATGAATGTCAGCAGATAAAGGGCCAACGGCACGATCCAAAGGAGCGGAACGCTCGCGATATCCGACGTGATGTAGGTGGTGACGCCGAGCATCAGACTGGAAGGGACGAAGGACAACGCGATCCAGCGGAGCCGCCGCCCGAGGGTTACTTGGCTGGAAAGCGTATTCTCCTGGGTGGATTCGCCGACCGTTGCGGAAACCGCGCCGGGCTTTGCCCGCCGGAGCACGAATGCGCAAACGATGATAAGGACGACGAGCAACAGGTAGCCATACGTCCACAAATCGCTTTGGATCGCCAGTCGAAGATTCGGCTCAAGGAGCACCGGGTAGGCGAGCAGCGAGAGCATGCTTCCTAGGTTACTGGCGGCGTAAAGAAAGTACGGGTCACGGGCGGCGGGGTGACCGGTGTCCGCGAACCACTTCTGTAATAGTGGATTGGTGGTTGAGACGACGAAGAAGGGCAATCCCACGGAAACGGTTAGTAGTAGCAAGAGCCAGCCCACAGGGTTGCCTTCCGTCGGAGGGGACCATCCGTCCGCGACGGCGATCGGGAGCACCAGCAGGGGGAGGAGCACGAGGACACAGTGGAGAATCGCCTGCTTGCGTACTCCTAGAAGTGACGTTGTCGCGTGCGCGTAACTGTAGCCGGCGAGCAGCATGGCTTGGAAAAACACCATGCACGTGTTCCAAACGGCTGGCGTCCCGCCGAGCATGGGGAGCACCATCTTCGCGAACATGGGCTGCACCAAAAAGAGAAGCGTCGCGCTCAAAAAGATGGTAAAGCCGTAAAGGAACAACAAGGTTCAATCTCCCCGGAACATTGGCCGTGGATTCGTAAGCACTCGTCGAAAAACAGCGATCCATGCGCGCAAACGCCTCAAAACCATCCCGATTTGATCGAGAAGGACCGGCATTCTCCCTCCGTGGGACGGCGCTCCGTCTCGGGGGCGAACCGGTTCGATTGGCCGAAGGAGCCCCTTTCCTGAGTCCGCCACGAACCGTGCGCGCGGCATGGCAACATGGTTGAACTCTAGCACAATCGAAAGACGCCTGCGGCAGGAGGGAAATGGGAGAGGTTTTTTCGATACTTGTGCAAGGTTAGGGAATAAGTCGTCCCGATTCGCTTAAGAAAAAAACTCACGGATTCTGCTGAACTTACGTATTCAACGGAAATCCTAAGCTGTAAGAGGCCCGTCCGCTCATGCGCCATTGGATCCTTGTCACTCTCTCGCTCGTGGCCTTATGGCTGATCCTTTGGGGGGCGATTTCCCTTCGCATGGGGTCGCTGCCGGAGGGTCGAGCCGAAGCCGTGACGTGCCTGGGGTATCGCGTCGGGTATTGGTCCGTGCTCCCGTTTGCAATTCTTTTGTATCCACTGGACCCGCTGAGGATTACGTCTCACGCGGGGATCGCCACCGGGATCGCGGTATTGATGTTGGCACCCTTCGTTTTTTGGTTTTTGGCGCGCCGAAAAAAACGCTTGATCGACCGGCCAGTATCCGGCCCGGAAGCAAGTGGCCGACGCCTTTTCCTGACCAAGACTTCCGGAAAGTTGCTCGGAATCGCAACTGTCGGGGTTGCCGCCGATTCCATCGTGCTATCGCCGCAGCGTCTTCAAATCCGTCGTTACGATATTCCTGTGAATGATTTACCAAAGTCGCTCGACGGTGTTCGGATCGTTCACATTTCAGACACGCATTACGGGCCATTCATTACGCTCGAATTTCTCCGCGAGGTGATTCGGGAGGCAAATGCCGAGAAGCCGGACTACGTGATGCTGACCGGCGACTACGTCCATCAGACCCCGGCGGCAATACGCGGGGGAATCTCGATTTTCCGGGAACTTCGCCCCCGGGTTGCCACGGTCGCCGTGCTGGGGAACCACGACCATTGGGAAGGAGCGGAGGATTGCCGAAAGGAGTTTCACTCGATCGGCGTACCGATGTTCGACAACCGCCGTCAATTCCTGACGATGTCGGGACTGACGCCGGAGCCGGTGGCCGAGTCCCTCTGCTTGGCGGGCGTGGGAGACTACTGGACGGACGACGTCTTAATTGCCAAGACGCTCGAAGGGGTGCCCCAAGCGATGCCGCGACTGATGCTGTCGCACAATCCCGACGTGGCGGAAGTGGCTCCGCGGGACGAACGCATCGACCTGATGCTGAGCGGCCACACGCATGGCGGGCAAGTTTGGCTGCCGGCATTGGGTACGCCTAAGGTTCCTTCTTACTACGGGCAAAAATACGCCGGCGGACTCGTCGAGGCGCCGACCTGCCGAGTGATCGTCTCCCGGGGCGTGGGAATGGCAATTCTCCCCGTCCGCTTCTGCGTCCCCCCGGAAATCAGCGTCATTACTCTCAGTCGTTCACTTCAGCGTGGTTGACTCCGCCGAATTAGATCGCCATGTCCCCGTGGACGTCATTTGATTCAGCGATCTTCAACGGCCAATGGGAGGAACGGGTCCGAAGCGCGATCTGCCACGGCGGGTACCCAGGTATTCAGAATCCTTTTTCGAGACGGAAAAGGGGGACATTGTACTTTAGTTGATGTAACTGCCTATTTTTCTTGCTGTTGCGGCGAGATCCTGGGCAGGCGATCATGCAACGGATTACGTGGCGCTAACCAGAGTGTCCCCCTTGTGCCTTTGACCAGTCGGGTAGTGCCGAGACCGGGACCTTTATGGCTCGGTCCTTGGCCAGACGCGTGCCGGTCCTGATGCGCGGGGAATCAATGACACGTGCCACGGAAACGCAACATGGCCGGCTCCTGGCTTGCAGGTGGTTTGAGGGGGGCATAGAATCTAGGGGGTGAAATGTCCCAGGGACTCGCAGCGATGAGCATTACCGAACAGACGCGAAGGGCATCGACCGCGACCGAGCCCCGCCGGCGGCGGTGGTCAGCGGAGGAATTTCATAAAGTCGCGGGGCTCGGACTCTTTGATGGGCAACGGGTCGAGTTGATCGATGGAGAGATTCTTGAAATGAGCCCGCATGGCGTTGCCCACGCAACTTCGATCGCTCTCGTTGGCCAGGTGCTCGGGCGACTTGTCGCCGAGGGGGCATTCGTCCGTCCGCAGCTTCCACTCCGCCTGGGTGAGACTTCGGAACCGGAACCCGACTTCGCCATCGTACCAGGTTCCCCACGCGACTACGCCGCCGCTCATCCCACGAGCGCGCTGCTCGTCGTGGAGGTCAGCGACACCACGCTCGCCAGCGACCGGACCCGCAAGGCGAGCCTCTATGCCAGCGCCAATATCCCGGAGTACTGGATCGTCAATCTCATCGATCGCCAACTGGAGGTCTTCCGCCAGCCGATTGCCGATGCCGCGAGCCCGCTCGATGGGCGGTACGATTCCTTCACGGTTCGCAAGGCGGACGAGACCATTCGCCCCTCATTTCGTCCGGATCAGGAGATCGGCGTGAAGGATCTGTTGCCATAGCCCAAAGGTCCGTGGTCGCCTAACTCGTTCCGATTCCATCAGTCACGGCAAGCCGTCCGGGCCGTTCGATTCCGCGGGTACCGAAGGCCAGCGCCATCCCTCTTCAGCGAGCCGCCAGTTCGAGTTACATGCCCAACCGTGCGTCAGCCGGGGGAGAGCGTCGAAACGGTTTTCGCGTGGATCTTGGGCGCGCCTTGGGACTGCAGCCTCCCGACTTCACTCACCAACGCCGCCACCGCCTCCTTGCCGTCCGCGAATTCAAATTCGACCTCGACGTCGTAGTGAGCCCCCGGGGCCAATGTCACGACTCGGCCCTGCTTTCTTTCGAAGCTCTTGTGGTTCGGGAAATTCGTGCCCGGTTCCAGGCCGGTGACGTATCCGTCCGACTCCGCGCCCGGGTTCTTCCAAAGCGTGAAGCAGGGGAGCTGCTGGGTGGAGTAGCGAATGCCGCAGGCTTTGTTCGAGTCCTTGTTGTGCAACATAGCCAACGTCTTGTTCGACTTGGCGTCCGCGTGGGCCTGGTAGAAGAAAACCTGCTCGACGACGCCCGAAGTGGGACCAGGGTACGTGTCGAAATGGTCGATCGCCTTTTCCGCCGTCTTGTCCCTCGGTGCCAACACGTCCGTCGGCACGAGGACGCGGGAGCCCGCCTCCAGCAAGGGGGGACCGAAATTGCAGTGATAAAGGATTTGCATCTCTTCCGGTTGGCTCTTGAAATTCGTGATTCGGTCGTGAATGGTGAACGACTTGGCGCCTGGGATGGTGCGAATCACGGTTTCGAGTCGAAGGCCCGGCATGAACAACGTCGATTCCTCGACTACGCCCACGATTTCAATCGCGTGCGGAGCCTCGTTTACCACGCGGACGACGACCCGATGGGCGGGAAGATTGGCAATTCGGCCATGGAGGGGAAGCATCATCTCGCGCTTGTTGCCATAATTGTCCTGCTGGACGTCCGGGCCGGGCGCGCCATTGGATTCGAGTCCGCAGCGCACGATCCATTCGTCGAAGCCGTTAAGCCAGCCGATGCCGCCACGGTCATGCAAATTGACGAATGCGGGATGAACCGGTCCGCGGATGGGAGACTTCCAGCCGGCTTGCCAACCCTTGTATTCACCGCGCCAGATGCCCATGCCTCGCGTCGGGCAGACGGAAAAGGCAAGGTCGCCGTTGGTCACGTCGATCAGTTCGACGCCGTCCGACAAGCCACCTTTCAAGATCCGGCGTTTCACGGACCATGGCTTCTTGCCGTCGTGACCGAGTTCCGCGTGGCTCAGTTGCCAATCCGCGGGTTCCGCCTTACCGAACGGATCGACGAGGGTCCATTCCTTCATTTTTGAATCCGCCATGGTTTGCAATCCTCTCGAGTGTTGCGCGCATGCCTGCATTGTTTCAAACGGCGTTCCATGCAGCGAAAAGTGATAGGCAAGGGGCCCGTCTCCGCCAATGGTTCCGCGTGGAAGAAGGTGAGTATGCGGAACGGTGAACGGGTCCGCAACCATTCTCTCGCGATTTCCGGGATCGAGGAACCTGGCGAATTCGAGTGAATCGGTTCCTTTTTTGGCGAGAGAAAAGATGGAGGGGTCGGCGTGCTGGAGGGCGGAAATATTGAAAGGAGGGGAGCTCAAGAAAGCGAACAGGGCCCGGCGTGGGCCCTGAATGCGTCGAAGAAGAACGTAAAGATGGGTCTGGGTCAAAACGCAGATTGCGGGAAGGGAGTGTTGGTGTGACAGCGGTCCCTACAGAATAGTAGACACCGACAAGATGCGATTCCTTCTACTGCCTTCCTCTTCGACACTTCAGGGTCCACGCGGGGCTCCGTCCTCCTTGAAAAAAACTCCATTAAGCGGCAGCCTCATCGAGAGTCGAGGCGTTGGCCGCGGTCAACACGGCGATGGAAATGCCGTACTTGTCGGCAAGCGCGATGGTCTCCACCGCGTCAATCAGAATCGTTTTGTCCGCTTCGACGGCAAGTACCTTTCCTCCCGCCTGTCGCATCGTTTCAATCGTCTGAACGCCGATGGTCGGGACGTCGAAACGCATGTCTTGGTTTGGCTTGGCGACTTTGACGACCGTGAACCCGCCCGCGGGGCATAGCTGGCCGGCGCGGAGGATCGCCTGATCGGTTCCTTCAATCGCTTCCACCGCGAGGACCGCCGATTCCTTCACGGAAACGCTCTGTCCCACGTCAAGGCCCCCCATCGCCTTGGCGAGTTTCCAGCCGAAGGCAATGTCATTCTTCTCGCGTGCCGTCGGCTTGCGACGGGTCGGGATTCCTGCTTGCACTAATAGCTCCGGGCAGATTTCCAACGCCGAGGCGATCCGGATACCGTCCTTTTGGAACTCGCGAACGAGTGCCAAGAGCATGGCATCGTCCTTGTTGTCGCCGCGCCCCTTGGAGAGCCAGGCGCGGACCATGCGCAGGTCGGGCAAATAGTGGAGGATGCGCCAAGGTCGAAACATTTCCTTCTTCTCGATTTTTCCTGCCATTACAACGCAATCGATTCTTTCGCGGCGGAACAATCCGATCATCCGTCCCAACTTCGCCAAGCCAGTCCAGTGATATTGGTGGACCAAATCTCGAAGGGACGCGCTGGCGTGGTCCTTGATGCCAACGCAAACCACCTCGATCCCTTGTCGGCGGGCCGATTCAGCGAAGTAGATGGGGAACCGACCCGCGCCCGCGAGCAAACCGACGCGATGGGCGAACCGCGGCGTCGGCGACAGCTCCGTTTCGGTCGCGTGGAGGTTGTCCATCAACCGGCCGCCTTTCTCGCTTCTTCCTCGCTTTCGGGAAAGCGTGGGTTCACCAATCCCAGGCGATCGCGGACCTCGGCGAGTTGCTTGCGCATCTCGGGGAGCTTCTCGATCGCCAAATGAATCCGTTTGGCCTCCCGTTCGGGACGAGCGGGAGTACCCAGGAAAACCTGTCCCGCGGGAATGTCGGTATAGACGCCGGAACTGGCGGCAATCACGGTCCGGGCGCCGATGTTCACATGGTCGGCGATGCCGACCTTGCCGGCGAGCACGACGTAGTCCCCCGTCGTGCACGAACCGGAGATTCCCACATGGCTGACGAGGATGTTGTGGCGGCCGATCTGACAGTTGTGCCCGACCATGACTAGGTTGTCGATCTTGGTCCCTTCGCCGATTCGGGTCGTGCCAAATGTCGCTCGATCGACGGCCGAGTTCGCGCCAATCTCTACGTCGGCACCGATGTGCACGTTGCCCAGTTGCGGCACCTTCTTGTGTTTGCCATCAACCATCTTGTAGCCGAAACCGTCGCAGCCGATCACCGAACCAGAGTGAATGATGCAACGGTCGGCGACCACGGTTCGGGGATAAAGGACCGCATGCGGATGAATTTCGACGTCGGCGCCGACGACGCACGCCTCTCCGATAACCGCGTGCGGATGAAGGATGGTCCGGTCGCCAATGACGGCTCCCTTGCCAACGACGGCAAGCGGGCCGATGACCACGTCCTTGCCAATTTTCGCGGAGGGATCGACCGCGGCGCGCGGGTCAATGCCGGGCACGGGACGATCCAGCGGCGGCGTTAACGTCGCAGCCACCTTGAGTATGGCGGCGAGGGGGTCGGCGACAACGATTGTCGGCAAGGACGGAATCGGGAACTCGCTCGTCATGAGGACGGCGGACGCCTTACACTCGTCCAGACGCTTATACAGTTTTTTGCTTGAGACGAACGTCACCGAACCGGCGACGGCTTCTTCCAGCGGAAGCGCGGAATGGATCGTGGCGGAACCATCTCCGTGGAGGATGCCTCCAACCAATTTGGCAATATCGCCCACGGAGTACGTCACGTAATGTCCTTTCTTCCCTGAAAGGCAATTCAATGGTGCATCGGACATTGGTTGCCCGGGGCAGATTCTTCCAAGCTCGTCAGGCAACCGGTGCAGAATCCTAGACAAGCAAAAAAAACGATGCAACCCGACTTTCTCCGATTTTTACGCGAGAGGTTTTGTCGCGGTGCTTTTTCTCGATCTCTCGATCGAAAAGTTGCGGATCCCTCGAACCACGTTTTCCACAGAATGAGCAAATCCCGTTTTCCACCTTGAGTTGAAATGCGAGAAAAGAGTGGGCCAATCGGCTATGCTCAGCCTCTCGGATCAAAAAGTTCAAGAATCGTGGGTGTCATGAAGGTAGCACAGATTAAATCCGCGGCCGCGTTCCGCGATCGGCTGCTGGAGTTGGGCCTGAATCTCCCGGTGGACGAGCACGTGTTGACCGCCGCGGAGGGTTCTCCCATGGCCGCTCCGCTCGCGGTCGGACCTTTCACGGTCGGAAATCGATGGTGCATTCACCCGATGGAAGGGTGGGACGCGAATCGGGACGGGTCACCTTCGGAATTGACGCTGCGCCGCTGGCGCCATTTTGGATTGTCGGGCGCGAAATGGATTTGGGGGGGTGAAGCGGCGGCAGTGCAACCCGACGGGAGGGCCAATCCCCATCAAACGCTTGCCACCGAGTCGAATCGCCAAGGGCTCCAACGTCTCTTGGAGGAATTGAAACGCGCCCACGCCGAGAAGTTTGGCGTCGATGACCTTTTGGTCGGCCTGCAACTGACACATTCCGGCCGTTTCTGTCGGCCAAACAGTAAAAAACTTGAGCCGAGGATCGCCTATCACCACCCGCTTCTCGACCCGAAATTCGGCATTGATCCCCAGGATGACTCCGTCGTTTGGACCGACGATGAGTTGGAACGGCTTATAGATCAGTACGTCGTCGCGGCGAAGTTGGCGCGCGACGTCGGATTCCAATTCGTCGACGTCAAGGCCTGCCATGGTTACCTGCTCCATGAATTCTTGAGCGCGCATTCGCGACCAGGTCGTTTTGGCGGCGATCTCGAGGGACGGAGTCGAGTGTTGTGCTCGATCATCGAAAGGATTCACGCCGAGATCAAAGATCTGGCGGTCGGGGTTCGGCTCAGCGCGTTCGACACCGTTCCGTATGAACCGGGGGGAAATGGCATGCCGGGTCGACCGGTGAATCATGCGCACCTCGTGCCCTATCCGTACGGATTCGGACTCAATCCTCGAAACCCATTGGTGTTCGATCTTTCCGAGACGATTACGTTGATCAAAAGGCTGGAGTCTCTCGGGGTGGTTGCCGTCAATTTGTCGTGTGGCAGCCCGTACTACAATCCCCACATCCAGCGGCCGGCGATTTTTCCACCCAGCGACGGCTACCTGCCTCCCGAGGACCCGCTTGTCGGCGTCGCGCGCCAGATCGAAGCGGTTCGCATCTGCAAGGCGGCGGTTCCCCAACTGCCCACCATTGGGACGGGATACACGTACTTGCAGGACTATCTCCCGCACGTGGCGCAAGCGGTGGTGCGCGCGGGTTGGGTGGACGCCGTCGGCTTGGGACGGATGGTGCTTTCCTATCCCGACCTGCCCGCGGATACCTTGACCAACGGCCGGCTCGAACGGAAACGAATTTGTCGAACCTTTAGCGACTGCACGACCGCGCCGCGAAATGGACTCCCCTCCGGCTGCTATCCGCTCGATTCTCATTACAAGGCAATGCCCGAGGCGATGCAGTTGCATCAGATCAAACACGCGAAACAAGAGTAGGTATTCACGGCACTTGACGTGAAAAGTCAGGCCTGAATCTGAATGAGTCGGTCCGAAGTGGGCGCGGGAAGCAGCATTGCGCCGAGCGTGACGGAGCCGATGACGTGATTGGTTCCGTCGACCCGAGGTAGAGAAATCATGCGGACCTGAGTCGTTACCCCCTCGGGGGTCGTGAACGCCAGGATTCGGTCCAGCCGGCGTTCGTTGACTTCCCATTTCCGAACCTGGACGCCAGGACCGTAAATCTGGCGGGCATACGCGAACAGTGCGTCGGTCGTACGCCCTATGCACAGAGATCGGTCGATGCCGAGGAACTCGCTGCATTCCGCGTGCATGCCGTCGATCATGTCCGTTAAATCCGCTTCGATGCCGCCGATGGCTTCCTCCCGTCCGCACCACGAGACAAGCTCGCGGTCAACCTCGTAAATCGGCGTGATCGTGGTCCGCAGTAGGCCCGACTCGTCGCGAAATGACTCGCTGAGTCCCTGCGGTACGAACTCCAAGCTCTTGTCCCCCGCGTGACTGACGCGCCAGCTGAGCGCGTCAACACGTCCGACCAGGCCTTTCGATTGACCACAAGCGAGCGGCACATCTCGTCGTCGCGGCGTTCCAGTTCCGCCACCACCGAGCGAATCTCCTCGGTGGGAAGCGTGTAGAGCGCATAAGGTGCTGGGTGCAGCAAGGTGCAGACGTTGACGTTCGAACCCCATTGCTCCGCGAAGAGTAAGAAGTCCGCGAATTCGTGCCAGTTCTGACGCATGAGCGTGAAATTGAAGCCGACGCCGCGGCCGTGAGCCTTGGAATACGCGTGGAATCGATGGAAATTGGCCATCAGTTCGTCATGGCGAACGTTGATTCTGAGGGACTCAAGCGTTTCCTTGGAAATGCCGTCCATCGAGATCGTGATCTCGACGGGTAGGTTGTTCAGGATGCGCTCGACCTTGTCGTTGTACTGCGTCCCGTTGGTCGTGATTTGGCAGGCGGGTTTCAGACCATCCTCGATCAGCATGTCCCAGACGCGATACTGCTCGCGAATGAGGAATGGCTCGCCTCCCAGGCATTGCGTCGCCACCAAATGGGGCAAGTACTTCCTCAGGTCGAGAAAGAATTGGTCGTCGTACACCTTGGCGAGCGGCGGGTAGCGATCGCGACGGGAACGGATCGCGGACGAGAGTTCTCCGCTGCACATCACGCACTCGAGATTGCAGGTGTTCGAGAGATTGAATTCCATGTTTCGCGGCCAGAATTCTCCCTCGGCCGGAATCGGGTAAAGGTCGTATTTCGTCGAATGGGGGAAAGGATGGCCGTCCTGGATCTGCCATTTGCAGTGATCGCAGCCCAAGCCGAAGTCGTACCCCGCCATTGCCTCGCGAAGCGTTTTGGTCGCGGCTCCATTCCAGATGTCGTCCAGACGTTGGCTTCGGACGTTTCCCAGGGTATAGCTGTAGTTGACGCAGCAAACCCGAACTTGTCCCAAGGTGTCGAAGAACATGGAGACGAATGGGGCATAGCAAGCGGACTTGAATCCCTTGTTCGAGAAGTCCCGACGGTCGTCATAAGCTTCAAGTATCGCGAGATCCATTCCGGCTCCCCGTGACGGTTGCTCCATCCTCGCAGGAAGTCGGCGTGACCCCCGTCGACTAGAGTCCCCGGCGACGCCCCATTCCCTTTCGGTGGAATGGCATCGTTGACCCAGGTTCCCTCGGCATGGGATGGTCAAGATCGTCCGATCACGATTGCAAGGAACGTTCTCAATGCTAGCTTGGCGTTTAAGGACTCGCAAGCCGGCACGTTCGCGTTCCGGCGTCCAAGTTCCGGCACGTTCGCGTTCCGGCGTCCAAGTTCCGGCACGTTCGCGTTCCGGCGTCCAAGTTCCGGCACGTTCGCGTTCCGGCGTCCAAGTTCCTGGATTCAACACGGTGCAAATGCGCGGGTAAACGATCGGCGAGGAAGCTCCATCGGGTCAGCTTCCGTCGGCCGGCGCGCTGGGGGATAATCGACGACCATCCGTCAGTATTGCCTTTTCCGATGTTCGTTACTCAAACCCCGTGGTAATCAAGATGGCCTTGTCGATCATGCTAGTTCTCGAAATGTACTTGCCGACGGGGAGCTTTTTTCGTTGACCCTACCGAAGCTCGTGATGCCGGTTTGCGAATCGTGCGGCGAGCGCGTGTTCACGAACGAGGTCGACGAACAGATTAATGCCGAAATCCGCAGGCATCTTCGTCTGCTGACCCCGGATCAGATCCGCGAAGCACTTGATCGAATCCATATGGATCCAAGGGAAGCTGCGAATCGCATGGGAATTGCCGAATCAGCACTTTCCCATTGGATCAATGGTGCTCGAATACAAACCCGCGCCATGGACCAGTTGCTTCGCGTTTTCTTCGCCTTTCCGCAGGTCCGCTCCGCGCTCACCGGCGAGACGCAAGATCCGATGCTTGGAAACAGGGATGTTTCAACCAAGCAGACCATCTATAGAGCATCAGAAAACTAAAGCGGCGAAGCCGCAATGAACTCCCTCTCCCGCCGGGAGAGGGCAGGGGTGAGGGGCTTCTTTTTCGCATGGCAAACATGCGCGCACGCCGCGCGCATCGTACGCCCTAACAACGTAATGTCGTGTACCTCGGCCCGGTCGCTTGAAGAGCCTTGGCGCAAAGCGCACCGGGCCCCGACATTACTTTTCTGAGCGGCAATAATCCGCGCCCGGAACATGGCTCTGATCTCTTCCATTGTCCGGCGCCAATCATTCGTTCTCCGTCAGCAGAGTCATCCATCCAATTTCCCGGAGGAAATCGCCTTTCCCTTGCCGGTTCCGCCGAAAACAGCGCCCACGCCGCCGAGCCACGTGAGTTCCTCCGTTCATTGGAAGGACTGCAACACCTTGATGGTCGAAAAGAGGTTGCTGAGCATCAAAAGAAGTAGCAGCATCTGCAAGGCGGCGGTGATGATCCGAATTTCCCCGCGGGAGACCGAAGCGAACGTGGACATCCAGCCAACGAAAAACACCACCGAGGAGAAGGCGCGGAGGTTTTTTAGGGATCCAACGGACAGGTCATGGGATTCAAGGTTCGACCAGCGGATTCGAAGATTGATCAGGCAAAACGTTAACACCACGCTCGCCATGAGACTCATGTTGAGCATCCAAGTCATGGGCTTTTTCCGCGACGCTTCGGATTCGGTCGACGTCGGCAGCCATAAGGCGTCACGGGGAAGCGAAGTGAGCGCGTCCCGGAGTGGACTCGAGTATTTCTCGATGAAGCATCCGCGGGTCGCATCCAGGGGAATGTTCACGGCAATAGCACGGATGCGAGCGTCGGCGATTTGAAAATACTTTCGCGCCAATTCCACGTTCCCTTCCTTGGCGTAAAACTTCGCCGCCGCGCTCGATAATTCGATTGCGGCGAGTGCCGAGAGAGCGCCGGGGCCTTGTCGCGAGAGCAGCTTGTCGCAGATTTCTCCGATCTCCTTGGAAGGGTGTTCCACTGCTTGTTGGACCTCCATTGCGGACGCAATGTCGGGGATGCCGGCTTTCGTCGCGGCGTCGATCGCCCTTTGGATCGGCTCTGCCGATGGTTCGCCACGCGCGGAAGCGATTGCTGATTCGAGCGACAGCAAACACGCCGTGGCGATGGGATCGTCCCCCCATTCCGCGATGGCGTTGGCGACCGCGTCTTCCGCAGTTAACGGATCGGCCAGGACGGATACGACGGCTCGCGCGTAGAGTTCGTGCCGACGATAGAAAGTGCCGCGCCTCGGGTCGGAAAGTCGGTCGTCCGCGAGACAGCGATGGGCGTTTTCTAAATCGCCCAGGATCGCATAGGTGGCGGCAAGACCGACCACGCATTGGATCTGACCTTCGATGGTGCCGAGTTGCCTGTAAAAATCCCCCAATTTCAGTAGTCGTTGCAAGACGAGTTCCGGTTGTTCGGTCATCGTCGCCTCCTTGCGAAGGGAACGAAGCAAGATCATGCCGTCCGACTGTATTTGAAGTCCCCCCATCCGAATTCGAAACGGAAGCAGATTCAAAAGCAAAAAAACGG
This sequence comes from Planctomycetota bacterium, assembly GCA_046350335.1. Classification (GTDB taxonomy): domain Bacteria; phylum Planctomycetota; class Planctomycetia; order Kolteriales; family Kolteriaceae; genus JAXMAQ01. The sequence continues at coordinate 43,508 of JAXMAQ010000040.1, forward strand.
ACACCCAGAAGAATGCAGCGACTAAGTTTCCCCTCGTCCCCGTGGTCCAGAGACCCCACGCGACCAAGGCGGTGACAAGATTGGCGAACGGCCCGCCAGCAACGAAGATGGCGAGCAACTTGGGGGAAGCCGACAGCGAACGATCTTGGGCAATATGCGTCAAACCACTGAAGACACGGGGCGTCACGTAGTAAATGGTGCCGGCAACGCGACATTGGAAGATCGGCTTGCCAATGCCGAATCCGCAGGCGAGCACGCGAAACCCCGCCAGTCTCCCAAACAAGGCGTGTCCCAGTTCGTGAATCATGATCGACGCGAAGAGCGCGAAAAGTAAGGATGCGTAATACGTCCATGATGGTTGAATGAAAGTTGGCAACACCTAGAGATCCTTTCGAAGGAAAACTCGAGCGACAGTCCGTTTTCACCAGCAGCGCCTGCGACCGCGTCTGGCGGCTCCCCACTTCGATGGCCACCGCCAAGCCCGATGGGGCGTGGTGAAACGGTCGAAGACGTTTCCTTTTAGAACAAACCGCCAAAAGGATTGATGGAAGTGACCATCATCTACTACCGCTTGCCTCGAATGAACGCACTACGGGTTGGGTAGGTGTTTCGGCGAGCGGACGATGGGTTTCACGGCGCGAGAATTGGCCAAGAGTGGAACTCCGGTCAACCTCGACGGGCGAGAATCAAAGTCGCTAGTCCGTTACCTTTCCTCGCGAACCATGGTAAAAGAGCATGATGCCAGTGAGGGAAAACGCATGCAACGAAGAAAGTTTCTCGCGTCCGCGGGCGCGCTGGGAATGTGGGCGGGATGTGACGCCAATGGGGGAGAGACGAAAACTCCAGAGGAGTCCGACCGGCGCGCGGAGTTTGATGCGCTTGCCCATCGCGACATGTTGCTCCAACTCCTCCGAACTCATTGGGGCAAGCAGTTATCGGATAGCCAACTGGAAGAGTTGGAACGACAACTCGCGGGCAACGAACAGTCCATTCAAGAGATGCGGTCCTACCCACTCGCGGTGGACGACGCGCCGGTCTTTGCCCCCTCCTCTTTGTTCCGATCGGAACCGTCGTCATGAAGGCTAACCCCACGCCCGAGAACCCGGCGTTCGCCACGTTGGCCCAGTTGGGAGAGTGGCTTCGGAGCGAAAAGACTACTCCATCCCGGCTCGTCGAGTATTTTCTCGAGCGGTTGGATCGGTTGGGCGGAACCTATCACGCCGTCGTTACCGTGATGGCGACGCGGGCGCGCGCCGAAGCGGCCAAAGCGGAACAAGAGCTGGCGGCGGGAAAGGATCGTGGGCCGCTGCACGGCATTCCCTATGGCATCAAGGATCTGTTTGCCGCGAAAGGGGGACCGACCACTTGGGGGGCCGCTCCCTACAGGGACCGAGTGATCGACGTCGATGCCACCGTGGTGACGCGACTCGCGGACGCTGGCGCGATCCTGTGCGCCAAACTCGCCACGGTGGAGATTGCCGGCGGCATGGGTTATCAGCAGGCGGACGCCAGTCTTACCGGCCCGGGAATCAATCCGTGGAATAGCTCGGCGTGGAGTGGCGGGTCTTCCACCGGCCCTGGCATCGCGGTGGCCGCGGGCCTCGTTCCCTTTGCGATTGGAACCGAGACCTGGGGATCGATCATGACGCCGGCGGCGTATTGCGGCGTCTCCGCCATGCGGCCGACCTATGGTCGCGTCAGCCGGCACGGTGCGATGCCGTTAGCCTGGACGATGGACAAAGTCGGTCCGTTCGCGCGCACGGCGGAGGAGGTGGGAATCGTGCTTCAGGCGATCGCCGGGCCCGATCCCAAGGATCCCACCACGCTGCCGGCGGCGCTCGTAAGGTCCGCGACTCCGTTGGATCGCAAGTTCCACATCGTAGTGCTCAAGGGAAGCGATGAACGGGTGCAGGCGGAGGTGAAAGCCAACTTCGCTTCTTCTCTGAAGATCTTGCGGGAGTTGGGCGAGATCGAGGAAAGGGAACTGCCACAACTTCCCTTGGACGCGGCGGCGGACATCATCGTTTCCGCGGAAATGTCCAGCAGCATGGAGGATCTCATCGGGTCCGAGGATGCCCAGCGACTCCAGGCGCCCGAGGACCGGATCGGCGGGATCGCGAATGGAGTGATTTTCGCCAAGGATTACCTGCGAGCACTTCGGCTGCGGGGCAAGGCGATGCAGGTCTACGACGAATGGTTTGCCGGCATTGACTTGGTGGCGGTTCCCTCCATGGCGGCGGTGGCATGCCCGTTGGAATTGCCGTTTCGCGAATACTTTTCCAAGTATCGCGGGACTCCACTCAGCGGCGCGGGGAACCTCCTAGGGCTTCCCGCGATCTCGATTCCCAACGGATTTGGCGAGCGAGGACTGCCCACCGGTCTTCAACTCGTGGGGCCGAGTCTCGCCGAGCCGATTCTGTTTCATGTCGCGGAAGAACTGCAGAAACGGTCCGACTGGCATCAGCATTGCCCACCGGTCTGAGGCTTCGGAATGCCAGACTTTTCGAGCGAGAGTCGTTACTGTCCGGCGACGAAAGCCATGTAATAGAACGTCCAGCCGGTGATGGCGGTGGTGTACATCGTGAGGGCTGCGGGGATCGCCAGTCGCTTGTGGGCTTTGCTCCATGGTCCCGGCGCGGGGGGACTGGGGATCACGCGGAGCGCGTGGACGATGGTCACGACCCAGAGGAGCGACGTCGAGACCGCGAAGAAGAGGTGCACGTACAGGACGGGGAACAACGCCGTGTGATAGTAGGGGGAAGGTTCCGCCAGATGACGCCATCCGTGGATCCGAATGTCCAATTCGAAGAGCGCGACCGCCACGAGAAGCAATGCCCCAAGGAAAACCTGCAATTGTTTGTGAAGTCGATAGTTCTTCCGCGATTTCACCAGGTAAATGCTAAAGGTGAGAATCGGCAGAATGAGAAACATCGCCACGGCGACGAAGTCGAGCATAAACGAAGCGCGGCTGTAGGGAAGAAATCCAGGCATCTTGGTTCCTCGAAGAGTCGGCGAATCGCTGGATGAGATAGAAGTTGACGAGATTCGAAACCAGCGAAATCTTCGTGAATCCGTCCATTCTCGGGATTTCGTCAGACACGCGCGTAACGTAGGGGCGGGTTGTGTTGCTTTTCGACCTCGTCGAGATTGACCACCGCCAGTTGTCCCCGCTCATAGAGATATTCGACGTGCGCGCCGATCTCTTCGAGGGCGAGCAGGTGGTGGAACCCCTGTGCCTTGGTATAGACCTTCGACGTCAGGTCGCTGATGGTGGGAGGCGCGTCCGAGTCGGCGACGTGGCCGAGCAACTTTTCGAATTTTCGCTCGTGGCTGGCGAGAATCTCGTCGATGCGTGCGTAGACGTCCCTCACCGGCCCTTCGTGTCCGCCGAGCGCGATGTCGAAGCCGCCGATGGCGCGTACCTTCTTCAAGGAGTCGAGATAGTGTCCCAGGCCGGTGTTGGCGGTAATGCTCTCGGGGGCCTGGTGGGGCGTGGTGATTTCCAGAATGTGATCGGCGCTCAAGAGAATGTCGCCGATCACCATGCAAAGCTGGCCCGGGCAATGGCCGGGAACGTGGATGAAACGAATGCCGTCCAAGGGAGTCGCTTCATCGAGCAGAAAATCGACGCGCACGGAATGAAAATGTCGCTTCGAGAACCCGTACATTTCCAGGAGACGGCCTTGGAAGTTCGGATCCACGCCGGCCCGCTGGAGAAACTCCTTGAGTGCCCGCGTGGCGACAACCACCCGTTCCTCGTGGGACGATAGGACTCGGCGGTCGAGCGCATGGACGCCGACGGGCGCTTTGGTCAACTCCTGGATCTTCTGTAATCCGCCGAAGTGGTCAATGTGTCCGTGGGTGATCAGAATTCGTTCGATCCCTTGGATGGAGATCGATTCGCCGAACCGTTCATTGACGCTCTCGAAGCCCGCGAGTATCTGGTCGGTACAGTTGCCGAAATTACTCCCGGTGTCCACGAGGGTGGGGGGGCCGGCGTCCAAAAGCACGTAGACGTAGCCGATGAAGTTCGGAAAGACCTCGCAGGGAATCCGGTAGACCCGGACCCCGGTGCTGGAAACAAAACGCGCGATATCGGGAAGCTGTGCCATGAACGTCTCCGAATCCCATCCTCCCGTAGTTATAGGGAAGCGTTTCGCGACTGCCTGTTTCCCTTGTGAAGATTCTGGATCTCGCCCGATTCCCGCGTGCCGGTTGATCGCAATTCGGGGGAACGCGGGAAGCGCTTTCCAGTCCTAAGGTTGCGGTCAGGCATGGGGGACAAGGCCACGAGAAAACCGGGATGGAGGCCGTGCGTGGGGGCTTTCTCGATGGTCGAAATCGTCCATTTCCTCATCAATTCCCAGGCGGAAATCGTAAAGACGCCAGCGGTTACCGGGGATGCATCCTCCTTCTCCCAGGATTTCTGGGCTGTAGTAACGTATATTGCATCAACGCCTTGGGAGAACCGTGCCGGGGGAGGGCCGGTTGTCGAAGGCGCGCTTTCGACGCCCCAAGGGACCAGGTTTGACGTCGCCGACTTTGGGCTTGAGCAAGCGGGGTTGCCGGCTTGTTCGCTGGGAGTCGGGCCGGGGAAGTCATGTCGTTCTCGTTCCAAGAGTCGCGGAACGTCGCTAGTCAAGTCGTCGGCCCGCCGCCGAGACCCGAGGAAGATCGACGATCGCGCGTTCCCAATCTCCCCTTGCTGGTGGCCACCGTTGCCCTAATCCTTTTTGTGACCCCGATCATTCTCTTCGCGCATCGCGTGCAAATGATTCGCGTCAAGGGGATGTATTTGGAAGCCGCGAACACGGCGATCGATAGGCAGAAGTGGGTCGACGCGGAACGGCACCTACGCAACTACCTTGCGATTGAGCCCGACGACGGCGGCGTCCTTGCCCGCTTGGCGTACGTCGTGGACAAAGGTGCGTATAGTTGGTCGGCGCGCCTTCGATCCGTGAGTCTATATTCGCAGGCTCTCGATCGGCTGCCGCAACGCAATGACCTTCGCGTGCGCATTGCGGAGCTCCAGCTGGACACCAATCCCGGTACGGCGCTTAAGACGGCGGAAACCGCGTTAACGCGGGAGCCCGCCAATGGCAATGCCTTGGCGGTCAAGGCCAAGGCGCTCCACGCGATGCTCGAGATCCAGGATCCGCCGCAGGCGGACGTGGAGAGGGTGATATCCGCCTACCACGACGCTCACCAAAAGAATTCCGCGAACATAGAATGTGCCGTTGCTCTTGCCAAGCTCTATCGCCAGTACCCGAAAATCGCCGCCGAGATGCTGATGCTCGCGCCCGAAGAAATGCCTTCTCTCGCCGACAAACTCATCGATGAAATGGTAAACGACAACCCCAAGAGCCCGGACGCCTATATGTCTAGGTTCAACTATCGGCAGTCGACATTGGAGTCGGGCTCGCGGCGAACGACGGCCGACGACGATGTTCGCAGGGCGATGGAACTAGACCCTCAGGCGGCGTCCGTGAGGATAGCGGCGGCGCAAAGCGCCCTGGATGTCGCGTCCGCCGATCCGCTCATCGGTCCGCAAATGGACGCGAGTGACTCCGATAAAAAGTCGTTTGCGATCGCTGCCGAACATCTCCGACTCGCCATTTTCAATAACTCATTCGATTATCGAGGCTACTTGGGACTCTCCTACATCGATACGCTTCATCACCGTTACGCGCGTGCCATCGACGTACTTGCCGACGGCCTGATGAAAGGGGATAAATTCCAGCCAATGCTCAATATTCGATTGGCGGAACTTCTCCTCCACGAGCAGCGTTGGGCAGAAGCGGACCGGGCCATCGGTCGATTGGAGACGTCTATCCAGGTCATGCGCGAACGGCAACGTCTTCCCTCGGAGATCCAGCAGTTCGACACGGCGGCAAAGGTATTACGCGCGACCTTGTACTTGGCGCCCGAGAATCCAACGCGAAGTTTAGCCTCCGCTCTTCCACTCCTGCGGGATGCCAGCCGCCTGTCGTCCAGCGTGACCACGACGGCCGGAACCAACTACCGGCTTGGAAAGGCCTACGGTCTCCTGGCTCAATGGGATCTTGCGGCCGCCGCGTTTCGAAATGCCGCTTCCACCAATCCTGACGATCTCATGTCCGCCGTTGGAGCCGCCGACGCGTTCCGGCGCGGCAGGCGATATATGGAGGCGGCCGAGCAGTACCGTCGTATTTTGTCCGCACCGACGGCAGAGCGTTTGTCGGCCCAAGATCGATCGTCGTTATGGATCGACTTAACGCGCGCCCAACTCGGCGCGCTGCTCCATCTGCCCGCGGATCGCAGGCCATGGAAAGAGTTCGAGGATTCCATTGCCAAGGCGAGAGAAAGCAATGGGAACGCCATCATGCCTCTTTTTCTCGAAATCTCCTCGCGTTTCTTGGGGCGTGCGAAGAATGGCGAGACGTTCTCTTCCCTCGGCTCGAAGGGAGATCGGCAGGCGGAATTCTGGCGGGTCGGCGGCGACGTCTATCGCATGATGGCGCGCGCTCGACAAGATGCCGGCGAGAAGAAAGACGCCGACGACGAAGACGTTTCTCCATCCTTTAGGCTGGCTGAGTCCTCGGGGAATGGAATGCAGCCTTTGGCGCGGATGCGCGCATCCATGGAGTATTTCGCCAATGGCCCCGCATCGTTTCGGCCGCGCGTCATGTCTTGTTCAATGGTGGAATTGCCGCCGCACGACCTAGCGCCACTTCTTCGGCAAGCGGAAAAGAATCCCAAGGATTGGCAATCGAACTGGGATCTCGCCTTGGCGGCGATCGAGCGGGGTGACGAAAAGGAACTTCTCGCGCGAGAAAAGGAACTTGAGGGAATTGAAGGGCCGGAAGGAACCCTTTGGCGGTACGCGCGCGTCCAGCGTTTGATTTTGGAGTCGCGGAATCTGGGACCCGCGGGCCTCGAACGATTATCGGAATTGGCTCGTCAATTGAACGCGCGCCGACCCGATTGGGCCATGTCCAGGGTGGCGGACGGATTGGTGTTGGAAGCGATGGGTCGATTTGACGACGCGGCATTGGCGTACCGCTCCGCGGTGGATCTCGGTGACTACTCGCCCCGGACCCTCGGTCGATTGCTCGGGACACTGTCCCTTTCGGACAAGCCGGACGAGGCGTGGAAGTTTGCCGAATCCCTCGCGGAGGAAGATCTACTGAACCGGTCGGTTCTCCCCCTGGTGGTCGCGACGGCGATTCGACAAGGGAAGGTTGCCTTCGCGCTGCGCGCGTCTCAGATGGCCGAGGAAACCGATCCATCTCCCTTGTCCAAGGTCCAATTGGGATTGTCGCTGATGGCGATGGGAGGCATAGAGAATTGGTTGGCCGCGGAAGCCGTGTTAAGGGAGGCGGAGGTGCAATCACCCGCGCACATCGCGGTTCGAATTGCGCGGCTGCATCTTTACGTGAATCACGATCTCCCCGCGGCGTCGAACAAGGGTGTCGACGCGGTCGGTGGCGTTATCGAAATGCTCGGCGCGGATGGCAAGCCTTTGCCGCCGGCCTCGCTGTCACTCGTGCTGGCATCCCTGTTCACTTTCAATGGGGACCTAAGGCTTTCGGAGAGCTACGCGCGCCGCGCGGCTCAAAGCACGTCGAGGGATGACTTCTCTTCCGCCCTCCCTGAAGGCTTGTTTGTTTCCATGGCCATGGTCGAGCCCACGGCCAATTTATGGGACGGTTATCTCCAATCCCTTCCCGAAGCGGTCCGGCGCACCCTGGGCATCGTGTTATTCGCCAGCGGGGCCACCCATGATCAACAGCTGGGGGAACCATTGCTCGGCGCTGATGTTCGGCTCAAGGCGATGGCCTTCGTGGCTCGCGGCGGACCGAAGCATCGCTCCATCGCAAGGGAAATGCTCTCTTCGATCCAGAGCGCTTCTCAGGGTCGGGACGACGTGCTCATCGCCCGTTTATGCCGAGTCTCAGGGAAGGAGGAGGAGGCCCATGCAATACTTGCCAAGGCGTCGGCAAGCTCCCGCGACGAAAGCACCTGGCTGGATTTCGTGGATGCCGCGATCGCCGTGTCCTCGTGGAGCGAAGCGGAGACATCATTAGCATCGCTTCAAGAGATGGGAGTCGAAGAATCCTTGCTCGCGCCGCGGCGCATTCGCTGTCACGTGGGATTGGACAGAATGGATCTCGCGATGCGCGTTGCGCAAGATTACGTCGATCCGAAGCCGACTGTCATGGCAGCCGTGGCTCAGCAGACGGTAGGGGACGCGGAGTCGAAATCGAATCGGACCGAAAACAGTGGCCGCCGAGAGAAACGTGCGCGCGCGGTGGCGGCCGCGGGTTGGCTCGCGGCGGCAGGGCAAGCTGAAAAGGGCACGGAGTTGCTTCGAGGTTTGGCGAGCCAGGACCCTGGCGCGCGGGGGATGTTTGCGGAATGGCTCGCTTCCCAACCGGGCGGGTTCGCGGAAGCGGTCGAGCTATGCACCCGGGAAAATCTGGAGTCGCAGGATTCGGAGGGTGGCGAGTCGGCCATGGCAACGGCCCAAGTGTGGGCACGCGTTCTCCTCCACGGTAGCCTGCCTCCCGATCGCATGCGGGTCGTCGAGGATCTCTTTCAACGCTGCACTAGGGACGCCATGCCGGCGGATGGCGAGTTCCTCGTTTCGCTCGCCGAACTTCGTGAGGCGCAGGGTCGATCGGAGGAAGCGATTGAACTTGCGAAGCGGGCGGCCGACGATAATCCAAAGAACCCCGCGACCTGGAACTTGCTCGCGCGATTGCTCGCAGCCGAGGGAAGCCGATTGGCCGACGCAACGCTGGCGGTTCGTCGAGGCGAAAGTCTCGCGGGCCCTCGTGTGGATCTGTTGATGACGCGAGGCATGATTTTTCTCGGTTCGCTAAATGGAACAGAAGCGGTTCGAGTCTTCGAGGCAAGTCTCGTTGCTGGTGCCTCCCCGATCGTTTATCTTCACCTCGCTGATGCCTACGAGGAGATCGGCGCACGGGACGAATCGCGACGCATGCTGACCTTGTTCCAGGCCGCGAAAGTCGGCCCACTTACTCCCCGCGACGCAAAGGCATGGAAACGCTTGAGCGCTTACTGATCTTTCTCCCCCTTCCCGGAAATACCGTCCTCGAATTCCGAACTCTTATTGCCGTCAAAGACGGGAAAAGAGTGAATCTTACGGCCGCCCTCTCCCGGTCGAGCCGGGTGGAATCGCCCGAGCGATGGCCCTTCTCGGATCGTGCTCTTGTGTCCGTCCGAAAATCACTCCGGACATCGCTTCCAATATCCAAGTGACCGTTCGCTGGAGTTCCACAAACCTGGTTGTTAGGCTATCGATTCGACTTTTTGTCAAGCTTGGTCCGGTGAACAACGTCAATCCCGGCGTGTGTTCGCCTTCGCTTCACGACACTTTGGCCGAGCACCGGTACGGTTGCAGCCCGATTGGATCGAAGGATGAAGACGATCCTTGAACTTGAACGGATTACGAGACGATTCGGTGGCGTGGTAGCCCTGGACGAGGTCTCGTTTGATCTTTGCGCCGGCGAAGTCCATGCACTTGTCGGCGAAAATGGCGCTGGCAAGAGCACGCTCATCAACATCCTGTCTGGCGTATTGCAGCCTAGCGAAGGAAGGATCGTTCTGGATGGCCAAGGAGTGGAGCTTTCCAATCCCCTGACGGCACGCGGGCATGGAATCGTGACGGTTTTCCAGGAGTCGGATCTCTTCGGCACTCTTTCGGTCGCGGAGAACATGGCTTTGACTCAAGGGTTGCCGGCTTCTCCGTTGGGATTCGTCCAGTGGAAGCAAGTGAATGCGGCGGCGACCGACGCGGTGGCGCATCTCACGGAGGAGATCGACGTTCACGCCCCGGCGGCAACGCTTTCCATAGCCGAGCGGCACATGACGCAGATTGCCGCCGCCGTCGCGAAGCCCTCTCGGGTCGTGCTCTTGGACGAACCGACCAGTTCACTGTCTCTTCTCGAAAGCGAATGGCTTTTTGAACAAATCGAACGTCTCCGCCAATCCGGCGTGGGAGTCATTTACATTTCGCATCGCCAGGAGGAGATTTTTCGACTCGCGGATCGGATCACGGTTCTCAGGGATGGAAAACGTGTCTGGCATGGCAGGGCCGTGGAGACGGACCGCGCGGGTCTGGTTCGCGCGATGGTCGGTCGAGAGACCAAAGTGGCTCGAACAGCTCCACGCATGCCCTCGGCCGACCCTTTACTTGTGCCTCGAGCACGGGTGGTCTTCGAATCCGTCGGAAGAACGGATGCGAAGGGGGAGTATCAATCGATCGATCTCATCCTGCGCCCGGGCGAGGTCGTGGGTATATACGGCCTGGTCGGCTCTGGACGTTCGGAGTGGGCGCAAGGCGTATTTGGTCTTCGCAAAGCCTCCGCCGGTCACGTTCGGCTTGGAGGCGACGAGATCGTCATTCGCGCGCCGGCGGACGCCGTCCGGGCGGGCATCGCGTATCTTCCCGAGGACCGTTTGCGGCAGGGGGTGTTTCGCGGTCTGTCGGTAAAGGCAAACGGCGCGATCGCCAGTTTGATTCGGTGGTCTCGTGGCCCATTCGTCGGTTTGAATGCAGAGAAAACGGCGGTATCGAATGCCGCCACCGACCTGTGCGTCCGGATGCGTTCGGTCGAGCAGCCGATGGCTGAGTTATCAGGGGGGAATCAGCAAAAGATCGTGCTTGCGCGCTGGATGCTTGCGGAGCCAAAAGTTCTGCTTCTGGACGAACCGACGCGCGGAATCGACGTCGCGGCCAAGGAGGAGATCCACCGATGGATCCGTGGTTTGGCCGAGCAGGGTTGCGCGATTGCGCTCATCAGCTCGGAACTGCCGGAAATCCTCGAAAGGTCCGATCGTATCGTGGTGTTCCGAGAGGGTCGGGTGTCGGCGGAGTTTGCCGGAGGCGTGGTCACGCCAGAAGAGGTCGCCAACGCGGCGCTCCCCACGGAATTTCAACACGACCTTCCGGTACGAGAAAGCCGACTGAGCCCTAGATCCTGGTCGAGGATGGCTTGGAATGAACTTGGTCTTCTCGCCGCCATTGTCGTGTTGATGGCCGCATTGACGGCATCGACGGGGGGCGGATTTCTCCAAATCGGATCGCTGGTCGGACTCTTCGAAAGTGCCGCCGTCCGATCGATCCTCGCCTTGGGCGCCGCCGCCGTCATTCTCTCCGGGGGGATCGACATTTCGATTGGTTCGCTCTTGGCGTTGTCCGCCGCGGTGGGTGGATTGGTTCTCAAACTTCCCTATGCTCCGGCCGTCGTCATCCCCTTGGGAATACTCGTGGGTCTGATCGTGGGAATCGCCGGCGGTTGCGTTAACGCCGGCGTGTCCTTGGTCGGGCGCATCCATCCGATCGTCGTGACGCTCGGGACCATGACGGTTTATCGAGGGCTGATGATACTGGCGACGGGAGGAAACGTGCTCACGGATCTACCCAACGAGTTTTGCGCGCTCGCCACGGGAGAGCTTTGGGGCGTTCGCGGGACGCTGGTTTTGCTTGCGGTCTCGGTGACGGGGACGCATGTGTTTTTGAAGTACCATCGGGAAGGTCGCCATTTATTCGCTTTCGGAAGTAGCGAGAGTGCCGCTCGATTGGCGGGGATTTCGCGCACCAAAGTCTGGCTGATCGCGTTTGGACTCGGGGGACTGGCGTCGGGCGTCGCGGGTTTATTGGAGCTGGCGATCAACCGCTCGATGCAGTCGGTGCTTGGGACGGGTTATGAATTGCGCGCCATCGCGGCGGCCGTCATTGGCGGGACGGCGATTACGGGGGGAAGAGGAAGCGCGATGGGCGTCTTTCTCGGCGCACTCTTGTTGGCGCTCGTCGAAAAGTCGCTGGTGATTTGGCAAGTGTCTCAGTATCGAAACGACGTGGTCATCGGAGGACTGTTGCTGCTGGCCATCCTCGTCGACTGGCTGCTAAGGGGAGGGCGAAAATGAGATCCCTCTCGGCATTTCCTTGGAGTTCACTCCTTCCCTGGCTCTTGCTTGCCTCGGCCATGGGATTGGTCCTCGCGTTATTGGGAAGCCCGTCCTCTCTGCTACAGCTTTGGCGGCCGTGGGCGGAGGTGGGGATCCTGGGCATGGGAATGACGGCCATCATACTCACCGGTGGAATCGACCTATCGGTGGGATCCATGGTTGCGCTTTGCGGCGTTGCCTTCGGCCTGTTGGTCGAGCCCATCGGCTGGCCCATGGCCGCGGCGGGGGCAGTGCTCGTCGGTTTCATCGCGGGAGCGCTCAACGCCAGTCTGATCGCCATGGGGATCGCTCCCTTGGTTGCGACGCTGGCGACGATGGCGTTTGACGCGGGACTCGCAATGGCTCTTTCCGGCGGTGCTCGACCCACGGGCTTTTCCGCCACTTTCAATCAACTTGGACAGGGAAGTCTTCTAGGAATTCCGAATCAGATCTGGTTGCTTGCCTTCATAACGATTTCGGCCTGGCTGCTGGTTCATCACACTCGGTTCGGTAGGTATCTGTTCGCGATTGGAGAGAACCGCTTGGCCGCCGAGTTCGCCGCCGTTCCCGTTCAAAAAGTCGAATGGTGGCTCTATGCCGTCAGCGGGTTGCTCGCGGGAATCGTTGCCTTGGCGCGCACCGCGCAAAATGGAGCCGCGGTTCCGGACGCTGGCAAGGGCCTCGAACTGCAGGTCATTGCTTGTGTCGTGCTGGGTGGAACGCGGGTAACGGGCGGCGCGGGGGGGATCGGGCGGACCATCCTTGGGCTCGCCATCTTGGCTCATTTGGAAATTGGTCTGCGGCTGTTGGGGTCCAAACGGCTGTCGGTCCCTTGGAGCGAGGAACCATGGCGGCTTAACGCGAATGGCCGCCTCATCGTGATCGGTCTGCTATTGATCGCGGTCGCGGTGTGGAACGAACGATTGGCGGCCCGCAGGGCGACCTGATTTATTTCACGGTTCCTGGCGAATCTTGTTCGTCCGATATGCGGCGACGAGATCCTCAAGCATGGCGATCTCCGCGCGGATGGCGGCGCCTCGTTCCGTATCGCCGACGCGACGAGGGGGATTCCACTCCTTGACGACCGAGACGGTCGGAATAATGTCCACCCCCTCCTGAACGACCGCCTCGATGGATTCGAAATGATGGAGTTTGGCGAGATAAGTACCGCCCGGCTCCATTAAGAGCGTGTAGCCGTGATCACCGTAGGCGGCGGAAAACGCACCGTCGATGGTGATGCACTTTCCACTTCGTTTGATCGGTGATTCCCCCTGGTCAATCTTTACGGGGACATGGCCGTTGACGATGAGGCCGCGCGCGGGATCCGCGCCAAATTCCTCCAGGATCTTGTCGCAAAACGGGACCTCATGAATCAGGCGGAAGTAGGGGTCTTTGGTCTCCGCATGGGTTTCTTTCTCGACGACAAGATCGTTTTCCAAAGTGGCGATCCTATCCTTGCCGAACAGCGGGGATCGCGGACCACACCAGAGGTACCAGAGAAGATCCTTGTCGGGTTCGCTCGGACGGTCCATCGCGCGGACCACGACGCGGTCCAGCGCGTCCATTAACATGCGGCCACGATACGGTTCGCCATCCACGATGAGCGGGAGGAAATCTCCCTCTTCATCCACGGGCAAACAACCATGAAAAATGACGTGATCATCGCGCACCAGGTACATCGAACCGCGTTGGACCAGAAATCGAATGTGTTCCCAGAGTTTCTGGCTGTTCATGAAATGCTGACGCATTTCCTTGAGGCAAGCTTCTTCCTCGGGGGAGAGCGCGTACGGGTTTTTTCCATCGATGGTGGGAAAATGTTTGTCGCGAAGCGTTCGCGTGACACCGTCGATTTCGATGGTTCCCGCCACGGGATCGATGCGATGAAGAAGTCGGCGGTGATCGAGATTCCACTGCGGATTTCTCGCAATCATCGTTCCTTCCAGCTTGAATTGCAGGATGGCGGCGGCCTTTTGCATCCGCGCGAGCAGAGAAGTTTCCCTCCCTCCCTCGCCCTTGGGGATGAAGCAACTCGAGGGGTCGTCGGCGTAGACGGTGCGCGCTAATTGTTCCAGCGGCGCCAAACGAATGCCATAGCCTTCCTCCAGTTGTTCGTGCCGACGGTAGCGGGTCGAGATGCGGAGCACGTGGGCGACGAGTGCGTCGTTCCCCAGGCATGCACCCATCCACGCCATGTCGTGGTTTCCCCAAGTAATGGCGACGCGTGGTTGGCGCGCGATATAGTCCATTACCAGGTCGCCGCGCGGACCCCGGTCCCAGAAATCCCCGGCGAGAATCAATTCGTCGATCGCCAGGTTTCGCAATACCCTTACCGTCAGGTGCATCAAGTGAAAGGCGCGCCCCACGGCGAGGAGCGATTTGACCACCTGGTCGACATATTCCTTGCTCCAACGATTCGAGGGTTCGTAACAGAGTTCCCGGAGCAAGCCACGATATTCCTTGGGAAAGAGTTCGCTCACCCGGTCGAGGCTAAAGGGCCGAACGAGCCGGCGAATGACTTCGAAGAGGTCTCGAAAGCGCCGCTGGCAAAACGCCATCTGAGCGTCGTGGGAGGTTAAGGTCGTCTCCGCGCGCGCCAAGGTCTCCTGCGGATAAAACAAGAGGGCCAGGAAATCCCGAAGCTCATCCGGCGAGGAACGGGATGCGAGGATCGGCTCGACGACCTGCCGAAGTTTACCCGACGCATTGTTGATGACGTGTCTCAGCTTGCCATATTCGCCATGGACGTCGCTGAGGATGTGGATGGTTTCCTTGGGGAGCGTGAGTTCGGCGGAAAGCCTTGCGATCCGCGACACTGCCGCGTCAATCGTCGGTAACTGCCGGGCTAGCGGTAGGAGGCGATAAAGGGACGTCTCCGCGGTCGCAAGATCCTTGCCGGGTTCGCTCATCGTGGCTTTCCCTCGCGTCGGTGCAGCTAAATGCGGACATCAACCATTCGCATGTCCGGTCCTTGACTTCGATTATAAGGAGTGAGTTCCACAAGTCGGTCGCGTTCCGTGTCAAACTATGAGTCTCGAATCGACGAGGACATGGGAAGTCAACGAAGTAACGATGTTTAAGCTTTGGGCTCGTCGACGAGCTGAAGCACGGACTTGGTCGGGCAATTCCAACGGGACAAGTCACGCGCGAGAACCTCGGCGAGCCTGCGGTTTGGCTCGCGAAATTCCTCCATGAGCCAATCCAAAGTCTCGCGTGAAAGCCGGAGGTCATCCGGGACGTGCACGTTGTGACGCTCATGTAGTCGCGAAGGTTTGTAGTCCACGTCGACGCCAAGGAATTGATAGATCTCGTGGCAAGTCTGCTCCGGCCGACTTTCCAGATCGTCATTGAGAAGAATGAGCAGCTGTTCCCGAGGGAATGCCTGGAGATATTGGTCGAGAAACTCGATGAACCGGCCGCGACGGACGTAGGCAAAAGGATGCCCGGAAACGCCCGGGAAACGTTGCGACTCAACCCGCGTCTTCTCGTTTCGAAGCGCGAAATCGAGCGATTCCTTTTCCAGGCCGTTTTTTCTTGAGTATCGATAATTGGAAATCGCCCGTTCGATTGGGTTACGAAGGATGAAGACAGCCTTCATGTTCGGGAACCATCGTTTCATCCGTTCCGCGGAGCCAATCGTCTCCAAGTAGCTCGTCGATTTCTCGCCGATTGCCTTGGCGTCATGGGTACTGGAAAACCACTTCGCGAGATATTCGTCGCGGTCGGCGGCGGTGAGGGATTCGCGGACGAAGAACTTCGGTTCGGGCCAGACCGGCTTGGCCATGTAGACTTCGGGATGCTGATCGATCAGATGGTAGAGCGTCGTGGTTCCACTCCGCTGGGCTCCACCGATCACGAAAGTTGGTTCAGACATGATTTGCGACCTCCTTCCGGCTGCGTGGATCAAATCTTTCGCCGAATGCGGTACGCCTTGCGACCGGACGTTTCTCCCATGATTCGGACAAGATATTCCCCCTGCGCCGCGAAGAGCAACAAGATAAAGCCGGTTTGGAAGGAGAGAAGAACCGCTAATGTCGTCCAGCCCGGCACGCGAGTACCGAAAAGCAGATTCCGGGCCAGATAGAAGATTCCGAGCAAAAAGGAGGCGAAGGAGGCGAGTCCCCCGATGCCGCAGAGGAGTCGCATGGGGAACGGAGAATAGTTGAACACGATCCGCCAGACGAGTTGGAGAATCGTCTTAATGCCGTACCCCGATTGGCCGACCGTGCGCGGCATGTGCTTGACCTTTGCATTCGCAAAGGTACGACCACTCATGAGCACGAGGCCGGGAATGTAGGGGAAGGTCGTCTGATAGTCGCAGACCGCATCCACGACTTCCCGTCGGATCAGGCGAAAGTTCGTGAGCACGAGGTCTGGCGGCTTGTCGAACAGGCGGTAATTCAGCCAGCCGATCAAGCGACTCCCCAGCGCGGATGCGGCCGTGCATCTTCTGGTGAAACTCGCCGAACACCACGTCGTAGCCCTCCTCCGCCTCTTTTTGATCAAATGAATGATCTCTTCCGGCGGATTCTGCAAATCGTCGTCCATGGTGATGACGAAATCTCCCGTCGCTTGCTGAAAGCCGCAGAACATCGCGCTATGTTGCCCATAGTTCCGCATCAAATCGATGGCAATGATGTCATTTCGGCCCTGTTTCAATTGAGCCAGAACCTTCCAGCTGTCGTCGGGGCTGCCGTCGTTCACGAAGATGTATTCATGACGGAGCTGGTGGCCGTCGAAAAACGCGTCAAGCCGCCGGAGTAATTCCGGCAGGATGGGCGCGGATCGGTACACGGGAATGACGACCGAGTACTTTGGTCCACTGGTTGAAAGAACTTCCCCGCTCGATGCTGTCATGGTCGCCTTGGTTCTATTGCCGCTCGGAAAAGTAATGTCGGGGCCCGGCTCCCATGCATCCACGCCGCGAATGGCGGCGAGCACCTAGGTCCTCCAGGCGACCGGGCCGGGTAATTCGATATTACTTTTCCAATGCTCAAGATCTGGTGGGATGTAACCCGTCCGGCACGTCTGTAATGTCCGTCAGTCGCCGCAAGATGTCAAGCGGTTGGCGTTCTAACGCGCCGACGAGATTTCCCGCGGACAAATCAGGGCTCGAAAAGGCTTCGATAGAGATGCTGAGCGTAGCGATCGGTCATGCCGGCGACATAATCGCATACCACCCGCGCTATCGGTTCGTCCTTCATGCGAAGGCGATACTTTTCCGAGAGGAGCATGGGCTCCCGTGTCAATTCGTCGAACAAGCCCCGAACCATGCGCTCGGCGACCCTGGTCGTCCGGACGACTTGCTCGTGGCGATAGACCTTGGCGAAGAGGAATTGCTCCAACTCCGATTTTTGCCGGGAAACGTCCGGCTCGAGCGAAATGACATTGATGGCCGCCCGTTTGACATCGTCGACGGAAGACACGTCCGCCAAGCGGCGTTCGCTCTCCTTGAGCAGACTGCTGACTTGCCAATCGATCATCGAGCGAATGACGGCTCTGGCGAGCTGTTTCCCCGCCAGATCGCTCCCATAGGTCGCGCGGGCACGCTCCTCGGCACGCCGCCACATCTCCGTTTCTCGAAGATCCTCGAAGGTCACCAGTCCAGCGCGAAGTGCATCGTCAATGTCATGGGTATCGTAGGCGACGCTATCGGAAAGGTCGACGACCTGGCTCTCGGCGAGCATCCGCTGTTCGGGGCCGAATTCCGCCAAATCGGGATGTTGTCGCAGCGATGAATGGAGCGCGATCGATTCGAGCACTTCGTAGCTGAGATTGAGTCCGATGAAACTCGGGTAGCGATGTTCCAGCCGCTCGACGAGTCGAAGTCCTTGCCGATTGTGCTCGAAACCTCCATGAGGCGCCATGGCGGCGGAAAGCGCTCGTTCCCCCGCGTGCCCGAACGGGGGATGGCCGAGATCGTGAGCCAAGGCGATCGTTTCGGTCAAATCTTCATTGAGCCGTAAGTTCCGCGCGACGGTCCGGGCGATTTGTGCGACTTCCAGCGTGTGCGTCAGCCGGGTTCGCTGGTGATCGTTCGGCTGACCGACGAAAACCTGCGTCTTGTACATGAGGCGCCGGAAGCAGGCGGAGTGGATGATCCGGTCGCGATCGCGAAGGTACGCAGAACGGTAAGGGTGAGGCGCTTCGACGTGTCTGCGGCCGCGCGTATCGGCACTGCGCATGGCGTAAGGGGCCAAGGTCCGGTTCTCGGCTTCGTGGATCCTGCGTATGGCTTCGGATTCGCCGGACGCGCGTTGAAAGCTCACGATGTTTCCAAGCCCATCGCCTTGCGGAGTTGCAACCAAAGTTCGTCGAGGGCCTGCACAATGACCCGCGCGTCCGCCATTAGTGTCATGAAGTTCGTGTCTCCCGACCAACGGGGAACGATGTGCCAATGAAGGTGTTTGGGAAGTCCCGCGCCCGCCGCCCGTCCCAGGTTCAGACCGACATTGAAGCCGTCCGGCCGCATGAACGATCTGAGGGATTCAATCATGCGTGAAAGTACCCGCTGCGCGTCGAGCAACTCCTCGTCGGTCATCTCGCTTAGCTCGGCGATCTGTCGTCGGGGAGCAACAAGTAGATGGCCGTTGTTGTACGGAAATCGATTGAGGATCACGATGGTGAGCTCGGTTCGAAGGACCACGAGGTTTTCGCGGTCTTTTTCCGACTGATCCGCGTAGCAGATGAAATCGTCCGGCGGTGGCTCGGTGGAAGCCACGTAACTCATTCGCCAAGGCGCCCAAAGTCGATCCATTTCCGTCGGCATTCCTCTTGGTGCGTGTCGTAACGAGGCACGTTTCGCCGTTTGCCGAGATCATGCCGCGGTTTGCCGTGTAAACGGCGTTTTAATCCTCCCGCCAAGCGGATGAATCTACGCGGCAGGACCAATTCGACTTCCCCGGCCAGGGATGTTTTATGCACGACATGCGTTGGCCCAAAGGCCCGGGAGGAGAATCTCCTCCCCGCAGCAGGTGAAACAATCCCGGCATGGAGCCGGCGGGACTCCCTCAAGAACCTGTTGAACCATCCAATCCGGCGCGCCGGGATTGGTCCACTGTGTAAAGCGGCTGCGAGCTTGATAACACCTAATGGCTTGTGGGCCGATCGGCGTCATCGCGATTTCTCAACAGGCAGTTATGGCGCGGTTTTCGGCTTCCAAAGGTCGATCGGGCGGGCGGCATCCGTTTTGAATGGAAGCGAGATTCTTTTCCCACTGCCGGCGGAGGCATAGGCCGCGAAAATCGCCTCCAGGACGACTCGGCCATCTTCCCCCGTTTCCAACGGTTCGAGATCATGCCGAATGCAGTCCACGAAATGGGCCATCTCCTGGGGAAAACCGTAATTCCACGCCTCTTCGTAAATGGTGAAGGACCAACCGGTCGTCGATCCACCCTTTTCCACCGCGTAATCGTAACCGGCTCTGCTGTAGGTATGGATCGAATTGCCACGGAGCAGGTCGGCAAACGCGACGCCGTCCGAGCCGTAAACCTCCGCGCGGTCATCCATGCCACCCAGTTTCGACCAGCTCTCCTCGATGAGCGCGGTGACCCCGTTGTCAAAGTTGAGGATCAGAATGGCGTTATCATCGCCCCGGGTGCGACGAGGATGCACCGACGTCCGCATGTCCGCGTAGACGCTGGTTATTTCCGGTTTCTGGCCATTGGGCGCGCGCAAGAGCCAACGGGCGAACTCGATCCCATGGCAACCCATGTCGAGCGTCACTCCTCCGCCGCTGCGTTCGACGTCCCAGAACCAATCGGCATGGGGACCGTCATGCTTCTCCGACTGTTTGATGAGGTTGACCTGTCCCAGGGCGCCGTCATCGACGAGCTTTTTCAGTCGCACGTATTTGGGGGCAAAGCAGAGTTCCTCGGCATACATCAGTTTTACGCCGGCAGATTGGCAAGCGGCGATCATCTGGTCCGCCTCCGCGAGATTCATGGCGAGGGGCTTTTCGCAGATGACATGTTTCCCCGCCGAGGCCGCCTGAACCGTGATGCTGCAATGCAGGTCATTGGGACAACCGAGCACGACAACATCGATCTCCGGCATTTCGAGAAGCTGTTTGACTTCTCCGAAGGCGTGGGGAATGCCACGCGGACCAGCGAAGGCCCGCGCGCTGTCCATGGAGCGGGAAGCGACCGCGAGGATTTCGACCGCGGGAACCGTGCGTAGCGCCTCGTAGTGAATGGAACTGATGAACTTCGCTCCAACAAGCCCCACCCGAACCTTTTTCATGCCTCGGACCTCCCAGATGCAATTTCAGGATGCGGACACTCTCGCAAAATCCGTTCAATTTCGCACGAAAAACTCGCTCCGATTCCATCTTCTACCGCATCGCTTTCCTCCAGTCCCACCCGGGATCGCAGATGTGCTAATTCACCATCAAATGTCGCTGAAATAAGAGCAAATATGCTTGAAATCTTTGGAAAAATCCTTTTTGCGCGGTCATGGGACCGGGCATGGTCATCACGGAAATCTGTATTTTCCAGGACATTGTGGCGATTCGCCGGCATCGCCGGTGGATGCTGGCATCGGAATTGCCATCGGAGCAATCTTCGGTTCGAGAATTCGCGAACATGATCGGCGGTGGCCAAAAGAAGCGCGTCCCGGGCGAGTTCGCGAATGGCCTCCGATTTTGAAGCGAAACACAACATTGAAAATGAGGACCCGCCATGCGGCTTCTTCGATGGAAATCCGTGATTTGGACCTTGGCGCTTTCGAGCATGGCCCTGGGATGCGGCAAAGGGGAGTCGGGCTCGGCGGGCGTGGCAAAATCTCAGGAGTTGCTCAACGTCTCCTATGATCCAACCCGCGAGCTTTGGCGGGAATTGAACGGCGCGTTCGTTCCCAAATACGCCAAGGAAGCCGGAGTGGAACTGACGATCAAGCAGTCTCACGGCGGTTCGGCGAGCCAATCGCGCGCGATCATCGACGGCCTGGATGCGGATGTCGCGACTCTCGCGATGTGGTTCGACACGGATGCCATTCGCAGAAAAGGGCTCATCAATCAGGGCTGGGAAGAGAAGTTTCCCAACCGTTCTCTGCCTTACATTTCCACGATTGTCTTCGTGGTTCGCAAGGGGAACCCGAAGGGGATCAAAGATTGGCCGGATATCGTCAAGCCGGGTGTCGCGATCATTACCCCCAATCCCAAGACGGGTGGAAATGGAAAGCTCAGCTTTTTAGCCGCCTGGGGGTCGGTGATCGCGGCCGGGGGGAACGATGATGCCGCCAAGGAGTTCGTCACGAAGTTGTATCAGAACGTTCCCGTCCTGGATTCCGCCGCTCGGGCAGCAACCACCACGTTTGCTCAGAAGGGAATCGGAGACGTTCATTTGACCTGGGAAAACGAGGCGCATTTGGAGGTTGCCGAGTCCGGCGGGGAGTTAGAGATCGTTTACCCTTCGCGGAGCATTCAAGCCGAGCCCCATGTCGCGGTGGTGGATGCGAACGTGGATCGAAAGGGGACGCGGGGGGCGGCGGAAGCCTATTTGAACTTCCTCTATACCGACGAGGCGCAAAACATCATCGCCAAGCACCATTACCGTCCGATCAAGCCGGAGGTCCTGGCCGCGCATCAGCAAGCGTTTCCGACCATAGAACTCTTTCCGATCACGAAGATCGCGGCGAACTGGGACGAGGCGCACACGCGGTTTTTTGCCGACGGCGCGGTGTTTGATGGCATCTACCAGCCGAAGTCCAAATAGCGGGTTGACCATCCCATGAGCCAGAACAACATTCGGATATTGCCCGGCTTTCGGCTGAGTTTGAGTTACACGCTCGGCTATTTGACGCTGCTTTTGCTCATCCCGCTGACTGCCTGTTTATTCAAGGCGAGCACTTTGAGCTGGGGGCAGTTCGTCGCCGCCGTCTGGACCGAGCGAACGCGGGCCGCGTATTTGCTGACGTTCGGCGTCTCGCTGACCTCGGCGCTGCTGGATGGCGTGATAGGGTTCCTGGTGGCGTGGGTCTTGGTTCGCTATGAGTTTCCAGGTAAACGGTTGATCGATTCCTTGATCGACCTTCCATTCGCTTTGCCAACCGCGGTGGCCGGCCTGGTCTATTCTAGCCTTTACGTGAAGAAGGGGTGGCTTGGCCAATTTCTCGTTCCGCTGGGGATCGAGGCGGCTTACACCCGTTTGGCTATCGTGCTGGTGCTTACCTTCATCGGCTTGCCGTTCGTCGTCCGCACGTTGCAGCCGGTGCTCGAGGGATTGGACGCGGAGTTGGAGGAAGCGGCGGACTCGCTGGGAGCGAATCGTTGGCAGACCTTCCGGTGGGTCATTTTTCCCGCCTTGGTGCCGGCGACCGTCACGGGATTCGCGCTCTCCTTCGCACGGGCTCTGGGCGAATACGGGTCCGTGGTTTTCGTCTCGGGTAACATGCCCTTTCGCACGGAAATTGCCCCCGTCTTGATCGTGTCCCGCTTGGAGGAGTTCGCCTACGGCGAGGCAACGGCGATCGCGGTGGTCTTGCTGGTCTTCTCCTTCTTGACGCTTGGGATCATCAATATTCTGGAGCGTTGGAGCCAAGTGCGCCATGTCTAATCTCGTCGTCTCGCACGCAACTCTCGCAGCCGCACATCGGCGGAGGCGCCAGGATCCTTGGTGGATGCGCGCACTCTTAATCTTCCTCGCGGTGGGCGTTATCACGGTCCTGATCATCATTCCCGTGGTCCACGTCTTCTACCAGGCATTGGCCCACGGGGTCGCCACCTATTGGAACAACTTGGTCATGGATCCGGACACACGGCATTCGATTCTTTTGACCTTGTTGGTCGCGCCGACGGCGGTGGCCTTGAACGTCGTATTTGGCGTTGCCGCCGCCTGGGTGATCGCGAAATACCAGTTTCGGGGTCGATCGCTCCTCACCACATTGATCGATCTGCCTTTCTCCGTCTCCCCTGTCGTTGCGGGACTGATCTTCGTGTTGATCTTCGGGCTGCAGGGATTCCTGGGAGAATGGCTTCGAGTCCACGACATCAAAATCGTATTCGCGACGCCCGGTTTGATCCTGGTGACGACCTTCGTGACGATCCCGTTCGTGGCGCGCGAATTGATTCCCGTCATGGAATCCATCGGCTCGGAGGAAGAAGTGGCCGCCGTCAGTCTCGGGGCGAACGGCTGGCAGATGTTTCGTTACGTGACACTTCCGAACATTAAATGGGGGTTGCTTTACGGAATCATCCTTTGCAATGCCCGCGCGATGGGCGAGTTCGGAGCCGTCTACGTCGTTTCGGGGCATATCACGGGCCAGACGGACACCATGCCGCTCCGGGTCGAGAAATTGTTTCAGGAGTACAACAATCCTGGCTCGTTCGCCGTCGCGTCCGTTTTGACGCTCTTGGCGCTGGCGACGTTGGGCATCAAGACATACTTGGAGCGGAAAACCGGCGAGTCGACGCACCTACTGGTACCTGACGAGCCAGCGCCGCAAGTTTGAAGACCCAATGACGTCTCAGAAAAGAAATACCAGGGCCTGGTTCGAATACATGGACGCCGTGCATTGC
>JAXMAQ010000041.1:0-66763 GCA_046350335.1 Planctomycetota bacterium
AGGAAGCGGTCTCGACGCGTCGCCACTCGTGGTGCTTGACGGAACTTCGGCGGGGGCCGGCGCCGCGGGACTCTACATCACTGCGGGCAGCAGCACCGTGCGCGGACTCGTCATCCAGAACTTCGCCGGGTACGGCATCCAGCTTGAGAAAGGGGGAGGCAATACCGTCGCCGGTAACTTCATCGGCACCGACGTCACGGGCACGACGCGCGCGGGCAATGGCAGCGGCATCCTGATCGCAGGGTCCTCCAACAACCAGATCGGCGGTACTAGCGCCGCCAGCAGGAATCTCATTTCGGGAAACAATGGCATCGGCATCCACATCGTCAATCTCTACGGCGGCGCCTCTGGAAATACATTGATTCAATCGGCGGGGGGCAATCGTATCGAAGGGAATACCATCGGCCTGGCGAAATCGATGGCCGCCACGCTAGGCAATACGCTGGACGGCGTGCGCATCGAACGATCCGGCAGTAACTTTATCGGCGACAGAGTCGCTGGCACAGACAACTTCATCGCGGGCAACGGCGGCGACGGCGTCTCCATCGCGGGCGCCGAGAGCACCTACAATCGCGTCGCGGGTAACTTCATCGGCACCAACCTGCAACTCGCCGCCGGACTGGGGAATGGTGGAGCCGGCGTTCGCGTGACCGGTGGCACCCTGAATCTCGTTGGCGAAATCGCCAGCTATGGCCGTGGCAACACCATCGCCTACAACGGATCGGCCGGCGTAATCCTCGTCGGAGGTTCAAGAAATGCAGTCACTCGCGACTTGATCTTCGCCAACGATCTCGCCGACGCAAACCCACTCGGAATTGAGTTACTGCAAAGCGCCAACCTTTCAATTAACCCACCGGTGATCGAAAAGGCCACGTTCAACGCTGCCAACGGAAACTCGGCGGCGAGCCTCGAGGTCACCTACCGCGTGCCCGCCGGCGTTGCGGCAGGATCCATTCGGGTCGAGTTCTATCTGGAAGACGGTAGCGGTCAGGGGAAGTCATTCCTCGCGTTCGATGCCTACTCGGCAACACCGGGCGCCACCGTCACCAAAACCATGGCCCTTTCGACCGGCGTCACCTTGTCCGCCGGACAGAAAATCGTCGCGACTGTCACCGACGCGAATTACAACTCCTCCTCGTTCTCGGAAGCAACCAACGTCAATCTTCCAACTCCAACTCCGACTCCAACCCCTACACCCACACCGAGCGACTCCGCGCTGCGCATCAGTGGCACGACGGTCATGAACGTCAATAACGCGAATCTCACCCATGTTCGCGAAATTGTCATCGAGGGAAGTGGCATGCTCGTCATCACCAACGCGAGAATTCTGCAGACGATGAGCGTAACGCTTAAGGATAACGCGAAACTCCTACTCACCAATTCCGTCTTCGAACATGCAACGAGCAGTTCATCCACGAACCCGAATTGGCTGAGGATTCAGGGAAACGCCCAAATCGTTCTCGACGGCGCTTCGCGGTGGATCGAATCGAATACCACGGTCCTTTCCGACGCCGGGCAACTCTTGGTAATGAACGGTTCCGTATTTGATCATCAGGCGAGCAGCGTGCCTCAAGTGAATGCTCTCTACCCAACGCTGACCCGGTACGGACTGGGGTTGTTTGGAACCGCGGCCATTCGCGTCGATGGCGGTAGTCAAATCATCGAGAGAAACACCGTCAGCCTCAATGAGTTTTCGTCACTTGCGGTGGTCGGCAATTCGATCTTCGAACATCGTCAGGACATTTCGTTCCAGAACTGGCTCTACGCCAACGACAGAGCCCAGGTCGTACTGCGCAACTCCGAAGTCCGCTCCGACATTTGGATGAATTGGGAATTCAGGGCCGGTGGTTCCCTGGAATTGACCAATGTCGTGCAATCCCAATCGGGCGTTTGGCACTCGTTCCAGATGGATACCTCGACCTATTCCTCGCTCAACGTGGACGGAAGCCGATTCCGCGGCACGATCGCGGGCAAAGTCCAGGCGGTCATCAATAACGCGTTTGATACCTTTATTGAATACGTCTTTCCCGACGGTGCCCGCGTCGATGAGTCCTTGCCCACGGGTCTGGTCGACAATTACACCTTCCCGAACCGAACGGCAACCGGCGTGCTCGGAGGATTGGCCGGCGTCGATTCGGGCGTCGGTTTCAACGTCACCATCAATGACACTCTCGCGGTGGCATGGGGAATCACTGTTCGCAGCGCCAGCACGGTCATAATCAGCAATTCCGGCGGCTTGACCGTGACCCTCGGAATCACCACTCCTTACAACGGCGTCGTTGCCGACCTTTCCAACCTCGGTCCGAACTATTACTCCGACCAAAGCTGGAAGATCGACGCGCCAGGCACCGCGCTCGACACCAATCTTCGACTCGTCAACGTCACCACCAAACCATGGAGCCCCGTCGTCAGTGATTACATCAACGATGGCATCAACAATTCGTTAATCTTCCGAAATTCGTACCTCGCGGACAACGCCTTCAGTTTCGGTTACGCGACCGTCGCCTATTACAACTCCAGCGCGTCGTTCATTCAGTCGAACCAATTCGTCCAATTCACCCTCAACGATTCGGAAGTCCGGGGCGATCTGAAGGCCACCGGGAACAGCAAGATCACCGTCAACGACACCGCGGGAGTCGGCAAGGACGCGAAAGTAGGAGGCAAAGTGATGGCCAGCGACTCGGCGACCATCATTCTTCGGAGCACGGACGTCGGCAACCCAGTGGTGCCGGTGGGTGGGAAGGTTACCGTGCGGGCGACGGGTCACAGCGTCATCCACACATGACTCGGTGATCCACGGCGACGTCATCGCCGAGGCCAACGCCGTCATCTACCTGCACAACACCACCGTTCCTCCTCGGCTCGCTCGTGGGCAACGTCATCCTAAGCGTAGGGAGGATCAGGTAAACAAGGAACGACTCGGGGGGCGACCAATCATAGCCTCCCCCCGTTCTCCCTTCGACTTACTCAGAGGAACGCCGACGGCTAGGTTACTTTGCCGTGGGACATATTCGAACGTTTCGTGGTGGTGCAGACGTCGACGACCTTGCCGGCGTCGGAGAGAGCAACGTGGAAACGCTGATCCCCTTCGATCCGGTGGACCGTGAGGTGGTAGGACTCATCGGTCGCCGCGAGGTAACTACGCTTCTCGGGAGGATCGGGCCGGCGGAGCTTGCCCCAAGATCCATCCCCCAGATAGATGATGCCGTTGGCGTCAACGCGGCCATCCATGAGGGGATGGGTCCGCTTGAAGGCATGGTCGTGATGCTCGAGCACGACGTCGACGTTGTAGCGTTCGAAGAGCGGGACCCAATGCTTGCGGTTGGCGGGTCCCGCCGCCTTCACGTTCGAGGAGTCGCCGAACTCCCGAACCGAGGGATACGCAGGAACGTGGTTATAAACCAGAACGTTCGGGCATTCCTGGCGGTCGCGGAGCGTCTTCTCCAGCCAACTGGTTTGTTCGCCGCCGATCGGAGACGTGTGGTTGGTATCGAGAAGGACCAGGGACATGTAGTCGCCGAAATCAAGCACGTTGTAGCCCGTCTCGGTGAACAGGCCATCGAAACAGGCGTAGAAATAAGGTGCTTCCCTCCGCGTTTTCGCGTAGCCCCCCATGACTTCGTGGTTGCCGAGGCAAGCGAGCATCGGGATCAGCCGCTTTTTCGCGTCGATCATGTTCGCGGAATAGTTCTTGAGGAACTGGACCCAGATGGGGGCAAAGAGCCCATTCTCGTAGGCAAGGTCACCACCGAGAACCGCGAAGTAAGGCTCCTGCTTCGCGGCAAGTTGATTGGTGGCGATGGCGGCGGTTCCAACTCCGCTATCGCCGCCGGAGACGAATTGAATCGTGTTCGTCGCCTTCGCGGGCATGGTCCGGAAACGACGCTCGGCGGAATCGAGACCGACGCGAAAGCGGTATTCCGTCCCCGGAGTGAGACCCGTGAGCTCCGCGCGAAACAACGTGAGTTCGGTATTGGGGAACGGCTTGCCGACCGCCGGCGTCTGCTGCCAGATCTCCATTCCGTCCGCGGCGTACCAAACGGGCCGCGCGACCTCGGCTTCCGCCTTCGTCGCCAACCACTGCACGGTCTTTGTCGTCGTCGGGTCACGCTGCCAGGTGAGATACAGAGCCGAGGGATCATAGGTCGGCATCGGCGCAAACGCGGGAGGGCCATCGAACCCAAAGCCCCTAGTCGCATACCCCGCCCCAATCGTCAATGCCGCTGTCTGTAGAAAAAATCGTCGCTTCATACCGATTTGTACTCCTCGGCAGGACACTGAGTTTCACTTGTGGATCGAGGCAGGACCAAAGGTCTTCCAATGGGGCGCGTTGACCTAAAACCCCGTTGCGTGCAAAAGCTTCGCGCCCCGTCGGCTACCATTGGTTTGCGTTTTCTCCTTTATAGCCGATTTATTGCTCGAGGACCTCCACGTTCGAAAATTCGAACGGAATCGCGCTGCCGCCGAATTGAATGTTGAACATGCCGTCGGCAATCGTCCGCGGGGCGGTGAACTCGATCCGTATGTCTTCCCATGAATCCTTTAGAGTCACGGTCTGCCGGAGGCCCGCTTCGACAAGCGGCGGCTGGGAGGTAAACGTGGTCAGCGTGAGCGAGCGAGGAGAATCGGCCCTAAATCGGCCCGTCACGACGTACTTGACCCCCGACTTGAAAGCAATGCCCCGTCGCGTGCACTGCAAGCACCACGCTTCCTTCGCGGAAGGCGTGATGTCCTCGATTCGATACTGCCCGGGCCCCTTCTCGACCAGGCGTGCTTGAACGCCCGAAGTGGCACACGGCGTATCGAGCACGAAGGCATCCGGTGCCGGTGAGTTCTTCACTTCCATGCGCACGTCCGCGACTTCGATCGGCACGTCCGATTCCCCCAGGGACAGCCGCAAGGCGGTCCAAGGTTGATCGAACGACGCTTCAAACGAGAATCTGTACTCGCGCCACTCCGAAATGAGCTCGATCTTATTCGTCGGCACCACCGGGCGAATGGGGGGAATGCGATTGAAGATTCCCACCACGGCGGATCTAGGACGATCGGCGCGCGCCCGAAACGAGTACTCGTAGTGCTTGCCTCGCTCGATGGGACCAAGCCAGGCCGCGAGTTGCAGGACGGAAAGATTTGGCTTCGCCAGCCGGATATTCTCGACTCGAACCCAATCCTGACCCGGTCGCGAAACAGTCTCCTCCTCCCGTTTCTCGGTTGGCATCGCCGGTTCTTTTTCGGATACGTCAGCATCGGTTATCCCGCGATCGCGCAAGCGAACCAACGTGGCGTCATTTCCCTCATGGGGAGCATAGAAACGAAGAACGAGGGACGCCGGGTCGAACTCTTCTCTCGGAAAGGCGTCGGGATTGTACAGGGACGGCTGCCCCGCGAACTCCGCGACGCGTGGGTCATTGGCCAGCCACCAGGCTATCGCTTGATGACTTCGCGGCGTCGGATGGCCGTCAAAACGAAAATACTCCTCGCAGACCGCGCGCAGATCGATCCATTGCAAGCCGGGAATCCCCGCGACTACCTGCATGTCCTTTTCCTCTTGGACCTGGAGGACGAGAACGATGAAAGGGACATTCAACTTTTGGCAATCGTCGTTCATCTTGCGAATCAAAGCCGTGGTGATCTGGCGCTCCTGCCGATCCTGATCGGGAGAGTCCGGCTGCTTGGCTAAGGAGCTTGGCTTCAGTCCTTGATAACTACCCGACGAATCGACGTAAGGGTACGGCATGTTGATGCGTCCATGCCAGGACGCGCGCGAGCCGTTCCGTTGGAAATGACCATCGAAGAAGACGTAAAAGATGCACGCCGGTTTTCGTGGCTGCCGCAGCAGCTCCTTCAACGCGACATAGACGTGATTGGTGCCCCAGCCGGGACGGGATTCGTTGACCACCTTGAAGTCGGTCCACGCCCTCTTCGCCAAGAGATAAGGGAAGGTTTGATCGTTCTCCACGCCCGCCGTAGGTGTACGAGCAGCCGAGAACGCGATCTCGCCTAGAGGGGGCGACTTTCGCGGCGCCCGGCATCCTGCGAAAGCCGTCGGCGTCATGGTCGTAGGTGACGTTGAACTCACGGTGATGGTGTATGGCGGCGACGTTGGGAATTCCCCGATGTCCAAACGTGGCGTCTTTTTCGATGTAACGTTCGGTCCACTCTTCGTTGGAACTCCACGTTTTTCTCGGTTTTAAAAAATCGACTTCGATATCCCCCTTGGCGGGCCCTCGAAAGCTCCACGCGAAACCGCACGCCGTCGCAAACGAAACGATCGCCCCGAGAAGTCCGATTCGCAAGCCGAGGCGGGTAGGAAGCAAGACGATGACGAGACTGGCGATGACGAACAATCCGCCGGCGACGGCGAGCATCCGTGGCCCGACGCGGACCGGAAGTATGGGGAGCCTGGCCGACGGAACGTCCACGGCGAGCGCGAGGGCGCAAACGCCAACCATCAGGACGACGAGGCCGAAGACCCAAGGTAGCCGCGAAAGTCCTCGCCGTTTGTCCCGCCCCATGCCGCCCGCTTAACAATGACACGATTCTGAGTTAAAGGCCTGTTCGTTAATCGTATCGAACGGGTAGCGGAAACGCCAACTCGCGGCCGCGAAGGCCTCCTTATTCCCGACCATCGCCCCACGAGAGCGGGGGCGAAAAAATCCAATCGACGTCGGAAGAGAGACCGGGACTGCCAAGGACGCAGGCTTAATGGCGACAAATGTCAATGGAACCGTCGCGGAAAACGGCAAAGGGGTTGTGTAGAATGGTGGCGATTGGCCCGAATGCACCAACTTGGCCGGAGATCGGTTGTGCCTTCGATCTCGCGCCGCGAGCGATGGCCGCCGAGCGGCGATGGAAGATGACATGAAGCAGTCCGCCTCCCTCGTGGGCAATGGCGTTGCACTTTTTAAATGCGGGTTTTGGTGACTCTACGAGGATCTTATGTCGATTCCCCTTTCCCAGGTCGCGATTCATTTACGAGACGAGGACAACATCGCGGTCGCGATTCGGCCTCTCGAACCGGGGACGAGCGTGCAGGTCAATGGGCATGCCGTCACGCTTGTCGACCGGATCCGACCGGGACATAAATTCGCGCTCGAACCGGTCAAGGCTGGGGACGCGGTTCGGAAGTTCGGCCAGATCATCGGGTTCGCCAGCAAGGCAATTGAAACGGGCGCGCACGTCCATGTCCACAACGTATCCTGCGACAAGTTCGAACGAGACTATCAATTCGCGACCGCGGTTCCGCCTGCTCCCGTGGCTCAAGAGAAACGTTACTTCGACGGCTATCTCCGCGAGGATGGCAAGGTCGGGACCCGCAACTACGTCGCACTGGTCAGCACGGTTAATTGTTCCGCCACCACCTGCCATAAAATCATCAACCACTTCAAAGGGGATATTCTCAAGCAATATCCGAACGTCGACGGCGTGATCGCGGTAACCCACAAAACGGGCTGCGGCATGGCCGCCTCCGGCACGGATCGGGATTATCTCCAACGAACCTTGGCGGGGTTCGCCAAACATGCCAACGTCTTCGACTATGTCGTGGTGGGGCTCGGCTGCGAAACCAACCAGGCAAGCGAACTCATCGAGGTGGAACATCTCGCCTCGCCGAAACGCCAACCTCGCGTCATCACTATCAAGGAGCGGGAGGCATCTCGAAAAGCGTGGAAGCGGGCATCCAGGCCGTTCACGAAATCCTTCCCAAGGCGAATCAGGCGAAAAGGACGAAACAGCCGGCGGAAAAGATCATACTCGGCACCAATTGTGGCGGGAGCGACGGCAATAGCGGCATCACCGCCAACCCTGCCCTCGGATACGCCAGCGATCTCTTGGTCGCCCAAGGAGGCACCAGCATCCTGGCGGAGACCACCGAAATCTACGGCGCGGAACATCTCCTCACCCGGAGGGCGATCAGCAAGCAAGTCGGGGAAAAACTCGTCGAACGGATCAAGTGGTGGGAATGGTATACCGCGGTCTTCGGCGCCGAAATCAACAACAACCCCTCTCATGGCAACAAGGAGGGGGGACTCACGACGATCTATGAAAAGTCCCTCGGCGCGGTCGCCAAGGGGGGCGCGTCCGCATTGGTCGACGTCTACCGATTCGCGGAACCAGTGACCGCCAAGGGATTGGTCGTCATGGACACGCCTGGCTTCGACCCGACGAGCGTCACCGGCATCGTCGCCGGCGGCGCGAACGTCGTCGTCTTCACTACCGGCCGCGGGAGCGTCTTCGGCTGCAAACCGACCCCCTCGATCAAAGTGGCGACCAACACGCCGCTCTATAACCACATGATCGACGACATGGACATGAACGCCGGGGTCGTGCTCGACGGGGTCTCGATCGAAGAAATGGGTCGCCAAATCTTCGAGATGATCCTGGAGGTGGCGAGCGGCCGGCGCACGAAAAGCGAACTGCAAGGCGTCGGGGAGGAGGAGTTTTCTCCTTGGATCGTCGGCCCCATACTCTGAGCCCTCCTTCCTCGAACCCGCCGCCCGCCCGTGGGGCTTAAGTAAACGAAAGCCGCAAGAAACACTTTCTCCCTCAGCCCCCTGAGAGAGTCCGCGTCGGCAAACCCGCGATGAACTTCCTCTCTGCCGGAAGAAGGCCGGGGTGTCGAAGCGATCCAAACGCGTCGAGAAACACTTCATCCTTGCGACGGCGTGCGATGTCATCGAGGCAGGTGCCGCCGCAGAGAGCGTTGTAGTCGATATTGAGCAGGTGATCGGACTCGCGATTGGGCATGTGGGACTTGTGCAAGTGCAGCCGTCGGTCAATCGCATCGCTCGGCACCGACTCCTTCGCGAGTCGATTAATCAAGCTAATGCCACCTGCCTCGATACCCCGCGCCCGGTCTGCCAACTCATAGCGTAGCGACGTTTCTTAATGCACGGGAACGTCGCCCTCGTTGGTATAAGCACCGTCGAGTCCCTCTTCGATTTTTTGCTTCCGTGCCGCCAATTGCCGCTGTACACTGCTCTTAATGCGAATTCCTCCTTGCTTCATATGTTTGAAGTCTTGACTAACCTCAAATACCCGCTAAAACCTTGGAGGATATCGTGCTTTTTTACCATTTTGCCGACAAGTCCGTTAAGCTACGCTCGATCAAAGGCTAGTTTGCCAGCAGAGTCAATATGGGCCACGGAAAGAGTCTGCTACCTTGCCGACGGAAGCCTCCGGCATTCGCCACGCGGAAATCGTGAATTGGACGGGACAGGCCATCGCGGCTCCACGTCCTCGATACGTCGAACTTAAGTCTTGGCCTGAAGTCTGCCGTCCTGGAATCTACTTCCTTGTAGGCTTCAGCGACGACACCAGCGAGGGCAAGGTTTACATCGGCGAATCCGAGAACGTCTTTGATCGGCTGGCAGATCACATCAGGAACAAGGAATTCTGGCGCGAGTGCATCGTCTTTTCCAGCAAAGACCAGAATCTCACCAAAGGGCATGTGAAGTACCTAGAATCACGATTGATCGCACTCGCTGATAAAGCAAACCGATATTTCTTGGATAACAGCGATAGGCCCGCCATTCCGGCATTACCACGCGCTGATTCAGACACGATGGAAGAATTCATTGACTTTGTCCGAATCACGTTGGGTGCGCTTGGCTACCCTGTGATTGAACCACTTCAGACAAAACTAGTCGACGCTGGTTTTGGGGCTCAGGCACGAAACACGACTCTAGGTCGTGACTTCGCCTTTTCTGGCAATGCGTTTAGTGCGCGCGGAACTCAATCGGACGAAGGCTTCATTGTCTTTGCGGATTCGTTGGTTGCAAAGGAGGCTGCCCAGACCACGCCTGCTCATGTAAAAACCCTACGCGAATCGGCAATCTCCGAGCAACGCATGATAATCGAAAGAGACAAATACAAGCTGGTGTCCGATATGCTGTTCACTTCTTCCTCGGCCGCCGCGGCATTCGTCGCTGGATCTAATCGTAACGGCCGCGAGGCGTGGGCTGATAAAGATGGACGGACCCTTAAAGAAATTGAAGAGACTCTTGCCTCAAATGCTGGGGGCGCACGGGGGACAGGCGCGCTTCCTGGAACGAGTTGAGGGACATTGGGTGACACAAAGGCGTCACGACCATTAGTTCGCACCGAACGGTGGGAAGCTCCCTAAAGGGAGCTCGAGGACGTTGTATTGCCGGCAGGACAACCCGCCGTGAACGACGGGCCTAAGATCCGGAATCAAGCAGCCTAAAGGCCGCTCACGTTCCATCGCCGGGTACGACGTCGTTCCAGAAGCCAGCTCTCACGCTCCCAGCCTTCTTTTCTTTCGAGCTCGGACTCGGCGTGCTCAGTAGGCGGTGAAGGAACATTGAGCGGCCTTAACTCCCGCAATAACCCGCCCGAGCCGGGCGAGAATCTGCCTCGAATCGAAGTCTCTCGTCTCTTTGAAAGGATGATTCCATGTCCCGATTCGCTCCGACCCTTTTCTGGTGCCTCCTCGCGAACACCGCTCTCGCCGACATGGTGACCGGCCCCGTTCAAGGGTCCAGCGCCAACGGCGGCAACAATCACTGGTACCAGCTTGTCATGCCCGACGCCCCCTCCAACAACTACACCTGGGGAGCAAGCTTATCTTGTTGGCCAGGAATTCAACGATACACGGCATCCCTACCCACCTCGTCACCGTCACCTCCGCGAACGAAAACGACTTCCTTTTTGACAATTTCGCCAGCCAGTTCACGCCTCGGATCGATGGGACCGAAGTCTTCGGCGACTCAGTATGGATCGGATTGACGGACAATGAGGCCTACGGCGGAAGCGAAGCGGGATCAATCCCACGAATGGCTGGATATGGGTTACCGGTGAACCCGTCGTCTACGAATTGGGCGTTCGCCGAGCCCAACAACCTCGATGGCGAGGATTTCGCCTTTGCGGTTCAAGAGCTCCCGGGCGAGGGCCTGCGTGGAGCTGGAACGACGACAAAAGCAGCTGCTCGTCCATTCCCGGCTGGGACAATTACCGCACCGGCTACATTATCGAAACCGTCCCAGAACCCAATGCCGGCGGTCTCGCAGCTTTCGCCCTCACGGGTGCCGGAGTTGTCGGCATCGTGCGCAAACGGCTTTCCAGGTCCTTTGCATAAAGCGAACGCTAGCAATTAGTGTTTCAGGGGCGAAGGGGGAGCTGTATTACCCGGCATGACAACCCGCCGTGAACGACGGGCCTATAGAGCATCAGAAAAGTAATGTCGTGTTCACCGGCCCGGTCGCTTGAAGAGCCTTGGCAAAAGCGCACCGGGCCCCGACGTACTTTTTCTGAGCAGCGATAAGACCCGGAATCAAGGAGTCTAAAGGCCGCTTGAGTTTACATCGCCGGGACTTCCACCAGGGCGTCGCCCCTTCGCTTACCTGTGACGGCCCGCCGGGACGAGGGTTTCGCCCATCGACATGCCCGGCAAGCGTGGAGCATGGCACCCCGCGAAGAAAACGCAGGAACCAGGGCCCCAGCGAGCCGGCGGTACTCCGCGGCAGCTCGCTGGGTTAAGGTTCAGGCTTTCGGAGCGACAAAGGACCTAATGAAAACGCAGGAACCAGGGCCCCGGCGAGATAGCGGTACTCCGCGGCAGCTCGCTGGGTTAAGGTTCCGAGGCATTCGGAGCGACAAAGGACCTAATGAAAACGCGGGAACCAGGGCCCCGGCGAGGGGCTTGGCGGTACTCCGCGGCGGCTCGCTGGGTTACGGTTCAGGCTTTCGGAGCGGCAAAGGGGCGAAGAGGGGGACAGGCGCTTAAACTGCAGGGAACGAGCAATGGGACACCGGGTGACGCAAAAGGGTCACGACGCATTGTTCGCCCTGGACGGTGGGGAAGCTCCTAAAGGAAGAGCTCGAGGAAGCTGTATTACCGGCGGGATAACCCGCCGTGAACGACTGAGCCTAAGACCCGGAATCAAGCAGCCTAAAGGCCGCTTGGGTTATATCGCCGGGACTTCCACCAGGGCGTCGCCCCTTCGCTTACCTGTGACGGCCCTCCGGGCCAGGGGTTTTGCCCATCGACATTCCCACGGCAAGCGTGGAACGTGGCGCCCGGCGTGGTCGGTGGAACGAAGTCCGAGCAAGGTAGCGGTACTCCGCGTCAGCACGCTGGGTTAAGGTTCCGAAGGCTTTCGGAGCGGCAAAGGACCAGCAGGCCACGTCATGGCCGGTGTATTCAAATCTGTTGAATCTTCTTTATCTGCGGATCATGGATGAATACGCATGTCCACGGCTAGCGGGGAGCATGGCACGCCTGCCTCCGTTGGCGACCGGGAAAATGCGGCTGGAGATCTTGCGGACTGCTTGCAACCAGCCGACTTGAAATTTATGATTGGACAGTAGTTCGGTGGTTCTCGGCAGGTGATGTCCAAGGCGATCGTAGCGAAGCCATGGCTGCCGACTGATGTTGACGGAACGAGCAAGGGATCGCGAGGCCCCCGGCGAGGCATGAATCGGGGCGAGGGCTGATCGATCCTGGTAAAATGATGCTCGTCTTGGCCATCGCACGGAGATTCATGGTCACGCCTTCCACCAGTGATTCCCGCGACGGGTATGGGAAAAGCAACGTATTTAGGGCAAGGAAGAGTTGCCGACGGGCGGATGGAACCGTGTCTCGTCGGCGTTGAGGTACCATGACACTTCGATTCGATTGGAAGACGTCCGACGACCGCCGGGACTTGGTTCACCGCACCGTGCAGGCCTTGGTGGAGGGGGAGTTGGTCGTATTCCCGACGGAAACGGTGTACGGCTTGGCCGCTCTGGCAACGAATCCGACCGCGGTCGAACGCCTGGTGAACGCCAAGCGAAGCGATGAAAGCAAACCCTTGGCCCTCGCGATCGGCCGGGGGACGGACCTGTCGCGGTTCGTAGCGGTACAAAACAGGGTGGCGAGTCGACTTATCGACCGATGCTGGCCGGGTCCACTCACCATGGTTTTCCCCGTTTCCGAGGAGGGTGGACTGGCGAAGTTCGATGAGCGCGTGCGCCAGCGGATCGCGACCAAATCGGGAGTTGGGTTTCGCATGCCCGACCATCCCGCGATCCTGGAGACGTTGCGTTTATTGCCCGGTCCGCTGGTGCTCACGAGCGCGAGCATGGCGGGCGAGCCGGACACCACGGACGCGGACGCCGCGGCGGCAGCGGTGGGTGAATTCGCCGGCATCGTTATCGACGACAGGAAAACTCGTTTCGCCCGCCCTTCGACCGTTATCCGTTTCGATCGGGACGGGTTCACGGTGTTGCGGGAAGGGGTGGTTTCCGCGAGCCGACTTCGCCGCCTCGCCAGTGAAGTCATCACCTTCGTCTGCACGGGAAACTCCTGCAGGAGCCCGATGGCGGAAGCGATTTTCAAACGGATGCTCGCGGACGACTTGGGATGCGATGTTCACGAATTACCCGAGCGGGGATACACGATCTTGTCCGCGGGATTGCAGGCGGGTTCCGGGGGAGCGGCGTCGCCGGAATCGGTCTTGGTGGTCCAAAAATACAACGCCAGTCTCGAGGATCACGTGACCCAGGGTCTCTCGGATGAATTGGTGCGACTTTCGGACCGGATCGTCGCCTTGACTCGCGACCACGAACGGCGGATTCGCTCGGTTTGGCCGGAGGCGGCGTCAAAGACGTCCGTGCTTGGTGGGGACGAGGACGTCGCCGACCCCATCGGCCAGCCCATGCAAGCGTACGTCGAATGCGCGGCGCAGATCACGTCCCATCTGCGAGGTTTGCGCGACGTAGTTTTGAATCGGCGGCCCGGAGGGAGCGTAGCCTAATGAACGCCGTCCTTTTTCACTCGTCGAACGGAGAGGTTAGACAACCCATGAAACTGGCGGTGGGAAGCGATCATCGCGGCTTCCACGTGAAGCGGAGAATCATCAACTTTCTCCGCGAGCATAAACACGACGTGATCGACGTGGGGACCAATAGCGAGGATTCGGTCGACTATCCCGACTATGCCATCTCCGTCGCCCAGATGATCGTGAATGGGGAAGTGGAACGGGGCATTCTCATCTGCGGCACGGGCTTGGGAATGTCGATCGCCGCCAACAAGTTTCCCGGCATCCGTGCGACCCCGGTGCACGACGACGTAACGGCGGAGTTGAGCCGGCGGCATAATGACAGCAACATACTCTGCCTTTCCGCCGACCTTCTTGGTGAACGGCTCATCTCGCACGTCGTCGATATCTGGATCAAGACGGAATTCGAAGGAGGCCGACACGCCCGGCGTCTCAACAAGATCAACGATTTGGAGATCAAACCCGAATCGACCAAGGGAACGGCCTCTCGGTCCGACGATTGACGACTATTGCCGCTCAAGCAAATAATGTCGTGGGCCGGTGCTAATTCATGGACGCCGCTACTCGCGGCTAGCGCTTAAGGCTCTCAAGCGACCGGCCCTAGCATAACGACATTAAGTTGTTGGGGCGTACGATGCGATGTTTGCCATGCAGCGAAGCCCTCACCCCGGCCCTCTCCCGGCGGGCTGAGCATTACCCACATTTTTACTAAAGCCTTGGGGAGCTTGTCTGTCGTGGTTGGGGCGCTTTAGGATTGGCGGGGCGGGAATGGATCCCGCCGGTTCTCTTCTTGGATGTCACATGAACCAATCCCTCACGTCTTCGGCAGGCGCGTCTATCTGGGCCTCGCGCATCGCCTCCGTCACGGATCTTGGAGACGAGCGGCTGGAGGCAAGGTTCGCCCAGATTCTCCAGACTCTCTCGGAAAGAACCGCTCGATAGCTTTCCCCAGGCTTGCGAGTCCTCGGGCAGAGCAAAGGCCTTGTACCGATTCCTGAAAAACAAAGAACACGGCACGAACGGCTTTTGGCACCCATTGTCGATGTGACCGCGGAACAGTGCCGCGGACAGAAGGTGGTGCTGGCGGTTCAAGACCACCTCGGTCAATTTTCTCGAATCTCGAGTTTGCCGTCGGCCTTGGTCCCCTCAACGACAAGAAGAGCGTCCAGGGCCTTCTCGTGCACTCCTTGGCCTTGAGCTTGGACGGCACGCCGTTGGGACTCTTGGACCAACAGAGTTGGGCGCGACCCAAGGGCAAAAAAACGCGCGACAAGCGGCGAAAACGGGCCCTCAAGGACAAAGAAAGTAGCAAATGGCTCGCGGGAGCCGTGGCCGCGCGAGGGGGCGGCTGGGTGCGATCGAAGAGACAAGTCGGCCGCGACTCTTTCACGTGATGGACCGGGAAGGTGACATTCACCTGGTAATGCAGTCGATCAGCGCGACGCCGGACAGCGCCGTCATTCGCGCTACGCTAGAACCGCCGCATCGCCGGGGAAATCAATAAGGCCCACGAAGCGGTCCGCGTGGCTCCCTTGCTCGGCCGCGCCACGGCATCGACCGTTCCTCGTCGCTCCAACGAAGACGCGGCGAACCTTGAAATCCGCGCGCTTGCGCGCGACCATTACTCCCTCGAAAAGCCATGGCCGCGACCGCGCGATTACCTGGACACTGGTGGAGCTTTACGGAATCGATCCCCCCGCGGGAATCGAGCGTTTGCACTGGCGGCTTTGGACGACGGAATCCGTCGCTACCCTCGATCAAGCCATGGAAATCGCCCGAAAATACACCCTTCGCTGGCACATCGAGGATTTTCATTTGACGCTCAAAAGCGGCTGTCGCATCGAGGCATTGACGCTGAGAAACGCCGAAAGGCTGCAGAAGGCGATTACCCTGTATTCCGCGGTGGCCGTGCACATCGTGGCCCTGCGGGAGTGTCGCGTAAACGGCCCGACGCTCCCTGCACCGAGATGCTTTCCGACGACGAATGGCGGGCACTGTGGTGCAAAATCCACAAAAACCAGCCCCTCTCCACCAGCCGCCTCCGACGATGCAGCAGGCCGTGCTTTGGATCGGTCGTCTGGGAGGGCATCTCAACCGAAAAGGGGACGGCATGCCCGGCGTTCGCACCCTCTGGCGCGCCGGGATGCGCGATCTCGCGATCCTCGTCGCCGGCTATCGTTGTGGCCTTGCCTCGCGATAGCTTCATGCTGCACAACTCCATACCGCCATCGCGGTTCAACCCCGAACCCGCGCCCCGTTGACCATTCTTGCTTCCAAGAACAAAAGCGCCCGTCGACGCCTGAAAAACCGCTCGCTTCACGCCTCCGCCGAACTGTCGAACTCACTCCCATTCACCCCACAATAAATTGTGGGTAATGCTCAACCCGGCGGGAGAGGGAGTTCAATGCGGCTTCGCCGCTTTAGTTTTCTGATGCTCTATAGCGTCACCTCCGGGCAAGCAGACCCTGTGCACGCGGACCCGGGACAAGCAGACCCGGGCGCGTCGATCAAGGCGAGAAATCAGGCCTGAAACAGTTCTTTCGCCGCTTTCCCTTCTCCGTCTCGAGTCACGTAGAACGGCCGCTTTTCGATCATGTATGCGAGCGTGGCGGGAATCCCCATCGCCCGATAGATCGTCGCGTGCAAATCCTCGATCCCGATCGGCTTTTCGATGGTTTTGCACGGTCTTTCGTCGGCCGTCTTGCCGTAGAGATATCCCTTGCGGATCCCGCCGCCGAACAGGAGCACGCAACCGGCGTCGGTGAAATGCCGGTGCATGCCATAATGCTTGAGTTCCATGATCTTGTCCGGCACTTCGACTTGATCCTTGACCTTTCGATCCGGCTTTCCCTCGACCATCATGTCGCGGCTGAACTCGCTGGCGAGAACAATGAGCGTCCGGTCGAGGAGTCCGCGAGCCTCGAGATCGAGGACCAATTGCGCGATGGGAGCGTCGATCTGTTTCTTGAGTTCCGCCAACCGCGTATGGCCGTTATCGTGAGTGTCCCAATTCAAAAAGGGGACGTATTCGGTGGTGACTTCAATGAATCGCGCGCCCGCTTCGGTCAATCGGCGCGCGAGTAAACAGCCGAGCCCGAACCGGCCGGTGTTGTAATTGTCGTAGGACTCTTTCGGTTCCAGCGAGAGATCAAACGCCTTGGCGGCGGGCGAACTCAAGAGCCGATGCGCGTTGTCGAGGGAGCGCAAGAGGGATTCCCTCTGATACTCGCTTCCGTATTTCCCGATCGGACTGGCCTGCAGCATCCGTTGATGGAGATTCTTTCGATTCTCGAATCGAGAGAGCGTCATTCCCTTGGGTGGTCGAACCGCCGCCATCGCCTGATCGGCGTAAGGAATGAGAAACGGGCCGTACTCACTGCCGAGAAATCCGGCTTGGTGAAACGCCTTGAGTTCCTCCCCTTCTCCGACGTCGAAGCGTTGACCGATGTCGATGAAAGGGGGGATGGCGTCGTTCTTGGGCCCGAGCGTGCGCGCGATCACGGCGCCAAGGTGTGGAGCCGCGACCGTCTGCGGCGGCGCATAGCCGGTATGCCATTGGTATTGATGGCGCGAATGCAGGATGAAGCCCAAATCGCCGGACTGGTAGGATCGAATCAAGGCCCCGCGATCCATGACGGCGCCGATCTTTTCCAGGCCTTGGGAAAACTTGATGTGGTCCACCGCGGTGTCGATGGTGGGGAACGTGCTAAGAACCCGATTCGGGTCGAGGCCGACTTCGAACGGCGTATGTGCCTTGGGATCGAAGGTTTCCGTGTGCGCCATGCCTCCCCCCATCCACAGAACGATCATGGTATCGGCGGTGGGGGTGATCTTTTCAACCGGTTTCTCGGGTTCCGCCGCCGCGCGTTCGGGAAGTCCCGCCGCCAAGGCGGACAAGGTCGCGGCACTGGCCGTCTTCAAGAACTCTCGCCGTTCCATGTTCGAATACCTTCCAATCGGGGCTCAATAAATTAGCTGAAACTCTGGCATCATGATCAGAACCCACAGGAAATCGGCCACGCCTTCGGGGCTCGCCGTTTCGCCGAGGAACTCGAGGGCTATTTCCGTTTCCTTCTCGGTTGGCGCGCGTCCCAAGGCTTGGCGATACATGCCGTCCGCCAATTCGCGCGTCGAACCCGGCGGTTTCGCCAACCAATGGCGAGCTCCCTGATCCACCATGGCGCGCAAGGTTTCGCCATTAGTGAGTTCGAGTGCTTCCAGCGTGGTGGCGGACGTCGGACGTTGGGTGACCACTTGCTCCCGGTTCGGCCTTCCGAGGGCCACCATCAGAGGATCAGCCTCGACGGCCGCCGCGCGGCTCCGAGCGGCCCCAA
Source organism: Planctomycetota bacterium (assembly GCA_046350335.1). GTDB lineage: Bacteria > Planctomycetota > Planctomycetia > Kolteriales > Kolteriaceae > JAXMAQ01. Next base: position 18,113 of record JAXMAQ010000041.1, read on the forward strand.
CCACCAGCGCGGCGAGAAACTCCATGTCGTGCCCCTCCTTGGACTTGGCCATCGCCTGATCGTCAATCCCCGCCGTCACTTGAAAACGCTCAAAACCAGGCGGCAATACAAAGCCGATCACCGAGTCGGCATGCGTGCCTATGCCAAAACTCGCGGACTTGCCCCCGGACGCAAGCGGACCTTCGACAACATTACGGTGAAGTTGAACTTTTCCGTATCCCGAAGTCGCGCTGCGCCATGGAACGTCCGTTAGTTTTTTGGTTTCCCCGTCCTTTACCAGTCTCGGCTCCAACCAGTTCGCCCAGTCGAAATGAGTACCACCATTGCCTTGCGTCACGACGAGCCAAAGGGTGGCGGCGCCGGTGATGTCGACGTCGATGTCCACGCTCCCCGCGTTAATGATGCCACTCCTGTAGCGAATCACGTTCTTGCCGCCGTCGCCGGACTCTTTGGCGTTATCGGCGAATGATCCAAAGACCGCCGCCGGTTTGCTTTGCCAAACGCCCGTGAGGGCTGAAACGGCGTCGAGATATTGTTCCGCCGACATTCGCCGCACCACGGGTCCGCGAAACACGAATCGTTCCTCGGGCAATTCCGTGCCCGGCTTCGCGGGCAATTGATAGGCGCGCGACGTGAGGATTCGCCGAAGCAAGTTCTGCAAATCGTACTTGTTTTCGACCAGATCGGCGGCGAGCCAATCCAAGAGATCCGCGTTCCAGGCAGGATCATCCATCTCGTCGACCGGTTCCATGAATCCCCGGCCGAATAGCTTCGCCCAGAAACGATTGACGATCGTACGCGCGAGCCGACCGTTCGCGGGATGAGTCATCAATTCCGCCAAACGGGCCATCCGTTGTTCCCGAGAAAGTCCCGCGTCAATCGTCCCTAGTTCCGGATAGAGAAATTGAAGCGGAGCAAATTCTCCCGTCGGCTTGTCGCAGTGGTGCATTTCCAGAGGACGGTCCGCGAACACGCCCGCGAGCCCGTAGGCCTCCTTGAGCGTCCACGCATTGATGAAGCTGTCATGACAGGACGCACATTTGAGATTGATGCCCAGGAACACTTGCGAAATATTCTGCGCCGCTTGCACCTCCGGCACCTGGCTGGCGTTGACGACGCCACGCCACACGATTCCCTTGACGAAGCCCTCCGATGCCGGCGAGGGGCTAACCAGTTCCCTAACGAACCGATCATACGGCATGTTGTTCGCGAGAGCCCGGTAAAGCCATTGCGTGATCTGCTTGCGGCCCCCGTCGATGTACCCGGTTCCACGGTAGTCGTTACGCAGCGCGTCGTTCCAGAAGCTCATCCAATGAACCGCGTAAGAGTCTCGGTCCGCAAGAAGTCGATCGACGAGAAGGGCGCGTTTTTCCGCTCGATTGTCGGCGAGGAACTCGTTCAATTCCTTTTGCGTGGGGAGCAGACCGATCACGTCCAAATAGACTCGCCTGGCGAAGACGGCATCGTCGACGGCGTTGTCAGTGACAACGGAATGCTTTTGAAAGTAGGCCGCCAGAAATCGATCGATCGGATGGTCGTCGGGTTTGCCGTTGGGGAGGGAGGGTTTTTTTAGTTCGATGCCGCTATTGGCGTCCTTCTTCGGACGTTCCTCACCCGCAAGCCGACCTCCCGGCAGGGACAATAGGAGTGGCAATGCGAGCAACAGGCAAAGATTCGTTCGGCAGGAGCGTTTCGATCCCTGAATGTCTCTTTGTCCGGCAGGAACGCCAGAAATCAGCAGGTCGAAGAGCTTTCCGGCAAAGATTTTCGAAACCTTAGACTCAACAAAAGACGCGAGCATGGTCCAGACCCTTGAACGACACTGGATTCGATGGCTCTCATCATACGCGACGCATGCCGACACTACGAACACGGATTTCGACGTGACTGTAATGCAAGAAATCGGACAAGGATTGGCGAAGAGGCGTTTCGCATCTTGACTTTGCTAATCGTCATCGGCCAGTATGAGGGGGATTTTCGACTCGGTGGGGTGGGATGCGCATGGAAATTGGCGGCGACGAGGACGAGTTTCTTGAGGAAGTCGACGGTCCGCCCGCAGCGGTCATCGACCCGGTTTGTGGCATGACGGTCGATCCGCGCGAAGCGGACGGCACGCTGGCGCACAAGGGCAAGGTGTACTACTTCTGCAGTCGCCATTGCCTGGATCGATTCCGCGTCCAGCCAGCGAAATACCTGTCCCCGGAGCACGTCCCCTCCATGCATCCTCACGGACACGGTTCCGTCACCAGCGCGCCCGACATGGTGCTGCAAATCATCGATCCACGGGAACAACCGGTGGCGACGAAGTCCTTGCCCGACGAGGAATATACCTGCCCGATGCATCCGGAGATACGTCAGCGCGGACCGGGCGCTTGCCCCAAGTGCGGCATGGCCCTCGAACCGATGACGATCTCCGCGGAGGAAGAGGCCAATCCAGAACTCATCGACATGTCCCGCCGATTCTGGATCTCGCTGGTATTCACCGTTCCGCTACTCCTACTCGACATGGGAGAGATGATTCCCGGCAGTCCATTGCATTCGCTCCTGGGCTCGACGTCGGCGTGGATACAGTTGATTCTCGCGACGCCGGTCGTTCTTTGGGGTGGATTACCCTTCTTCGTTCGGGGGATGCAATCGATCGCCAATGCGAGCCCGAATATGTTCACGCTCATCGCCACGGGAACCGGGGTCGCCTACGCTTACAGCATCGCGGCAACGGTCGCGCCCGGCATTTTCCCGGATTCTTTCCATGACTCCCATGGTGGAATCGCGGTCTATTTCGAGTCCGCGGCGGTGATTGTCACACTCGTTCTCCTTGGCCAGGTGCTTGAACTTCGCGCCCGGGAACAAACGGGACGCGCGATCCGAGCCCTGCTCCAACTCGCTCCCAAGCATGCCCGAGTAGTGACCGACGACGGCGAGGAAATCGACCTTCCCATCGAGCATGTCGAGGTCGGCATGACGATCCGCGTCCGGCCGGGCGAGAAGGTTCCCGTGGATGGAGTCCTCCTCGAAGGAACCAGTTCGATTGATGAATCCATGGTCACCGGCGAACCCATCCCTGCGGAAAAAAGCGTGGGAGACAAGGTCACCGGCGGAACCATCAATGGGACCGGCGGATTTCTGATGCAAGCGGAGAAGGTCGGCAGGGACACCCTTCTCTCCAGAATCTTGCAAATGGTCGCGGAGGCGCAGAGGAGCCGGCGCCGATCCAGGAGCTCGCTGACCGCGTGGCAGAGCGTCTTCGTTCCCATCGTGTTCCTGGTCGCGGTGGTGACATTCGTCGTCTGGGCTTGGCTTGGTCCCGAGCCAAAATTGGCGTATGCCTTGGTCAACGCCGTCGCCGTGCTCATCATTGCATGCCCCTACGCCTTGGGATTGGCGACCCCCATGTCGATCATGGTCGGGACCGGCCGGGGAGCGACGGCGGGAGTCTTGATCAAGAATGCCGAGGCCCTCGAGATGATGGAGAGGGTGGACACCATCGTTATTGACAAGACGGGTACCTTGACGGAAGGAAAACCGCGACTCACCACGATTTCGCCCCGCGAGGGCCTGTCGAGCGACGAACTGCTTCGACTCGCGGCGAGCGTGGAGCAAGCGAGCGAACATCCGTTGGCCGCCGCCGTCGTCTTCGAAGCGAAACAACGGGATATTCCCCTCGTTTCCCCGAAGGACTTTCAGTCCCAAACCGGCATGGGAATCTCTGGATCCGTGGAAGGAAAACAGGTCGTGCTCGGTACCGTGAAATTCATGGAATCTCGCGGCATCGACCTTGCCCCGATTCGCATACCCGCGCAAAAACTCCGCCAGGATGGCCAGACCGTCGTTTTCGTCGCTCTCGACGGCACCCCCGCGGGCATGCTCGGCATCTCCGATCCGATCAAGAGTTCGACCCCGGAAGCCATCGCACAGCTCCGCGCGGAAGGGATTCACATCGTCATGTTGACGGGGGACAATCGAACCTCCGCGGAAGCGGTCGCGCGCAAGCTCGGCATCGAAGAGGTACATGCGGAAATCCTGCCGGAACAGAAGGGTGACGTCGTCAAAAAGTTGCAAAAGGGAGGCCGGATCGTCGCGATGGCTGGGGACGGAATCAACGACGCCCCTTCGCTCGCGTTGGCCGATGTCGGCATCGCGATGGGAACGGGCACGGACGTCGCCGTGCAGAGCGCGTCGGTCGCCTTGGTGAAGGGAGATCTGCGGGGGATTTCCCGCGCCCGCCGCCTCAGCCGAGGAACCATGCGCAACATCCGTCAAAACCTCTTTTTCGCCTTCGTCTACAACACTCTCGGCGTCCCGATTGCCGCAGGCGTTCTCTATCCTTTCCTTGCTGTTTTGCTCAGTCCCATGATCGCCAGTGCCGCCATGAGCCTCAGCTCCGTCTCCGTGATTTCGAACGCCCTTCGACTTCGCAAAATTCAGTTGTGATCCCTTTCCGTCATTCCTCGATTCCAGGGACCGAACATGCAACTTGAAGGGGCGGTGGCACTGATCACGGGAGCGGCAAGCGGCATCGGCCGAGCGTTGGCCCAATCGCTGATCGCGCGCGGCGCGCGGGGCGTTGCCCTGGTGGACCAGTCCACCGCGGTGACTGAATTGGCGGAGTCCCTGAACCGAGCCGCGTCCAAAGCCGTCGCGCGTCCCTTCGTCGGGGACGTAACTTGCGATTCCTTCCGCGTCGAGGTTTACCAACAGGTTCGCGAGACCTGGGGAACCGTGACGCTCTGCGTACCGGCGGCAGGGATCGCCGTCGACAATCAAGTCGCGGTCAAGCTGGACAAAGAAACCGGCGCTGCGTCTCTCTACGCGCGGGAAACCATGGATCGGATATTGGGCATTAATCTCGTGGCTCCCGTTTACTGGAGTCTGGAGATGGTCGCGGGGATTGCGCAATCACGGCGTCAGCGCGGCCTTGGCCGTTGGTCGAAGGACGAGAAACTCGAGGGAACGATTGTATTCATCGGTTCGATTTTTTCGAAGGGGGCGCGCGGCCAGCTCGCCTATGCGATGAGCAAAGGGGGGATCGCTGCTGCAGCCGCCTCCGTGCGGAAGGAAGCCGCCCATTTCGGCGTTCGAGCCGTGCTCCTACACCCCGGTTTTGTCGATACGCCGATGGTCCGCAATATGGGTGACGACGTGATCGCCGAGCGCGTGCTCCCAGCGACTCAACTCGGACGCTTGATCGCGCCAGAGGAAATTGCCGATGCGATCCTTTTCCTGGTGACGCAGCCCGCGGTTCGGCCCACCCTGTGGGTGGATGCCGGCTGGAACGACCCTGGGTGATATCCGCGCGATTTCCCGTTAGTCCGACAGGCCGGCCAACTCACACAAGTTGGCGGCGAGCACGGGTTGCGGGCAACTCCAAACGAGGAAGAATAGCGCCTCGGCACACCATCGGCCGGCGGGATGCCCATGGACATAGCCGGTCCCCTTCGCGGCCGCCAAGGTCGCTTGCGTCGCGCGAAGGACGAGACTATTGGCGCGCGCCCGAAGTTCTTCATTCGAACAGGCCGGCTGCCCTTCACTGATTGCAAACAAGTCCTCAACCAGACCGGCTTGCTCTTCCTCCAGACGGGAAGTCGCTTCCTCCAAATCCGCGCGGATCTCGGCTTGCTGGCGAAGATACTGCAGAGCTGTGGACGACAGACCAATGGCAAGACACGAGGTCTGTAGTCCGCCCGTCTTCGCGCCCACGCCTTGGGCCATCACGTTCTCCACCGGACCCGCCAACAGGAAATAGGGATCAATGGCAACCTGGTGGAAACGAACCGGCCCGGTCTCGCTACCAGACAATCCCATGAGCCGTAACGGCTCGCCAATCTCGACGCCCGGCAAATCGGTCGGCACGGCGACCAGAATCTGCCGACCGTCGGCGAGTGTCGCGCCCGTGACGATCGTTTGCGCTTTGGGCGCTCCTGTGACCCAGGGACTGAAACCATCCAGCATGAATCCGTCTCCGGTTGGCTCGGCGGCGAGCGCCGGCCGAGAAAGGTGACGCCGGCTCGTCGTCAGGTGCGAGATCCCCACGGTCGCGAATGTCTTGCCCGAGATCAAATCAGGAATGAGCGACGCGGCGAGACGGTAGTTCTCCGAAGTCACGATCCGTCGGCACGCGCCCTGCCATTGAGTCAAGACAAAGGTCGTGGTTAGGCAGGCGGCGCTCAGTCGCAGGTAGCCCCGAAGGATGTCCGTTTCGCTCCAATCCTGTCCTCCCCAGTTCAGGGGAAAGAACCATTGATGAACGCCGTAATTCGCACACATGGCCAAGGATTCCGCCGGCCAGGCCTCCATCGCCCCCACCTGGTCGGCGCGCGAGGATAGTTCTTTGCAAAGTTCGTCCAACGCCGGGTCCGTCGGAGAAGTAATCGTCGGTCGAATAGCCATGGCTTCGTCTCACGCGCCGGAGAGTTCGATGTTCAAGTCTCGATAGTTTAACTCTACGTCCCGGACAGGATACAACCAAACAGCGCCAGCGCGCCCTCGGGTCGCCAGCGCGATTTCGTTTTCAAATCGCCACGATCGAAACCTGATCCAGGCGAATTTCATGCCGGCACCATTTCGTTTGAACTTGAAAGTCCCCGAATACAAACCGCAAAAATGCAACACAAACCGTTTACCAACAAACACTTGCACCGCAAACCCCAGGACGACAGTGAATGGAGCCGGGAGAAGTGGCCAGGGCAAGGATTCGTTCCTCGCCAATTTTTTGATTTTTTCCTCGTGCTTAAAATCCAGTCCGAGGTTTTAGTCGTACTCGTATCGGGGAGGGCTTGCGCAGACTCAGCCGATATTGTCCGTAGGGGCGGGTAGGCGCGGCGTTGGAGAGCATTTTTCAGTCCACGGACGCACGACGGACATGCCGGACCAACGGTTAATCGAGCAGATGGCCAATGGAGACGCGAATGCCTTTGCGCAGTTTTACGACCGGCATTCGCCGCGGATTTTAGGTTTTCTGTTGCGCATGGTGGGGGATCGTCAGCACGCGGAGGATGTCTTGCAGGAGGTTTTTTGGCAAGTCTGGTGCCGAGCTCCGCAATACTCCCCTTCGCGCGGTAATCCGCTCGTCTGGTTGCTCTTGATCGCGCGTTCGCGCGCCATCGACCATCAACGCAAGCAACGTCGGGCCCCGCAGGGGAGCATGGAAACGGAGCCCCGCTCGGTTGAAGATGCTGCCTTGTTGTCATCGATGAAAGAATCGGCGGAGGTGGTTCGCGGCGCGCTCGCGGAATTGCCGTCGGAGCAGCAGTCCGCCATTCGTCTCTCGTTCTTTGCGGGGTTATCGCACGCGGAAATCGCCAAAGTACAAGAGGTTCCACTGGGGACCGCGAAAACAAGGATTCGCTCGGGGGTACGCCGGTTACGAGAGCTTCTCGACCGGACCAAGGAGGTACGTGTCCCATGACCGATCAGATGCCCGATGAGATGCGCGACCTGATTGCCTCCTATGTCGCGGGAGCATTGTCCAAGGAGGAGGCCGAGGCCGTCGAATCCATGCTGAATAGTGGACATGAAGCATACCTAGCGGAGTTTCATTCCATGGAGCCGGTTTTGCTCGAGTTTTTCAAGGCCGTGGTTCCCCAGACCCCTCCTCCCGCGATTCGCGAATCCCTGCTCCATCGGATCGATGAGCGCGAGATTGCGTCCCGTCGGGCCAAGGGAGAAGTATTCATCCAACGAGACCAAGATTCGCGGTGGATCGAAACGGGATCTCCCGGAGTACGGCTACGGTCCCTGTTTGTGGATCACGGAAAGGGGCGACAGACGTATCTGATTCGGGCGGAAGCAGGAGCGTCATTTCCGGCGCATAAGCACCTCGCGGACGAAGAATGCTTCATCCTGGAAGGGGATCTGTCGACGATGGGAAACGAGTTCCACACCGGCGATTACCTTCGCTTTGCCGCCGGCACGGTCCATGACGAGACCCGTACGCGCGGGGGATGTTTGATCTTGATGACTTCCGCCATCGTGGAAATCGCGGGCCGCGAGCGCCCGCAATAATCTTTCGGCTCGGTCCGTGGCACGCGGAACTGGGCGAAAGTTGTTCGGGGAGGAAAGGGGGGAGGGACGAGCGGCGTTTGGATGCTTGCATCCGTCGTTGCTTTTCCCTCTCCTTCCCGATCACCTACTCGCGACACGAAGCGGTATAATGCCCACGTCCTCCGCCGGTATTCCCAGGCAAATCATCTCAAAAAGCAGGCTCCAGGTCGCCAGCCTCGCGATCCTACACCTTGGCCACATCGCGTCCGCATGGACACGACCGTCGGGAAAATGCGGGAAGCCCGGGCGTACGAGGCATCTCAAACGCCACCTAGTGAACCAAAGGCACCACCGAAGCGAAAAGGCCTATCTGGCCGAGATTTCACTTTCCGGCGTCTATACCTGAGGTGACCTGCCGTCGCGCTCGCTGCTGTAATGGAATCGAGGCTCAAGGATGATCGAGGGTGAGGGTCCGAAAGCCTCGATTTGCCCCGAGGAAAACGCCGAATTCGAATCCCTCTGGTAGGCAATCTCGATTGCCGAACGCCACCATCGACGGCGATAGGGGCCATCGTGGAATAATTTTCCGCGTCCGACGGTCTCTCAAATAGAAGACAAAAGCGGACCACCAAACGGCCGAAAATCGCGCGAAAGGCCTATGTCCATGTCCGCCAAGAACATCGTTGTTGTATTTCTAACCAACAACCAACGCGCGGAATCCGTTGCGGAAGCGATTGGTTCCGGCCGCATCCGAACGATGGTCGCCAAGAGCTCGGACGAGTTCTACGAGATCTTGAACTTCAACCATGTTGATCTCGTCATCATTGAGAACCAGCTGCGCGGCTTCCTTAGCGGATTGGACATTCTCGGGCGACTGTATCGCGACCTTTTGCGGCCAACCACCACCCTGATTGCCAATCCCACCAATAGGATCCGCGAACGTGCGCAATGCCTGGGGATCGACACGGTGCTCGCGCCCGAGACCCCGATCTCGACGATTCGCACGGTACTGGAAACGCAGTTGACGAAGGGGCGCATTTCCCAAGTTCATATCTGCGCTCCGGCCCGAAGGCTGGTGCAACAGTTCGGCGACATTCCACCGATGCCCCAGGTTCTGGTCAAGGCAGTGTCGTACCTCAATTTCGACGAATGCGACGTCAACATTCCGCAGTTTTGCGATGACATCAGCGTCGACCCGAAGGTAACGGCGCAGATCTTTAATCTGATCAACAGTTCGGCGATGGGGTTCAACCGCAAGTACACCAATCTCCAACAGGCGGTGAATTTACTCGGAGTCCGCCGCACGGTCTCTCTCATCGTTTCTTCGACGGCGGTCGAAAACTCCGAAAAACTGGCGCACCAGGTCCATCCTGTAGATCGACTCTGGTACAACCGGCGTAGCGTATTGATCGCGAATGCCGCCTCTTCTTTCGCTCGCCTGGTTGCGAACGTGTCGTCGGACACCGCGTTCGTCCTTGGCTTGCTTCAAGACATCGGCATCCTGCTACTCGCCAATGCCATCGGGGGAAAATACTACAACATCATTCGGCGTGTACGCGAAACCGGTGCCCTTCGGCTCGATGTCGTCGAGCGTCAAGAGTTCGGGATGACGCACTCCGATGTCTCCGCGGCCCTGTTGCAAGTGTGGGAAATGCCCTCTTCGCTGGTCACCATGGTGCTAACGCATCATGATGCATCGAACGCGGAGAACCGCTCGAAGACGGAACAGCGTTTCCTGAACGTGATGCGGGTGGGCGAGGCGCTCGCCGACTTCGCCGACGGCCACACCTCCCAACGCTTTCCCCTTTTGCAAAGACTCCTGCACGGGTACGGCGGCGCAATGTCGGAGGAGTGCCAAGCTTGCATTGCCAAGGCGGTTTCCAAGGCGGTGGAATCCAGTCGACTCTTTTCCCTTCCGGTTCCCAATGACGACGTGCTCACTCGACTGGTCCATCGTGTGTCCGCGTCCGAGATCGCCAATATCCCTCCCGTGGACACCGAGGAAGTCCCGAACTTGGAAGAGCCCGCGGTGGCGGACTTGGCCGAGGACTCCACGGAGCCAGAACTTTCGCCATCCACGGATCGTCCTCGTCGAAGACGAGCCTCTGATCGTCGAAATGATTCGTCGCCACTTGGGCGACGTCGGATTGGACGTACGAGCTTGCGATAACAGCAAGCAATGCCAGGCGTTGGCCATTGGCGCTTCCGCCGTGCTCGCCGACATTCACTTACCCAACGTCGATAGCATCGACATCGTCATGAATCTGCGCGAGAACGGGTACGGCGGTCCGATCGTGATGGTGAGCGGTGACCGCTCGCGCGAAACCATTGGCAAAACCATCATCGCCGGCGCCAGCGATTATTTGACGAAACCCTTTGATAAATCCCAATTGATCGCCAAAATCAGGAAACATACGGGTTTGCCATTGGCGTCGTTGAACCATTGACCGAGGGGCAATAGGTCCCCTCTTCTAGGAGCCTACATGCCGCATCGAGTCCACCCCCTCGCCGCGTTTGTCTTCCTACTCCTTTTAAAGACCCCAACATCGGCGGAATCTCTTGCCGCACGCCTCGAAGAGGTCACTACCGCCAAGCCCTGCCAGAACGCGCATTGGGGCATCCTGGTCGTGGACGCCGATACCGGCGAGACCGTTTACGCCCTGAATCCCGACCAACTCTTTGCTCCCGCTTCCACGACCAAACTCTTTTCCGTCGCTGCCGCCCTCGATGCGTTCGGGGCGGATTTCCGTTTTCAGACGCCCGTTCATGCAAAGGGGGTAATCTCCAAGACCGGCGTTTTGGAAGGCGATTTGATACTCGTCGCCAGCGGCGACATCACCATGGGAGGCAGAACCGACCCGGATGGGAAGATCGCGTTCGCCAATACCGATCACACCTACGCGAGCATTGATTCGAAGGGAGAATTGACCAAACCTGACCCACTCGCCGGGTTACACGATCTGGCCCGTCAGGTCCGGCAATCGGGCATCCAACGCGTGAGCGGCAATGTCCTCGTGGACGATCGGCTTTTCGAAAAGACCGAGTCCACCGGCAGTGGGCCGAAACAAGTCACGCCCATCATCGTCAACGATAGCGTCATCGACTTGACCATCTCTCCATCGAAACTTGGCGATACCGCCACCGTCGATTGGCGTCCGCAATCGCTCTGTCTCCAGGTCGATCCGCAAATTCAGACGGTCGAAAAAGGCGAGCCAACGCGAATCAGCATTCGCGAGATCTCTCCTGGTCGTCTGCAATTGAAAGGACGAATCGCGGAGGGCAGGTCTCCCGTCTTGTTGATCCACGAAGTCAAGGATCCAGCTTCGTTCGCACGCTCCTTGTTCATCGAGTCATTAAGGAAGGCCGGCGTTGCCGTCGCCGCGTCTCCATTCGATGACAATGATCCCCACGCGCTTCCGGGTTTCGATCGATATTCCGAATTGCCTCGGGTCGCGTTGCTCAAGTCGCCTCCCTTTTCCGAAACGGCCAAGTTAATTCTGAAGGTCAGCCATAACATCGGCGCAAGCGCGCTCCCCCTCTTGCTCGCTACCCGCCAGGGAAAACGCACGCTCAGGGATGGGCTCCGGTTGGAAGCCGATTTTCTCGGTGGTATTGGCGTCGATGGTTCCAGCATTTCGTTCGGCAGCGGCGCGGGAGGATCCCCCGCCGACTTCACCACGCCGCGCGCCACCGTTCAATTGCTGCAGGGGATGAGCAAACATTCGCAATTTCAAGCCTATCAAAACGCTCTCCCTATTCTCGGCGTGGATGGTACTCTCGCGGAGGCCGTCGACGCCGACAGTCCTGTTCGCGGCCACGCACAAGGAAAAACGGGAACTTTCTACTTCGCCAACGCTCTCAACGGGGAAATCATTCTCACCAGCAAGGCTCTGGCAGGCTATCTCCAAGCGAAGTCCGGGAGATCGCTCATCTTCGCCATGGTGGTCAACAACGTTAGGCTCAAAGCGCCCTCGGATCGCGTGACGATCGGCAAGATTCTCGGCAAGCTCTGCGAGATCCTTTATCTCGAAAATTGAACGATGCCTTTGCGCTCCAGAAAAGTAAGAGCGCAGTTCCCGGCCCGGTCGCTTGGAACGCCTTGGTGCAGCCAGAGCCGGGGCGCGGCGTTACTTTTCCGAGCGACGATAGTCCCGAGTGAAATCCGATCCCGGGGTCGGCTTGCCTCCCATCGCGATTCCGTGTAGAGTCGGGTACGGGGAAAAGGGATGGACGACCGGGGCCTCGGTCGAGGCCTTGCCGTCGCCAACCGTTGCCAGCTACACGGAAGGACCGCATGGCAAGCGACATGCAATCCGCGCCAAAGCTGTTCGTGCTCGACACCAACGTTGTACTACACGATTCCCGCTGTATAGGCCATTTCGAAGAAAACGACATCGCGATCCCCATTACCGTTCTCGAAGAACTCGACCGCTTCAAGCGAGGAAACGAAGAGATTAACTTCCATGCGCGCGAATTCTTGCGCCAACTGGATGAACTCTCGGGTGACGTGCTTCAAGAAGGGGGCGTGTCCATCGGCGAGGGGCACGGCACGGTTCGCGTGATCTTCGACAAGCATCAGTACGCCGACATTCGCAAGTACTTCCACCAGGATACTCCCGACCACCGAATCCTGAGCACCGTTTACGGTCTGAAAAGGGACGAGCCGGACCGCAGGATAATTCTGGTTTCCAAGGATAACAACCTTCGAATGAAGGCGAAGTCCCTGGGGATTCCCGCCCAGGACTACACGACCGACAAGGTCGAAAGCATCGAAAAGATCTACACGGGGAAGCGATTTGTCGAGAACGTTCCTTCGGAGACGATCGATCGCTTTTATCAAACCGCACAAGGTCAAGGAGTTGCCGCCGAGGATATGGTCAAGGTGGAGGCCCCCAACGCGAACGAAAACTTCATTTTGCGAAACGGCTCGAAGTCCGTGCTCGCCACCTATGACGCGAAAGAGAATGCTTACCACCGCGTCGAGAAGATTACCGCGTACGGCATCTCGCCACGCAACGCCGAGCAGTCCTTCGCGCTCAAGGCACTGATGAATCCAAAGATCCAACTCGTCACCATCTCGGGCAAGGCGGGGACGGGCAAGACCTTGCTCGCGCTCGCGGGCGCGCTCGAATGCCGATCGACATTTCGCCAGATTTATCTCGCCCGTCCGATCGTCCCCTTGAGCAATCGCGACATCGGCTTTCTTCCGGGCGACATCCATTCAAAGATCGACCCGTACATGCAACCACTCTTCGACAATCTCTCCGTGATCCGCAATCAGTTTCAAGACCAGGATCCGCACGCCGGCCGCATCAACGACATGCTGGAATCGGAAAAGCTGCTGATCACGCCATTGGCGTACATTCGCGGCCGAACGTTTCAGAAGGTTTTTTTCATCGTGGACGAGGCACAGAACCTCACGCCGCATGAAGTCAAAACGATCATCACGCGTGCAGGAGAAGGAACAAAAGTGGTGTTCACCGGGGATATCCACCAGATCGATCAGCCGTATCTCGATACGTTGTCGAATGGTCTTAGTTATCTCATCCATCGGATGGTGGGCCAACCGATCTACGCCCACGTCACCTTGGAAAAGGGAGAGCGGTCCGCGCTCGCCGAACTGGCAAGCAACCTTCTCTAAGCGCCGGCTCGCGCCGTGCACGTTCTTCCGCCTTCCCGCCGATGAAAAGTAACGTTTTCGATCGCAAGGGTACTTTCCCAACCCTGCTGATATAATCTCACGACCATGAAGGTCTCGATCATCATTCCCTGCTTCAATGAAGAAGCGACGCTGCGGACGCTCGTCGATCGGGTTCTTGCCGCCCCGACGAATGGTCTTGCCCGCGAGATCCTGATTGTCGACGACCAATCCTCCGATTCCAGCCGCGCTATCGCCGAGGAACTGCAGTCGATCCATGCCGAGGTGAGGGCTTTAGCCTTGCCACGACATCAGGGAAAAGGGAGCGCCGTCCGGCAAGGAATCAGGCTGGCGACGGGAGAAATCCTGCTCGTGCAAGACGCCGATCTGGAATACGATCCCGGAGACTACGCGGCTTTATTGCGTCCATTTGAAAATCCGGCGGTTCAAGTGGTGTATGGCTCGCGAATTCTGGGAAGCTCCAACCGCTCCTACAGCCGGTACTATTGGGGGGGACGACTTTTGACTCTCGTCGCCAATCTCCTCTTCGGAACTCGATTGACGGACGAGGCCACTGGGTACAAGGCGTTTCGACGCGAAGCGTTGGAAGGCATCACGCTCACCGCCAACGGATTCGAGTTCTGTCCGGAGTTGACGGGCAAGTTTCTTCGTAAAGGTCTTCACATTCACGAGGTTCCCATCCGTTACCAACCACGTTCGTTTGAAGAGGGGAAAAAAATTCGATGGTGGGACGGAATCATCGCCATTTGGACGCTGCTCAAATACCGATTAGGGTAGTGGCATGGACGCCAAAGCCATACGCACGATTAACGCCATGAATGCCTCTCGGGAGACAGTTCGCCACCCCGTCGAATCTTTCAATCCACGATCCCGGGGAGCGGGCTTTCCAACACCCCCAGCCGCTGCGCCCCTAGCTCCTTATGCACAAGGGAGCGTCGGCGGAAGCATGGCAAAACTCCTCTTCCTGGGACTCACTTTTCTGCTCGGCTGTTTTCAAGAGGGAGATTTCGATCTTTGGTGGCACCTCCGAACGGGGGAATTGATTCCCGAACGGGGCGTTCCTTTCAGCGATTGGTTCAGCTTCATCACGGAAGAAAACGCATGGATTGACGTCCAATGGGGATTTCAAGTCGTTGCAGCTTGGGTCCACGATCGGTTTGGAGTCCCTGGATTGGTCTTGGGCAAGTCGGCGATTGCAACATTTGCCGTCGGCATGGGCTTGACCGCCTACCGATCCGCCTGGCCGGTTGCCATCCAGCTTCTCACCTGGCTGCCCGCCTTGTTTCTGCTGTCCAGCCGAATTTACACCCGACCGGAAGTTTTCACCCTCTTGTTCCTGGCGATTAATCTGACGGTTCTTTTTCATGCCGAGAGACATCCCAGCCTTCTATGGCTCCTGCCCCCGTTGCAGATTCTGTGGGCGAATTTTCACGGTCTGTTCATCTTCGGGCCTATTCTTTTGGCAATGTATTTCGTCGAAGCGATTCTTCGCATGGATCAGTTACACGGCGTGTTCCGACATCTCATGCCCGTCACCTTGCTAACCATGGGAGGCTGTTTCGTCAGTCCCTACCTGGGCGCGAATGTCGATCTGGTCTGGCAACTCTGGCAAAAGATGGGCTCCGGGGGACAGATTTACAAGGACAACATCACGGAACTCGTCGATGTCGCCACGTTCTGGAAACAAGGGGGACGCGCGAATCCCTACGTTTGGCTGCTCCTTTTTTTGTGGGGCTTGGGCGGCATCAGTTTGCTGGCGGCGTGGCGGGAGATTCTTCTCGAACGCAGGGTCTTCCGCGTTCTGGTGCTCCTGGCCTTCGGGTATTTGTCGCTGCAGGCGACCCGAAACGGCAGCGCGTTCGGCCTGGTGGCCGGGATCACGATCGCCTGGAATTTCGGCGCGCTTCGTTGCTCGCGGAGATGGACGGGGGGCCTCCCAACATTATTCGTCGCCGGTGTCGTCGCCCTGTCCATTTATGCCGTGGCAAGCGGCCGCTGGTACTTGCTCACGGGAGAGAACCGGCGTCTTGGCGTGGAGTTGAAGCCGAATCACTTCTCGTTCGAAGCCATGGCCGTCGCCGGCAAACCTGGCATGCCGGCGCGCGCCCTCATTTTTCATCTTGGCCATGCGGCCACCTTTATCCATCAGAACGGCCCTGACCAAAAAGTGTTCATGGACGCGAGACTGGAACTTTACACGGAGCAACAGTTCCGCGAATACCTGTCCCTGCGGGATCGGATGCAAGCAGGCGATGGGTGGCAATCCGCGGTATCGGGGCTGGGCGTGGACATGGTCCTCGCGGACGGCGAACAAAGCGCGCCCATTCAAGCAACGTTATTTAGCGATCCAGACTGGCAAGCGGTTTTTTTCGACGATGTCATGGCAGTCTTCGTCCGCAAACGAATCCCGCTGCCCGAAGGCGTTTCTCCCATTGATTTTCGCGGGCTACTTTTCGCCGATACAAAATCGCTAGCCTCGGAATCACTTCCTCAGCCGACTCTCCCCCCCGAATGGTGGCTCGCGGTTCCAGACGGACTTCTTTCCTCGACCGTGGACAAACGGGCTGCTGCCTCCCTTCGTCTCGG
Source organism: Planctomycetota bacterium (assembly GCA_046350335.1). Lineage (GTDB taxonomy): Bacteria > Planctomycetota > Planctomycetia > Kolteriales > Kolteriaceae > JAXMAQ01. Next base: position 34,338 of record JAXMAQ010000041.1, read on the forward strand.
CATGTCCTTGGGAAATCGCGTCCCGCAGCGGAGACGGGAAATACTTTGGTACACGGCCCAACAAGGAATCGATGCCATCCGAAGAAGGCCATGGGAGGCGGAAACGTTTCGCAATTACGGCGTGGCGCTCGCTTTAATCCATGCGCGGGAACAAGCCGCCGGCGCCCTCTCCGAGTGGAACGTCACGACCGATCTTGTGGAAGCGATGGGGATCGCGGCGTTGCATCGCGCGGTCGCGAATAACCCATGGGATTTTTCCTCCAATTATTACCTTCAATACTTCCTCGATCGACGGGGGGCCGTTGACCTGAGCCTGGTTCCTCTCAAGCGACTGGAAAACCGGACCGGCAATTGGGCGCAGGCGGAATTCGCGAAACAGCTTCCCTCGATCATCGAGCAGCGAGAGAAGAAAGTTCTCGATGCGCGATCTTCCGAACCCAACGAGCAAACTCCGATTCTGCGAGCCATGAAATTTGCAGAACGAGGACTGCTTGGCGAAGGGCTCAAGCAATTGGATCAGGCGACGATCGAGTCACTGCCTCCGGAGCAACTGGACCGCGTGGGAACCTGGCTTCTCGCCGTCGGTAGTCCTAGGTCGGCAACGACCTTGTACCGCCAGGCCTTGAACCAGAAGCGCCTACCACTCGGCCTGGGCTCGCTTCGCCTTGGATGCGCCACGCTAGCCGATGGCCAATTCGCAGAAGCTCACAAGGCATTGTTGGTTGCCGCCGAACATGAGGATACCAAGGCGGATGCCTGCTACGCACTGGCGGTCATGTATTTGCTCGCAGGCGATGGAAATTCCGTCCAACATTGGGTGGAGGTCGGTCTGGCAAGTTTACGCGACAGCCAGCAAGAGTCCGCGCTTCGCGCGATTCCCTTGCCGGCAAAGTAACCCGATTCCAAATAATTACCGCTCAATAGGCAGGTCGGCGGACTAGCCGAATCGGCGGGTCATGCGTGCGAGACGGATCGCCATCGCCAGACCAGGGGGCGGGCCCCCAATCGCGATGCGGCGGGCTAACCAGCCGACGGCGGCGAAGATCACCAGTAACTGAAGGAAAGGCGCCAGGACATACACGCACCAGATGATGAACGCCGACCCGAACATGCCGGCCGCCCATTTGGTGCAAAGCGTCTGGGATTTCGAACTGGCGACTCGCGCCCGTGCGTAGACGCAGCCGACCCCTGCTCCTATGAGCACGAAGGGAACGACAACGTAAAGCAGTAGATCCATGAGTCTTCTCGGACCGCTCCCACGGGCATTCGTCATCAGCCTCGACGGCTGTGTATTCACTCTACCTGCGACGCCATGGCGTTCGAACCATCATCGCAGAATCTGATCGCGCGCCGTATTTGCTCCTACGACCGCACCAGGTATCGAATTTTCCGCCGATGCGTCCCCCACCATCCGTTGCATCCATTGCCCCAAGCACTGTTTGCTTCAGGCCGAATTGCCCGCGCCCAAAAGGGGAGGCATTCGCAGGCATGCTGAATGGAGGATGCACGCGACCACTTTCGAACCATCGACCGGAATCCCATGGTCCCTTGAGCCAGGTTCGCAGGATTCCCGACCAAGACTCGCCACGGACCAACAAACTCCGCGCATCCAATTACCGCATAAACGGTTACAAAACTGCCACGAATGATAAGTGGTAATTCTCTCACCCGCTTATCCCAAGGTTCACGATCCAGGTCAACTTGGGTTTTCCATCGCGATGAAAAGAAGAATTGGGAAGGCTGCGGAAATTCCGCGGAAGGAATTGCGCCCTTGGACAAGGGAGGTACCAGTCCAATTTACAGACGTCTCTCGATGGCCTCAATTGCCTTCTGCGCCGTTTGCCGCACGAACGGATCCGGGTCCCGGAGTGCACGTTGCAGGTAGGGAAGGCTGTTTCGCGTGCCGATTTGCTGGAGGATCTTGCACGCTTCGCGGCGCACGCCATCGTCAAGGTCCGACGTCAAGGGATGCACCGGATCCGCGGCCACGGACCCCATCTTTATCAGGCATTCTGATGCTTCATGCCGATCTTCGCCGAGACGGTCGGCGACACGTTTGGCCGCTTGTGGACTGGGCTCGTTCGCAAGGATTTCCATCGCGTCCCTGCGAATGAAAAACGATTCATCGTCCAGCATGTCGAAGACTGCGGGAACACTGTCTTGCACGTACCAGCCCTTCAGCGCCTTCATGGCGGCCGTCCGCGTGAAAACGTCGCCACTTTTCAGAAGCGTCTCAAGAGCCTTGGAAACCTTTTGCTTTTGCTTTTCCTTTTCTCGACGCGCGCGGGAAAGCTGCTCTGCCGCCTCCCGCGCCTTGCCACCGTCCGGGCTCGAAAGTTGAGCCACCATCTCATTTACTTGTTGCTCGCTTAGCGTCGTCGGTTCCGCGTTGGGAGCTTTTCGATCGGAGGGTTTTTTGTCGTTCTGATCCTGCAAGGTTCCCTTGAACTGTATTGGCATGCGCACCGTCACCGTGCGCGACGTGCTCGCCAATTCGTATTTCATGGTCACCGCACGAGGGACCCCGAGCGTTAGATCGAACTCGATTTCTCCTTTGCCGGACCAGCGAACCATCGGTTGATCGCCGACCGTCTCGCGCGTCCGCACCTCGTGGACTTTCTCGATGCGAATCATCTTTCCGTCATCGGCAAGCCGGCGATACTGAACTTTATCCGTGGCTGGCAATAGTTTTGGGCTCTGGCGGCTGATAAACGAGTCCTCCGTCAAGGTGACGGTGACCTCCGCCGCGTGTTCCCAACTCGCTTCCTCTCCTTGCGGAAGCCGAAGAAATAGCATTTCCTCGATTTGCCCCAAACCGTGCGGCAAAACCGTGGTCCCCATGGACCGAAGCGGGTTGCCGAGCGAGTCCATCGTGAACGATGCGTCGAACGGGGGAGTACGGACTCCCAGAGGCTCGCCCTCCAACAGGAACCCACGCATCGAGCGCGGATCTCTCGGCCGGCGGTGTGGAAACAGGAATCCGTGGACGTGAAGAGTCGTGGAGGGTCCCTCTTGATTCGCGACCGAGAAGGAAAAGTGCCCTTCGTCCGACCGAAGGGAATCTTCCTTTTCCGAATCGACTTTGACTTGATAAGTGTAGCTACGTCTGGAATCCCATCGGTATCGAAGGATCGTGGAGGATATGGCCTCGTCTGCTTTCTTTTCCACATTCGGAGACTCCGTCGAGATCCCTGCCGGTTTCTCTGGCGGCGGGCCGGTGACGGTCGGCGCGTCCGGTTCATGCGACGATGGTCCGGAAACACTCACGTTGACACTCTCCGCTGAATCCTTTGATCGAGAACCAGCGACATTTTTCCCAAGGGGAGGAGTGCTCCTGGGCTGCTTCACCGACGTGGAACCGTCAGCGATTGGTTCGCGTTCACCGGCTCGCCGCCATGGGGGAAGCGCGATCAACAAACTGGTGAGGAACATCAAGAGCAACAGAACGATCAAGGCAACGTAATGGTAAACAGGCCGTTCTCGCGGTTGCTCCGCGTTTGAAGGGGAAGGTGCCTCGGGTTCGATCCTGGTCGGGCGCGGCAGTTCGACGGAGGCACGGCAATTCGGGCAACGAACGCGGGACTGCAATAACGCTTTGCCTTTGACGCGGAGCTTTCGGCCGCATGCGGCACAGGAGACCGTAATCGGTTCGCTCGGCAACTGCGCGATGGTGGTCGCCAAACCATCCACCGCGGTTCCCACCTCGCTTGCACGCTGGTAGCGGCGGTCGGGTTCCTTCTCCAAAGCGCGCAACACCACTTCGTCGACCTTTTCGGTCAACCCCGACGCGCGCGACGGGGGTGGAAAAACACCTAAAGGTAATTCACCCGTCAGCAATTCGTAGAACACCACCCCCAAGGAATAAATGTCCGCTCGATGATCGACGTCCTTGGGCCGTTCCAGTTGTTCGGGCGCCATGTAGGCGGGCGTCCCCACCACTAACCCGCTTTGCGTCGAGAGTTTGTCGGAAGTGGATGCATCGAGGATTTTGGCAATGCCGAAATCCGCGACTTTGATCCGTCCCCGTCGATCAACGAGGATATTTTCCGGTTTGATGTCCCGGTGAACCACACCCTCGTCATGGGCAAACTGAAGCGCCTCGCAGATCTGGCTCACCATGGCGAGGGCGGTGGAAGGATGGACCCGTCCCGATTGAATCACCGTGCGGAGATTGGAACCCGCCACGAATTCCATGACGAGGTAAAAGAAGCCATTCACCTCGCCAAAATCGTAGACGGTGACGATATTCGGGTGACTCAGTTTGGCAAGCGCGCGTGCTTCGCGAGCGAAACGCTGGGCAAACTCCGGGATCTGGGCGCCTTCCTTCCGGACAAACTTGACGGCGACCAAACGATCGAGTTCCCGCTGGCGCGCGAGCACGACCTTTCCCATGCCGCCATGGCCGAGAACCTTGAGTAGATCCAGATGAGGCAGATCGCGGGGAATCTCCTCATCTTCATGGGAAAAGTTTGACGCACCGTCTTCGTCCGAGGGGGGGACAGGTTCGGAATCCCCCGCGGCGGCGGCGTGGGGCGCTCGACGCCGGCGCAAGGGGCGATTCTTCCCAGAATCCGGCGAGGAGGATCGGGGAGTCCGAAGGCCAAGGCGAAGCAGGCACGCGGGACATAGATTGCCCGCGTGTGGCGGGGAAAGTGCCATGCCACATCGTGGGCAACGCGGGGTCTCGGGCATCGCGTCGTTACTCCGTCAGCAGGCGATAGAGTCGCGCGGCATTCCGCGACTGGGGCATTGATTCATCATTCGCTTTGCAGCGCCAGAATGAGGTCGCGGAGTTCGTCATCGATCTCCGCTTTCGACGAGACGGTTTCGCTAATCTTCGCACGCAGCGTTTTTTGAAATCGCCTTCGCATGCGATGGACCGCGGTTCGCAAGGCTCCCTCGGGAACGTCGTATCGCTCCGCCAATTCGCGATAGGATGGCTCTCGTGGTGATGCCGTCAAGTAGTCGCGAAGCCGTTCGAAAGTCTCCAACGCACCGGCGGCCTCATACTCCTCGCGAATGGCGTTGAACACTTGCTCGATCACGGAGAGCGCCCATTCTCGCTCGAACCTCTTATCCGGAGTCTCGACGTGGGCCGGCTCGAGCCGGTATCTTTCTTCGCCTCCCGTAAAATCAAGCGAGACCAGCGATCGACCACCTCCACGCTTGCGCGCGTTTGCCTTCTCCCGCTCGTTGGCCAAATATCGCTTGAACGCATGGAGCAGAAACGTCCGAAACTTTCCCCGCTCCCGGTCAACGGCGGCAAGATCGTTCCGATCGATCAATCGCGCGAAAAAACCCTGCGTCAGATCTTCCGAGTCCGCCGCCGTGTAATTCTGTCGCCGGGCGTAGGCATAAAGCGGATACCAATACTCCGCGCATAATTTCGACAGTGCCGATGACGAGTCCGGCGACCCCTTTCGGGCGGCGGAAAGAATGACACTCCAATGCGTCGTCGAGAACTTCATGCCTCTGAGCGGCCCTGTCGGCGAATCAGGATACCGGAGTCTTGATAAGGACCAAGCACCAAGGCCGATAAGTTCGAGCCGGCAGGTAACACCCATTTCAAACCGTGGACGCGTGTCGAACGCTCCGGCTGGCTCTTTCTCTCGGACCGTACAGGTCTTCCATCGACTTCCCTACCTATCGCTTCACTCTGCCGCTTTAATACTCCTTACCGGAACTCGGTCGTTTTGTTACCGACGAAACGAGAAACTTTTTCCATTCTCCGTTAACGGGCGCGAACTCGACGTCCAGAGTTCGAATCGGACCACCATCCAAAATACGCTGGCCGTCCCGCCATTACCATGTCTCCGCCGCTGGAAAGTCTTATGTTAGCCCCGTCGTCCGTGTTCAATGGCAACCTAGGTGACGACGATAGGTAGACGATCCCGGGAAGGCTCCTTGCCCCCCGAGGAGTGAATATTGCCGCTCCGAAGTATTGTGACGCGGCCGGATGCGCTTTGCGCAAGGCTCTCCCAGCGACCGGGCAGCACAATACTATTCGGATGCAGAACTGTGCGATCCAAGGTCCAAGGAAATCATTGAGGACAGGGGACGTTGAAATTCAAAATCGACGGTTTTATGGTGGGCATGGCGATCGCCGTGTTCCTCGCCTGGTTGTTTCCCGACCCCGGCGCCAAGGGTGGGGTTTTACATCCGGAACTCGTGACGAAGGCAGGCGTCGCGTTGATCTTCTTCCTCCATGGGGTAGTCCTTTCGTTCGAGTCCCTTAAGTATGGCGTCTCTCGATGGCGGCTCCACCTAGTCGTGCAAATGACGACCTTCTTGTTCTTTCCGCTCCTGGGCCTGCTGCTGCTGAGTCTGTTCGGCCGGTGGATGTCGCCGGACTTGAAGCTTGGTTTTTTTTATCTGTGCGCTCTTCCCTCGACGGTCTCCAGTTCGGTGGCATTGACCGCCGCGGCGAGAGGAAACGTCCCGGCCGCCGTCTTCAACGCCACGCTTTCCAGCCTCCTCGGTGTCTTCCTTACCCCGGCATGGATGGCCTGGTTTTCAAGTCAAACGGGGGAAAGTCTTCCCTATTCGGAAGTGATCCTGGACCTCACCATTTGGCTCGTCCTGCCCTTGGTTGCCGGGCAATTGCTTCACCCACTCCTGGGGGATTTCGCCAAGCGGTGGAAAGGGACCATCAGCAAGGTGGACCGGGGAACCATTCTTCTGTTGGTTTACACGTCCTTTTGCGACTCCATGAAATGGGGCGTTTTTTGGAAACATGGCCTGGCGACGGTGGCCTGGGCGGTTGCCGGCTCGGCGGTAATCTTCTTTCTGGTTTTTCAGGGAACCGATGGGCTGGCGAGGTCCCTCGGATTCAGTACCGAGGACGGGATTGCGGTCGTGTTTTGTGGAACGAAGAAGACGCTGGCGTCAGGGATTCCCATGGCTCAACTCATGTTCGGCATGAATCCGGGCATCAGTCTCATCCTTTTGCCGATCATGATCTATCACCCGTTACAGCTCATTATTTGTGGCATGTACGCGAATCACTGGGGATCGCGAGACGAGCGAACCGCGTGAATCAGTCCGCTGTCTGCAGCGGTTTCTCAAAGATAACGAGATTGTCCGCTCGGTCATGGTCCCAGCGCATGCCGACGATGTCATAAGCCAGCGAGATGGCCAGATGAAGCATCGGCCGATGCTGATTGTGGCATTCGAATCGGATCGTGTCGTAGCCATGCTCGGTGGACCAGGCATGCACCGCATCGACAAGCTGAGATGCAATTCCCATGCGGCGGTGGGAAGGCAATACGCCATACAGCCACGCAAAATAAACCGTGGGCTTCAGTTCGAATCCGGCGAAAAAGCCGACCGGTTTGCCGTCGATCGACGCAAGTAACAACAAGACGTTGTAGCGCCCCTGGAATCGACGCTTGAAAAAATCGACGTTATGTGGCGGCCGGAAAATGGCGCTGTACAACTCCGCGATGAGCGGCAATTCCGAGGGTCCAACGATGTCGACTTTGGTCTCAGCCATGACTGCAACGCCCGCTAACTGCCCGTCGAGAAATCGCAAGGGTGCCGATCAGCCTACGATAGCTGAAGCTCCAACCCATTACCTTTGTTGGTCGGATCGCTCGCGATGGATTTCTTCAATGGGCCCCTGAGTATCTGCTCGTGGAAATACCTCTGCATCTTAATCCACCTCAATCCGCCAAGGAAAGGCCAGCCCGCCACCGATTCCCTCGCGGGCATGGATTTTCGCGGCAATATGCCCGAATAGTCGGGTGGTAACGGGCGATGGAGGCCAGGACGCTCCCTTCAATTATGGACGGACCTCGATTCCGATCCCGTCGGGGCGCGTCTCGCCGAATCACCGGGCGCCTCGTTTGCCTCTTTTGCATCAGCCGCGATTCGGAGAGCCTTTTCGTCCAGGAATTGCGTGTACCTGGCCCATTCCTCTTGCCCCTCTTCGTCTCCGCGCCAAAGGGTAAAGTGGCAGGTTGGTGCTCCCGCCGGGATCGTGGAGTCGAACCGGACCTGAAACCCGTGCTTTTCGCCAAACTCCTCCAAGGCGTCGAGCATCCCCTGCACGAAGTACCGTTGCACGCGACAGTCGAAGGCCTGGTAGTGGTCTTGGTGGGGGCACCAGAGGATGTCGAAACTGATTTTATCCCCACCCTCGATCTTGGGGTCTTCGAGCGATGCGTAGACGATTCTGTTAATGACGGTGGCGTAGAAGCTGAGGAATTCCGCCTCGGACATCTCTTCCGGCTTTCGTGTCCCGGCGAGAATCTGCCGGCCTATGTCCAAGCCGATTCGTTGGAGGGCTTCATGGACGACCTTTTGCCCCTCTTTTCCGAACACCCGCTCGCAACTCTTAAGCACTTCAATGATCGCCATCGCCTGCATGGTTCCCCACTGCCAAAGCGTGGCGGGATCGAAGTCCGTCTTGGCAAGCACTTCCTCTTTGAGCCTTTTTAGCCCCTTGGAGTACGGCTGATTGAATTGGAAGTCACGCCAAGTCGGCTCGGAACGGTTCTGCCAATGCGCCATTTGGTTCCTCCGCGAGTGGGAGAATGGAATTCGTTTCTCCGTCGAACTTCATTGCGGAGGCGTCGCACTCGTCAACGTTGCGAGACCATTCCGCCAGGACCGATTGTTCCGAGCGTACCGCGCGCCGCCAGGAGAGTAAACGGACCTTGCTTCCATGGTCATGGAGAGAGCGAGTCGTCTGTCCATGAAGAGATTCCCGAATGAGGAGTTTTCGTCGTCGTTTCGGGATGTACCGCGAGGGCGCAAAAAACGACGTAAAACCGCAGGAATTGCCTTCTCTTGGACTGGACACATACCCAGGTAGTTGGCATACTTTAGCGTGTGATCAATGTGGCCCGAAGGCAAGATCTCGTTAGAAGCGTTAGCCGAGCAAATTTTCCAATTCGTTCATCCCTTCCACCCGTATCGGTTCGTGCCTGAGCCTTCACCTATCAGTGCTCTCGACATGCGGAAAGATTCGAGTTGGTCGGTGGGACAAGAGGAGTTCCTCTTCGATACCGTTCGAGGATGCGCGGCGTGTGGTCCATGACGTTGCCACGCGGGCCGGTGATTGACCATGGGACGGATTCGCTCCAGCCGAGGTTGATTCCGCTCCAATGTCTTGTTTCGGTGAAAGTGTTAAAGGGTTTTGGGTGATGGCGAAGAAGATCTACGTGGGTAACCTTCCATGGTCGTACGGCTCCGGCGAGCTGGAGCAATTGTTCAGCGCTCATGGAAACGTGATTTCGGCTCAGGTAATCACGGACCGGGAAACGGGCCGTTCGCGCGGCTTTGGTTTCGTGGAGTTGGATAACTCCGACGACGTACAAGGCGCGATCGAAGCGCTCAATGGAACGGAAATCAACGGCCGCCGCTTGACGGTAAATGAAGCACAAGAACGTTCGTCCCGCGGTGGTGGTGGCGGCGGTGGCGGATATGGTGGAGGTGGCGGCGGCCGCAGCGGTGGCGGTGGTGGTGGCTACGGCGGTGGCGGCGGCGGATATGGTGGTGGAGGTGGCGGCGGCTACGGCGGTGGCGGCGGCGGTTATGGTGGCGGCGGCCGCGGAGGCAGCGGCGGCTATGGCGGCGGACGCGGCGGCAGCGGCGGCGGAAAACGCTACTAAACCGTGAGCGCATCCATTCCGGATCCGTCCCTCAACGAACGGTTTCTCGTCGTTAATCGGCGGATCCGGATTCCCACGTCCGAATTTATCGTCTCCTACTCCAAAAGCTCGGGGCCGGGAGGCCAGAACGTCAACAAGCTGAACACCAAGGCGTTGTTGCGTTGGGCCGTCACTTCCAGCCCCAGCTTACCGGAGCCCGAGAAAGCACGTTTCCTCGCGAAGTTCGCCAATCGGATCACCGGCGAAGGTGATTTCCTCGTCGTCAGTCAGCGGTCTCGAGACGCGCATTCCAATACTCGCGACTGCCTTGAGAAATTGCGGCAAATGCTCGAATCCATCGCCAAGGCGCCCGTCGCGAGGCGGCCCACCAAACCCTCCAAAGCTTCCAAAGAACGAAGATTGGCGGGAAAACGAGCACAATCCGCCAAAAAACAAATGCGCCGAACCAAGCTGGACGAATAACCTCTTCCGCGGGCAATCCTCCATGTGCTTGCTGGCGATCCTCGTCGACTGGCTCCCCGATGCTCCCATCATCATCGCGGCCAACCGCGAAGAGTACTTCGATCGTCCCTCCCTTCCTCCCCACCTTCAAACCGGTTCTCCGCGAATACTTTGTGGTATCGACCAGCGCGCGGGAGGTACTTGGCTGGGCGTGAATGAGCATGGCGTCTTTGTCGCCATCACCAATCGTCCCGGACCGCCCCCCACCGGCGCTCGCTCGCGCGGAAGCCTTACCATGGATCTTTTGCGGTCGAAGTCGGCTGACGAGGCTGCCCGCCATGCCTCCACGGAACTCCGTACCGGCAGGTATGCAGGCGCCAATTACGTTTGCGCGGATCGCGGAGGCACTTTTGTCGTGCATGGAAACCGGCCTGCCGAGATCCTGACCGCGGAACGTGGACTGCACCTCTTGGCGAACGGTGACCTTGATGACCCCGACGATCCACACCTCTGGCATGCAAGAGCCAAATTTGACGTCATCCATCAGGTGACCGTCGATGCCATCATCGCGCGAGCCGAGGAGGTCTGCTCGCTGGGCCCCGAAACGCCCGACGAACAAGGTATCGTTCTCCGTGCCGAAGACCGGGGGACGGTATCCTCAACGATTGTCGCGTTGACGAATCCGTCGGCGAGAGCCGTCTATCGTCATGCCAATGGCGCACCGGACCGAACGCCTTACCTGGACTACTCCTCTTTGCTCCGCGAACTACTGGCGGCACGGATGGCTTGAATGGAGTGTTCCGCAGCTCTCGCGACGATCGGCGCGGAATCAGAACGTAGTTTTTCCAATGCTGGCAGAGCATCGACGGCGGCGGGCCCCAGTTTTCCCAATGCCACTGCAACCTGTCGACGAACCAAGGGATCGTCATCTTTCGCCGCATTGCTCAGTTCCCGCACCACGCTTGCCTCGGACGTTCCAATAACGCCGAGCGTTACCGCCGCCTGCATGCGAACCCGGGGATCGCCATCCGTCAAAGCCCGCGTCAACGGACCGACCGCCGGGGCCGCGTTCTTGCCGAACCGGGCAAGGCCGAGAGCCCCTTCCCTGCGGCGCATGGGATCCTCGTCCGTCAGCATGGCCGCCAATTCATCCACCGACATCCGCTCGTGCGCCGGACCTCGCGAGCAACCGATCGTGCCTACCAAACACGCAAGCAGAAGAACCTTCCAGCATCCTGAAAAACACATGAGCCGGTTGTTGAAACCAACCTCTTGAAGGACACCATAGGTAGAATGCTGGAGGGCTTCGCGACCCTTCGTGCACGGGATCGTGGAGATCCCAAGGGGAGAATGCATGTTTCGGCGGCCCAAGGCATTTACCATCATCGAACTCCTCGTGGTCATCGCGATCCTCGGATTGCTCTTGGCTCTACTCTTGCCGGCCGTGGCAACCAGTAGGCACGCTTCTCGGCGCGCCCAATGTGGCAATCACCTTCGACAACTCGGTGTTGCCTTGACCAATTACCACGCAAGCCATGCCTGTTTTCCCCCCGGCATGGTCAGCGCGAGCGGCTATCTGGCCAATGGCGAGGCAACCGGGTTCACGATGCTTCTCCCGTACATCGCAATGGACCAGGTCGCCGCCGATTACGACTTCGACGTCCCCTGGTACCACGAGAACAATGATCGCGCGGTCGCCGCGCAGGTTCCAGTTTTTTACTGCCCGGCGAATCGAACCGACGGTCGCATGAATCTCTCCGAGATTGGGGAAACCTGGGCCTCCCGACTACCTGCCTGGGTTGCGACGATGGACTACGCGTTCTGCAAAGGGGCCAATGCCGGACTCTCCCATCGCGCGGATCACCTGCCATTGGCCGTTCGGGGCCCCTTCGACGTGAACAGCCGAGTTCGCTTCCGGGACATGAAGGACGGTACATCCACCATCGCGATCGGCGAGGCGGCGGGGGGCGATGGGACCTTTTTCGTTCGGGACATTGCCAATCCCGGTCGCCCCGTGATCGATGTCACCACCGGCCGTCCGGTGTACATCGAACAGGCCTGGTCCGCCGGCTGCGTTACGAGCGACGCGTATCCGTATTACGGTTCCGTGTTCGCAGTCTCGGCCCAATATGGACTGCCCCCCTATCCTCGACCCGAGCCGCTCAATCCCAGCGATCGCCTTATCGCCCCCACGGTCGACGGAAACGATTCACTGGACAATCGAAATGGGAGGGACTGGGTGAGCGGTTTTCGCAGCATGCACCCAGGCGGCGTCCATTTCCTCTTCTGTGATGGCAGCGTGCATTTCCTCCGGGAGGGGAACGATGCGGGCGTCTTCCAATCCCTTTCGACGTATGCGGATGGCAACGCGGTCTCGATTGATGGACTGTAAAAACGGGGCGACATCCGGCTTTGAAATGGCTGCGATCAGCAGTGGAATTCGTGGCATCTCTCGCCAAGCTCGAATTCCGCCGATGAATTTCTAACTCGGCCTGTATTTGGGCGTTGATTCCGCGAAAAAAGGGGGAGTTGAGAGTGATTCTGACGCTCATGGAGGGGCCGAGCGATGGGTAAAGGGCGAAAAGCACCAGCGACGCCGACTTGCTCGTGTATCGCGAACTGGATGATGCCTTCGATCTCACGGTCTCGAGGGCGGAACAACTTGCCCATCTTCGCACAGGGAAGAATACGCAGCACTCGCTGACGGCGCTGTTGCGGCAATCGATCGACAGCCGGTTGGGCGGCAACGAGGATCTCAACGACGCCGAGGGGCTACGCGTGGACCCGGCGAAGAGTCAAGTCGTTGGCGGACGTACCCGGGAGTAGACAGCGGCTTCGACGAGTGAGGTCGCTCGCTTCGAGGCGGAGATTCTCTCGCAACCTTCGAACCTGGAGTCGCTTCAGAAGATGGCTTGCAACTGGATCGCGTGCATCAGGCGAAACCGATCGACGAGATCGTTCTCGACATGGATAGCTCCGTCAGCGAGATCTACGGGCAACAAAAAAGGACGGCGTACGACGGCCACTTCGAACGTACGTGTTACCATCCTCTCTTCTGCTTCAACCAGTTCGGCGATCTCGAGCGGGCGCTGCAGTGAAATGGCAACGTCCATAGCGATGAAGGTTGGCGGGCGGTGCTGGAAACGGTGGTGGCCCGCGATCAGGATCAGGCCCGCTCCTTCCGCGGCGATGCGGCCATCACGAAGCCGAAACTCGACGAGTTCTCGGAGGAGGAAGGCTACAAGTATGCGATCCGACTTCCTGCCAACGATGTCTTGGAAGAGAACATTCGGCATCTGTTGACACGACCTGCGGGCAGGCCGCCAAAGAAGCCGCTCGTGCTCTACGCCAGCTTTCTGTATCGGGCGGCCCGTTGGAAAAACTGGCGTCGAGTGGTGGCCAAGTTGGAATGGCACGAGGGAGAACTCTTTCCCCACGCTGGCTTCATTGTCACGAACCTTTGGATCGCCGCGGATCGCGCCGTGCGGTTCTATCACGGGCGGGGGACGGCTGGGCAGTGTTTTCAGGAAGGCATGCAGGCCATCAAGTGGACGGGGCTCTCGTGTCAGCGTTTGGATGCCTATCACGTGCGCCAGCAGTTGTTCGTCTTGGCGTACAACCTGGCAAACACCGTTCGTCGGCTTGCTCTTACGCATAGCATTCAGCGCTGGTCCCTGACGACGCTGCCGTAGAAGTTCGGCGCGAAGGGCGTCGGGGACGCGCGGTATGCCACCTTCCCGTTGGCCGAGGTGGCCGTGCCGAGGCGGTTATTTGGGCGGATCCCGGCCCGAATCGAACGCGTCCGGACGCTAGTGGCTCCGGCTCCTTCCTGAGCGTTGAACAACCGGTCAAAAGTACAGACCACCTGCTCCGGCGCTGCGGTCACAGTACGTCCTGAAGTGCAAAAACGAGGCGATTTAAGATATCCAGGCGAGGAAAGCGGCCAGAAAACGAGCCCAACGGCGCCCGGAAAATTGTTGAATACCATAAAGGCGGCGGTAGGATCATGCAACTGTGGCTCATGAGAGCCATCGGGGAAATGTCGGTTACGGAGTACTTCGTCCATCCGGTCTACACGAGGACAACATGACTGCTCCAACCATAGCTGCTTCGGTGGGCAAGAATGGCAAAAACCGCGCCGACGATGTCAAAGTCATTCAGTCCCTGCTCAACGAACCAGCGGTCCGACAAGGTAAGGCGCCGATTCCCGTGAACGGTACGATTGGCTCGCATGGGGACCAGGATCCCACGGTTCAAGCGATCCTTGCCTATCAATCCCTATTCCTTGCCAAACCGGATGGCCGAGTCGATGTGAGCTCGTCACCACAGTCGACATTGCAAAGGCTACGAACGGGCTGGTCCTTTATCGTACTACCCAAGGAACTCGGCAAGGGTTATTACTCCTACTCGCCGTCCGATCGGCAGTATGGCACACCGGCGACAATTCAAGCACTCTGTGAGGTGGCGCGGACTGTCCACTTCAATGATCCGACGCACCCAATCGGTATTGGGGACATCAGTTTCGCGAATGGTGGGAAGATGAGCCCGCATGCGTCGCATCGACGAGGCCGCCACGTAGACATTCGCCCCATGCGAAAGGACGGGAGGACTGAGCCTATTTCCATCGATAACAAGGAGCAGTACGACCATAGGCGAACGTGCCTGCTCGTCGACTCTCTTCTTGCCCATAAGAACGTCAGCGCGATCCTCTTCAATGACATCGACATCAGAGGCGTTCGCTGGTGGAAAGGGCACAACAACCATCTTCACGTGACAATGAAGGAGTGATATCGAGCGTCAGAAAAGTAATGGCGTAATGCCCGGCCCGGTCGCTTGGAGGGCCTTGACGCTAGCCGCAAGTAGCGGCGTCCATGGATTAGCACCGGGCCCCGACATTAGTTTTCTGGGCGGCAATAGTTCGTCACAACGGAGGCAGTGCAAATGAATGCACAGGCACGACCACTTGTGGTCTGTTTATTTTCGGGATACTGTCTTCTCGCCCCGGCAATTGCCGGTTATTCCCAGGTCATGCTCCGCCTGGGAGACTACTACCTTCCGTTAGGCGGCTCATTGGTTCAGGCGTTGTCGTTAATCGTGGACGTGTTCGGCGCGATGTTGCTTTTTCGCCTCCAAACGCTATCTCTTTGCTGTTTCTACTTCACCATGATGGTTTCGTGCCTTTACCTGCTTCGCGACGTGATAGGTACCTCTCCCACTGATCCGGAATTCGTTTGGCATATCTTGGGACGGACCACTGGAGCCGCCAATGCGGTCGCGAAAACGGGATACACCTGACACTTGAAACAGCGCACCGCATTGGTTTAAAGCCTAATTGTTCGACCAGATTTCCCGCCTGGCTCTCGTTTGGTGGCCTCATCCAACGCGATGCCGCAAAAATCGGCGGCGTTATTGACGACAATTATAACCGCACAGCACGGTTTTTCGGTCTGAGGAGAATTCCCCGACGCCAAGGAGAGGACCGCGGCCACGGTCGGCACTTGACCATTAGCCCTGCGGGAACGACTTGCCGAGGGAGCAGGAGATCCCAAACTTCGAGAACGACAAAGGGAACCGATGCTTGGTGATCGAACGTTGACCATGCGGGAAAGCGATCTGGAGATCGCCGAATCCCTCAGCTTGCAATCCGCCCGGCCGCCAGCATTGGTTTCCGGTTACACCCCGGAACGGCTTTTGGGAAATGGCGCTTATGGCGAAGTTTGGGTGGCGATCGATCAAAACACCAGTCGGCGCGTCGCCA
Organism: Planctomycetota bacterium; assembly: GCA_046350335.1. Classification (GTDB taxonomy): domain Bacteria; phylum Planctomycetota; class Planctomycetia; order Kolteriales; family Kolteriaceae; genus JAXMAQ01. Next base: position 50,151 of record JAXMAQ010000041.1, read on the forward strand.
TCAAGTTCTATGCCCACCGCGGCGGTCTCGATTGGTCGCTTCTATCACGCGAAGTGGAAAAGCTCTCGTTTCTCTTCAACGATCGATATATCGTTCAACTCCTCGAAGTCGGTTGGCAGTCCGATCCCCCCTACTACGTGATGGAATACCTTGAACGGGGGTCGCTCGAACAATTCCTGAACGCCAACGAGTTGTCCGTTCCCGAGGCGTTAAGCATTTTCAAGGAAATCGCGCAAGGACTCGCGAACTCGCACGGCAAGGGCGTATTGCACTGTGATCTCAAGCCCGCCAACGTCCTACTCGACGACGAGGGGAGGCCAAGACTCGCGGATTTCGGCCAGTCGCGTTTGGTCAAGGAACAGTCCCCTTCCCTGGGCACTCTCTTTTACATGGCCCCCGAACAGGCGGACTTGAACGCGACACCCGACGCCCGCTGGGACGTTTACGCCTTGGGCGCCATCCTCTACCGCATGCTCACTGGGTCGGCGCCCTATCAGAGTGAATGGATCTTGGAAACAATCCATTCCTCGCGCGACCTGGGAGAGCAACTCAAGAAATATCGCGAACATTTGCGTAATTCCCCGCATCCGCGAAAGCATCGCAAGATTCCCGGCGTCGATCGTTGGCTTACCGACATCGTCGAACGCTGTCTTGCCATTGACCCCAAACACCGTTTCGCGAACCCCCAGATGGTTCTCGACGCTTTGCATGGCAGGGATGCGGCGCGGGCGCGGCAGCCGTTGCTTTTGTTGGGAGGAGTCGGCCCGGTCCTGCTCCTCATCGTCGTCGCCTTGTTCGCCTGGAGTGGGTTCCACACCACCATTACCTCCACGACCGAGGCGCTCGCGGAACGCACGAATTTAGGGAATCATTTTGCCGCTCGTTTCGTCGCCGAGACCGTGGCGAGACAGATCGACCGCCGCTGGACCATCCTTGAAAAGGAAGCGACCGACAACTTTCTACGCGAACAATTGCGCGAACCCGACTCTCCAGAACACCGAGCCGCGATTCAAAAATGGCTCGATGAACGGAGAGAGGAATATCAAGACGTCGCCGAGGCCGCGAGTTGGTTTGTCACCAACTCCATCGGCCTGCAACTCGCGCGAAGTCCACTTTCCGACGAAACGGTCGGACAGAACTTTGCCTGGCGAGACTACTTTCATGGGCTCGGCAGTGACCTGCCCAAAGACAGCCGAGGATTGTCGCCCATCCAAAACCCACACCTTTCCCCTGTCTTCGAAAGCACGAGTACGCGAACGAGAATGGTGGCATTTTCGGTCCCCATCTGGAGCGGCCGCGTTGGCACCACCGATCGCAAGGTTCTCGGCGTGTTGGCCATGACCGTCGAGGTCGGTAAATTTGGCGAAATCCAAGACGACGATCCCAAGGACGGTGCCGCCGAAGCGGACAAACACGCGGTTCTGCTCGACACGAGAGCGGACAATTCCGGACAACGGGGATTGATCCTGCAGCACCCCGCGTTGCGAAAATTCCAAGTTGCCAACCCCGGAAAATCCCTGCCGCTTCTGCGGTATCCCGAGGACCTGATCGATTCCCTGGCCGATACGCACTCCACGGGCGTGTCCACGCGCGCGGTGCCGGAAGAAACCCTGATCGACAATTTTCAGGATCCTGTCGGCGGTGAGTATGCCGGGAATTGGCTCGGGGCCTTCGAACCGGTAATCGTCGAGGGACGCCCCAAGGAGATTGCCAACACCGGCTGGATGGTGGTGGTTCAAGAACGGGTGGAAGCGGCTGCCCGTCCCGTCCTTGCCCTCGAAAAACGGCTTGCCACCCGCGGAATCCTCGCCCTTATTCTTGTCCTGGTGGTGATTTCGCTTTTGTGGGCGTTGGTGATCCTTGCGATCAATGGAACCTCGCGGTCGAAATTGTCCAAGAGATGGCGCCGCCGCGCGGGCTTGACGTCGCAGTCTAGTCGGAGTTCCTCTAGTCCCGCGCAACCGCTGGCGTCCACGGTTGCTCAACGGACGGACGAACCGCGAGATGAGCATGGCTGAACTGGTGGCACAAGGAAGCCGGCCGGAACAACGCTGGCGACGGAAATTCTCCGATGGCGAGACGGTCTTTCTCGGCCGGGGAGCGGGACTCTGGACCGTTCCCTGGGATCCCTTTCTTTCGCGCAGGCACGCGGAATTACAGCTCGAGGGCAATAGACTCCACGTGCGCCAGTTACAAACCGCGAACAACCCCATCTTTTTTCGCGGCGCGCGCTCCGTTTCGTTCGAATTGATTCCGGGCGAACATTTCGTCATCGGTTCGACCACTTTTACCTTTCTCGAGACGGACGTCCCCCCACCGGAAAGTTCCAACCGCCCGGCTGGTGAATACACGTTGAGCGCGCACGATCTCGAACGAATTCGTTACCGAAACGCGGATCAACGCCTCGATGTTCTCGGTCGGCTTCCCGATGTGATCTCCAGTGCCGCCAACGACCGCGAACTCTTTCTGGGCGTCACGAACATTTTGCTCGCCGGTATTCGTCGAGCCACCGTCGTCGCATTGGTAATCCATGAATCCCAATCCACGGGCTCGGCGGTTCGCGTCTTGCATTGGGATCGCCGCCGTTCGTCCGAGTCCACCTTTCGCCCCAGCGATCGATTGGTGCAAGATGCGCTCGAGCGTCGCCGCCAGAGCGTCGTTTACTGGTGGCGATCCGAAGACGAGGCGCCGTTGGCTCAATCCCTCCGCCGCGAGGGGGTCGATTGGGCGTACTGTTCTCCCGTTCGAGGAGACACTTGCAAGGGTTGGGGCCTTTATGTCGCGGGGAAATCGAGCGGAACCAGCGACATGGAGGTCAGAGACCCCAAGGACCTGGAAGACGACGTCAAGTTCACCGAACTTGTCGCCAACGTCCTGGGCGCCTTGAGAAACGTTCGCTACCTGCAACAAAAGCAGGCGAGCCTGACGCAGTTTTTCTCCCCTGCGGTCCTCGGTAAATTCTCCGAAGAGAACCCTGAAATCGCCCTCGAAGCCAAAATGAACGAAGTGGCGGTTCTCTTCTGCGACTTACGCGGCTTTTCGCGCGAGACCGAACATCACGCCGACGATCTGATGCGGTTATTGGAGCGGGTCAGCAAAGCGCTCGGCGTGATGACCAGTCACATTCTGGACAACGGCGGCGTGGTGGGGGATTTTCAAGGGGACGCGGCCATGGGCTTTTGGGGATGGCCAGTGGCTCAGCCCGACATCATCGAGCGTGCCTGTCTCGCTGCTCAAGGAATTCGACAACACTTTGAGGCCGCGGCCCGCCGACCGGACCATCCCTTGGCTCGATTTCGAGTCGGTATCGGCGTCGCCACCGGTCAGGCGGTCGCAGGCAAAATCGGAACGATGGACCAAGCAAAAATTGGCGTCTTCGGACCGATCGTCAACCTCGCCTCTCGGCTCGAAGGAATGAGCAAGTTGCTCTTCGCGCCGGTCCTGCTCGACGAGAAGACCGCCGAGCACGCCAGAAAACATATTCCTCGCGAGGTAGGCCGCGTCCGCCGCGTCGCGATCGTCCAGCCCTACGGTCTCGACTCCGCCGTCGAAGTCAGCGAACTTCTGCCCCCGGAATCCGAGTTTCCGGAACTCACCGACCAGGACATCAGGAACTACGAAGAAGCACTCGATCGATTCATTGAAGGAAAGTGGGAAGAATCTTTCGCTCTCTTGCATCGCGTTCCTCCCATCGACCGGGTCAAGGATTTCCTCACCGTCACCATCGCCCAACACAATCGCACCCCCCCGCCAAACTGGAATGGCGTGATTCCCTTGACGCGCAAACAGTAGTTGTCCAGGACCAAAGTCGTGCGGCCTGGCGGCAAGAGAACCTCGTCCTCTCCCCCTGGTGTACCAATTTCATACATTTCGAAGTGCATGCGCGGTTCCGCTCGCCCGCGTCACGAACTCTTCGCGCATCCAACGCTTCCTTTTCTAATCCTGATGCCCGACGAACGGACCCACATGGCAGATGCAGGCAAGACATTGCGTATCCTTCGCGAAGCGGCGATGTTGTTGCGCGCCACGAAGGGTCGACGGGGCACGGTCGCTTACCTCGACGACGCCGAGGACGTCCTGGTAGCCGGCGATCTACACGGAAACATCGAGAACTTTCGTCTCGTCCTGAAACGCGCGGATTTGGATAAGCATCCCGCCAGGCACTTGGTGCTTCAGGAATTCGTCCACGGCGCGGGCCGATACGCCAATGGTGGTTGCACGTCGCATCAGCTTCTCGATTTGGTGGCGGCCCTCAAATGCCAATATCCACACCGCGTCCATCTCTTGTTGGGCAACCACGAATTGGCCGAATGGACGGGGCGCGCGGTTTCCAAAGCGGGCATCGCCATGAATGCCCTGTTTCTCGAAGGGGTCCAAGGCGCTTATGGCACTCGATCCGACGAGGTTTATGCCGCTTACTGCCAATTGTTCAGTTCCATGCTCCTCGCCGCCCGGACACCCAATCGCGTTTTCATGGCGCATAGCATTCCGCCAGGCCGAGTGCTCGATCGCTTCGATTACGCGATCTTCGAACAGCCGGGAATCGCGAACGAAAAACATGGCCCGGATTCGAGCGTCTACCAGTTGGTTTGGGGGCGCGACGTGAGCGAGGATACAAGCCAAAGGTTCGCCCAAGCAGTGGGCGCGAGCCTACTCGTCACCGGCCATATTCCCGCGGAACAGGGCTACTCCATTCCTAACCAGCGGCAACTCATCGTCGATTGCGTCGGACCTTCCGCCGCTTGCGTGTTGTTTCCCGCGCGAATCCCCCTCGTACTGGATCAACTCCTCGCGGGCATACATAAACTTCGCGGAAATCCGGAACACCAGTCCCATCCCAAGGATCATTGACGACCTTTATCTCGATTCTCCACGGCATCGCGCCCGCGAGCTCCGCCAAACCCTTTTCCACGAAAGCTCGGCGAATGCCTCCCTTCCGGCGAAAAGGCGTTCCGCTTGTCTCGATGACGCCAGTTCCTAAAGTCTCCAAATTGCGCCACCGGAAAATCCAGAACACCCCCAGAACCAGCAAAGCTTCCACATTTCCCCAATCCACCAAGGCCCGCAGTTTTCCTAAGGACTCAAACTCCGCGAAACCGAAAACAGGAGCATGCACGACTTCGCGTGCCACCAGACCGACCGCGCTTGACCCGCTTCGGCACGAAAAATGCTTCAATTGAAGGGATTCCTGAGATGCGACGGATTTTGACTTCTCTCGTCCTGATGACGTCGATGCTTGGTGGCGTCGGCTGTCTGCGATGTTTGCGATGATTGCGGCGACGCTCCGATCAGGCTAGCGAAGCGGGTGCCGCGACCTGCGGCTCGCACGCGGTTGTCAAGCCGATGACGCCGAACGTGGCCGCGAAACCCAGCAGATGATCGAGCACAAATAATCGAACGCATGCGAAAGGCTGGCGCCCAGCAAGCTCAAGATGGCCGATTCCGACTTTCGTCGAGGTCGGCAGCGCGCTGTTTCGTCATCGCATGCAACCGGGCTGGCAAGTTCAAAGCGGTGGATTCGAACCAGTTCGTCGGTAAAACGGCTAAAGCGTTTCACGAGCGGCTCTTGAGGTCTCGACAACAAAGGACGGTCGGAACAGCGAGCGGTGCCTTTTCGAGGACTCGATAAGTCGCTTGGTCTGTAAGTGATCCCGCTGTAATGGATAGCCGAACAAGGAACCGCCTGACGGCGGGGCCGCCGCATGAAGCTCATCATCGCAATCATTCAGCCCGCAAGCTCGAAGCTGTCAAGGAAGCACTTGCTCGTGTCGAAGTCTTTCGACTGACGGTGATGGACGTGCAGGGGTTCGGTCAGCAGAAGGGACATACGGAGATCTACCGGGGACACGAGTTCACGGTCAATCTGCTTCGCAAGGTCGAAATCCAGATCGCGGTAAACGAAGATTACGTCGAGCGAACCATCAGAAGCGATTATCGAGGCAGGACGCTCAGGAGATCAGGGCCGCGTCGGCGACGGGAGATCTTCGTGCTGCCTATCGACGACTGCATACGCATACGAACAGGGGAACGTGGCCCAAGAAGCCATTTGAAGGACTTCTCAGCGACGGATCGCCTTACTTCTTTCGTTTTTGCGTTTTCCCTTAACCTGCAACTCCTCCAGCGCTCCATCACTTGTTTCATGTTCTGGTATCGTTGTAGGATCCACTCGAGCGCGCTTGAACGAAGGGAACCACGTATTCCGGGACGGAGGGGTTGAGCTCTCGGAGATCCGCGCTGAGGGGCGCGTGGATGTTGGAGCATCGCCTGCAACGACTCGGCGGACTCCCAGGGAAGCCCACCCGTAAACGTTTCGAGAGCGGTCACGCCAAAACTGAAAATGTCGATCCTCTCATCCGTAGGCAGCGCTTCGAATCAGCTCAGGCGCATGTGGCAGGCGGTTCCCGTCCGATTTCCCGGCTTGCGGAACTCCGGGTATTGCGGGGAACCGCGAGACCGAAGTCGATTAACTTGAGCACGCCATCGTTGGCCACTATCATGTTTCGTGGGCAAATATCCCGGTGGATGTGCCCTTGCTCGTGAAAGTAATCGAGCCCTTCGCCGCCTGAATAAGGAGCGGGATTTCGTGCCCTACGAGTTGAGGCGCCCGTGTCTCGACGAGAAAATTCATCCCGAGTCCCTGAACGAATTCCATGACCAGGAACTCTTCGTTCGTCGTCGTCCAGCCCCATTCGAGCGTGCGAACGATATTGGGATGAATCAGCTTGGAGGCGACCTCTCCCTCGTCGGGGCGCTTAAGTCCCACGAAGCGTTTTTTCAAACTCTCGGTCTTTTCCTTGTCGAGGATTTTGAGACAGACTTCCTTGCCCGACTGGGTATCCGTGGCGCGCCAAACCTTCGACATGCTCCCCTGGCCGACGCGATTGTGCAGCCGAAACCGGCTCTTGATATTCACTCGGCGTCCGTGGCGAGCGTTCCCAGACCTGAATAAATTGCCGAAGAATCCCAAGGCGAATCCCCCTGTCCGTCTCCTGCCCTCTCGCGAAACTCGTGATCGATCCAAACCACCCGTCGCCGGGTCCCCGGCAGCGTCATGCTCCGCGCTGCTGACCCGGTTGCCAAAGCACGTCCAACGCCCCATCGCCGTTGAACCTGCGAGACAGGACGAAGAGCAGGTCCGAAAGACGATTCAAATACGCCAACACGCAAGGATTGATCCGATCCACGGTCGCTAGGCTAACGACCCGGCGTTCCGCCCTGCGACATACCGTGCGGGCAAGATGACACCAGGCCGACGCGGGGGTCCCTCCCGGCAAGACGAAACTACGCAGCGGTTCGAGCCCTTCGTTCAGACGGTCGATCGCCGCCTCCAAACGATCCACCTGTTTATCGGTCATGCGGAGCGATTTCCCGGCGGGTTCGTCCGCGTCCTGCGGAACGCACAAATCCGCGCCCAGATCGAAAAGGTCGTTCGAAATCGACCGGATCAATGCGTTTTCGCTCGACTCCGCGAGGGAGGTGAGCAAGCCGAGAACGGCGTTCAGTTCGTCGACGGTCCCATATGCCTCGATCCTGAGGACGTCCTTCCGAACGCGGGCACCATCCCCCAATGATGTCGTGCCATCGTCTCCGGTCTTGGTGTAAATTCGGGAAAGGTAAACCATCATTCCTTCCAATCTACTGCCGCTGCTCGAAGAACTCGCCCTTTACAAGTCGACGATGAGGTTAGGTGCCCATCGCCGCGGATTCACGACAAACTGTCCAGCCGCGACCCGAGCTCGTTTCTCCGCACTCGCGAAGCTCGTCGATAAAAGCACCAACGAGATCGTCGAACTCTTGCACGGATTGTATGTAGGGGATCTTCCGCCTTAGGTTCGGGCACGGGCCAATCGTTTTGGAGTACCAGGTCATTCTTTTGCGGAATTGTATGACCGCCATCCGCTCGCCGAGTTGATCGATCATGGCGCGAAAATGGCGCACCATCCATTCGGTACGCTCGAGTCTGGAAACGGGGACCGGCAACCGTCCTGTCGTCAACAGTGCATGAGCGTCTCGAAAGATCCACGGATCCGATAGCGCGCGCCGACCGATCATGACTCCCGCGCAGCCGGTCCGTTCCATCATTTGTCTCACGTCTTCAGGCGAGCGGACGTCACCATTGCCAATCACGGGGATCTTACGCACCGCGTCGACGACGGCGGCAATGCCGGAATGATCGACGGACCCCGCGAATTTTTGTTCTCCGTATCGGCCATGAATGGTCAAAGCCGCCACGCCGACCTCTTCGAACTGCCGCGCGACCGTCGGGGCAACCAAATTCCCCATCTCCCAGCCGAGTCTGGTCTTTACCGTAACGGGAACGGGACAGGCGCGAACAACCGTCGCCGCCAATTCCACGGCTTTGGGGCAAGTACGCAGAAGGCCACTACCTCCCCCTTTTCCCGCCACTTTCGGCACGGGGCAGCCCATGTTGATATCGACGACGACGGGCAAAGCCGTTCTCCGCCGCCCAAATCGACGCCTCCGCCACCCTTTTCCGCGTCCGATCCATAGAGCTGAACGGGGCGAGGCTCGGTCGTATTGCTACTCACAATTTGAAGCGATCGAGCCGTTTTCTCCTTGAGTCCCCGCGGATTGACAAGCTCGGTATACGCCAGTCCGACCCCTCCCAAGGGCCGCACCATCATGCGATAAGCGAGATCGCAAAAGCCGGCAATGGGACCGAGCAGCAGGTTTGTCTGCAATCGTGCCAGAACCGATTTGTATCGACGCTCTCCCAAATGAATCGAGCGGTGACCGTTGGCTCTTCCCTAACCGCTCGATCATTGCCGGCAATTTTACAACCCCCGTGGCTTTCTCGCGGGCTTTCCTGAGAACGACACGGGTTGATGCTTACGGTGAAGCTTACCAACGAAGGGATGCTAACCCAAGATGAAGGACGGAAAGTCCGGTTGCTCGGCCCGCGTTACGGGGACTTCTTGCCGCTCAGAAAAGGAACAAGTCGGAGCCGAGCCGCCAATACATGATCGCCGCGAGTCGCGCCTGCCGCCAAGGCTCTCCAAGCGACCGGGCCGAGAAAATCGACATTAGCTTTTCCGATGTCCAAGACCTTCGCGGGAAGGAACTAGGCCATCGGATTCACGGTCGGCGCGAAATCGACTTCAAGGACTGGTTTTCATTTCCCCGCATTCGCTCGCGAGGGAATGATTCCACGGGCCCCTAGGTGGACCTTGGCAGGTTCTGGCTCGAGAGGCAATGGCTCTTTCACCGGTTGAACGAAGTAGGGACCGCGTCCCTTTTCCGTCATTTCTTCCGCCTTTTTGTCGGCGCCGGCTCGGTCAGAGTAATGGAATGTCGCGACTTGTTGATTGCTATTGTCGAACACGCCCCAAACGAGGCGGAGACGATGGGGATCCACCTTCTTTTTGGTGGACTTTCGGCGAACCGTCTTCTTTGACGACCTTCTTCTTGGCGACAACTTTTTCCGAAACCCCTTCTCCCGCTCCACCCGCTTCTTCGGATTCGGCAGCATCTGCGGCCTCGGCAGCTTCGACTTGTTTGCGAAGTTCCAATCGGCTCGGTGGTTTGGAAGAACGTCGTGCCATGGATAGTTATCTTTCTAATGCTTCGGAAAAGCTGACCCCAACGACCTCCTATTGTTACGAAAACAGACCCTGACAGGCCAACGAGTGGCTTCACAACAGTGTTCGAACACCTTGGACAGCCTGGAGAAAAGCAGTCGAAAGAAATGACGCAAAACAATCCACTTACTTTTGCGAAAAATGCCCACGATTAAAAATCACGCTGATCGGATTGGCGGGAACGACCGTGAGGATTTTTGGCACGCACGACGTAGTAGCTGCGAATCGCAGGTGTCGTTTCTTGGTGAAGAACCAAAAAACCGCCGATGCATCTTGCCGCTGGCGTCCAAGAGTTCGACGACGAAATGAGTCTCGTCCATGGCACTGTTGACAGGAAATCGACTCGTGCCTGCACCGAGTCCGCAGGCGAACGTCAGGCTTACACTCTCCGCAACAACACTGCGAGTGTCAGGCGAAAACGCGTTCCAAAGCTTGATCAGCTGGCAAAGGGCACGCACTCCCGAATCCCGCCGAAATGAGATCGCAATTCGCCGGCGCACTTTTGCAGGCTGATCAGCCGTCGTGTATCACTGTTATCGAACGGGATTTTTCTTTTATGTGTCGTCTGCTCCGCACGGCTTCTGGCCCTGCAGTGAACGAAGTAAGGGGTAAGATTTCACTGAAAAAGTCTACTACGTGAGAATGCCCCCAGATGACGGGAAACGGAATTCGCATTTTCTCACAATTTTCGGGCGCGCAAATTTTGCTTCCTTCCCCCCGAATTCCTCAGAGGGATCTCCTTCTCCGCCGGCTCTTGACGGCTGAGTCCGGAAAAAACGCGGGGGTCCATGTGTGTAACTGTTCATTCACTTTGGTAACAAGCGATGGGTGAAGGGGAAAATGGCCGATCCTCTTGCCGACGTTCGAACAGAACGTCGCTTACGGCATTCACTCGGCTGGGAGGATGGCCGTCTTCCATGCGGATGACGCGATCGGCGATGTCGAGGACGCGGGCATCGTGCGTCACCATCAGGATGGAACTGCCTCGCAAATGGGCCATGTCGTGGAGCAAATTGACCACTTCTCGCGGCCGGACTGGTGCTGTCGAGCGCGGCCGTCGGTTCGTCCGCGAGGATCAGGCCCGGTTGCAGTGCGAGCGCCCGGCAATTGCCACGCAAGCTGCCGCTGACCGCCCGAAAGCCGGTCAGGATGATAGTCGAGCCGATGCGACAACCCAACGCTTGAAAGCAGCTGCTCAGAGCGGGCGCGGACCTGTTCGCGCGGCAGAGTTCAAGCTGGAACATTAATTCGACGTTTTGGCGGGCAGTGAGGAATGGCAGCAGGTTGTGCTGCTGAAAGATAAACCGATCTTTCGGCGGACGCGGACGAGTTCGTCGACGTTCGCCTGATCGAGTTGCTGCTCGAAAACCCGTAGCCGGCCACTGCTCACCCGCCGAAGGGCGCCGACGAGGGTCAGCAGAGTCGTCTTGCCGCTGCCGCTAGGGCCGGTAAGCAGCACGATCTCGCCTGCCGCTATTTCGAGCGAGACTTCGAAAAGTATCTGCTTGCTTAGTTCGCCGATACCAAAGGAGAAATTCAGATTCTCCGCCGAAACCATACGTCGCCTGGGGAGCGGTGGGGAGCGGGGTCGCCATCGTTTCAGAAGACATCGGCAGGGTCCGCCGTCTGAGCCTTGCGAATCGCGATCATCGCCGAGACGCCGCACATCACCATCGTCGCCACCAGAACGGCTAGGGCGCGAACCGCCGTCATGTGGAACGGAATCTGAATCGTCGCGGACGCGACCTGGTAGACGATCACCGCCAAGATCGCGCCGGGAAAGTAACCAATCAGACCGAGAATCGCCGCCTGGCCCAGGACGAGCCGAGAGGTATGCCGATCCGTAAAGCCGACCGCCTGAAGTGCCGAACTGCGGCAGATGATTGGTCACCTCGGTGTAGAGAATCTGGTAAACCACGACGATGCCGACCAGAAACCGACGACAACCCCCATGCCGAAGATGAAGTCAACGGGGCGGCGGTGCACATGCACGATCTCCGCATCGACGAGTTCTTCGCGGGTCATGACGACCGCTTCGGCACCGAGATAGGAGCGGAGCTGATCGCGGACCACCGGCGGATCAGCGCCAGGCACGAGCGGCACTAGGCCAAGGTCGACCGCTCCGGCCGACCGCTGGGGAAACAGACGCAAGAAGTTGGCCGGCGAGGTGTAAAAGGCACCGTCGACACTCACCGGAACGCCGACTTGAATGGTCCCGGAGACTTGCGTCCGCCTTTGATTGACCTCGGCGGAGAATCCCCGATTGCCCTGTGCGCCATGGCCACCAAGGGCCCAAAGCTGTTGCAAGACTGTCGAGCATCAGTTGGTCGGGAATCTCGAGTCGCGTCGCCGATTCGTTATAGCCAGGGAGTCGGAGCAGAGACCGCCGGGGATCGATGCCGTAGATGGTCGCGGCGTGCTCGCATCGATCGATCGGGCTCTGAAAGCGGCACTGGCCGATGTAGATCTCCTCGACGGTGGCAACCTGTGGATGCGGCCGGCAGGCGGAAGAGTAATTCAAGCGGGAACGGGGCCGACTGGAAGATCGTCTTGGCGTGGGCTGATCACCACCAGATCCGCCTCGATCTTCCCGCCGCGCCAGTTCGACCGTGCTATTGAGCACTCCTTCACGAAACCCGAGTTGTATGAGCATGAGCATGACGGCGACAACGACGCCAGCGCACGCCGCGAACAGCTTGCATGCGGTGGTGGCTCAGTTGCCTCCAGGCGACGACAAGACCGTCCCACATGCCTCGCCCCCTTAACGCCGTGGCGTTCCTTGTGGAACGGATTCAGCGGCCGCGACCGCGGCAACGGCCTCGATCGTGACCTCCACCTCGCGCGTTGGAAAAGCCGCGTGACGCGAGTTGGCGGCGGGAAAAAGGCGGACGCGAACTTCAACCACGCGGGCGTCGGTGTCGCTGACCGGGTCGTTGTTCAGAACTGACTTGCGGGCCACCAGATGCCCCAACTCAGCCACCTCGCCTCGGATCGACTCGCCCGAAGAATCGAGGATCACCCTGGCGGGCTGGCCGACTTGAACAAGAGGCAGATCTCCTTCGAAGATTTCCGCGACTGCCTGCATGTTGGCGACGTCCCCCAGTTCGAGCAGCCCCTGCTCGCCGACCCGCTCGCCGGCGCGTGCGTGAATCTTAAGAATGCGACCGTCGGCAGGGGCGCGCAGTTCCGCGGCGCGCAGCTCCGCACGTGCCCGGACGAGTGCGGCTTCAGCGCTCTTTACTTGGCGTTCGGCGACCTCGACATCGACGGCGCGTACCTCCTCCAGGGCGGCGAGTTGCTGCTCGGCCCGCTGGCGCTCGATCGCCAGACGATCGCGAAGACAGCGTTTCTTCTCGTGCTCCTCGTCGGACATAAGGTTCCGCAGGTGCAGTTGCTCGGCCCGATCGAGTTCGCGTTGCACATAGGCCTGCTCCATCTCGGCGAGGTTGACGGCCTGGCGCTGGGCCTCGATTTCGCCGGACTTGGCGCCGGCGCGCACCTGTTCGAGACGCGAACGTGCCTCTTGCAAATGGGCCTCGGCCTCGGCGACGGCCGCCTCGCGACGGTCGTGATTGTCGAGCATGGCGAGCAATTCGCCGGTCTGGACATCGCGGCCCTCGTCGACGAGCAAACGGGCGACGAGCGCTGTCTCGCTACCGGACGGAGGCGCGACGCGCCGGATGCGACCGGCTGGCTCCAGGCGTCCCAAGGCATGAACCCGCGCGGTCGCGCTGGCGCCCGGTGAATCCTGCGCAAGCGAAGGAGTGGCGGTGATATGCGTTAGTGCAAGGGCGCCTCCCGCTACGATCGCCAGGAAGATACCGACCGCCGCGCCGGCGATCACCCAGGGTGTCGACGGCCTGCCGGAGAGTTTCATCGACTCCTCGCTTTCGGCCGGGATCTGCGCGCCGTGCCTGCCTCAGCACCCCTTCCTGGCGACTCGTCCGCCGGTCCTTCGCTTTCGCGTTTCAACGACAATTCGGTCTGCCGGCGCAAAGCGTCCAAAATCCGTTCAAAGAGGGGATCGTCGCGTTGAATCATTCCCAGGAATTGCCAGAGGAACAGGCCGTCGATCGCCAGCCAGACCAGGAGTTGGTCGAGCCCGCCGTCGACTTCGGAGACGAGGCGATCGCGCAGATCGATCGCGAGTTTCTTGAGCGGTTCGATCAGGCCGGGCTGATGAACGGCGGCCGCCAACGCGGTGAGCATGAACTGCTCGACGATTTCCGGCTTTATGGGTTCGAGCTCGTCCGCCTCGGAGGGCTGCGGATGGGCGCAGGCAAGGATGTTCCGGGCCCAGCGTCCTTCCGGCCGGGGATCCAGCGCGACGCGCCGGGTCAGGTGCTGAACCAGCCGCTCGCCGAACTGCGTGAGCATTCCGGAGATCAGCTCATCCTTGGAGTGGAAGTGATACATCACTCCCCCTTTGCTAACGCCAGCCTCCCTGGCGACGTTATCGAGCGTCATCGCAAGCAGGCCGTCGCGGGCGGCGACGGCGATCGCCGCTTCACAGATTTTTTCCCGGGCATCGCGAGCCATGGGTTACCTTTCGACCATAGGGTTGGATCTACTATACCGACTGGTCGGTTTTCTTTCAAGCGGTCGTTGGCGGTTGCGGCCTGCGAATCGGCAAGGAGTATGGAGGCCTGGGAAAGATCTCGCGTTCCGCGTCAACGTACCGGCGACCGGGGCGAACGTTTGACGGAATGGTGGGGCGTTCGCTCGCTTAGGCCCGCTTTTCCAGTTGGTCAATCGCCCAGTTCGCCGCCTCGCGTACCACCATGTCCGCATCGCCGGCAAGTGATCGTATCGCCGGCAGGAGATCCGTCCGCCCTTGATTCGCCGCCACGATCACCGCGTTGCGAACCATGCGGGATCTCCCGGTTCGGAACAATGGCGTCCCCCGAAAGCGTTGGCGAAACTCCTGGTCGGTTACAGATAACAACGAGATCAACGAAAGTGGATTCATCCCTTCCCGTGGCTGAAAATCAGGCGTGCTGCTCGGCGGCGCCTTCCGGTTCCAAGGGCACACCTCTTGGCAAACGTCGCACCCGAAGAGCCATTCCCCCATCCCCGCTCTAAGGGACTCGGGAATACCGGACCGATGTTCGATCGAGAGGTAGCTGATGCAGCGGCGCGGGTCCAATTGATAGGGTCCGTCGAAGGCGTCCGTGGGGCAGGCATCCAAACATCGCGTGCAACTGCCGCAATGATTTGTCTCGAAAGGAATGTCCGGGGGAAGTTCCCGGTCGACGAGAAGAGCACCTAGAAAAAACCAGCTACCGAGCCGGCGGTGAAGCAGCAAGGTGTTTTTTCCAATCCAACCCAACCCCGCGAGGACCGCATAATCCCGCTCCATGACCGGCGCGCTATCGACCACCGGCCGAACGCTCAACTGCGGGTCAAGCCGGGAGGCTTCCCGCGCGAGCGTCTTGAGCTTTTCCCGAATGACGTCGTGGTAATCCCGACCCCAGGCGTATCGCGCTACCCTTCCTTCTCCTCCTCCGGAGTCGGACGGCGGCTCGGTCTGGTAACTCAAACCGACCACGAGGAGCGAACGAACGCCGGCGAGAACCATTCTGGGGTCGTTTCGCGCCGGAGCTTGCGTCGCCATGTAATTCATCTCCCCTTGTTTGCCCGCGGCCAGCCAGTCGGAAAGACGATCGAAGCCGAGTCCAAGGGTCGCGGGCGCAAGGCCGACGAGGTCGAAACCAAGGGAGCGTGCCTGGCGTTTGAAAAACTCGGCCAATTCCTCGGGAGAAGGACGGGGAGTCTCATGTCTTGGCGACGTCAAAACGATTTCCCTTCAACCAATCATGGGGACTTCAGGTGATCGTCTTTGCGGGACAGAGGGGCAATCAGGCAACATGCGTCACTTATGTGAAAGGGAGTCTGGAATCCGAATCCACCGGATTTTTTCGAGCGGGACCGGAAACGACCAACGGTCGCTCGCCGTTCGTATCATTACCACAGCGCAACGGCCCAAATGGCAAGCGACAGCGCCGTCAGAACCAACACCGTTCCAATCACGATGGCGACATCTTTCCGGTTGAGAGAACGAAACATCAATAGACGTTTCTGGGAAGCCGCGGACGCCGAAGTGCCCGTGTTCTGGGCCTGGATCGGCGGACTGGCGACAAACGGCACGGTTGACCTTTGTGGCGTCAGATCGCGAAACTCCGCCAACTCGCCGAGCGGGAGAAACGGTCCCCGCCTAGTGTACCCACCCCTGGCGTCTCCGAGGGGAACCTCGCCTCGCTTAATGCGGCTGCGGATGGCTTTGGGCGTACCCTTGATCTTAATGATCTCGCCTTGGGCGTCGGTATAGACCACGTAGAGCAACGGAGCACCGGTCGCCGGGTCTGTGGAGGGCTGGTGTTTGCCGGTGAGCAGTTCGGCGAAGACTTTCGCGGTCGCCGGCCGACGCGTCGGATCCGCGGACATCGCCAATCGAATCACGGACGCGGTCCGCTCCGATAACGAAGGCAAAAACTCTTCCGCGGGGACGAACTCGTTCTTGCTCTTTTTGAGAAACGTGTCGAGCGCGCCGTTGCCACGGAACGGAATCTCCCCCGTTACCATCATGTAAAGCGTCGCGCCCAGGGAGTAAACATCGCAGCGAACGTCCGCGTGCTTGGCATCCCGAAACTGTTCCGGCGCCATGAAGTTCGGGGTACCCAACCCCTTACCCGTCACCGTGAGATTCATGTCCGCGGCCAATTCTTTGGCCAATCCCATGTCGGCAAGCTTCGCGTCCGAATCTTCGGTCAACAAAATGTTGTCGGGCTTGATATCGCGGTGAATCAAACCTTCCTTATGAGCGCAGTGAAGCGCTAACGCGACCTGCGCGATAATGCGAACCGCATCCTCTTCGGGGATTGATTTGGTTCGTTTCAGCCGCTTTCCAAGACTTTCGCCGGCAACAAATTCCATCGCCAGATAGTGGTAGCCGTGGTCCTCGCCGACTTCGAGGGCGCGGACGATATTCGGATGGGCCATTCGCATGGCGATGCG
>JAXMAQ010000042.1:0-66075 GCA_046350335.1 Planctomycetota bacterium
GTTGGGAATCCGCGTTAAAAGACGAAGCGGGAGAGGGACGGTTTCTCTCATTGCTCGGGGCGCTGGGAAGGTTTCTGCGCAAGCACGGCGAGCGGGTGAGCACTGCCGACCTGGTGGCGGCGGAACGGATGCTCCGAGGACTCGCTCAGTTTCGAGGCCATCCCCGGCCGGCACGAGAGGATCTCCGGGACGCGGTCCGATCCACGTGGATCAAGGGCTCCGTCGACGATGCCCATGGAGCGGTATTGACGTTAATGGACCAATTCCTCGTCGGTTCGGCGACGGGAATCGTCACGCCAGCCGCGGGTTCTCCACCGCTCGTCCATGATTTCGAAGCAAGACTAAAGCAACTTCGGTTGCCGACGCGACAGGCGTTGGAATCCGATCCCGCCACGGCGCGCACCGGCCGGCAAATTAATCTCGACATCCATCGACGTTCCACCCACCGCGAGCGGAGCGCCTTTCTCCATCAACTCCGAGAACTCGAAGTTCCCTACGCCAAGTTCGAGGCTGGACCGGATTTCGCGGCGGGCATGGATCTCGACCGCGTGCGCGAAATCTGGCAGATTCGTTGGCGGCCGGAAGTCGTGGGGCTACTGGTGGAACGCTCTCTCTTCGGCGCTACCGTCGCCGAGGCCGCACAGAGACATTTGCTCGAGCGATTTCACGCACGGGCGGCTCATGGAGCGGAAGTGACGGTTTCCTTTCTCACCTCGGCGTTGGTCATGGCTTTGCCGAACCTTGTCGATGAGTTCGTCGAAGCCGTGCGTCGGGGGATGAGTAATGACGGGGATTTCGCGAGCGTCGCGAAGGCGTTTTCTGGATTGGTGCATCTGGTGGCGTATCGTTCGATTCTGTCGGCCGAGCGGTATTCCGCGATCGAGGAGTTAACCCGCATGGCTTATCGTCAGGCGGTTTGGCTCCTTGATTCTTTGCCTGGCCTCAAGGACACTCCCTCGGATCGTCCTTCCGAGCGTGTATTGCAAGGACTATCACGGCTCCGCCATGCCGTTCTGTCTCAAGTGATTCCCGGGTTGGATGCAGACCTTTTCTTTGACGGCCTTTTGGGTATTCGGCCTCGATTGGGAGGGATTCCTCGCCTCGAAGGCGCAGTGCTCGGCATTCTCCGCCAAGGAAACCGCGTATCCGACGAGGATTTGGAAGGTGGATTGCGGGCCTCCATTCAGAACACGCTCGTGGGTCCCGATTCGCCCTTGGGTGAGTTTCTCGCGGGTCTCTTTTCCGTCAGCCGACATACGCTGGTGGAAAAAACGGCGACGCTTTCTCAAATCAGTGCGTGCATTGCCGACCTGCCGCGGGATCGTTTTCTGAGCGCGCTGCCAAGCCTGCGTCTTGCCTTCACGAATTTCAGTCCGATTGAAATACGCAGAATGGCCGAAACGATCGAGCGATGGGGTACTCGGTCGCTCGAACCCGAAGAAGGCGAAGTAGGAACGGAGACAACGGACCCGCGATTGGAGCGAGTCCGAACTCGTGTCAACAAAGCTTTGGAAATCCTTGGGGAAATGCCGACGTGAGGGCAAGAAAAGCCAGTCCGGGCAGTCTGTACACAACTGCCCGGGTCCAAGCCGGAACGTAAGGGTCCGTCCACCCCTTCGGCAGCCTGGCGACCACGACCTAACCCCCCTCTGATCACCAAATCATAGAGGTCGTGGCCCATAGCTTTGCGTCCCCACCTCACGATGGGTTTGCCATTGTCGTGGATGAACATGGTTCATCTCTACGAAAGACTAGGCCACATTCGGACGACTGTCAAAAGATCTGCCGTCGGAAATCCGTGCCCGAGACTTCATTGGGATTGAAATCTCAAGCGGCGTAGTAGTCGCCAAACGCGACAACTCATGCCGCCACGGGAACTTACTGATTATTCGGCAAATGCCGACTGGTCGAAAAGTTTTCCGCAGCGCGTCACCATTCCCCCATTGACCAGAAGAGCCGCGGCACCTATATCTACCTACCGATCGGTAAAGACTACTGACCGGTAAATAGAGGCTTGAAATGTCGGATTCCGCTCAAGAGACCACCATAGCGCAGAAGATCCTTGCTGCCGCCGTCGGACTCTTTGCGCGGAAGGGGTTTGCCGCCACCTCCACCCGAGAAATCGCGGAGTCGGCAGGGGTCACCAAGCCCATGCTCTACTACTACTACCAGAACAAAGAAGGGCTTTGCAGGGCTGCCTTAACCTCCTTTTTCGATCCCTTTCAAGAGAGGCTAAAGGTCATACTTGAGGAGCAACGGCCTCCTCGCGACCATTTAGTCGAGGTCGTGTGGGCGCATCTCGACAACTGCCAAGCCAACAAAGAACACGCCCGACTCTTCTACTCGCTTTATTTCGGACCGGAGGAACTCGCGGGGAGTTTCGACATCGAGCACTATGCGTTGCTCGGAAGAGAGTTACTCGGCCAGGCGGTTCGTCACGCCAGTCAGAACGGCCTCATACGACCTGGATCCGAAGAATCTTTTGATCTTGCGATCACCGGATTCATCAACCTTGTCGCCATGGCGTCTTTCAAAACCCAAACGGAACTCACCCGAAACCTCGCGGAAAAGATTGTTGACGATCTACTCGCGGGATTTGGCCAACCGCCTCCAACCTCGACTTGACTCTACCCGAGGCTGGGGGGCTGCGGGGAAGCTCAACAACGGTGGTATCGACTGGCGATTCGTTTTTGATTTGGAAACCCACATGAACCATTGCTGCAAGATTCTGCTGGGCGTGGCCCTCTTTTCGACTTTGCTTGGCACGGGATGCAAACGGTTTCTCGCGGAGAAGGAAGAGAGCGCGGAGAAGAAAGAAGTCCCCATTAGCGTAACGGTGGAGCCGGTCGAACTTCGCTCCGTGCAACGCGCCATCGAAGCGGTCGGCACCCTTCACGGCTATGAGGAAGTTTTGTTGAGTGCGAAGGTTGGTGGACGGGTCCGCAAAATCCTCCACGACGTCGGCGATCGCGTTACTTCCGGCGAATCGCTCCTGGAAATCGACCCGACGGACTACGAACTCGCGGCGCGGCAGGCGGAAAAGGCTTTGCAGGTCGAATTGCTCGACCAGAAGGTGCACCGAACTGGTGGATGCGACCAGACATTTATCGGCACGGTTTCGCGAATCAATCCGTCGGTCGACACCACGACTCGTACTTTCGAGATCGAGATCACCGTTCGCAACCAGGACCGGCTATTGAAGTCCGGTAGCTTCGCGAAAGCAGCCATTCTCACGCGCGTCGACAATGATGCCGTGACCGTGCTGAGTCGCTCGTTTCCTTCGCGGGTGTATCCAAGATCTTCGTGGTGGAGAATGGTCGCGCCCGTTCGATCCAGGTGGAACCCTCTTACCAGACCAACTCATGGGTTGAAGTGGCGGGGAACATCCCTGCCGGCGCGAGCGTGGTGACCAGCGGCCAATCTCGCGTTTTTCCGACGGCCGCGCTGCAAAGCGCGTCGCGGACGAGGACATCCCCGTAACCGAAAGGAAACGAAGTCGGAACGCCAATCGTCGGAAGCTTCCCGGAGGTTTCGCGATGACCCTTTCCGAAGTTTGTATTCGTCGTCCCGTGTTCACCTGGGTTCTCGTCGCGGTTCCCGTCGTGCTCGGGATCGTGGCGTACAACGAGCTTGGGGTGGATCTGTTCCCCAAGGTCGACTTTCCTGTCGTCGCCGTCACCACCATTCTCCCAAGCGCCAGCGTCGAGGAGATGGAGACGAGCGTCGCCAAGCCGATCGAAGAGGCCATCAACACGGTCTCCGGCGTCGAGGAACTCCACGCCACGGTGCGGGAAGGAGTCGCGACCGTCATCGCTCAATTCGTGCTCGAAAAGAACGGCGACGTCGCCGCTCAGGAGGTTCGGGACAAGCTTTCCGCCATCCAGCGGCAGCTTCCCGAGGGAACCGAGACCCCGGTCGTCGACAAGTTCGATATCGACGCGGCCCCGATCTTAACCATCGCCGTTTCGGGAAAACGAGATGTCCGCGAAGTCACGGAGATTGTCGATAAGCAGATCAAGGAGCAGCTTCAGACGGTTCCCAACGTCGGCGCCGTTTTCATTTCTGGGGGCGAAGTCGGGCGATCAACGTCGTGTGAATACCGACCGCCTGTCGGCCCATGGTCTATCGATCGAGGATGTTCGCCAGGCGATCATTGCCCAGAACATGGAGATTCCTGGGGAATCGTCGAACAGGGCCACGGAATTGATCCCACCGCCAAATGCGTGGCAACCTCGCAGGCGTTCAACGGATCATCGACGAGGAAACGGCTATCCGA
The DNA here is from genome assembly GCA_046350335.1 of Planctomycetota bacterium. Taxonomy (GTDB): domain Bacteria; phylum Planctomycetota; class Planctomycetia; order Kolteriales; family Kolteriaceae; genus JAXMAQ01. Next base: position 4,277 of record JAXMAQ010000042.1, read on the forward strand.
TCCGGATCCGGCGCGACATCGGCCGGGCCGAAGACTTCATCGACGACTCCGCGGGGCCTGACCCGATTGATGGCGAGAACGCCGTTTGCCTCTTCGTGCAAAAAGTAATCGGGAAGCAACACCGTGGAGGTGTCGACGACGCTCGCTCGCCTAGAACGGTTTCGGGGCGCGCTCCCTGACGACATCCGCATCGAGGTGATTCAGGACTGGAAGTCCCGCTTTATCCGCCGATCCATGGAAGAGGTCAAGTTTCACCTATTGCTCGCGGGCATTCTCGTCTCCCTGACAATTCTGCTCTTCATCCGTGATTGGCGCACCACGATTATCGCAACCTCGCGATCCTGACCTCGATCGTGCCGGACATTTCTCTTCATGTACGTCATGGTTCACGCGAACAACATCACCATGCTCGCCCTCTATCCTCGCGATCGGCATCGTCATCGATGACGCCGTCGTGGTGCATGAAAACATCTTTCGCCACATGGAAAATGGCCCGGACGCGATGACCGCGTCGCGAATAGGCACCAAGGAAATCTCCTGGCGGTGCTCGCCACCAGTTTGTCGCTCGTCGTGATCTTCCTCCCCGTCGCGTTCATGAAGGAATGGTGGGGCGATTTTTCTCCAGCTTTGGGCTGACGATCGCGTTTCCATTCTCATGAGCTTGTTCGTCTCGTTCATACGCTGACGCCGATGTGCTTGCTCCCGATTTCCTCAAGCTCGATCCCCGGAATCGGGACACGCGAAATCGAAATCGGGATTCCTCTACCGCCTCATCGATTCCCTCTACGGCCGATCGCTTAACTGGTCGCTGCGACGACGATGGGTCATCATGCTCATGTGCTTATTGGTCATCTTCTCGATGGCAATAATCTTGATGGTGTCGGCGCTGACCTCCCATGGCCCGCGACGACCAGAGCGAGTTCCAGAGTCAGCGTCATCACGCCCGAAGGGTACACGTTGCAGCGGGCCAGCGACACGTTCCGGGAACTGAGCGGCAACCCGTTCGCTTCCCGGCGTGGTCAAGATCTTTACCGTCATCGGCGAAAACACCAATCGTTCGGGAAAGGACAAGGGGACGTCACACGCGGTTCGATCTATATTGAAGGAAATCGAAGACCGGAATCTTTCCCCAATTCGACATCATGAAAATACGCGAGAAAACTCGCCGACTATCCGGACCTGCGACTGGCGGTCTCGACGCAAACCATTCAAGCCGCCGGCCAGGATAATCGGATCTTCCAGGTGAGCCTGCGCGGTCCCGACCTGGACACGCTCTACGGCTATTCCGATCGACTGATCGAGGAATTACGCAAGACGCCGGGCATCGCCGACGTTGACTCCACCTTGTCCATGCGCAAGCCAGAGGTGCGGCAAGTCTCCATCGACCGAGAAAGGGCAAGTTGGGAATCGCCGTCCAGACGGTCGCCACCACGCTCAACGTCTTTAAGCTGGAGGCCAGATCGTCTCCCGGTTTAAAGAGAATGCCGAGCAGCATGACATCTGGCTACGGGCGGAAAAGGAGTATCGGGCCAATTCCACGTGCTCGAAACGCTTTCCATTCCTCGCCGAAGGCCGGATTGCGCAGCTTAGTAGCCTGGCGAGCTGCGCGAAGACGTTGACCAAGTCGATTCAACGCCTCAATCGGCAGCGAACCGTCATCACCATCCTCGCCAATCCCGAGGACATTTCCCCAATGAGATGCGGTCGCCTGAACCAAGCAGATCCTCGCCGAGATGAACATGCCTCCCGCCTATGAAGCCACCTTTCTCGGACAGGCGGACACCCTCGGCGAGACCGGTTACTACTTCACCATCGCCTTGGGGCTCAGCATTCTGTTCATGTACTTGATTCTTTCCGCGCAGTTCGAAAGCTGGTTGCACCCGGTCGGCATTCTCGCGGCCTTGCCGGTCACGATTCCCTTCGGCTTGTTATCGCTTTTATTGTTCAATCAGCCGATGGACCTCTACGCCATGTTCGGCCTCTTCATGCTGATCGGCATCGTGAAGAAGAACGGCATTCTGCAGGTGGACAAGACCAACGAACTGCGCCAAGGAATGGAGCGGACGCGGCGATTCTCGCGAGGCCAATCATACCTTGGCTGCGACCCATCCTCATGACGACCGTCATGCTCATCGCCGCCATGGTCCCCAACGCGCTGGGCAAGGTCCTGCCGCCATGCCCGCGCTAGCATGGCGAAAGTAATTATCGGCGGGCAGTTGTTAAGCCTTCTGTTGGCCCTGCTTGTAACTCCGGTCACTTACTCCCTGCTCGATAGCATGCAACCTCGTTGGGCAGGATATTCTTCCGGAAGAAATGGGTGAGATTCCCCGCGACCATCCCTCGCCGCAGGGGTCGCATTCCTGAGCTATTGATCAGGAAATGGCCCGCGAACTGCTCGAACGCCTTGCAAATATCGGCTCGACGGCAACGAGGTCAGCCCGAGATCTTTCCCGTCCGATCGGGCTATGGAGATGGGCAACGACGTTCGTTTGTCGCGTACACTTCACGTTCAAGCGAAGTTCGTGGCATCAACGAAAGGAGCGAGGCGAACCTCGCTCCTCCATAACGTCCAGGTTTTGCGAAACGACGGGCATCATTCCTTGACGCCGATCGAGATCACCTTTTCGTTCTCCAAATCCGTGACCAGATCGATGTGCTCGGGAATCGTGTTCGGATCCTGGGGCACCGTCAGCGTGACGACCACGAGTTGCGTGGTTTTCGGGGTCGGAGCACTGCGGATTTCGAACATGCCATGAGCGTTGTCCACGCGGGTTACCTTGAATGGGCTTGGAGCCTTGACGATGATGTTCTTGGTGACCTTCTGTCCGGGAGTCACGCCAGCAATTCTCAAGCTGTCCGGCGATGCAACGATGTCCGCTTCGACCTTGGCCTTGGCCACCACGAGGATGTCCGTTGCGGTCGCATCGGTGGTGTGGATGCGGATCTGATCCTCGACGGCTCCAGGCGACGCGGTTCCTGCGAGAGTGATGATCAATTCGTAGCGGACCTTTCCGGCGGAGACGTCGCGCGAGACTTCGACGATTTCCGCGCGGAGGTTCGGGTTGCCGTAGTCCAATCCGACGACTTTCCAATTGCCATCGCCTACATAGTCCACATTGAGGCGCTTCACCGCCTCTTTACCCGCGGGCACGATGCCGAAATCCACCTCGCTGGATCCTTGATTGATGTTTCCCATGCTGACGCAACTGATGCGCAGGGGAACTTCGGCTCGACGCGGACGATCGAACTGAACGAAGATCGTCACCGATTTCGATCCTTGGAACCCGGCGGTCTCCATCGTGGCGTCGATGGTCGCGGACTCACCGGGCGCGATCCGCATCGAACTCGCGGTCGCCCTCGTGCAGCCGCAAGAGACGCGGAGTCCCTTGATGCGTACCTCGTTCGGCAACGTGTTGGTCACGACGAATTGGTGGTTCAACGTCGTTCCGCGTAGCACTTTTCCGAAATCGTGATCGTGCGTGGCGAAGAACGCGTCGGCCCACGAGTCGGCATTGCTTTGGTCGGCAATGAACGTCATGACCAGTACCGCGGATAAGACGAGACGTCCCGCCATATTTCCACTCTCCGAAGGACCGCCGGCTTGGAGGCAGTCGATTGTGCGCCAGCCCACTTCGATCGGCGGACGCGTTGGATTTTTCTTCCCCTGATTTCCCGACCCTTGCGTGCCGTGTCCTTGGTGCTTTCCTTCCACTCGCGACATTTCTCGCGCGATGCGGTTGGGGAGGCTGGACTTACCGGTGGATTCTTGGTGGGTAACTCTTGCGTACTCGGCACAGCCAGGATAGATATCGGTAGAACCACAGGCAGAATCTGACCCCGAGGACGATGGGACCTCTTGAGACAGTTCGGCCTCCGTGCCCCTTTCCGCAAAAAGAGAAGGGTTTTCCCAGATTGCCGATCTTTACAGGAGTCGATTTTTCGTAAACCATCCACTCACCGGATGGTTCAGACCGTGTTTAGGGGCCCAGCTGGTGCTCATTCCGAACGTTGAAGGACCGTTCTTTTAATTGGCCTGCGGGTTGACGCGGAATTGTTGCGGGGACTCGCCCCCCAGATCGATTGAAATCGTAAAAGCTGGAGAAATCGCATGGCAATTCAGCCTTTTGAAATTGGCGTTTGCAGTTGGTCGCTGCAAGTGAAGAGCGTGGCGGAACTGGAATCCTTGCTGCGGGAATTGGGAATCGACGTGGTGCAAATTGCCTGTGGCGACCCCCACCACGCCTCTTGGGACGAAGGGGATGACATGCCGGCCAAGGCGACGGCTGCGTCCTTTCGCATGACGGGCGCCATGCTCGGCTTTCCGGGGGAAGATTACACGACCCCTCAAACCATCGAAAAAACGGGCGGGTTCAGCGATCCCAAGGACCGGCCCGAGCGCATCGAGCGTTTTCGCTGGGGAGTCGCGCGAACGGTCGAACTCGGCCTCTCGGACATCATGTGTCACGCGGGTTTCATTCCGCAGGTCGGCAGCCCCGATCGAAAGTCCTTTTTGGACACGATCACCCAGGTCGCGGGGATCGCGGCCGATCGCGGCGTGACCTTGGCTTTGGAAACGGGACAAGAGCCAGCCGATCTCTTGAGGGCCACCCTCGACGAACTACGCCTGCCGAACCTCAAGGTGAACTTCGACCCCGCCAACATGCTTCTCTACGACATGGGAGATCCCATCCGTGCCGTCGACATCCTCGGGCCGGATATTCGCAGCGTTCACCTCAAAGACGCCAAACGACCGACGTTGAAGGGGAATTGGGGGGAAGAAGTCCCCTTGGGACAAGGGCAAGCGAACATTCCCATGTTCGTGAAAAAGCTCCGCGCGATCGGATTTCAAGGCGCGCTCGTCATCGAACGAGAAGTAGGGAACCAGAAGGAGAGACTCCGGGACGTCGCGCACGCCATCCGCTATCTGCGCGAATGCTGATCCGGGGCAACCTCGAAAAGGTAGGAATCGACGACAATGTCCAACGACGCGAGCAAGGGAAACGGCACGGTCAGCCTAGGGGACGAGGATGCCGTCAAACAGATCCTCGTGAGCACGATCTTTAATCTCTGGGAAGCCGTCAATAATCTGACCCGGTTACGACCCACCAAGCATGAACGTTTTCGGGTCTCCATTTTTGGATCGGCGCGTGCCCAGCCGGGCACCTACGTTTACGACGAGGTGAAAAGTGTCGCGGCCGCGCTCGCGGAAATGGGTTGTGACATCATCACGGGTGGGGGCCCCGGCTTCATGCAAGCGGCCAACGAAGGAGCCTCGACGGTCAACGCGCCGGAACGAAATCGGTCCGTGGGCATTCGCGTCGAGCTACCTTTCGAACAAGAGGCCAATCCGTTCGTCCAACAGTCGTTTGAACATAAGACGTTCTTCACTTTCGCCTACATCATTTTGTTCTGATTCTCCGATGCTTTCCTTGTCGTGCCGGGCGGAATCGGGATGTTGCTCGAAATGTCCATGATCTGGCAACTGCTACAAGTTCGTCATAAGTGAAGTACCGTTGATCTCGTGGGTAAAATGTCAGCCGACTCCGTGGATTGGTCGAAGACCCATTTACCTCGACGAACGGCTTCCCGTCCCCGCGAATCCCGGAGGATCTGAACATTCCAAAATGCGTCGATACGGCGGAGGAAGCGATCGCTATCTTCCTGCGCGAGCATCACGCCAAATGGCTCCGCGAGCAGAAGAAAATCTGACCGATCTTCCATTGCCGCGAGGACACGCACGAGGCACGTCGGCTGTTCTCGTTCTTCAAATCACGGTGAAAACGCAAGGTGAAATAGCATGAGCGACGCGGGGCCCCGTGCGTCCATGGGTTTGTCGCGAGGAATATAGTCCGTGGCGAACCAGGTTCCTCCGTTCGAGAGAACGCTCCCCTGGAGGGTATTGGGAACGAATGTGTACGCGGAGCCCACGAAGTTCATTGTCGCGGGGTCCGTGTCCAGCAGAGGCTTTCTTTGGATGGCCCCTTCGCCGAGTAGATTGCCTTCCCAAAGCTGAAATCGACCCATGGACGGGTTATTGAGCAGCAGGGATTGAGATCGTGCCGTCGGCAGCCATTTGCCGGCATTGGCCATTCCTTCGGCAGTAGGAACGGACCGAAGCAACCGAAGCGACTTCGTCGCGGGCAAAAACTCCCACAACTCATGGCGGCAGTCCGTGCCCCCCTTGGGGTACTTGTTGTAATAAAGGATCAGGCGACCGCGGTCATCGTTCGACGCGGGACGCAGGTCATAACAAACGTGCATGCCATCCGAGTCCGCCGGCAAGTCCTCACGATGCGTGAGCGTCCCCTCGGCGTCCAATACCATTAGCCGCGTCGTCACTTTTGGTTGATGGTCCCAGACCTGACCCACCACCACGGTCCCTGATTCCGTGACCGCGACTTGTGGGTAGAAAAGTCCCATCGCCGGCGCGTAGGCCTTGGGTGGAGCGAATACAAAGTCCGAGCCTTTTTTCTCTCCGAGAAAAACCACCGGTGTGTTGAAAGGCACGCTGCCGTCCTGGCTGATGGCCAGCACCACGAGAACCATTCGCTCCCCATCTCGCGAAATTCCCACATTCATGCGCAAATGAAAATCCGTATATGGTCGAACACGTGGAATAAGCTCGGTGCGGTCAACGAGTTCCGAAATGTCCTCGGGTTCATGGCTCCGGTAATAGCGAATCTCCCCGGGAGCATAGTTGGGATTCGATGTTCCATGCCCTACACCGACAAAGACGTGAACGTGTCCATCCTTGGAGCGAACGAGAAGTGGCTGGGTCTTGTTCTTGACGTTCTCGCCGTCTAAAGGAATCCGAGTCACGGCTGGCTCGAAACCTTTGGACTTGGGATATCGCCCCACGAGCACCGAATGGCATTGAGGGTTCGGAGAAAGTTCGCTCGCCGACCAGAATAGGAATCTTTCGCCTTCAAGGAGGTAGGCGAACGTGTGCCCACCCCATTGCTGTTCGATCTTCTCATGGAGCAGAATTGGCCCCTGATCGATGCGGACCTCTGCCCCCGCATTGACGACGATAAGCAGCGTGAGGGACATCGCCGACACAGACCGCGACATACAACACAAACCCTTAAACAAAGGCGTCTTACATCCAAAACGACAAAGCCGACGAAGTTCAATATTCCAAGTTCATTCCCTGCCGGTGTCCGCTTCTCGTCCATTCCCATTATCCCCGATGTGTCGGGCATGTTTCACGAGTTTTTCTGCAGGGTAGGTACCCTGGAAGGTTGGGATCGCCCAGCGGAACCACCCGGTTCTCGGCACAACCGGCAAGCGGCGTGACGTAGACTCCATTGAGCCGACGTGGCAATCCGCCGATGGTTGGCCCGCGGTTCATGCCCGAATCGATGGGAAATCGCGACCGGTTAATGGTTAGTTTCGGCAGTTAATTACGGGAGGTTTGTCGATGGGTCCGTTGAGCATGGTGTGTGCCGGACTGCTGGCTGTTTCCTTGGCTGGGACATTGGCGGACGCCAAGTCCAAGAGTAACGAACCCGCGACCGCCGAAGCGGCCGCTCGAGTGCTCGATCTCCGAAAATTTCCCGTGATGGACGGAGCCAAGATTAGCGGCCATCGATCGCTTGGCATGCTTACCTACGACGCCAAGGGGACGCCCAAACAAGCATTCGAGTTTCAGAGAAAGGAACTGACCAAACTTGGTTTCAAGGAGATGCCAGGGGGCTATAGCGACGAAAACAACAACTCCGGCCACTTCACCAAGGACAAATTCGTCATCGCCGTCAGTTCCACGCCTAGTTACAACGAGCCAAACCAGGCGGGGTGGTCCAGCGTTTCGATCTTCAATCGTGGCAATGTTGAACTCGGGAAGCTGCCCGTTCCTCCAGGGGTAAAGCCTTTTTACCCGAGCCTGGATGACGCTTCGTACACGACGACCGCCTCGGTGGCGGATACTGCCGCCGCCTGCCGCAAACTTCTCCTGGCCGCGGGCTGGGAGCCGTATGGACAGGCAGGGGGCCAGCCCGAGATGTCCATGCAGTATTTCAAACGCCACGCCATCAAGCTGCAGTCCTGGGTATCGACGACCCCGGCGGATGGAGGAAAGACCCTCATTCGCTACAGCACGGATCTCATGACGGCCGATCTGCCCGCCCCTCCCGACGCCACCGACCCCCGTTATGACGACATGAACAAGAAGCTCGACATGGACGAACCGATCGCAAAAACTGATGCCATTCTCGCGTTCTATCGCGAGCGATTGCCAAAGATGGGCTGGAAGCCAACGACGGATCATCCGATTGTGGATGCCGATAAGAAGTCGCAATTCCTGATCTTCCGTAACGCGAACAAGGAACTACTCGAACTCGATATGGAGCAGTACACGGATATCGTTCGCGTCCGCCTCAAGCACCAGACCGAGGAGGAACTCGCGGAAGAAGAACGCCGCGCGAAGGAATTCGCCGAAAAAAAGCGCCAAGAGAAAATGGAGCGGGAGCGAAAGATCAAGGTCGCAATCGCGCTACCCAACCAGGCCCGGAAGATCGAGAAACCTGAAGCACACCGCATGGAGTTCGCGCTTCCAAGCGGAACCGGCCGATCCACGCTCGAAGCGTTCCGAGGACAATTCCGCTCGGACGGCTGGAAAGAGCAAACCGGCGCGATGGCCGAAAAGAACGCGGGCAACGTTGATTTCGCAAAAGGCAACTACTCTATCCGGTTTAGCTATTTCGACGTCGGCTTTGGAGACGCCGAGTTTACCGTCTCCGCCTCGACAAACGTCGAACTGGACGCGACCACGGTGAAAGGCAATACGAAAACCGCGAAGGACTCGGCTAAATCTCCCAAGGCAAGCAAGAAGCCTTCCGGGATTCCGGGACTCCCCGATCTACCCGCGGGAGTCGAGATTCCCGCGGAAGCACGCGATCTGCTGAAAAAGGCGCAAGAGGAAATCGACGCCGTCGATCCCTAACGCTGAAAAGTATCATCGGACACTGTCTCTCCGGTCACTGAACTCCCCAGTGCCTGGCGCGCGACGGCCGTCTACCTCCGCGTCGAAATGCCCACACAAGGTAAACAAAAGGACCCTTGCCGGAATGGAACTACCGCCGGCAAGGGTCCTTTTCATTTATGGCGTCCGCCGAACGGCAGACTCGGCCCCTCGAAGGGGACCTCATCTGTCGCAGAGGTTTCCAGAGATTGCTTCTCCCCATCGCGAGGTCATGGGCGCGTGGACGAATCGCCGTCGTGTTGGTCAGTTATTCCGCGGCGTCTGATTCTTTGGCGTCGCTGGACGAGGTTTCGCAATGGTCTCCGTACCCGCCGTTTTTGCTTCGAGGAGTTTTCCCATCGCCGCTTCCTGGAATCCCTTGAGATCCGTCCAGAACGTGCCTGGGCCGGCGTACAGTAGGGTCAGCTTTATATCTTCGGGCAATCCATTGGCGAAAACCCATTGGTTATAAGCTTCGGGAGATCCGAAGGCGTCGACAGCGAGCGCGAACCTCTGAGCCTCCGCCTCCTGCCGCATCGTCTCGACCTTTGCTTCCGCTTCACCGAGAACCAGCTTTGCCTCGGATTCGATCTCGGCGGTCTCCTTGGCGATGGCGGCGACCAATTTCTCTGTTTGGGCGTGAAGCTCTTCGACCTTTTTGCGGCCGAGCGCCATCGCCTCCTGGTACATCTTCTCCGTCTCGACCGTGACCTTATTCTCCTCTTTGGTAACGCTGGCCCTAGCTTCTTCAAGGTCCGCTTCCACCTTGGCGGTCTCGATCTCCATGTCACGAGTCAATTTCATTTCATCGGCAATGTTCGCCTTCTGAATCGGGCCACGAACCTGAGGCGGAATGTAAATATGCCGCACGAGTCCAACTTGCAGAGAAATATTCTTTTCGGACAAAACCCTGCGAAAATCCTCGGACACTTCTCGCTGAAACATTTCGCGGCTGTCGCCGGTCAGAAGATCGACGGCTCCCAGCTTCGAGCCGTGAATGCGGCAAATGCTTTCGATCTCCGGAATGATGACGGTGGTCTCGACCGCGTCCAGATTGCCGAACAGACTCACGATTCGCGCGGCCTGATTGGGCATGATTCCCCAAATGCCGGTGAAATCGAGCGATATCGGGAACCCGTCGTTTGACGGAAAATTGATCCCCGGATCCCCATTCTTCATCACGATCGGCTCGCCATTTTCGTCCATCTTGAGGCGGCCGTTGGAATCCGTTTCCAGGTCGGCCTTAATCGTGATTCCCGTGTAACCAATGGAGATGATGTCGACTTGTTGCTCTCGAGGATTGATGGCATAAATGCCCGGCTGCAGCACCTCGTTCTGGATGCCGGCGTGAATCTTTCTTTTAGGGTCATTGGCAAGATTGGTGACCACGCCAACATAACCCGGCGGGATCACGACCCAGTTGGCCCGCTTGCCGGAAAGCCGCGAAAGCACCGATTGGCGATTGCGCTGCCGCAAGTTGGCCATCTCCGTGTCTTCCGGTGAGGCTTCCGCGTCGATGGTGGATTTCTCCGGCGATCCTTCGACCTTGACTTCGTAGCCGAAGCGGTTGATTCGGTATCTACCCGGCTTGAGTACCTTGCGCAGAATTCCTTTGTACTCGGTCTCGCCGACGTCCCCGTCCACCAGGAACTCACCCGAGGGAAGATCCTTGCCGAACTTGCTGGTTACGACACCCACCTGGCCCGGCAAAATGACGATGTCTTCGACGATTTGCCTCTCATAGTGAATCGGGTCGATGAAATGTCTACCGGGCCCGAGCATCTCCTTGAGAATGCCAATCTCGAGCGGACGACCGGATTCATCGACCTTGGCGAAATCCCCCTGCGCCATCGGCGGGCTCGGCCAGAGCAAGTTGCCCCGATATCGAACCATCAGGCTTTCCCCCTGATTCACGTAGACGCGGCAAACGCCCCATTTCCAGATCAACTGGTAGCCAACGAAATAGAAGAGGGCGACGAGGATCACCAGGCTCAGAATGCGCGAACCTTTCATGGGTTGTCTCCCTGATTTGCTGCCGTGTTCACCTCGACGCCGCTCTTGGACTCGTCACTTTTGGAATCGGACGTCGGGGACGGTCCGTTGTCGACGGAACCCGTCTCGGCGGAAACCGACGGCTTTCTTGTGTTGGTGACCGGGCCGTTGGACTGGAACTGTTCGAAGACTTTCATGATCGGGCTGTCGGAGGTATTGGCCATGATCTGCTTATAGCTCGGAGCGAGCCTCTGCAGGAGAACCTGTTGCGCGAACAGGAATCCGTTGCCCGCAAACGCCTCCACCGAGGCCCGCAAACCGCTGACTTCTGCTTCGTTATTGAGTCGAATCACCTGCGATTCCGCCTTGCCTCGGGCGAGGATCGCTTGTGCCTGGTCCTTGGCCGCTTCGAGCGCCGTCTTGGCGACCGAAAGCTCTTGTTCCGCTTTCGTCACCGCGACCTTCTGTTCCTCCATCGCCTTGGTCTCCATCTTGATCACTTCCCGTTGGGCGTCGATCAAGCGCGTTTTCTGATCGATCTTTTTCTTCTCGATGACCAGCTTGGCCTCGGACTGCTGCTGGAGCATCTCCTGCTTGAACTGCGACTGCTTTTGCTTGGCGATTTCTCGCATTCGAACCGGTTCCGCGATGGGCTCCGGCGGATAAATCTTGGTGATGAGGGCGGAATCGATCACGACGCCAAGCGGTCCACATTCCTCCGACAGCTTCGTCTGGAAGGATTTCTGGAAACCCTCACGTTCGGTCCCCTCAATGAATTGTCGACCGGTGTAGCTTGAGCCCGCGATGCGGCAGAAGGAGCGCGCGTTGGGAAGAATAACGCTATCGACGATCTCGTCGTAAATGTCGTCACCATTGCGATCGATGTTGTAGGTGACGAAGACCTCGGGCGCCCTCTCGGGATCGACATGAAATTGCACCGCGCCCCCGAGACGAATCCAGAAACCGTCCTTCGACGGAAATCCGAGATCGAGTTCGTCCGACAAATCGAGCTTCTTGGTTCGGCAATCGACCTGACTGATGCGCACTTCGTAAGGATTGACGTAGTAGGTCCCCGGATCATACGCAGTCTTCTGCACCCCTCGTTCGCCAGGCTCGACCAGAAGCTGATTGGAATCCTTGGCGGGGTGTCCGGTCACCAGGGTAATTACCCCCTTGTATCCCGCGGGAATCGTAACCGGCTCGAAAAGCCGAACTTCATACGCGTAACGGTTGGAATACTCCGGATACCGGCCGGGGCCAAGCACTCCCGGCACGATCCCTTTTTCGTTCGGCTTGTAGGCGAGGAGCTGCTGATGCGGGAGATCGTCGCCAAAGAGACGGACGCGGACGCCGACTTTTCCCTCGGGAACCTCTACTTGTGGCAGGATCTCCCATTCCCACTCGTACGGATTGTAGAACGCACGCCCCTCGCGCATGATCTCCAATTGGATCCCCTTGTATTCCTCGCTCGGCGCCAGTTCGACGTCGTTGGGAAGGTCGAGTCCCGTCTTCTTCGTCAAAATGGCGACGTGCTTGGCGGGTACCTCCACGCGAAAGGAACGATACACCATCCACCCAAATAGGGCGCTAACGATCACCAGGATGACTGCCATCATCCCGGCAGCACCAAGCCATCGCGATGGATTCGACGATTCCGCGTCCGAGAAATCGTACTTTTTCACTGCCATGCGTTCTCTCCTTCCGGCCGCGCCGGAACCCGCGCACAAACCGCTCCGTCACCATGGGAGCTACTTCGCTCAATTCCACGGGATCTCTCGATGGCCATTCGCGCGGAGTTGGTGAAACGGAATGTGCCGTTCTAGCCATCCAAACGGTGCCACCAGGGAGTCGGCCGCACTAGGCGTTACTTTACCACAAGGGACTCGCCGACGAGATCCACTTCCATCGGCATTTATTCTCACGATTGGGAAACATGGATCGAGCGCGCCTAAAATATGGATTTTGTTGGTAAATCCGCCAGGGACGTCCGCGCCAAGCCCTGGCCGTGGTTTTGTCCACTTCATGCCTCCCCTCGGGGTCGATCCTCGAGAGATCGACTTTCGTGGATGTTCGCTGTCTGGCGGACAATATTGGCGGGAATCGAAACAAGGGAACGGACCCAACGAAGGAAGCGACCGCACTTTATGCGGTGCAAACATCGCTCACCCACCCAAACACGATGGATTACCCTCGACGGGAAAGTTCGAGGAACGACCTGCGAAAGATTCGCGGGGTACTATTTGGCGGACGAGACTTTGGGGGACTTGTCCGCCTGGCGGACCTGCGAGACCAGTCGCTTGACCGTCGCGACGATCAACTCTTCCACGTCCGGCGCCCAGCGCTCTGCGGGCATGCCGTAGACCATCATGGAAGACTGACCCTCATACCCCCCTTCGCGAAGCACGCGCAAGGAAGGAATGTAGGCCATCACGTCATTGGCATAAGCGGTGATCCAGAGATGGGAATCGATCTCCTGCTTCAGCCGAAGGGAGTAATCCACGACCACCTCCCCGCCCAGCGAGATCCACCACTGCGTTCCTCCAAGCAGCCAAACTTGCACCGGAAAGGGATAGGTTCGCCGGAAGGGCTTCTGGTGATCGAGATCGTCCAGCAGGCGCTTGGCCCAGCGCGCGACGTAATCTCCCTTGCCACTGGCTCGCTCCACGAGAAACTCGCGCGTCGGCGCGGCATCCAGATTCAGTTCGAGCATGCTAAAGGAAGTATGCAAGCTTGGCGGCAATGGATCGGTGGAGTTGCGAAGAACGTCATCAACGGCGGCAGCGAGCTGTTTTCCATAGTTCTCGCAAAGCTCGACCGTCCGCCGCGGCAAGGGATTCTGGTCGGCGCCACATCCCATGTAGAACATCGCCTGAGCGCCGGGGTGTGACTTTTCGAGTTCGATCTGCGCGAAGCCCGCATAGTCGCCGCACCATTGATAAAAGCTCAACGTCGTGTTGTGACAAGCATAACCGAAGAGGACGGACACCAGTTTCTCGTTGGCGTCCCGAACCACGAGCACCGGAACGGCGTGATCGATCGGACCCTTGAGGTCTCCCTGTTCGCGGAGTTTGGGAACATCCGCTTCCGGATTTTCTCGTCGATTGACGGCGAACCGCGCGACTCCCTCGCCCCGCGAAAGGGTTGCCGGCGCCAGTTTGCCCACCGCCTCGACGAGGACATCCACCATTTTGTCCTGTAACCAGCGGGTATATTCGTCGATCCAGGCGATCTGCTCGTCGTTGACCGGGTAAATATCCTTTAGTGCGTCAGAGAGCACGGGCCCACAATGCGTATGGGAACTCGTGAGCATGATCTGGGCGCGGTCCAGCCCTAGCTTCTCCTTCAACTTCGCGCAGACATGTTCGTACACGCCTTGCGAAATCCCCACGAGATCCGCGGTCAAGATCACCGCGCGTCTTCCGTCGGCATCCTCGATCGCCAACGCTTTGATCCACAGGTCGTGGAGGGTTCCCTCCGCCGGCTTGTCCCTGCTTCCGTAGCCCGCCATCCAGATCTTGCGTTCTGGCGTAATAACCGCCTTCGCAGTTCCAGCCTTCCAGCCACTGGCTCGGCCGTCGCCGTTTCCGGTCAGAAAAGTAATCGACAAGAGTAATGCGGCAATCGTTTCAGCCATGATTTCGCTCGAAGATTGAAGATTTTCCCATCGAATGCTACAAGGTGGGCATTATAGCAGTCCCCAGTGTCGAGTATCCTGGAAATCCAGGCGCTCAAGCGTCTACCCTCAGGGAATCCGCATCCAGAAGACATGGTTCGCATACCAGGCACAAAGCAATGGTACGTCGGATTCCAAACAGGTCGCGAGAAAATCGCCGTTGAAATAACTGTATTCCGGTCGGTTTTTGACCAAGGCCAAAACGCGCATGGGATCGATGGATTCGCGAATGAACAGGTGAAAAAACTTTAGCCGGTGGTCTTCATAACCAAGATCTAAACTATTCTTGGCAAAGAACTCGAACATCCGCCGTTCGAGTACTTCGTCGGAGCTTGGATCGGTGCCAACGGCTCCTTCGTTCGCCATCATCATCAAAAAACTCAGCACTTGCGCCATCAGGTGCGGACAGGTGCTCCCGGCCAAAGCAAACTGTTTAAGGTGACTCTCATTCGCGTTGGCGAACGGCTCAAGTGTTCTAATGACTTTTCGACGTGAAAGAAGCGAGGGTTTTCGCCAGAACACGGGCACCATCCGAATTAGCCGCCAAGCCAATTTTGCTTTCGGCAACTCGACCTTCTGCCATTCGTCCATTAGGATTCGTAATTGATCGAGTCTGCTAAAGTAGGGTCTCATTTCTGGCCAATGGTCGAGGGATTCGATTTCACTGACAAAAGCGTCAAACAGACTTCTCGAATCCGGATGAAGGCTCCACCCCAAGTGATCCAACGACAGAAAAAGAAAACGTAACCACTCTTGCTCATCCCTCTGGATAATCCGGTCTCGGATCGCCTCCATGTCGAGTGCAACGTTTGGACTCGAGCTGCAAACGTTCCGCTACCGTCCACCGGTGGACGAGTAATTCCTGCAGCATTTCCTCCGGCATTTCGAGGCGAACCAACTTCCCGCACCGACTACTCGTGAATTCTTTGCGGTCAAATTCTAGATGCCTGCAATACATCGAGAGGAAAGGCCAGTGGCGCGGGTTTTGGCGGAGCCCTTCCAGCAGGTAGTCACAGGCCGTGCGCTCGGAATCCAATTCCGGATACAACACAAGGAGCCAATAGAGCCGAAGTTTCAGCTCCATTTGATTGTTTCTCCTCGCCGAAAGCTGGCGAATTTGACGGTAAGCCTTCCCGACCTCTCCTTGCACGGCAAGATTCCAATACTCTTCCAGTTCAGAATTTCGCACGTGGCCGAGACGACGTTGAATCTCACTCTTGGGCCAAGGCCGAAACGACTCCTTGGGAGGTCCGTCATCGCTATTCTCTGCCGCTTGAGCATTGGCACCGGCATCTAGAACCGCGACGATCCATTCGTAGGCTTCCCGAAGCCGCTTGAATTGTTCCGGAAACCGCTCCGGTTTAAATCGACGTATCAGCCGAACGTACGCCGCTGGACGTCCCGCTTGGATGATTGAGTCGAAACACCAAGCAACTGATAGGGATCGTCCGGCCATGCATTCAAATCGTCGGACAAGGAGTGTACGTTCACGCGCCAATCCCGGACGCCCCAGGGGTTTTGACGGCTCGACACGGATGCTGTCATCAAACCCCGGAAGCAGAATCCTTCGGGAATCTGGATGATCGGTATTTTCCTGGAAGTTCTGCTCCTTTCACGGGCATCCCCTTCGATGCCTGATACTTTCGCTGGTACTCTACCAGAAAGTGATTCATCGATTTCCCCGCTTCGTTCCCTTCACCTGAGATCTCGCGAACGCGCTTTCAATACATCGACAATCCCGAAGTGTCACCGAACGTCTCGAAGCAACCTCGCGAATTACCCTCTGACTCTCCGAATCCAAAAGAGCAAACACATCGGGAGCATCAAGAACGGCGGCGCATAAACCAATGTAGTACCGCGATGTTTGAGGATTACGCGATGGAAACAAATTGGCCAGGGCTCTTTGCAGTTCCAAGTCGTCGGCCGATGATTCGTCAGAAGTATTGACCGGCTTTTGCGAGGAAATCTGGGCTTGCCCATGGGCTCGCTTAACGGCACTTTTGATTTCCTGCCGACTCACTGGTTTTCGCGAAATATCGAAGATGATCAATAGGACGCCGATTGACAGCCCGATAGCGATCGAAACAAGCTTTATCGCCGCGTATACATTGGGGTTTTTAGGACGCGCCATCGACACTCGAAGTCGTTCCCAATTCCTTTTGAACCGAAATCGGCGCGATAGCTGCCTGAGCAGCGCCATGTCAAAACCGGCGGCACGGGGCAAGATCCTCGAAACGCGTCTAGCTGCTTTTCGCCAATCGTGAGGGTTCTCGGCCACTTCAGCAATCAATTCCCGGCGAAGTTTGCCTTGCTCGGTCGGCGGTACAACAAAAATATTGAGCATCCGCTCCGCTAGTTCGACTACGAGTGGGGTTTCTGATGCCATATCTGGAATTTGCACGTCCACCGCGGGAGCGAGGCGACGCAATCGGTGGTGCAGTGTCGGAAAGTCCTCACACTGCTGTTGTAAGTTCCTCCAACACGCGCGCCGCACGCGTGGGTTAAGCTCGAAGAAATCCTTGCAGAATCGATCGACCTGAGACTGCAGTCGTGCTTCCCGCGATGCTTGAAGAAGGCCGTAGAAGGGATGTAACAGTCGATCTTCTGCGTCATCCGCGTCGGATAAAACGCGAATCGCGACGCTCCATGACCCGGGTGGAAGAAAGTTGTGGTCAGGAAGTTGTCGGAGCATGGATAGGCGATAGTCATCCATGTCCCCGCTTTCCGACGCGCCCACGATCGAACGCGCCCAGGATTTGTCATCGAATGGATCCACAGGCGAATCATGCTTTTTCGGCATCGGCAAGGTCCGTCTCGAAATTGCTCCTGGCGAACCTGGAACACTGTTCAAGAACATCAGAAAGATTAGGGGGATACGACATCGAACTCCAAGGAGAATCCAACGCATCGGACATCGCGGAAATATTGTGAACCCTCATCGCCCCTTTTAAGGAATCCCCATCCAGAAGACGTGATGGGCATGCCAAGCGCAAAGAAGCGGGACATCGGACTCGATACAACTCGAGAGATACGTTTCGTCCGGCAGACGATACTCCGGTCGATTCGCGGCGAGTTGGCATACTAGCAAAGGATGAATCGATTCGCGGATCAAAAATTCGAGCCAACCGGCGCGCTGCGCGACGTACGCCTCCCGTTTCTGGCGACTGAAGTGGCGAAAAATCCGCGACTCTAGTTGCTCATCACTGAGATCCTCGCGGGTCGCGGACTCCTGATTGGTCAGCCAATCGAGGTAGCCACATAATTGCGCGAGCAAATTGGGGCAATGAGCAAAGAAAACGTCAAATCCCCGCAAGGACCGCGTCTGATCCGCCGCCAAAGGTTCGAGTAGTTTGATGAGCTTCCAGCGGAGAATCAGATAGGGGTTTCGCCATGCGAGTGGAATCAAACGCGCGATCGGCAAGACCTTTCCCTCCTGCCAGCGGAGAAAGATTCTCCATTCGGCCCGCAGCACCTTCAGGTGATCCAACCGCGTGAAATCATTCGCCAACTCCGGCCAGCGGTCGAGGGATTCGGCTTCTCTTGCGAGTCGGTCGAAGAGTTCCTCCGCCCTAGGATCATTGCTCCAGGCCAGAACATCGATGGCCGCGAACAGGACGCGCACCCACGTTTGTTCGCTTTCCATCAAGACCCGCTCGCGCACGACCTCGAGATCTCGTTCGATCGCCTTAATTTCCAGCCCCATTCGCTCCGCCGCCGTCCACCGCCAAGCGAGAAATACCAGCAACATGTGCCCGGGCATCTCGACGTGGAGTACGCGTCCGCAGCGCGCGTTCGCCACTTCCTTGCGATCGAAATCCAAGTGCCTGCGATAAAGCTCCAGGAACGGCCAACATTGGGGATCGTTGCCCAGCCCCTCGACCAGGTAATCGAGGGGCGATCGCTCGGGATCGAGTTCCGGATGGAGCATGAGCAACCAATAGAGCCGCGCCTGGATATTGGTGGAATCCGGTTTGGCAAGCCGCAGCTCGCGCAGCCGATTGTACGCGGCTTGTTCGTCTCCTTGAATCGCCAGGTCCCAAAGATCCTGTTCCAATGTTGGCTTTTCATCCACGACGGGCGGCTTGTCTTGCGCCTCGGAATGATCCGATTCGTCCCCCGTGGAAGATTCGTCGGCAGACGTCTCCTGGCTCGACGCCGCTTCCTGAATCGCGCGAAACGAGGAGATCGCCGACGCGTGCTCATACGCTTCGCGAAGTCGCTTGAATTGGTCGGGGTAATGTTCCGGCTTGTAGCGTTTGATCAAGCGGACATAGGCGCGCTGAATGTCCTTGGGTGGGGAATTATTCGCCACCCCAAGAAGTTCAAAGGGATCGGCGGGCCAATGAGCCATGTCAGCGGGAAGGGATCAGCGCTCACGGCAACCTCTGCTCGTTCTTGTTGCCCCATTCCTCCGCGAGGCGTTCATTCAAAAGTTGTCGCGCGTTCGCGCCCGGCGCGGACGGATTCCGGAAGATCGTCCTCCGAGATTTCCTTTTTTCCGACCAGTTCGTTCGAAGCAACGAAATTGCGAAAGTTGTCTCCCCGGAAGTCCTTATCCTCGAGCATTTCACTCATCGCCTGGACCAGACGCCGATTCTCTTCCGCGGTCACCGGTTGGAACTCCGAAGCCCTGCGAATGATGGCTTGCAAGTCCTGATCGAAGAGTTCGAGCACGACCGGCTTTTTCGCGATCGCGACGCAAAGCTTCAACAGCGTTTCCGAAGGAATCGTTCGCGAACCGTCCCCGAGCATGACGGCCACGGAGTCATCCCCTTCGGGACGAACGCCCCCCGACGTTCCCATCACGGGCGAAGCCGACCCGGAAAGGGCCGCGACATCCGGTACCTGAATCTTTGGCTTCCTCTTCATAGGCTCGGTGTATTGGCTCTTGGAGGAAGTGGTGTTGGACGCCATTTTGGCACAGAAGATAAGTACGAACCACACGGGCAGAATGGCCGATTTCCAGGTCCATTTACTCTCCCCTTGCCCCGCCGATTTCGCCAGTTTCTTTCTTTGACGCTCGAGGGCCCGAGGACTCGCCATGCCACCCCCCAGTTCATTGACGAGGGGCGCATCCAAGGCGGCGACAGCGGAATGGGACAAGGAGAGCTTGCGGGCGGCGGTCTTCCAACCGACGGGGTCCTTTTCCGCCTCGGCGAGAAGCTTGCGGCGAAGTAAACCTTGTCGCGAAGGAGTCGTCACGAAGATGTCCAGAATTCCCTGCGCGAGGTCCGACAATTGGGGATCGCGCAACGCACGAGCCGGCCGACGAAGGTCCAAGCCCATTTCCAATTCCCGCAGTCTCGCGAGTAAATTCGGATAGTCCGCCGAGGCGGCACGAAGCGCCTCCCAACGAGTGCGTCGTTCATGGGGCTCGAGTCGAAAGAACGCGGCGGTGAATTTATCCAGCCTCTCTTGAAGAAACTGCTCTTGGCCGACGCGAAGACTCTCGTAGGTCGGATGCAGGCGGCGCTCGTCGGCGGAATCCCTTTGCTCCAATACTCGAAGAGCGACGTTAAACGTGGGAGGTGGCAAAAAGCCGGAATCCGCCAATCCACGCAACAGACTTCCGCGGGCGGCAGCCACGGACTCCGCGCCGCGTGCCCCAAAGGCTTCCTTGGCCCAATCTCGTTCGTCGAAGATTTCCTTGGCGGAGTCAGGGGTGTCCGTCATCGGCGGGTTCCGTTGAGTCACTGATGTCCACGTTGCCGAGGAATTTTTCGAGCACCGCGCGATACTGCTCCATCGCCGCCGCGTCGTTGAGTTCCATTGCTTCTTCAAATCCGCGGAGAAGGTCGTCAAGAAGGGAGCGTGCTTCCAGCGAGAGCTCTTGATAAACCCGCTCGGCGCGGCGCAAGAGGGTGCGGTTGACCGCCTCGTCTCGAGGATGGACTTTGAGCTTCGCCATCGCTTTGACGGACTTGGCGATTTCCTCCGGCGTCATCCCCCGGACATGTTTGGTGACGACATGCGAGACGACCTTGCCGGTACTAACCACTTTCGCCTCGACCTCGAGTACGCCGTTGAGGTCATAGGTGAAACGCAAGTCGACCGCTTGCGTGCCGGCGGGGGCGCGAGGAATGCCGTCGACCCGGAAGTCGCCTAGAAACAGATTCTCTTCCGCGCGCCGACTCTCTCCCTGATAAATGCGAACGTGGATTTCCGTCTGGTTCGATTCGACCGTTGACACTCTTTCGACGCGGCTGACCGGGATGGTGGTGTTCCGATTGATGATCGGGAGAAAGTAGCCGTCGCGCCGCGACGCACCCATTTTCTGGGATACCTCGACCCCGAGCGTGAAGGGACAAATGTCGGTAACCACCAGTTCCGTGACTGCCTTGTGATTGGCGATCAGGCCTGCCTGCACGGCGGCGCCGAGCGCGACCACATGGTCCGGGTCGTAACGCCGCTGCGGCTCCTTGCCGAAGATTTTTGTCACCAGGTCAATGACCATGGGCATGCGGGTCGCGCCCCCCACCAGGATCACTTCGTCAATATCCTGACGCTGCAGCCGGGCGTCGCCCAGGACCCGTCGGATCGGCATCTCGACGCGACGAAGAATGTTCCGCGTCCATTCTTCGAACTGGGAACGGGTCACCTCGACGATGGGAGAACTCTCAGCGAGAGAACCATCTTTTGCGGGAATTCGCATGGAAGCGGCGTTCTGCTGCGAGAGCGCGCATTTGGCTTGCTCCGCTTGTTGAATCGCGCGCGATACCAGTCGCGGGTGCTCCAACTCCGCGCGCTCGAATACGAAACCATGCTTCTCCAGCGCGCGGGCCGCGAGACACCTCGTAAAATCCTCGCCTCCCAGAAAGCTTTCGCCGGAAGTCGCGCGCACTTCGATGGATCCCTCGAAGAGTTCCACCAGCGAAACGTCGAAAGTGCCTCCGCCAAGATCGAAGATGAGGATCAGTTTTTCCTCGTTCGCTTCGTGAAAACCATACGCCAGCGCCGCCGCAGTGGGCTCGTTGGAAATCCGCTCGACTTGTAGTCCCGCGATCTGGCCCGCGTGGATGGTCGCTTTACGCTGATCGTCGTTGAAGTAAGCGGGAACGGTGATAACCGCGCGTTCGATGGGACGTTTGATGAGTGCCTCGGCGTCCCCTTTGATCGACGCGAGAACTCGACTTGAGAGTTCTTCCGGCCTCAATTCACGGCCATCAATCGTGATCTTTTGAGCGCTCCCCATGTGCCGCTTGAATAGCGAAGCACAACGCTCCGGATGCGTAACCTGAAGTTCTTTCGCTCCCCTGCCGACCAACCATTGGCCGTCCAGATCGACGCCGACAACCGAGGGAGTTAGCGGTTCGCCAAGTGCATTGGGAATGATTCGCGGGCCCGATTTGCCGAGAACCGCGCCGAGGGAGTGTGTGGTGCCAAGGTCAATGCCGATCACGATGCTCATGGACGAAATCTTTCAACGACGCGTTTTCAGTGGAATCCGACAGGACAAGGAAAAGACTGTCTCCCTTGCCGTTCGGTTCACCCTGGAATCATCCCTCAGTTGACTTGAGGAACCATTATACCGTCTCGTCATCGATTGCGAGATCGACTTATTCCGACGCGGAAAAGAAATAAAGCGGCGTCAATGCCGCATACGGCCTGGCACTCGGGAAATGATCGCAACCTGGGCGGGTCAAGGACTTGTTGATCCAAGACGTTTTTCGGCCGATCCCATTCTGAAAACCCATTCCTCGGGGAAACAGGAGATCAGCCCGCTCGCTGTCGGCAAAACTTAAGATTACTTCGAGCCGAGTCGACCGGAGATGCCCCGCGGGAGTCTCGAGAACCAGCGGCCCACTGGTACCCAGTTGACAGCCCCGGAGTATGGGTTCCCACGAATTTCCCCCCACTCCAAACGTATGCGGCTGGCCCGGTTCGCAAGCGGTCTTTGAGATGAACGGTGAAAGATCCTGCCCCGCAGAAACGTCAGTTTCCTCGCGCACCGGATCACCTCTACCTGCGCGATGGCGGTCGAAGCAAACGCCCAAACTGCCACAGCCCACCTGGTCCAGATACGGCAGCAATTCCGCTGCCGAAAGATCCGTCTTCAAGGCAAACTGCACATTCTCCAGATCCGACCAGACGCCATTTTGTTCGAGTACTTGAAAGGCAATCGCTTCCGCGTCTCCCTTCACCTGGCTGGCGGCGAGAAGTGGAAGAACGACCGTCGTAATCCCAATCTTGTTTACCTGTTCCGCAAGTCCGCGTAGCGCCAGTACCGCGGGCCGCCGCGTTCGCTCCTCTGGCGCAACCAGGTTCTCGCGTAGAAAATGAATCGCGTAGACCGCAGCGACCGTCACACCCGTCGATTTTGCCAGGTTTGCAATTTCCCCCTGCCGCTGGGGATCAAAGAGAAGTCGCGTCGGATCGCCGATGCGGTCGACGGCCAAGTCCAAACAATCAAAGCCAAGTTCCGCCGCCAGGTAAAAACACGCCGATTCCCGCGCGCGAAGCAGATAGTCCACAATCCCATAAGGCATAGAGTGCTCTCCCATCCGATCCGCCGTATACCTTTTGTTATCAACAGGTTCAAGAGCAAAAGCACACGCCTCGCGATTCCTCGGGACCTCGAAAAGTGGCCCCCCGTTTGCCGATTGGGAAAATAGGAACAGCCGGACACAGATGTAGAGCGACACTCATTTCTCGGAGTCAACGTTACCCACGTTTGCGGATCAAACATGCATGTCAACGGCAAGCGGGAAATGCCGCCTGATTTTGATCTACGTTCTTCTTCACGCCCCGGGCCTCTTCGGAGTCGCCGACGTTTTCGGTTAGGTGACCGATGTTGGATTCACGTTCTTCAGCCCTGAGGAGTACAACATAATAGCCTAGGGCAACGCCCCAGGAAGAGATGCAAAACCACCATCCCGAGCCCCAGGGGCGGAACAAACGGCTCGCGACCGCGATGCGATCTCGCGCATCGTCGTGCCCAAGGCAATCCCATTCCCCACCGGCCGTGTCGAGAACTCCTGTTACCCCTCCGGGGCGGTGAACCAGCGTTTGATCCCTACGTTTTCCAGGGCTGCGCCCTTCGCTGACATGTCATGGCGCTCCGAGCCGAGGGATGCGCGATGGACGGAATGGCGGTGCAACGCCAAGTCATCCCGGCGTCCAAGCTGAACGATCTATGCCCACGGCGAGCGTGGAACATGGCGCCTGGCGTTTCCTTTGTCCCATTCCTTTGAAATGCAAACCATCGACTCGCAGAAACCAAGAGTTTTAACCGCCAAGTGCGGCAAGAACGCGAAGTAGAACGTCGGACTTCACGCCTTTCTTTGCGTTCTTCGCGAACTTCGCGTTAAACCTCCTTTTCTCTCTCGGAGTCAACGTTAACCACCCCGCCCACCCTGGAAACAATCGAGGTTGACGCTGATTCGCGGGCGGTAAAGCCGCGACTGTCCCCCTTTCCTCACCCGTCAGCGAAGTCGATCCCCTCGGCCAGATCTCCCGCTACTTCTACGACGCCGCCGACCAGCTCGTCCGCACCGTGGACGCCGCCGGCCGCATCACCAAGTATCATTACAACGTACTGGGTCAAATGGACTTGATGACCGACCACCTCGGCCAGACGACCGAATACAGATACGACAAGATGGGAAATCTTCTAGAGATCGAGGATTTCGACAACAACGTTACGACCTACGATTACGATTTCCGCTATCGTCTCAAGACCATCGTCGACGCCAACGAGGGGGCCAGCCAGGGAACAACGTCGTTCACCTACTATGACAATGGGCTACTGGACCGCTTCACCGACCCGGTCGGCAACACGACGACGTACGTCTACGACAACCTCAATCGCTTGCTCGGCGAGACGAACGAACTGTTGCAGACGCGTTCGTTCACTTACGACGCCGTCGGCAATCTTCTCTCGAAAACCGACCGTGAAGGCCGACTCACCGAGTATGTCTACGATCCGCTCTACCGTCTCACGACCGAGAAGTGGAAAGACGGCTCCACGGTCCTCCACACGATAAGTTACGCTTATGATGCCGCCAGCCAATTGACGTCCGCCGGTGACTCGGACTCGACGCTCCAGTACACTTACGATGAACTGGGAAGGATCGAGACCGTCACCAGCACCGGCCGGCGCTATCCTGGACGTGGTGCTCACGTCCAGCTATGACGCCGCCAGCCGGCGAACCCAGCTCGCCGCGACGATTGATGCAGTGGCCGACTTTAACAACCAATACTCCTACGACGCGCGGAGCCAGATGACCCGGGTGACGCAATCGGGCACCGACATCACGAACAAGCGCGTCGATTTCGAGTACAACGCGCTCGGGCAGATGACCCGAATCGACCGTTTCGAGGATCTCGCGGGCGAGGAACGGGTCGCGACGACGAGCTATGGCTTCGATTCCTTGAGCCGATTCTACCAGCATCGTCCACGCGCTCGCCAGCGCGCGCGCCTGGAGTACGGCTGGACCTATGACACCTTGAACCGCGTCGCCACGTTCACCACGCCCGACGGCGAGACGGTTTACACGTACGACAACACCAGCCGCCTACGGGTGCCGATCATCCCACTGGCCCAGATGAAGAATACGAATACGACGCCAACGGCAACCGGACCAATGGCGGTTATGACGTCGACCCCAATAACCAGATGTCGACCGATGGTGTCTACACGTACGAGTATGACGACGAAGGAAATCGGATCAGATTTGACGAAGACTGGCGAGTACACCGAATACACATGGGATTACCGCAATCGGCTCATCGTTATCGATACCTGGGAGGACAACACTAAGGCGGTCAAACAGAAGGGGGTGCGTTATACCTACGACGCCTTCGATAGGCGAATTTCCAAAGAGATCGACGAAAACGCGGACGGCGATTTCACGGACAGCGTTGATTGGGCCGAGCACTTCATTTACGATGGCGAAGATATCGCCTTGGTATTCGACAAAAATCGGCTCTTTGACAACCCGCTATCTGCACGGCCCGGCGATCGATCAAGTTCTCGCCGAGGAGCCGCGTTGACGGGTTCGGCATGCCGGACGAAGTCTACTGGATGCTCGCCGACAACCTCGGCTCCATCCGCGACGTCGTCACCTATGATGAGCTTGATGCCGTGACGTAACCCACGCAAAACACCGCATCATTGATGCCTTTGGCCAAGTTATCGACGATGACAATCCAGTTCTCGAAATTCGTTACTCATTTACCGGCCGTGAATCTGACCCTGAATCGGGCCTCTATTACTTCCGAGCAAGGTACTACGACGCGAAAATAGGCCGTTTTGTCAGTGAGGACCCAAATTGCCCGAAGGAGGGGACGCCAACGTTTATCGCTACGTCCGAAACAATAGCAGTAACAGCGTTGATCCTTATGGTTTGGATACGGAGTCCGCATCGTTATCTTTTGGGCTTTCATTGCAAAAGGACGGTACGCAGACGCTATTGCATTATTGACTCTTCAAAGTGGCAATATTCAGGCTAGCAGAACCGGAGTTGCTGCGGTCGTTGTTCTACTGCAAAAACTCAACAGAGGCTATTCGACAGGTATAGCCCTGCAACATATCGGTGCGAGAACTAGCAAATCGACTCAAACATCTTTTAGAGGAATGGGGTCATAAAGGACAAGTTGTAATCTACAAATTGACTCCCACCAAGCCGGTGAGTGATTTTGTGACAGATTCGACATTATTCCCTACCAAGGATAACGTCACATTTTCCCGAAATGCGACCCACTATATGGTCGTGTTGAAAGATAGAGTATATGATGCATTAACTGGTCCCACCGGGATGCCATTAAAGGAGTACTTGAGCGGTTTTCAAAAATGATTCAATCAGGTGTAAAGTATACGCCATGCGAGAGGGCAGGATAATGACCGACGATCCAATAAAGGTCCTAGACTACTATGCGCGACTGCTTGACAATCCGCGACGATCTGCTGCAAATCCCCATTCCTATGAAGATATGCTCCGCCTTTGCGACACAATTAAATGGGCATTGCTCGGAATCAACCCATTGGAATGCACAAAGGGTACAACAATTTCTTAGCCGATTCCGGGTTTCAAGCGATGACGTTTTCGACGCGCCGGCTTGGTGCCGAGCAACCGACGGCGGAAGAACAGCGTGTCATGGTAGAAACTCGCCGATTTCTATAGAAAATACCTTAATACCGATATGCTCCCTAAGCGCCTCGACTACCGATCAAATCGAAGCGAAGTGAGCGAGAGTGCCAATTTCTGGATCGCGTTGGATTAGGCCGAGCACTTCATTTACGATGAGCGAAGAAGGGGGGCAGTATGCGTTTGACCCGCAATATTGGGGGCGGAAAGGGGGACAGGGGCGGAAAGGGGGACAGCGCAAGCGGAATTAGGTCGGGGGGGGGGGGGGCCTTCCGCGGTCGGTGGGGAGCGCGGAGGAGTGACTCCAGGCCGAGCCTCTTGGCGGTTTGGACCAAGGATGGTTGCCATAGGGCTGTCCCCGGTGAACGGATCGGCGGAGGGCCTCAAGTTCCGCAAGCCTCGGATTGTGGCTCGTGAACGATGGTAAGCCAATCCGACGGGTACTCGACCGCCACGGGTCAAGGAGCACGGGCGCGTCCGGCTTGGAGCGCGGCGCGCCAGAGACTGCCCCACTGCCACGCTTCCGCGCGATCGACGAGCCCGGCACGCAGGGATTGCGCTCCACGTAAGCGACTTGATAGAAGTGGCGGTCCCGCTGCACGGGAAACGACTTGTACCGGGACTGATAGACATGGCCATAGCCCACCTTCCCGCGATGGAGCGCCAGCGCTGCACGTGCCGGGTCGTGAGCATTTGCATGAAGGACGCGAGCTGGCCGTCCTCCTTGGGCCACAACACCAGATGCCAATGATCTGGCATGAGCACGTACGCGCAGATGCGCATCGGCCGCAGGGCTGCGGGTTTCAAAAGTTCTTCGAACGCCAGGTAATCCCCCGGCTTGGAAAAAGTTGCATCCGCCCCACGCCTCGATTGAGGACATGGAACACCATACATCACCAGGAGCTACCCGTGCCGCACGTGCCATGACCGCATGTTACCCGCGTCAGCTCCGTCCGTCAATAAGCCGCGCCTGTCCCCCCTTTCTCCCCCGACGGCGAGGATGTTCCCATGGGATTGGATCTTGGAAGAGGTCGACGAATTGGCCGGCCGAAGATCGTATCTGAAGCTCGACGACAGCGATCGACACGGGAATCCTTCCACCTGGTTGAGGGAGAACGTGTTTTCCGAGTACGATAACCTCATGAACGAGTGCGTCCAATCTCCGGAGCGAACGACGGTATGCCGTCGGTGGCCACCATGAAACGTCAAGCGTCGTGCGAGGTGAGGCGGCAAGTAACGTCGGAGACAATAGACGAGATGCAGTCGCCAGCTTCGTCCAAAGCGCATCCGTTCCGCCGCCATTTTCCTTTTGTCGGTCACCTTAACAGGGTGCCTACTTTGGATGGGTTCGCCCAAGGCGATGGACACGACGCCGGCGGTTGCTTCAACGCCCGCACTTACGGACTCCCCAACACAGTTCACCAATACCAAGCCGATCGAGCAGATCGTCGCGGGGGACATGGTCTATGCTCGCCACGAAAAACACCGGCGAGCTAGCGTTGAAAAAGTCCTCCGCGTCTTCAACAAGACGGCAAATCACGTCCGCCATCTCACCATTCGCCCGGCGGACGGCGGCGAGCCGCAGGAGATTGGCACGACGGACGATCATCCGTTCTGGGGTACAAGACAAGGGATGGGTCACGGCGGACAAACTCCGTGCCGGGGATCAGCTAGTTCAATTCGACGAAAGCATCGCCATCCTTGAGGCCACCGTCTACGAACCCCATCCCGAAGGCATCGCCATCTACAACTTCGAGGTCGAAGCCTTCCACACCTACTTCGTCCGCCGCCGGCGCGCACGGGCACCCCCGGTGTTCGTGCATAACAATCCCTTAGCAGATCCGCCACCTCCGCCACTAAAGTCCTTCGCCGACCTAATGGACGCGGATGAAGCGGCAAGATACCGTAAGTACTGGTCGGAGAACTAAATGGAGCTAATCGGCAACGTTTACAAGTGTCGCCGGGAACCTGTAGCATCGAAGATTGAAATTACAGCGAAAACGGAAAAGTCTTACTTGAGGCAGACAATCTATGACCAATATGGGCGGGCTATTGGTGTCAACGACTTTACCACCCACGGCCGGCCCACTGCTCACTCTAATCCTCATCACTACATTCTCACGCCAAGGCCGATATTGACGCCGTGACAGACAATTTCCGGTCATGGTCCGCCATTACCAGGATTGCATCCGTTTACTCCCTAAGTCTAAAGTGGCAAATAATGCACAATCAAGTAGCAACAATGCGGATGGCAGCCGCGATAACAAATTTTACCAACCCTGATGAATGAAAACTGGGCAGACAGAATAATCTCCGCTGAACCGGATCCGCCACTTTGGTTGCTTAACACATCTGCTAGAAATGTAGTTGAGCTTGAGCATCTTTGATTGATCGCTTCGAAAGTGAGTGGAGGACTGATGTTATTCCAACTTTTGACGATCTCTGCATCGGCTTTATTTGGCTGGAATCATGAGCGAGGGCAATGAAGCAGCCGAATGTCTTCGAGAGGCTGGCGAGCGTTCGGATGCCGGGCGCTTCGCAAGTATCGTGTGAATCAATTTACGAACTATTGGATCTTTTAGCTGCTGGCGAGAGTGCTGAGATCGTTGAGTCTAGGGCAAAATTACTTCTAGGGCCGCTCGGCCACGTGTCAAACAGTCGATGGAGCAGCATGCTCTTTAGCGAAGACACTATAGTTGGTTCAAATGCCCGCTTCACGGGCCCGGAACGGACTACACGATGTGTGAGCACGATTCAATTGAAATGTGGTGATAAAGGTTCGACAACGAGACGCCAGCGCTTTCGCCCCGCCACGCCACGATGTTCTTGTTGTCGACCACTTTGGCGGCGAGCCTGCTTTGGATGGGCTGCCCAAGGCAATGGAAGCTACGACGCCGGCAGTTGCTTCAACTCCTGTACTTCCCGACTCCCCAACACAGTTCACCAATACCAAGCCGATCGAGCAGATCGTCGCGGGAGACATGGTCTACGCTCGCGACGAGAATACCGGCGGAGCCGCTGAAGAAAGTTCTCCGCGTCTTCCATAAAGAGGCGGACCATGTTCGCATCCTCACCATTCGCCCAGCGGATGGCGGCGAGCCGCAGGAAATTGCACGACGGACGATCATCCCTTCTGGGTGAAAGACAATGGATGGATGACGGCAAACGAGCTTCGAGCCGGGGATCGCCTTGTTCAATCTGACGATAGCATCGCCGTTCTTGAGTCCACCGTTTACGAGCCTCATCCTGAAGGCGGCATTGCCATCTACAACTTCGAAGTCGAAGGCTTCCACACCCACGTCCGCCGCCGGCGGGTCACGGACCTCACCGATCTTCGTGCATAACAATCCGTGTGGGGAAGATGCGCCGCGAAGATGTGAATCCACACGAACTGACTCCATCTCACAGAATAAACAAATCGCCGCGTGAAATGGCGGAGTTGAAGCGAAGCATCGAAAAGAATGGCTTTCAGCACAGGCCTGACGCACCTGTTACCTATGTGAACTTCGGAATGGCGAGAAATATATCGTCGATGGTCACCATCGGGTTCGGGGTGGCAAGAGAACTGGGTATATCCGAGATACCAAGGTGGAAGTTCAACTGCCGCTTAAGCGGGATATAGGAAGTTTGATGACGGATTGATTGGGACACGCTTGACTAGGATCGTGAATATGGCGATTTGGCAATTTGAGGTCGGTATAGAAGCCGATGCCGAAAATGGATATCCGATTAGTGACGCGGAACTCATTGGATCGGTTCGACGGAATGCTTCCGAGCGCGACTCTTGGAGTGAACAGGTAATTTGCTGGGGAGAAGAGAGCGGCGACCGAGCGAATGTAGTAATTGACGATCAAAAGAAAGTAACTGAAATAACGGCTAGATTTGACTCGGTGTTCTCCGAATAGGGAATTCATTAAAAATCTTGTAAAGCTTGCAAGTGAATGCAAAGCCATGTTCAAAGTCCAGGAAACAGTGTTAGTAGCTGACGAGCAGTGCCTGCTTCTGCTCATCAAAGAATCTGATTCGCATCGCTTCGTTGCCGATCCGGAAATCATTCTTTTAAATGGATTTTTTCTCGTAATTCTGTAGCATTAAAGGGAAACAAAGGGCAACGTTATTGCAGAAATTGTCAAGATGCGCACATTTCTTTTGGGATAAAGGTCCTTTGCCGGTAGGTTCCTTTGCTCCGTTATCCCCCTAGGGGGATAACGTTAAAATCGACACCATCGATCAAGCCGTCATTTTCGGCGTATCCGTCACCTCCTCTCTGAGGCGGCTCATGTCAAGGTACCGTCGTGCTCCCCAGCGTGTGCCGGCCACGTGCCGCAGCCGAGCGGCGACCAGCATGAGGGCGGACCGGCCGTCGGGGAAAGCGCCCACCACGCGGGTGCGCCGACGAATCTCCTTCATCACCCGCTCCAGCGGATTGTTCGTCCGGATCCGCCGCCAGTGCTCGGAAGGAAACGCCATGTACGAAAGCGTCTCCCCCACGCTCGTCTCCACGAACTCGGCGGCCTTGCCAAGCTTCATGGCGCGAAGCTTGGACACGACATCCTCGGACTTCCGCTGGGCCGCCTCGCGGTCCTCCTGCGCGTGAATCGCCTTGAGCATTGCCGCGACCTCTTTCCCCTTCGACTTCGGCACCGTCGCCTGCGCGTTTCGCTGCCAATGCACCATGCAACGCTGCCAAGCAGCCTCGGGATAGAATTCCGCAAGTACCTCCACCAAGCCCAGGCACTTGTCGCTGACGATCAGCCGCACGCCTCGGAGACCTCGTTCCTTCAGATGCCGAAGAAATGACCGCCAACTCTCTTTGTCCTCCTTGGTTCCCTCGGCCACGCCCAGGATCTCGCGGTGACCATCACCTGTCACGCCGATCGCGACGAGGACGGCAATGTTCTTCACCTCGCCCCCCCAACTCCGCTTGAGCCAGATGCCGTCCAAATAGGTCAGTGCTCCTCAGACAACTGATTATTCCTGCCAGGCCTGATGAGTCCTCTCACAGGACCTTCCTGGCTCAGTTTGTCATCATGCTGAGGGCCCATGTCCTGCACAGCTCTTCAGTGAGGCTGTCTCTCTGTCTGCTGCATGCCCATGCCTGCTCAGGCACTGACTGCAGGCAGAATGCCTGCTGCCTGATTCCTGAAAGCCCTGAGGGTGACAAATGACATCAGGTCACAATGCCAGCATCTGTAAATGCAAAGGAATGAATGTTACCTGCTGCTGCTTGCTGAAGGCCTGAGATCAGAGCATTTGCCCACTGTCTGAGCATGGCCTGGCCTGCTTGGTTGCTCAGGCCAAGGAATGATCTGCTCCTCTGCACCAGTGGTGATCATGTTGAGGCTGCCTGTTTCCACCACTGAGCCAAATGGCTCTCCTTCCACGTGAGACTGATCCTCTTCCTCCATCCAGGCACTGTCTGAGCAAACACATTACTGGAACAAAATCACAGATGAGCCCATGGTGAGTCTTTCCTTCATTTGAATGAGGTTTTTTTTACATCTGGGCCTGCATCTGCAAAGGTGATTGCCTCTTTTCAAATTTTAAAACAATAACAAAAAGGTCAGATGAAGCACACGCCGGCCTGCTGCTGTGTCTGTGGGTCTGACAGCTGCTGCGGCAGCAGAATGGGCGGTGGAGGAGAATTGCCTGCCTCCAGGCTGAGAAAGCCCAGCTGCTGCTGCTGCCAGGCGGGGCTGCCCATGGAACACTGGGTGTACTTGCCCAAGGCCAGGTGCTGCATGCTTGGCCACCGCACGTCTGTGCCGTGGCGTGCCTGCTGATGTGACTGCAAAGATTCTTCCAGGCCTGTAAAGTCCAGAAGGAGGCCGAGCAGAAGATACTGAGAATGTCCCAGGAATAAGGCCTGGCAGGCCACGCCCAGGCAGCCCCTTGTTCTCCTTGGTTACCTGTAACATTGTTGAGGATTGAGATGTGTTTGCTGGTGGGGTGTCAGAACTTTTTAGGAGGGCCCAGCAGGGATTCCCCAGGGGAATGAGATCCTGTTCTCCTGGGAGACACACAGATGCCTCCCATTTCATGTCTTTAATGCTATATGTAATTATTCATTTGATACAGAGCATTGTTTGAACGATTGAGGCAGAGGATATAAGGAATGTGGGCTGAGTCACACGCTGAGGGATGCATCTGACGCGTCCTCATGAGGTCAGGTCTGCAATGGGTTGATGGTCTGCTGTGGAGATGGTTTGTCTTTTACCTCGACCTGCCCATCACAGAGGCCGGTCTGACCAGAGGCCAGCAATTCTCAGACGCCAGCTGAGTGGGGAGCGGCTCAGGCATGTTCTTGATGTTCTCCTTTGACCGATGGCGACGGTCAGGCGAAATGATGTTATCCCCGGGCATGGCGTTATCCTCCGCCATGAATGCTGGCAGCGCGGCAGCCGACCCGGCATCGTACCTGCTCAATCGTGCCCTGATTGTTTCCCCCGCCCCAGCCGGAATCGATAATGCTACCGACGTAGAGGCAACCGTCCGGGCCAAACTGACGGCGATCGGCCCGAGAAACGTCTCGTCCTTTCGCTGCATCTCTTGCGTCGCGTCACTCAGCGGCAATGCGCACCCCTGAATGGAGTCTCCCGCGCTTTCGAGACTCTGCGCGAATTAGGCCGTGGTCGTGTATTCTGCGCCGATGATATGGCCGGCGAATGGCCCGGAAGCCGTCTCCTTCGGGAATGAAGGTAATTCCGTTGACGCTCCGACTCCAGGGATGCGGAATCTGAATGGCGGGGCTCGACAACCTGATTTTTTCGGCCTTTTCCAACCGGTTCCAGAAGCCAAAATGCTTCCTGGCGGATGTGGTTGAGTTCGTTGAACGGGTTCGAGTTTCCCTGGTTGTCGGTCGTAAAGATCTCGCCTCTGGCATCCATCGCGATCCCCATGGCGAATCGAATGCCGGCGGCAAACTCCTCGATCTTGCCGTCACCCGAGATTCTTAGCACCTTTCCTCGACCCAGCGCCGACGCCGGGGAGCGGGAGTCTTGTTGCACGCTTGGGGCGATGTAATAGGCATTCTCCTTATCCTTCACCAGGCCAACGGCCCAGTCGTGGTAGTCAAACGTCACACCCCAGCCCGTCGCCAGCACCTCCGCGTGTTCCGCCCGGCCGTCATCGTCTTTGTCGGAAAGTCGAAGCAGTTCGGGCTTATGAATGACTACGACGTCGTTTCCCTCCGCCATCAAGCCGAAGGGGCGCGGAAAGGTAATCGCTGAACAATCGATACCGATCCAAGAGCCCATCCCCGTCACTGTCATGCACGGAGTAGACACCCCTTGAGATCGGTGACGATCATGGTTCCATCGGGGAAGCGCCAGGCAATAGCCGTCGGCATCGGGGGCCTCGCCGACCGGGAAGCCGCGTGACCTCATAGCCCGGCACCGATGGAAGAACTCGAGCCTTGCGAGGAATCTCCGGCAACCGGGGACGCACCGGCGCAACCGGGGGTTTGGCGGCAGTCGCCAGGAGTAGCTCGCCGCGCCAACCGCTCGCTCCCTTGTTCAGAGGCAAGACCACCTGGCCGTACTTTTCGTCTCGCCGGCTCGCGATGAATTCCAACGGCCCACCCGCTTCAACAACCGAACAGCGACTCAAGCCCGAGTTGGAAGTGAACTCGACCTCGGAATCGCGCAGTTTTGAAAGTTCGGCAGGCACGTGAAATCGAACGACCGGCACCACGCCCGTCGGTGGTGTTTCACCGACATTGATATCCGAACGCGTGACTTGAACGCCCAAGAGAATTCCCGATGGATCGGACTTCAGGCGGACGTTGGTCAGCCAAGTTCCATGGTTGGCGAAGTCGAGACCGTAGGCGAGGTCCGCCGACTCTTTCCCACGTGTAAAGGATCGGAGCGTACCGACCGCCTGCCCCCGCGACTCCGGTTCTAGAAACGAATCGCTTTCGTCGGTGGATCGCAATGCGAACAACGGCAAGCCATCATTCACGTCCAACAGCACCGGTCCCGCGGACTCCCAATACCAGGTCTTGCCCCGAGTCTTCTGCCGCGCGAAATCCCCCACCCACCAGCGGCGAATGGAAAAACGGTCGAGATCCAGCAGAATATTGTGCCCGTTGGCAAGCCCCACCCCGAATGACCGGGATGTATGTTCCTTTTCACCATGCTCGAAAACATCGCGGAGAATAATGACGGGCTCATTCGGATTGGCGGCCAACGTTTGCACGGCATCGGTCGTCGGCAGCGTCAGCGCTTTGGAATTCAAACCATGCCAGAGCGCCTCCAACTGACGATCGACATTTCCATCGAGCACGCCAGGAACGGCAAGCGTAATCGACGGCATCTCCGAACCGGGAACAATCCGCGACGGATCCCGCGTCCAACGTCGAAACCAGCTGGGGCGCATGCGTTGGCCCAGCATCTTCAAATCCGCTCCACGCGCGCCAGGCTCCACTTCCGCGGGCTGATAGTCGCCGATGGAATGGCAGGACATGCAGCCAAAGCCGTTGCCTCCCACCAGGCGGTGAGCGGCGAAAAGCATTTCCTGCGAAGCCAAGTCATCCGCGGACGATACGGGGGTTCCTTCCTCCACCTGACGGTCGTGACGCTCGAAATACGTCACCAGCGCGTGAAGATCCTCCTTGGAATGTCGGAATCTCGGCATCCGTGGCGAAATCCACGGTCTGAGGCGGGGCGCCTTTCCTTGAACCGCGTCGACCAACCACTCGAGGGACAGTTTGTCCCCCACGGACGTAAGTGCTGGCGGAACCAAGGCGGCTCGTTTCTTGGCGTCCGTGATTCCCAATTGCGCGACGACGTCAAGTAATCCCTGTTCGTTCCCGCGCCGATGACACGCCAGGCAATTGTTCTCCTCCAAGATTCGTTCTCCAAGGACCGTTGGCCCGAGGGTTGTCTTCTCGTCGGGCAACGAGTCGAGAAAACCAAGAACGGCGTGGGACTCCTCGTTGGTAAAGTGGAACCCCGGACGATCCTTCGACGGATCCGGTTCGCCAAGGCATCCAGGTCTTCCGATCGCGGCGGATGACCGTTCCTTCCGCCAAGGAAGTCGTGCAGTCGCGACCGCGCCCACCATCGAATGACAATTCGCGCAGCGTTTCTTGGCAATTAATTCCCGCCCCTTGGCGACGACGTGAGGATCTTCGATGTTGATGACGGACGGGGCGTTTTCCTTGGTTTTCAACTTCGAAAGGTAGCTGGCGAGATCGGCCAACTCGCCGATTCAAGCAGCAGGATCGACGCCGCGATGATCCGGATTGGAGGCTTGTGGCGCCGTGAGCCAATTCCTTGGCGTCGCCTCGGGACGTTTCTCCGCGATACGGCTGAGATCCCCGCCGCCGAACCGAGGATTCTTGCCCACCTCCCCGATTTTGTGGCACGCGAGACATCCGACGGCATTGGCCAGTTGAGCTCCTTTGGCGGCATCCCCCTTCTTGGTCCCCTTGGCGTCCCAGCGTTCACTTCGCGCCCAAAGGAAAGAGGCCACCGCCTTCGCGTCATCCTCGGAAAGTCCGAACTCGGGCATGGCAACACCCTCTTTGCCCCGTGACGGGTGTTCGAGATAGGGCGCCAACCACCCCGGATGAACGGCTCCACGAATCTTCGCGAGGGAAGGACTTTTCGGACCATCAAGCGAGCTGGGAAAAGCATGGCAGTTGGCGCACCGGTGGGCCCGGACCAGGGATTCTCCAAGCCGATGCTGGCTCCCTCGTAAGTCTTTCGACTCATGGACGAAAGCGGTCGCGGGAATGGGCTCCGCGTCGAATTGGTCCGATTGCCAGGCGAGCAGGAGGCGCGTGCCAGTTTTCGAGGACTCCAACTGAACCGTGAAGGGATGGTAGCCAAAATCGAGGTCGGTGGTCTCGCTAACGACAACGCCACCGTTTCCCTCCGCCTTCCAATCGACGTCGCCGCCGATCCGGAGTTGCATTCGACCGCCGAGATCCGCCGATAACCGGTACTTTCCTCCCTTTTGCACGAACAGTAACCCCGTCCAGCGAACGGAAAAAGGGCCTTGGCTAAGTCCGACGTCGGGACTCTCAATTCCCCAATCAAAACGAAGGTCCTGGTCGACCCGAGAAAAGGACCGAGTCCCTTGTGAGAACTCCGCCACGAGGCCGGGTAGATACGTGACTTCTTCCTCGTCATCTTCGTCGGACGCGTTCGCGGAAATCGCGAGGAAACTCCACATACACAAAGTGAACGCGAGGATCATGGGGCAGTGAATGGCAAAACGGGATCCCAGCCTGCGCAGTCGGGACGAACCCTTCCGAGCCATTCCTATCACCACTACAAAGTTCAACATCGATAAACGCGGGGAAAGTAATCCAAATCGCATGCAGCCATGTCCTCGGTGAGTTTCGCGTTCGTCCATGGTACACGAATGGTCGCGCGAGGATAACCTGCAGCGCAATTCTCAGGCGTTTTTTCTTCGAGTTATCGAGTGTCACACGGGAATGGTTTCAGGCGGCGGCCGTTGACGAATACCCTTGAACTTTTTTGGTGAGTTCCTCGGCGACTCGGTCCATCAGTTCTCTCCAATCGCCGCGACGGCGTTGCCGGAATACGCGCATGCTTGGATACCAGGGGGAGTCGACTCGGTCCTGCAGCCAGCGCCAATCGGCGGTGGTCGAGAGCAGATTCCAAACAGGAGCGCCCAAGCCACCGGCGAAATGGACCGTGGAGTTGTCGATGGAGATGACGAGGTCGAGGCTCGCAATTCTGGCGGCGAGTGCTTCGAGATTCCGGCCATGGTCCAGCAATGGCTCTTGATGCACTTCGACGCCGAACCTCCGTTCAACGATCTCCAAATCCTCGATCTCCGAGCCATGCTGGAGGGAATGCCAAGTGATGCCGGGAATCGCAAACAGCGGCTGCCAATGCTCCAACGGGGCAGAGCGACGGTGCCCATTCGTGGGATTGCCGCTTCTCCAACTGATGCCGACACGATACCCCAATGGCTTACGTTGATCTTGTCTGATAAAAAGTTCGACGAGTCGGGGATCCGGCGTTAAAAGACTTAGAACACTCTTGGAACAGCGAGAAAGAGACGGACGCAGGATTCGGGCAAGGCTTCCCGCGGGCAATTGCACGTCAACCGCGGACTTGTAAATCCGCTTATCCACGGGATCTTTGCGGTCCACGACCGTGACCCCCGGGAGAGATCGAGCGAAGAGCGACGTCAAACGTGGTTCACACTCCAAGATGCACTCCAGCCCAACCTCGCGGAGTTCGCGCACTAAGGGCAAGAAGAAGACTTCGTCGCCGACTCCCTGTTCTCCCCAAACCAATAGCGTACGCGTGCGATGATGATTCCCGTCCCATCGCGGGAGGGAAACATGCCTTGGCGGCATGGTCGCCACTTCAGGATGAAAACGTCCTTCATAGGCGAGCCAGCCTAATTCCCATTCTCCCATGGCAAGAAGTTCGTAGGCGACGTGGAGCAGAGTAAAGGGGTTTTGACGACCCTGCGTCAACGCCGTTTGAAAATGCCGTTTTCCCAAGTCGGGGTCACCGCGCAGACCCGCGAGTCTGCCCAGTTGTAGGTAGGCGTTCACATTGGGTTGAAGTTGCACAGACCGATTCAACGCAGTTCTAGCTTTCTCCCAGTCCTGTCTTTGGATATGGAGCAAACCCCATTCCAACTGCACGGCGGGAGAACTTGGCTGCAATTTCTCGGCTCGCTCTAGGGACTGTGCACAGGCAAGCCATTCTTCCTGCTCGCGATGCAGGGCCGCGAGACTGAGCCATGATCTGGGCTCGTTGGGATTCCGTTGGACCGCCCGAGATAATGCTCAGCCGCTTGTTCACGTGGTCCATGGCGTAATAGAGATTACCAAGGTTGTGATGCGGCCATGCGGTGGGCTGGAGTGCGATCGACTAACAGCTTCGATGGCCTGGTCCCACAAGTGAAGAGCCCGAGCTACCGTCCTAAGTCATTTCCAAACGCCAATGATCGGGACATTTTTGGGCTACTGACGAAGACATTCCAAAGCCTCCGCGAGGCGACGTTGCCGAAATAGCGCGGCCCCAAGGATTGACCGGACCGTGCGTCCGAGATCGACGCGGAGCACGCCTCGGCGGGGCTTCTCGACTCGTTTCAATGACATTTTCCCGGCAGATCTCGATGAGGCACATGAGCTCCTGGATCCGCTTTGGCGTCACTTGCCGTTGGACGTAAGGCATGCCAACGTTCCTGGCCATTTCGGAACCCTAACCCGTATCTTTCGTTAGCGTCTATTTCATTACCTGTCGAAGCGTTTTTCCCCAGGCCCAAAACAGGTCAATGTTTCTTTGATGCCGGTACCTCGCATTTTGAGGCCGGAACAGTTCCCTGATCGCGACTAATTCTCCAGGTTCCATTACTTTCCATTCACGCCAACTTTCTCGATTGAGCCAAATACTCCATGTCGTCGAAAAAAGGTGTGTGGCGATTGCGAAAGTTTTACGAGAGCGTGGCCTTGCCGGAGCCATCAGCTCCGGAACCTTCTGACCCTCAGGTACTTGGAGCCGAAGGCCATGTCGAATAGCCCTTGGAACGCGACGATCGGCGCTGGCGAACACTTTTTTAAAGAGTGTTTCCAAGGCAGAGTCAGCAGCATTTCGAATTGAATCCCTGGAAGTCCGGAACGTTCCCGCGACGGCGTTCTTCGATTCTCTGTCGGGGATCCTGAGCGTCTATAGCGATGGCGACGACGATAACATCGTCGTGTCGAGAATGGTGGTGTCGATGTGGTTGATCACCATCGCCGGCGGCCCGGTCAGCGCTGGCGCGTTTACTGCTGTTGCGGTTGAAAGTGGAAACAACGGCGATCGACCTTCGAGAGGTCTCCGTTGGAACAGGTTTTACTTCCTTGAGTGAGGTGGATATTCACGGGGGTAGTGGCAATGATCTCATCCATGGCATACAGACTTTTGCCTCCGGATATCAGGACATCGAAGGCGGCACCGGCGACGATACGCTTTATGATGAAGCAAACGACACGCTCGTCGGTGGCTGCTTCTCAAATACGGACGATGCGACCGACTTTTTGGTAACGGCGATCGATGGAAGAGCGGGCAACGATATCATTTATGGTGATGATCAATCCATTCCGTCCTCCTTGCCAGTGGTGGCGGCAATGACTGATCATCGGCCGAACTCAGGACGACGTGCTCCGCAGTGGGCCAGGCAACGACGTCTACCAATTCGCCGAATCTTGGGGATCCGACAGCATTTTGAAGAAAGCGGCATCGACTGCATCGACTTCAGCGTTTCCATAAACCTGACGTTCGTCGAATCAATCCGATCTACCCGCCGATCGACCCAACAATGTCGATTTCGACACCAATCAAAATCGAGCGTTATGGGCGGCGGTGGAGACGACACCTTCTCCTTCGGCCTAGCGCGACTTTTCGGCAATGGTATGTCCTCGATGGCGGCAGCGGCATAATTTCTCGATTACTCCCTCTTCGGCCCGAGAGCCGTCGTGACCTTTGGCGATCCATTCGGCTCCGCCACGGGCGTCGCCGCATTTCGGCAATTCAACAGCGTCAATGCCGGGTGATGAACGCCTCCGCCTCGCGGGATCTCTGGCCACAGTTCATGTTGGCGGCAACACTTCCTCGGACTTCAACTGGATATTTCGTCGCCGCCGACGGCGGCGATCAGGATTCCTCGAAGAACGACGCCATGGCGGGCACAGGAAAGCGGCGGCGCCGATGCCGAAGTCGGGCGGCGTTGGATCGGGCAAGCTGCCTCGAATCCGCGACGCTCACGTAGCCGTGGACGAGAAGGTAAATCCAGAAGACACTTGATGCCGCCGGCTTGCTGGAGATCGCCTTGGCGACCTCGACCGTAAGAAACCCAGATACAGGACCGGGGCCGAAATGCGAACGCGCTACGTGATGATGGGAATGGAGTGGGAGCGGTAAAGTCAATGATGTCGCGATGGATGATGAGCTTCTGATGGGAAGCAGCGCTTCATGTCTCGTTTTCCGGGAATCTTCTGCATGCTCAATCCGTCCGACCCGCGTACCAGGTGAGGAGCAGGATCGGATTCAGCAAGTCGGCCTGTTCAAAAGCGGAGAGGCCAAACCTGTATCTCCTGCGAAGAAGGTGCCGAGCACGACTCCATTGACGATCCCCAAGATCGACGCCGAAATCATCGACTCCCAGCTTCCATGCCGGAAACGCCCCGCCCGCAAACCGCGCCTCGGAGGGTTCGACAGATCCTGACGGCGCCGGACTGGCAACGGCATGACCTGACGCCCGTGCTCGCCCCGAACATGCTCGGCGATTTCGCGGGCAGCATCTTCGAAGCCGGCCCCCCCGGGACAAAGGATCACGCCCGCCGAGGGAGCACATGCAGACGCTCGTTATAAGGTCGCCGACTTCACCAGCCCGATTCGCCTTGCGTTCTTTATGACTTCAATTTCTTCAACGATGCGTTCGAGCCGGGAGGCGACGTCTATCGAAACTTGGCGGGGCGGTATTCGTTCCTCGGCGACATGATGTCCGTGGAACTCCGTGGTTCCATAAACACGTTCAATTCCTTTCCCGGCGCGCAACACGACGGGATTCGGCGATCTACGCTCCGTGTTCCGGGCGGTGGGATATTTTAACGGTAACAGCGCTTGTGATCTCGGCGCTTCCAGCATCGGCATGGCCGACAGGCGGATTCTACAACGGCCTGCCGCAGTTTACACGATCACCCGTTTGTCGAACCGCATTTCACTAATCCCCGACAGTCCTTTCTTCACGTGCAAGAGTTTGAACAAGAATTCGGCTGCCGAGCAAACGCCGCCGACAGATATCACCTTCCACCGACATCGTAGGCTATAGTCCGGCGTTGGGATGTAGCGGACAGTCCGGAAACCATCGATACCGACGATCAATGCATCTTTACGCCCTTGGCGACAGCTGAAACCGGTCGCTCCTCCGGCGTACCACAGCGACGTGCTCAATGCGACCGTGGGCTGCGATATCTTCGTGGGAGACAATCTTCTCGTCGCGGTCGCGATGGGCATTCCTGTGCGAACATCAAGGACATAGCGTGAAGCTCAATTCCACTGAATGGAGATTCCGGGGCAGCTCGATCAGCGAGGTTTTTTCGCAATCCGCGCGTCAGGTTGGCAAACTGAAGAGATCCCACAACGCGGACGAGTGCGAAAACGCGGCGGATCGCGGGCAAGCGGTCAAGGGGTGGTACGAACGGTGGATTCCCCGTGGTGGCGAAGTTCCGAGCGGCGCATCTCTTCACGACGGATTCGTTCCTGGCGATACTTCTCCCCAATCGCCAGATCGAACTCATGGTGCTCCGGGTTCTCCGCCATGCCCCGAAATTGTGCCAGGCATCGGTAACAGACCGTGACATTCTTTCTCGTTCGCAGTAGCGCGAAATCGACGAGGAAAAAAGCCACGAGGATTCCAATCCACCAGATCCACGAGTACATCGCCCAGGCGACGGTCGCGAGAATGGCTCCCGTCGCGACGAGCGCCATCCCCACCCGCTCGGGAAAATCTTTCTGCACGTAAAGTTCTTCCGTGCCGCAGAAAGGGCACCGAACGATTCGATCGTCGCACAAGGCGTCCGCGGCCACGTGGATCGCCGATCCGCAATCGCAGGTCACCGACCCACTCGCCGCCAGGTTCTCGAACCGATGTTCCTTCGAACATTCAAAGCAGGGAATTTTCGCGTCAATCAAGGGCCGTGTCCCCCCATGCGACCGGTGAATGCAATGCCGGTCGCTTCACCGATGAATGTCATGATGACGACGACGTAAAGAATGCCCGTCGCCGCCTGCGTATGCCGAAGTCGAAGGGTCTGCCAAGCCATGATCGATAGCAAGATAGGGGCGGCGATTCCCATGATCCAGCGAAGGACTAGGTAGAACCACCACTCGACGTGGGACACCGAACCCACCACTGCCGCGGATGCAGCCCCGGCGGAATAAAATCCGTTGGGTTCAAAGAGCGCGAAACCAAGCCGGACGACACTCGCAAGAAGTATGCCCACCAACATTTGATAAAGAGGCCGAAGCGACATCCACGGCGCGGTGAGATAGTAGTGCCCCAGGAGCATTGCACACATGCTTACCCCCAAGACAGCAGCCCCCGCAGCTCCGTTTCCGAACGCGAATCCGCCGTGCGTTATCTCCCAAAGCGACCCAGCTAAAAAAGCGGAAACCAGGACGAGGAGACTTCGGCCCCACCCTGTCCGTTCCAGATGCCAGGCCATGGAACCAAGGTAACTGGCGACCGCGGCCGCGATCAGCAATCCACGTAAAGCAAACGAAGCATCTCCCCAGATGGCCAAGGTCGAAAGCACCACGAGTCCTAGCACCACCAATACCGAGGTTCGAAAGAAACCAGGATTAACCTGCTGACTCGACGTTAAGGACATGGCCCAAGCCATTCCTGCCGCCAACGACGTCGAAAAGAGGCAAACGTTGTCCATTCCACCTATTTTGCCAGACCACCCGGTTCATCCCCTTGGGGTTCGAGTCTTGGTTTGGCGGGTCTCCCGATCCGTATGGTTTTTGCTAGTTCACAGGGGTATTAGATTCCAATAACTTAGGGAATTCTCTTCCCTTGGAGTACCTCGACTGCAGGATATCGTCCCTTGCCCCCCAAAGTTCCCCTTGGTATGGGGGAGTCGCCCCAAGAAGGAACGAAGCGGAAGGACATTGGCGTAATGCCGTCCATCCTCCGATTTGTAAACTC
Source organism: Planctomycetota bacterium (assembly GCA_046350335.1). Lineage (GTDB taxonomy): Bacteria > Planctomycetota > Planctomycetia > Kolteriales > Kolteriaceae > JAXMAQ01. The sequence continues at coordinate 47,679 of JAXMAQ010000042.1, forward strand.
GCGGACAGGGCCATTGCACGGATTGATGGCTGCCGCCTGGGGACCATGAATCAACGAAAAATCGGGCCAATACCAACACGAGGCGCGCGGGCATGGATGCCGAACGCGATACCTTGAACGGACGTGAAACAATTCACGAACCAAACCGTGGAAGAAGCCAAACGTCTCGCGACTTCCAAGGGCTCACGAGTGTCTTACTCGTCCTATTGCTGGCGGGTTGTGGTAAAGTCGAGCGACCGGCGAAACCCAAGGGAACCGTCAATGTCCGGATTCCACCTGCTCCGGAAAAGGTGACGAACAACGTACGCACGGCCGCGCCCGTCGCAGTCTTTTTCAGCGACGTTTGGCGTTCCACGGTGAGCAATCGGGCCAATCCCGCGAACATCGCGGGGCAATGCGCCCAGGTGATCGATTCCGCTCGGTTCTCCCTCGATGTTTGCGTGGAAGAGATCGACGATCCAGCCATCATTGACGCCATTATCCGCGCCCACCGGCGAGGAGTTCGCGTGCGCGTCGTGACGGAATCCGACTTCCTCGACGAACGAGGCCCCAAATCATTCCGCGCGGAAGGAATCGAGGTTGTTGGGGACAATCGATCGGCGCGGATGCATAACAAGTTCATGGTGGTGGACAAGCAAGCGGTCTGGACGGGATCGTGTAATTTCGCCATGCGTTGCGCGTACCGGAACAACAACAATGCGGTCCTGATCGCAAGCCCGGAATTGGCCGAGAACTTTGCCGAGAAATTTCGTTGGTTCTGGGAGCTCAAAAAATTTGGAGGCCGTCCGTCGAGTCGAGCGCGGATTCCGCACGCGGCGGTAAAACTTTCCGACGGCACGGTCGTCGACAGCTACTTTGCCGTCCACGACCAAGTGCATCAGGAGATCCTGGAGCTCGTTCGCAAGTCGCAGCATTCGATCCGTTTCCTCGCCTTCCGTTTCACGAACGACGAGTTGGCACAGGCCCTGCTCGAACGGGCGGAGGAGGGAGTCAAGGTGCAAGGAGTCCTCGATTCCCGTCAAAATGCCGAGCTCAGCGAATTCGATCGCCTGCGAACCCATCGCAACGTTGAGGTCCTCCTGGACGGCAACAAACACGACATGCACCACACAATCATGATTCTCGACGATGAAATCGTCGTTGCCGGCTCGATGGACTTCGAGGCCGGCAGCGGGGAACAGAATGACGAGAACGTCGTGGTCTTTCACAGCGGAAAACTCGCGGAACGCTACAACGACGAGTTCTCACGCATCTACCGATCCGCCATCACGTCACTGGCTGGCAAACACCCTGACCTCAACCGATATTGAACATCGGAAAAGTACCATCGCCATTCCCGACGTTCCCGAGAAGGATTAATGCTTGGTGGCGGATGGTCCGGCCGCGATCTCCGGCTTGGGGGCGTTCGATTTCGATCGGCCCAACCACCCGATGGCGTAGAAAAAGACCGGCGTCAGGAAGATGCCGAAGAAGGTCACGCCGAGCATGCCGCTAAATACCGCGGTCCCCAAAGCCCGGCGAAGTTCCGCCCCCGCCCCTTGCGAAATCACTAGCGGAACCACCCCGAGGATGAACGCGAACGACGTCATGAGAATGGGACGAAGTCGAAGTCGGCAGGCCTCGACCGCGGCTTCGTACAGCGGCTTTCCTTCGGCACGTTGGTTCCGAGCGAACTCGACGATCAAAATGGCGTTCTTGCTCGCAAGACCCACCAAGACCACGAACCCGATTTGTGAAAAAATGTCGATGTCCATTCGCGCGATGTTCAGGCCGATCACCGAGCAAAGCAAACACATCGGCACGACGAGAATGACCGACAGAGGCAATGCCCAACTTTCGTACTGTGCCGACAGAACAAGGAACACCAAGAAGACGGCGGCGGCGAACACGTACATCGCGGTGTTGCCGGCCAAGATCTGCATATACGTGATTTCGGTCCACTCGTAACCCATCTGCCGCAAGAGCGTGGAGGACGCAAGATTCTCCATGATGGAAATGCTTTCCCCGGTGCTCGTTCCCGGAGAGAGGTTGCCCGTGATCGCGGAGGCGGGAAACATGTTATAACGCATCACCATGACCGGGCCGGTGACTTCTTTTACCGTCGCCACCGTGCCGATCGGAATCATCTGCCCTTCGAGGTTCCGCACCTTGAGCTGGCCGACGGAGTCCGGGTTGACGCGGTACTTCGCATCCGCTTGCAGATTGACTTGCCAGGTTCGCCCGAACTCGACGAAATTGTTGACGTAGGTGGTGCCGATATAGGCCTGCAACGTGGCGAAGACATCCTGCATGCTCACTTTCATTCGCTCGCATTTCACGCGATCGATGTCGATGAACAACTGCGGCGTATTCGCGCGAAATTGCGAGAAAACGCCGAACAGTTTTGGATCTTTGTTGGCGGCGGCGGCGAGCGCGTCGGATTGCGATTGCAACTCCTGCAAACCCAGCGAACCGCGGTCCTCCACCATGAGCTTGAATCCACCCGCGTTTCCCAACCCCATGACGGCGGGTGGCCCGAAGACGAATACCTCCGCGTCCTCGATCGCCATGTACAGTTCCCCTTGCAACCGCCGTTGGATTGCCGGGCCACTGAGTTCTGGGTTTCGCCGTTTATCGAAATCGTCGAGGATCACGTACATCGATCCCCAGTTGGAACTGTACGCGTTGTTGACGATCACGGATTCGCCGCCGATCCCCACGGTGTGCGCCACGCCAGGGGTCTTCAAGGCAATCGCGTCAATCTTTTTGAGAACCTGCTGCGTCCGATAGAGAGACGCGGAATCGGGCAGCTGCACCGCGATAATCAAATAGCCTTGGTCCTGGTTGGGAATGAATCCGGTCGGAGACTCGGTGAACCGGAGAAAGGTGAGGTAAAGCAGCCCGCCGTATAGCGCCATGGCACGATGAGACATAGCCGGAGCGACGCTCCGACGATGCAGGCATACGCGTTCGTCGAAACGTCGAATACCCAATTGAACGCCCGGAAAACTCACCCGAAGACCACGTTGATGAGTCTCTGCAAAACATCCGGCTTCTCATGCTTGGGACGGAGCAAAAGGGCCGCGAGCGCGGGGCTAAGCGTGAGGGAATTGAAGGCGGAGATCACGGTTGAAACGGCGATCGTAACCGCGAACTGCCGGAAAAACTCGCCGGTAATGCCGGAAATGAACGCGCAAGGAACGAACACGGAGCATAAAACCAATGCAACGGCGATTACTGGGCTCGTAACCTCGTCCATGGCCTTTCGCGCCGCTTCCTTGGCGGGAAACCCTTGTTCGAGCCAGCGTTCGACATTCTCCACCACGACGATGGCGTCATCGACGACAATGCCGATCGCGAGCACCAGGCCGAAAAGGGAAAGATTGTTCAAGCTGAATCCGAGCATCAAGAGAGCCGCGAACGTGCCGACGACCGCGACGGGCACGGCAATCAGCGGAATCAACGCCGAGCGCCAGTTTTGTAGGAAAACCAGCACCACGACTGCCACCAAGACAATGGCGTCTCTCAGCGTCTTGAAGACTTCGACGATCGATTCCTGGATGAACGGCGTCGTATCGTAATAAATGGCATAATCGAGCCCTTCGGGAAACTTCTGTTTCAATTCCACCATCTTCGCCTTGATGAGTTTGGCGGTATCCAAGGCGTTGGCGCCAGGGAGTTGGAAAATCGCCAGGCCAACGGACGGCTTGCCGTCGACGGTACAGCTGATGTCTTGATTCTTTGCCCCCAGCTGCACGCCTTCGACGACTTCCCCATTGGGAAGAGTGACATTGTCACGAACCACGTCCCGCATGCGAACCACCTGACCTTGCGGGCCCGTTTTGACGACAATGTCGGCGAATTGGTCCGTCTCCGTCAGCATGCCCAGCGTGTTGAGCACCAACTGGAACGGCTGCCCGGCGGAAACGGGCTCTTGCCCGATGTAACCCGAGGCGACTTGCACGTTTTGATTCTGGACCACTTTGAGTACGTCGCTCGCCGTGAGATTCCGCGCCGCGAGTTTGTCCGGGTCGAGCCAAAACCGGATACTGTAGTCTTGTTCGCCGAAAAAGTTGATGTTCCCCACGCCCGGCAAACGAAGGAGTTCGTCCTTGATTTGAATCGTCGCGTAGTTGCTCAAATAGAGTTGATCGTAGCGGCCATCCGGAGAGTAAAGGTTCACCACGAGCATGACGTTGGGAGATTGCTTGTTGGTGGTGACGCCCGTCGCCTGCACCGTTTCGGGGAGATTTGCCATCGCATTGGCGACGCGGTTTTGCGTCAGTACCTGATCCGTGTTGGGATCCGTGCCCACGTCGAACGTGACCGTGAGGGTGTAGCTGCCGTTATTCGTCGACGTCGAGGACATGTAAAGCATCTTGTCGACGCCGCTGACTTGCTGCTCGATGGGAGCGGCGACCGTATCCGCGACGACCTGGGCGCTCGCTCCCGCGTAGGTGGCGCTCACTTGAACCGTGGGCGGGACGATATTGGGGTACTGTTCGATCGGCAAGTTAACGACCGCGACGGCGCCCGCGAACGTCAGCAGGATGGACATTACCGCGGCAAAAATCGGGCGATCGATAAAGAAGCGGGAAATCAACGCAAACCTCACACTTCCCTGGTGACCAATCTCATCCCAGAATCGCTCATCAACTCATTTGCCGGCATCGACGGGTACCATCGCCTACGGGCCCGCCACCGCCCGGGCCACGGAACATCCGCTCATCCGACAACGTCAGTCGGACGATGTCCGTCACGGGGCCACGGGCATGGGAATCTTCTTCGGCACCACCGTTTTCCCGGCTTGCACGCGAAGGATGCCGGTGACGACGATCCACTCGTCGGGCCGCAGGCTATCCTCCCCCTTTTCCCCCGCCGTCGCGGGCCGTAAACCGCCGTCCGGCGTGCGTACGATCTTGATGGGATTCACCACCCGGACGCCCCCCTCCTGCCGCGCGCCCAGCTCGATCGGACGATACTCCGCGACGTTTTGTTCGTTCACGACGTAAACGAATTTCAGTCCCTGATCCGTGCCGATCGCTTCTTCCGCGACAAGCATCGCCTGATGAGGCACGCTCACCGGGACCCGAACCCGAACGAACATCCCCGGCCTGAGGAAATGATCGGGATTGGGAAAAATGCCACGAATCTGCAATGTACCGGTCGTCGCATCAAGCTGGCTCTTGACGTAATCGACCTTCCCCATGCGCGGAAATCCGGTATCCGTCTGTAACGCGAGCCCCAGCGGGATGTCCTTCTTCGCGTCGTAGCGACCCTCCTTGACGAGGTTCTCGAGATTCAGCACCGTGTTCTCGTCAATGTCGAAATAGGCGTAGATCGGATCCTGCGAAACGATGTTGGTCAAGACCGTCGTGTCGGCGTTCACCAGGTTTCCCACGGTAAGCAGATAACGATCGATCCGCCCGTCGATGGGAGAGGTCACGTTCGTCCAATCGAGATTCAGCTTGGCGGTTTCGAGATTTGCCTGAGCGGCGGCGACTTGGGCCGCGGCTTCGGCGACGGCGGCGGCGTCCACGTCGAGCGCCTGTTGACTCATCGCTCCGGGCGTTTTCGCGATCTCTTGATCGCGCGCGAGCGTGGTCTTGTTCAATTGAAGTTGCGCTTTGGTCAACTCGACCTGTGCCGCTGCCGCGTCGTAAGCATCCTTGTAAGGCCGGGGATCGATGAGGAACAACGGCGCTCCGGTCTTCACCTCCTGTCCGGCCTCGAAGAAGATCTTGTCAAGGTAGCCGGTCACGCGCGCTCGGATCTGCACCGTGCTGACCGCGTCCGTTTGACCGGTAAACACGGCATAGTCGGTAATCTCTTTAAAGATTGGCTGGCTGATGGAAACGTTGGGGGGCGGCGGGGCATGCCGTTCGGCCGGCTTGTGGCCGCAACCCGCCGACAAGAAAACGGCGGCCAGAAAACAAACCGCGACGGAGGGAAACCCGCGACTCATCGTTGACTCCACCTAGGTAGCTCCACCAGGCAAAACACGGCTTTTCACGTCGGTCCAGGAAGAGAATACCACAGGGGCCGACAGAGTCCACCGCCATTCACCTGTCGGCCCAGGGAAAGCCGGCTCGCATCCTGGACCGGGAAGTTTAACCCGATTGGTCCTTTGGACGCTGGATATCTAAGATTCATGGATACATTGGGCATTGGTCCGTGTTTACCGGCATCCGCCGATGCCAGAGGGGTTTTCCCGCGGAATCGTCAAGGTCCGCGATGCGTCAACTGAAGGGTTACCGTTCATGTCGAGCGATCAGAGCGCCTGGGAAAAAGGGATCGTCGAAGCACTTTCCCGAGTTCGCGAACCTTCCGGCAAAAATCTCATGGAGTCGGGCATCGTCGTCGGCCTCAAAGGAGACGCCGACAAGTTGGTGGTCGGCCTGCGGAATCCCGGATGGCCGGAACCCATCCAGGCCCGGCTCACGCGGGAAATACAATCCTCGATCCAGGCGGCTTTCCCACGGATCGCGGAGGTCGAGATCGAATGGCGCGCCAATGACGCCGCGCCCGCCGGCCTGCCAAACATCAAACATGTCCTCGCGGTCGGCAGCGGCAAGGGGGGCGTCGGAAAATCGACCATTGCAGCTTCCTTGGCGTACGCGTTAAAACATCGTGGACACTCCGTCGGAATCATGGACGCGGACGTGTACGGACCGAGCATTCCACACATGCTCGGCCTGGACGGTCGGCTTTCCGTCGTTGGGGACAAATACCAGGCCAAAGAGGTGGACGGCATCAAGGTTGTCTCCATGGGCTTCCTCGTTCCCGCGAACCAGGCTGTCGTCTGGCGCGGACCCATGCTCCACAAAGCAGTCCGGGATTTCCTGCACCTGGTCCATTGGGGAGAACTCGACTATCTGGTGGTCGATCTGCCACCTGGAACCGGGGACGTGGTCTTGTCCCTCTCTCAGCAAATGCCTATCACCGGCGCAGTGGTCGTGTGCACGCCCCAAGACGTGGCGCTCCTCGACGCGAGAAAAGCCCTCAACATGCTCGACACGGTGAAGATCCCCTGCCGAGGCATTGTCGAGAACATGAGCTTCTTCCATTGTCCCCAATGCGGGGCCCGGTCCGAGATCTTCGGACATGGCGGTGCCGAGCGCTGGGCCAAGGATGTGAACGTTCCGTTCCTGGGCGCCGTTCCGATCAACCTTCAAATGCGACTTAATGGCGACGAGGGGCACCTGCGCGACAATTTTGCCGACGAGAACCCCGTCCGCGAATGCCTGCTTGCGATCGCGGATCGATTGGTTGCGGGCATCGAGTCCGACGCTTCCCCTTTGGCCCCGACACTCGAAATTGTGTGAGTAATCCGAATACTGGTCAAAGTCACGCAAGCAGACCGTCACCCTGCATGGCTCGCCGCCTCTCTTCGCCAGGCTTGCTGAAGGAGGTCGTTACAAAATCCGCCCGTTGGGGGGCGGTGCCCCGGTCGAGCAGCGTGCCGACGCGGGACGGCTGGAAATTCTCGAGACGGGTACCGTTCAGACACGCCCGGACGGAAGGGAGTCGAGCAGACCATGAGTGAAGACAAACCCACATTATGCAGAATCGAGTCCCTGGACCAGTTTCGTGGCTATACGATCTGAGCATGTTCCTCGTGAATTATGTCGGTGGATACGCGGCAGTTCACTCGATCTTCAAACACCCACAACACCTACTGCAGTTATACCCGACACCATCATGCCGCAATTCTTCTTCGCAAGTCGCTTCGCCTTCCGGCTGACGTTCGGCAGACGAATGCGGGAACAAGGGTCCTGGACCGCTTACCTCATGTCTTTCGCAGACTTTTGGGCCTGATTCTGATCGGGCTGGTGATATACACAGCGGACAACGCGATCGGCTCCTGGGGAAAAGATTGAAAAACAGAAGGGCTCTGGGAAGCCATTCAGTACCGCGAAGAGGAGTGGCAGTTCCAGACCCTCGTCCATATCGCCGTCACCTCGGCGTTCGTGCTCCAGTGATCGCCGCTTCCCCAAAGATCCGCGCGGCCATTCATGCTCTTTTTCGCCGACGTGCGTCTTGTTTTCCGCATTGGTTCTGTTGAAGTTCGGCAACACGGACCCAACGATCATCGACTTGGCGGCCCTGAGCTTTCTCACCTGGCAAATCCCACTTCTGGTCGGAACGTTTGCCTGCCGCGACTGGATGAAGAGATTGAAGCGCCGCCACGATCAAGCATGGTGTTCTGGTCGGTGGTTTAATGGGATTCGGTCACGGCCTGTCCTGCTTAGCTCGCTTTACAACGTTCGCGAAGTCGAGAATCCAAGGTGCCAGTCGCTTGGGAGAAGAACTCCAAAATCGCCGATTCCCCCGTGGTTCCGACGCTTGATGGCTTGGAACAAAAGTCGGCCAGGGATTTCGTCCTCGAACCCCCGTTTGTTCCACCACCCCCGACGTCCGAACGCTTGCACAACTACTGGATGATGAGCCAACGGAACGGGAGCGTCTCGTATCTCTTCTTTGGCTCGGGCGTTTCCCTGGCTGTCTACGTGCTATTCGTCCTCCTTTGCGATTACCTCCCCTTGCGTTTCTGGATGTTTCGGACGTTCGGCACCAACGCGCTGGCGGGGTACGTCATCCATGGCATGGTCGCGTCCGCCGTGCAGCCCTTCTTTCCAGGCGATTCCCCCACCCTCTATATGTGGACCGGATTCGCGATCTATTTCGGGATCACTTATCTATTCATCCGACATCTGGAAAAGAACAATATCTTTTTGAAGATGTAAGGCGCCCCGCCCCAGTTCATCGTGACTGAAACCTCACAATTCCATGCCAATCGCGTGGACGACTTGTCTTTTGACAAGTCCACATGAAAGGCTAGGTTTGAGCAGCGGTATTCATGATCGATAAGCGGGTTCGAGGTACATCCTCCGAGCCTGAGGCAACACTATCCTCCTTGCGAATTCGTTCGAATTCCGCTTTTCGCCATTTCCACTGGTTGGCCCCTTTCAGGAGCCTCGCGCATTGTTCGTCCTCGAAGATTACATGGCGCTCGCGGTATCACGATTACCGATTGGGCAAAAGGTTCGCCATCCAGTATTGGATCGAGACCATCACGTTCTCGTGGAAGGGGATCGATCGATCGAAGCGGAATTGGTCGGTCGTTTACAATACCACGGCATCCGTCCCTACGTGCACCGCGAGGATCGTGAAGCATGGGGACTTGGAGCCGTCGGTGGCCCATTGCTTCCCCCCACTCTGTCGGAGTCGGAACCGCAGTGGACGAGTTTTAATCCCAAAGAGTCGCCGACGATGGTTCCCGGACTCCTTCAATTCGTCCAGGAACGAGTGGCCTCACTTGCCGCCACGGGGGGTGAGGATCCCAAAAGCGGCACGCGTTACTGCCTGGCTCTCGCCGTCCGCATGCAGAATCTGGACAAGTGCTATCGGCCAATGGACGAGACCTTCGCGGGAGTACTTCGAGACCTGACGCCCAACCTACTGGGGGCAGTATCGGCGCGGGCGCCGCGTAGCGAGCAGGTCGTCGTCGAATTGCGTTTGCCGCACAAAGATCCATTCCAATTGGTCTGCCGGGTCCAACGATGCGAGCCCTCGGGCCGCTACTATGACATGACATGCCGTATCGTCGCGCGCCTCTCACCCGCCGATTCCGTAACGGAAGACCTTCGCTCCCATGGCAAGGCAACCGATTCGATCGCGTAAGGCGGATGGACTTGAGCCACTTGCGTCGACCGAAACAATCGCATTATTGAGAATTGGAAAATCGATGTCGTAGTGCCCGGTCCGGCCGTTCGGAGATACTTGCCGAAAAGCGCGCCGGGCCAGGTTATTTCATTTCGAACGGCCATCGATGGATCACGGGCCAGATCCACTTGCCGCGTTTGGAGTCACGCCGAGGGATACTTCGATCGCGGCTTCGAGGTCTTGGGCATTCTTTTCGCCGCTGCCAATGCAAATGAGTCGAATCTTTCCTTCCCGATCCACGAGAACCGCTTGCGGGATTCCGTACACCCCGTAGGATCGCGAGAGATCGCTTCCCTTGGGGATATAGGCCAAGCGGTGCTTTAGACCGTGATGCTCGGCAAACTTGGCGACCGCCGCTTGTTCGTCCGCTTCGGAGATGTTGTTGACCCGGACGTGCGATTGCGCCTTGTCGTCCCAACCATACCCGTGGTATTGCGTCAACCCAACGATGACGAGACCTTTGTCCGCGTATTTTTCATGCCATTGGGTAAGGTGAGGAAATGTCGCGCGGCAAGGCCCGCACCAAACCGCCCAGAAATCGAGGAGCACCACTCTCCCCCGGAGATCCTCGTTCGACATCGGCGAGCCATTGACCCACGCGGAGACCGTGAGCGGAATCATCGGCTTGCCGATTAGATCGCGATGCAGGCGTTTGCTCTCCATCCGGCGCAACAAGGAATTAATCGACCCTTTCTGCGTCAAGATGGCGGGAGATTTCGCGGTTTCCGCGGGGAGCGAATCCAAGACAAGCTTCATCGATGCCTGAAATCTATCGGCTTCCTCGTATTTATCCTCTTGCGACAACCGTTGGACAACCTGTAGAGCATGCGCTAGGTAGAGACGCACCAAAGCTTCATTTCGAGGGTGCTTGCCAATCTGCTCTTGAACGAAAGCGATCCAAAGGTCGGATTCCTCTTCTTTTTTCGAATCCGCGAGAATGTCGACTTTCGCTTTCCGCAACGTGGCAAGCCGCACCAAGACTTGTGCGTCATCCGGCGACTTTTGAAAAGCCTCTTCCGCATCCGCGACCAACTTGTCCGCGAGGGCCTCGGCCTCGGCTTGCCTCCCGGCTTTGAGGCCCAAGGTCACAATCTTCTTGGCCTCTAGCTCCGTCACCGCGGCTTCCAGTTCTCCCTCCAGTTGCTCCGCGTCAAGCTTCTCAATTTCCGCAAGCTCATGATCGATCGCTTGAATGGCTTTTTCGTTCTCATTGCCTTGCAAATAGGCATCAACAATCTGATCGAGTTGTTTGAGATACACGCTCAGTTGTTGGGGACTCTTAAGGCTTACGCGGAGCTTGTCCTGAAGAGCCATCAGGTGATCCGCCGCGATGACCGGACGATGCTGTTTCAGATTGGCCCGATAAAGCACGCCATGCAAGGAATCGAGAGGAGCATCGTCCGAACACTTCTCATACGCTTCGGCGAGGGCCTTCTCGGCTTCGTCGAGGTCCACGTTCGACAAGGTGGTGACGAGCAGGATATGGAGTTTGGGATTGTCGCTGTTCTCCTTTAGCGCGGCCCGCGCCTGCTCGATCGCTTCTTTGTGCCGTTCGAGGCCTTGATAAACCTGCGCGAGCGTCTCGCGGTCGGCCATGGTGAACTTCGCCGGATCGAGGGATTCCGCCTCCTTCGCAAGCTCTTCGAGGTCCCCTTTCCGCTGCGTGACCGCGGCGGGAATGATCTGACGATTCATCTTCCCGGTTCTAATCGATTCCGTGAATTTGCGACGTGCCTCATCGTAGTCAGCCTGTATCCGTTGATACTTCTTCGCCAACTCGGTGCTTTCCTCTCCCCCTGCCGAGGCGCCGAACGATGAAAGGAGTATTGCGACAACCAGATGACACGTTTTCATTATCCCGTCCCCCGTTGGCAACGCGCGGCAACGATTCACGGCATGCAACAAAAATCACCGCATGCACACCACGACTTGACGGGTTCATCGTCGACGGTGCGAACGGGGTATTCAAGGGAATTTACGGTAAGGGCACCGAAACGGTTATCGCCGTATCGACGCCCGTTCACCGGCGGCGGGAAGAGGTGGCCCGACGATATAGTCAATCCAGCCGATCATCATTTCATCGGTCGTTTGTTCCCCCCAGCGCACCTCCCGAAGGGGATCTGGGTTGTTGGGATTCCCGGACGAGTTATCGAAGTGAGCGACGGCATGAAGCTTCGTTCCGCGCGGTAGATGGAGGGGCGTAGCCAATCGATACGTGGTATTCCACTTGAAGTCGTAGCGAGGTACCCAGAGAAGCTCCTCCCGTTGACGACCGGGAAAAATGGCCTCGATCTTAAAGTCCTTACCCCTCAGGTGCATATGTGGGCATAGACCCAGTATCGTAATGTCTTGGGGCAGGAGATGAGTCGCGTGATGCGTGAAGTTCGCCTCGCCCGGAGGAATTCGTAGACGCCGATTCGAGACTTGCATCGTAAGCGCTTCGGCCTTGGGTGGTTCCTTTCCTTTGTAAAGCATCAATCCCAACTCCGAACGATCCGACTCCTCCTTACCCGTCGGCGTGTAATGAACTTGCCAGACGAGTTCCGACCCCGCGGGGATGCGACGCGCCACTCCCGGCGGAAGATTCAAGGGAATGTCACTCGGCGCGGAACTCACCAGGAATCCGTCGAGCAAATCCTCGGGATTGAGCACGCCCATCGCCGGCTTGCGATGGAAAACGATGATGTGATGCACCACCGCGCGATTGCCGGGCCGAATCTCCGCCGCCTGAATCCACGTGTCCTCCTTGAACTTCGTCGCGACGGTAAAGTACTTGTAGGGAATAACTCCCTGGGAGGGCACCTTCACCTCCCGCGGCATTTGAAACACGATATCCGGTTTGCCGATCATCCAGCCCTCGGTGAACCGCCTGGGCTCGGGTAGGTCACGTAGGTCTCCCAGGGGCGCCCCGTTGTCCAACCAAGACAGGATGAGCCGCTGCTCTTCGGCCGTCAGTCTACGATCGTTGGCAAAATGGCCGTACGTCGCGTCGGCGTGCCAAGGAGGCATTCGCCCCCCCGCCACCGCTTCACGAATCGGTCCCAGCCACTTCACCACCTCCTCGTGACCAGAGAGGGAAAACGGTGCTACCATCCCCGGCCGATGGCATTCCTCGCATTTGTTCTGCAAGATTCGCGATACCTCGCGCGCATACGTTACCGCTCCTCGTTCGACGCTCGAACGCTTCCGGTCGATCAGACAGCCCACCGCTTCCGTTGACGGGTAAGTGACCGGACGCCCGGCCAGAATCTCCGCAAGTGCTTCTTCGAGATCTCGCCGCGTCGGTTCCGACCGCCGATGCACGTAGCCAAATCGATCGTCGATCCTACCGCGATAGTACGTTCGACCTTTTTCATTGACGACGACGACTTCGGGCGTGCGGGTGGCGCCCAACTGGTCCGCGAGCCGCTGTTCCGGATCGAGTAAAACGGGAAATGGAATCCCAAAACTCTTGGCATGGCGCGATACTTTCTCACCGTCATCACCACGGTTGGAGTTCACGGCGAGAAACCCGACACCCCGCGGACCATACTCTCCGTATAGTCGCGATAACTCGGGTACGTACAGATTCCCCAGCGGACATTCGGTCCCGAGAAAGGCGATCACCCAGATTCGACAGCGCGACAAGTCCCCGGTGGTCCAACTTGCCCCCGAAGACGTGGTTAACGCGATCGGGGAATCGGCAAAGGTCGCGGTACCGGCGTCGGTCACTCCCCCCGATGCCGCCAGAGTGACGTTCAACCATGCCAAAAATGCGAATAGCAACGGGGAAACCCGAAGGCGCGGAGTCCTTAGGCGAATCCGAGGAAACGGAGTCCATTGCATGCCTAGCTCCCGTCCGCCAACCGAGGGAAGAGGTACCATTACCGCCTAGATTCCTGAGGCGATGGGCAAGCCCGTTGGCAGATAGGGAATCTGGCGAAATCTGTCAAGAAGGGGTCGTAATGTCGCTTTAAAACAGGTCTTGCTGCTTGAGGGGAGGGGAGTTGGGGCGTTTGCCAACGTGTTCGAATCCGCTGGGCGTGATGCGTCTCCCGCGGGGCGTGCGAATGATGAACTCGCGCCGTAGCAGGAACGGCTCGACTTCTTCGCTGAGGGTATCGACAGGGACATTCATGGTCGCCGCCATTGCTTCGACACCGGTGGGCCCCCCGCCGAAAACCCGCAACAGGGTTTCCAAGTACCGGCGGTCCTGGCGATCGAGCCCCTCCGAATCGATCTCTTGCATCTGCAAGGCTTCGTGGACCAACGCGGAGGTCGCGATGCCGTCCCCGCGACTGATGGCGAAATTGCGAACCCAGTAAAGATGCGAGTTCGCGATACGGGGCGTGCCACGACTTCGATGGGCTAGCTCCTCGGCGGCGTCTTTTTCGATGGTCAAGCCGATCTTGCGGGCGTTGGCGGAAATGATTCGGCAAAGTTCGTCATCGGAGTAGAAGTCGAGGTGTTCGCGTATCACGAACCGGTCGCGCATCGGACCACTCAACTTGCCGCTTCGGGTCGTGGCTCCAATGAGCGTGAATTTTTTGAGGGGCATGCTCAACGTGCGCGCTCCCAACCCCTCGCCGAGGACGATATCGACCCGAAAATCCTCCATCGCGGAATAAATGAACTCCTCCACGTTGCGCGGCAAGCGGTGAATTTCGTCGATAAATAGGACAGCGCGTTCCGTGAGATTCGTCAAATAGGGCATGACGTCTTTGGGCGCGGTGAGCGCGGGCCCGCTCGTGAGGATTAGATCGACTCCCAATTCCTTGGGGAGCACGGTCGCGAGCGTCGTCTTTCCCAGCCCGGGAGGCCCATCTAAAAGAATATGTTGCAGCGCTTCGCCCCGTTTTTTTGCGGCATCCAGCGAGATTTGCAGCCGTTCGACGACGGCGCGCTGGCCGATGACGTCCGCCAGACGGGTAGGGCGTAGCGTCTCGAGCGGCAGCCGGTCCTCGTCCCCTCCTGGCCACCGACAATCTTTTCTCGCCATTTCCTGCCCTCACTCCATTCGTCGTGACGTGGTGACACTCCTTTGCCACTAGGAAATCACACCAACCGCCTGGACTTGTCCCAGGCATTGCCACCGCATCTCCGCGGGGAAGGTCCTGGGATGTGTCCGGATAAAGGAGTCCGGAAAAAGAATGCCCCTGCGCTCACACTCAAAGATCGGGCCCGCCACTCTTGATCTTCTCGATCTCCGTCATCATGCGACCGGAGTTGAAAATCGTGATCGTGGAAGTGCTCTCGCTCAACGTGATGGCGACGGCGTCGGTGACCGCGGTGATCGCCGCGGCGGCCTCATGCCGCGCTCCCAACCCCGAACGAAGGGGCTCGGCGGGCTTTCCCTTGGCCATCAAATACCTGCCGGCGGAAAGAACCACGCCGTCTCCGCGGATGACGAACGCGCCATCGATGGCGGCGAACTCTTTGATCGTTTCCTCGAGCGCGCCGCTAAGGATGTTCCGTTCGTCCTCCGGATAACCGTGAAAGGGATTGAAAATAAGCTGCCGCGAGTTCTCGAGAACGTTGTCGCTATCGCCGACCACGAACAGCGCGCCGACCGGCCGATGCTCTCTCCCCTCGACCGCCAACTCCGACACGATCGCCAGCACCCGCTGAAACACCGCCGGCTGAACGTCTGGAGGCAACGGGCTGGTTTCGTTCGTCAGAAAAACCTCTGGTTCATCCCCGACTTTCACCACCGCCATCATGTCCAGGCGGTCGGAAACCTGGGAACCCGAAAGACATACAATCCAATCGTTGCGTTCGAAGAGCTTCTCCGCGACTCCGAGGAGCACCGCGATCTTGATCTGACCAAGGCGCGTTAACGGGACCTTGGGGATCACGATTCGAGAAACGGTGCTGGAAAGTGGAATGTCCAGCGGAACGCCACCCCGGTTGATCAGCACGACGTGATGATCCAATTCGACGAGAAGTTTCTGAAGTTCCTCGCTCGAATCGAATGCCTCGGCATCGAACATCAGCGACTTGGCGCCAATGTCCACCGCGATGGCGCGAGCATGTTGGATCATCGATTGCGTCAGTTTATTCACGGGACGGCACTTCCTTGCTCGAACGGTTATCCTCAATTGTCAGTTGGGAGATTTCCAGGTCGTCAAAAAAACCCGACTGCGGATCGGGCGTCTGACGTATCTCGACCACGTTCGAACCGGATCGGAAGACGCCCCGCGGCAAGGGTACGCGAATCGCGACCGGTTCCGTCGAGCGATCCTCAACGTATCGATTCAAAGTATCGACCTTTTGCCCGTTGATCCACAGTTCGCTTACTAAATGCCCCGCGAGGAGCTTGGAGGCAAAGGGAGCCCGCGGCCCCGTTCCTTCCATCCCCGCCACCCATAGGCGCAGGGCGGTCTCTCCATCGGCGGCGTCAAGATCGAACTCCAGCTTCATCCCTTCCCCATCCGGGACGGGGCGCACGAACTCGCTGACCAACTTTCTCCCCAGATGAAAATGCCGGGGATATAGCGTTCTTCGCCATCCCTGCACGACGGGGACCCAAGTCCGGACGGTATCAACGGGAAGCATGATCGTGCCCAACTGGGGATGGCGAAGATTCCATTGTTTCTCGTCTGCCGTCACCAACTCCACGAGGAGAGAACCCCCGTCGAAACCCAATCTGCCTATCTCGCCATTCCAAAGATCTCGATCCCGCAGCGTCTTCGAATCGCCGACATCTGAGTCCGGAAACTCGAACCGTTGAATGTCGGTCCAAGAAAACGACTCGACATTTCCCGCCGCCAGTCGCAGGGAGAGCTCCGGACCGCGGGAGGCGAGCAACTCTCCCATCCACTGATCCCCCACGCGGTCGATAACCGTCGCTTGATCAGGATCGCGCAGAATCGGCGAAGATTGCGTAAATGTCTCGGTAAGAAGCAAATCATCCAACCAAATGGCCGCGGCTTCCGCCGGCTCGCCGTTCTCCTTGCGGTTTTTCGATTCCTCGCGAACCGAAACTTCCACCTGCGTCAGTGGCAATTCCAGGCCTCGATGGAAACTCGACACCAAGGCAGCTTCATCCAAAGCAACTAAGAGCCTATGCGGCCCAAAGGACACCTGGAGACGGTGCCAACCCTGAGACCTTGCCAGAGGAACCGCCGGACCCGCGAGAGTAGGCGGTATCTCGACAAAGTAGTTGGATTTCGTCCAACCCCCTTCAAAACGGACAATTTGTGGGTCCGCGACGCCAAACCGAAGCGAGATTCCCCACTGCAGCCCAACGTGAACCGTCCCAGGGTCGTAAAAGAATACGGAAAGTGAACCAGCGTCGAGCGGGGTCGAAGCCGACCAAGATAGCTCGGATCCCGGTCGATTCAGCTCCAGACTACTGGGAGACGAAATAAAACGAATGGAGGAGACGCCTGGAGTACCCCGCGTCCTCCAAATCTCGGACAACGCATCAAAAGAATCGCTTAGGACTGGCGTCCCGGCGAGATCATTCACCATGCGAGCCATGCGTTGGCGGGGTAATTCGCGAACGCCGATCGCGGAATCGACTTTCACTGAATCCGATTGCACTTCGAGGACCTCGGCGAGCAGGAAATCCCCGCCGCGTAGTTCCACGCGAAGCGGAAACCGCCGATCGGATCGCGATTGCCTGGTCGACGGGTTTCGCCACTCGACGACGTTTGCGAGCAGTACCTCGGTCCGGTCCGCTCCGCGAAGTCTCGCCGGTTCAGCATTTTTTTTGAATACGCTTGCGGACGCTTGCCGAGGTTCCTTCGCGCCTTGGGGCGACTGGGCACTCGCGGCCAACGTCCGCGTTAAGGCGAGAAAGGTAACGATCCACAGTCGATGACCACGTAATGTCATGCGCACCCAGCTCTACCTTGTCTCGAATGGAGTAACCCGGAGGTCTTGCACGGAAACCGGGATAAAGTCATTCTAAGGGCCCCGCCCTCCTTGTATGGAGGGGAGCCCCCGTGTATTGTAGCGATCAAGCGAGCTTCCTATAATTCTTTGGAAGTTTTTACCGGAAAGGGACTTGCCCCGTGACATCGCGCCCGCGAATCGTTGTGTGGGAACCGACCAAGGAGACCGAAGCGGCCATGCTCGCCTCGGCCGACAAGGTCGATTTTGTTCCCATTCGCGACCGGGACGAGGCGGTTCGCTTGCTCCGGGAAGGGGATTTTTGCGGCGTCTTGCTCCCTGCCGCCACCTCCACGAATCCCTCGATTCCAAGTAGCCAGGTCATTCTCGAACGGATCGCGACCGGAATCGCCGTCGTGGAATCCAACTTCAATATTGCTTGGCATAATCAGGCCTTCGCCCAACTCTGCGATGGAAAAGACTTGGTCGGGACGGGCGTTTATCAGGCCCTTGGTTGTGAAGAAATCGAGGGGCCGGATTTTAGTCCCTTCACTGATTGCCTTGGAGGAGCCTCCCACGCGCGGACACGACTCAGGCTCAAATCGGGTAGGCATGTCGAAGCCACGGTGCAGTCGCTCGTGGCGCCCGGCGAAGAAACACCGACGGTCTCGCTCTGTCTGCTCCGCGACGTGACCTCGGAAGTCCGTGAACGCGAGAAACTGATCGCCATCCACCGCGCGGGGCTCGAATTGAGCCACCTGACGCAGGCGGAACTGGCGCAAATGTCGACGGAGGAACGGATCGACCTTTTGAAGGCGAACATCCTCCAGTATTCGCAGAACATCCTGAGCTTCAAGAATCTGGAAATTCGGCTTCT
>JAXMAQ010000043.1:0-65690 GCA_046350335.1 Planctomycetota bacterium
TGCAGATAAACGAGTCCCAAGCGATCGTGTGCCTCGGGAAGCGCGTCGTCCAGGTTCAACGCGTTTTTGTACCGTCTCGCCGCTTCCGCGAGATTGCCCGCTTCAAGTTCCATGTCGCCGAGAATGATTTCCGCGAGCTCCCTGACGCCAGGAACTCCGCCTTCCGCTTGTTCGATCAATCGGTGACGCGCATCAATGCGATTTCCCTGTAGATAAAGATCGATGGCGCTCTGAAGCATTGCCAGCCGATCGTCGAACAACGCCGGGTCCTCTTTCTTATCGAAAGAACGAGCCATTCGTCGACTTCGGTTTAACAGGTCTTGGTAGTCCGTCCCGTCGGCCAAGAGGGACGTTTCACCACCGGCCCTCACGTCACCGTGTTCCAGCGCCGCGAGTCGCTCGAGCAAGCGACAACGCGCGGGAGTGTCCGACAAATCCCAGGCAAGGGCTTCTTTCATTTCACGAATGGCACGCTCTTGGCGCGCCGTCAATTCAAGAAAATCGGCTCGATCGCTCGCTCGCCTGAGCGACCATTCCTTGCCCCAAGTGCGATCGAGATACCAATCCTCAATCGCTCGACGATCCTTGGGGAGATCGCTTGTCGTCAAGCGGTAGATGATTAGCGGCGGATCCGACTGGTCGTCGAAAAGAATCTCATTGCCGACGTTTGGCAAAGGAACGAATGCTCGAGCGCGCCCCGCCCAGACGAAGACAACGCTCTTCAATGCGTCGGGAGACCGCATTAGGTTTGCGAACCCGTCAATCGCGGAGGAAAACCGATTCGTGTCCACGACGCGAAGCGGAGACGTGACGTATCCCAGTCGCGGTTTCGTCGCGTAAAACATATAAGGAAGCGGCAAAAACACCGGCACGTCTTTCCCCAACGCCTCCAGTTGTCTCATTGCCGCCAAGGTGCCACGCAAATCGCCGAGATACTCTCGGCTTCGTTCCGTGATCGGGCAACTTCGCGCGAACAGACCAGGGTCCTCGGCGAACACGTCAGCCGCCAGAGATTCGGGACGGGGATAAAACCGCCCATCCGCGTTCAGAACGTTGAAGACCGCGAGGCAGAGGAATCCCGCGTGTGAAAGCCATCGGAGCCGATTCGGCGGAAACCATAAGAGACCGGCAATCACGAATAAAAATGCCGCCGGACACGTCGCGTACCGTGGAATCAAGATGTAAGGTAAACTCGTCGCGAGAAACGCCAGTACGAGAAGCCAGGAAATCCAGAGGAGCCGCTCGCCGTCTTCCCGCCCACGGCGGGTAGGCTCGGCCGTTTCACTTCGAGTCGACGCTCGCTTCTCGCGAAAAACAAAAGCGAGCGTGCCAATCGCCAGTAAAATCGCCAGGAGCGACACCTCGGGAAACCACATCATCGCGCGCGGCAGTTGAAATGCCTCCGGCCAATGAATCAAGCGGCGGATCTCTAAAGACGTATCTCCCCAGGCTACAAGCCACGTTTCCAGTCCGAGCAATCCCGCAAGAAAGGCGACGATCAGTAAACTTCGACCGCGAGAAGGAAAGTCGTCTGGGCACCTCCGCCAAAGATCTCGAACAACGACTGCCAGCGTCAACGCCGTCAAGATACCGCCCGTGACCTTCATGGCAAAAGCGAGCGAGGAAAAGATCCCTGCAGCCAAATAGCGGCGACGGGCAAGCAGGACGGCGGTTAACAACGCGAATGCCGTCATGGGGAGATCCATGCCGAGCATCTCGGTTTGAGCGCTAAAGAGGGGCGTACTCGCCAATGCCGCGCCAAGCAGCACGGCACCCATCCATCCCGCCCGGGGCTGGACCGCAGCCATCACGATGACGACCGACGCCGCGGCGAACGCAAAGGACACCAGGTGGGCCACGAAGAAACTCGTCTTAACGTCCGGACAAGCTCGCATCAGGAGCGCGACCGCCGTCGGCAAGAGGCTGATCATGTAGGACCGAACGCCAGGCTCAGGATGCATGAAATGGCGTTCGCCGTACCGCAGCCGGCGGTAGTCAAAACCGGTCTCGGCCAGGAAATCCGCTTCCGTCCAAAGCCCGACGGCCTGATCCTCGTACGGAGGCAGATAAGTGACGTCTCGATGGCACCGCCAGATGAGCAAAAAACAAGCGAGAAAGAGCCCCACCCAAACGAGCGCGTACGACAAACCGCGAGGAGAACCACCCCGCCTGTCCACGCCTTCACCGTCAAACCAAACTTCCCCGCGATCATTCATACCGCACGCCGCATGGCTCCGTTATCCCCACCACGACATTGTAACCTCGAGGTCCGGCGGACGGACCGTAACGTTGCCTTCGTACCAGGTAATCGAGGGGCCCCTTGGCGACTCGTCACGCATTACCCGCGAGATCACGTTTGCTTCAAGAGTCGGTTCAGTGCTGCGAGCGCGATCTTTGCCTGCGTGTTCTCTGGATCGAGTTGTAGCGCCCGCTCCAACGATTCGCGCGCCTGATCGTATTCCTTCAATCGGGCCGCGGAGATTCCGAGACCAACCAGCGCCGGCACGTATCGAGACGCGCCGTCGCGTGCTTTACGGTACTCCTCTTTCGCTTCGACCCATTGCCCCTGGATCGCAAACGCGTCGCCGCGTATCGCATGCGAAACAACGCGTAGCTTCGTGGGTATCGATCGATGATCCAACCATTCCATGGCGTCCTTGGGACGTCCCTGGGCGAGTAGATCGAAGCCATGAAAAAGCGATTTCATGGAGGCATCGATCGAGGGAATCGTCCCCATCAATCTCTCGGCCAATGCGCGCGACAAACCGCGCTGATCCAAGGTATACTGCCCTAGCACCGACGAGAGAGAGGGAACGTTTCGCTTGTAATCTTGACGTTGCCTGGCCGGCGGGCTCTCGCTCGAAAACGCATGCTTGAATCCGTTGGAACTTTCGAACAGGTCTTGGCACAAGGTGGCGGAGTTGACCATCGATTGGCTGAATAGCTTTTCGATTTCCACTACATCCGCTTCCGGATCAAGAAGGTTCGCAAGCAATAACGTGGCTCGAGGGTCGTTGGGCCGAGTCTCGAGAAAAAGTCGCGTTTGCACGATGGCTTCGGCTGTTTCGCCAGTATTCAGCAACTCCTCGAGGTAGTAGAAAAAAACGTAATTTGGCCACAATCGACGCAGGAACCACCGCCGGAGTTCCTGGGGGGAGGGAATGCCATCGGGCCAGCGCTTTCGGTAAACGACCAAGGGAGCGTCCTTGGTTTTTCGGTAAATGATTTCGTCGCCTGGATCGGGCAAGGGGATTTCGAAACGCGCCCAGTCGCCATGAAAGACGTTCGCCGTCCGAAAAAACACTGGATAGGGCGTTGTCTCGAACGGCAGGTCTTGGATTCGTTGGAAGCGAGGGACATAACCGCGAATGCGCCAAATCGAATAGCCGAACAGTGGAGTGCGCGTGTAACCAAACGAAGGATTCGGAATAATTCTGGCTTCGGGAAGACCACAAATGAACTCGGCGTCGGGATTCTTTGCCAAATACTCTTCGAGCGCATGGATGGCCTCGATCATTTCCCGATGATCGCCGAGATACTCATGACTCCGCTCGAGAAACGAACCCTCGCGAGCAAGTCGATCCGCCGGATATCCCCAGTAGGTCTCAAACGTTCGGAACGGATCCGGAAAAAGCGCGCCGTTCCAATTCCCGAGGTTGATAATCCCAATTCCCGCGAACACTCCCATGACCAACACGGGTCGGAGGCGAAACGCGGAAAGAGCCGCGACGAACAGTAGGTACAGGAATGGGATGGCGATGCAGAGATACCTTGGCACGAACGCCACCTTCGAGGCGGCTAGAGGAGTTCCCGCCACGACCAATAATGAGAACAACTCGAGTGCTCGCCGCCTCGTCAAAACTGATGCCCCGTCCAACCGCGTCCAACGCCGGTCATCAACTTTCCTCACTCCTTGCGGAAACACCCTCTTGGATTTGAAGCCGACCGCCAAACATAAAATCACCGTGCCCAGCGTCAGCAAAACCAAATCCGGGCACCACGCCAAAACGGCCAGCATCGGCATGCGATCGCGCACCTGGGCATGCAAGCTGCCCCCCAAGCCTAGAATGCCGATCGCGAGGGCAAAAAAAACGCCGTTCAAGATCAACGAAATCCACCAGATCCTCTTTCCCCCACGCGTCACGGCAATCAGCGTCAGAAGTAGAAGAATGTTCGCAACCGTTAGGATCAGGCCCGTCGGTTTGACGAGAAAGGCGAAGAACGAACTTGCTGCCGCGGCGGGAAACCGTCTGCGAGACACGAAATAGCCCGCAAGCATGGCGGCGGCACAAAGCTGCATCTCCATCCCGAGCATGTCGATTTGCGTGCAAAGCACGGGTGTCGTGAGCATGGCAGCGGTCGACCACGCGGCCGTTCCCTCGCCCCATCGGCTCTTTACCGTGGAAAAGAACAAAAGCGATAGAACAGCTGCGCTTGCAAACGTGAACAGATGCCAAACGACAATCGTTACGCCAGGCGTCGGCGAAAGGGACATAATGATCGCCAGCAGCGTGGGCATGATGCTGGTCATGTAGGTCCGCGGCCCACTTTCGATGCCCGTGACCGAATGGGCCTGCTCTGTACCTTAGCGAATAATAATCGAAACCCGACGTCGCGAGAAAATCCGCCTCCGGCCAAAGGGCCAGAACATAGTCGTAATAGGGAGGAGAATCGACGATCTCCCAACGGACGATAGCGATCAACAGCAATACCGACAGGAATAGGACGAAACCGCGGACAGGAGCCGGCCATGAAAACCCGATAGGTCGCCCGCGGAGAGTCAAGGAGACATGGTCCTTTCGCCCATCAAGCACGCCAGGAAGGGGTTATTTGCCGTCCGCGCAAGGCGGATGCTTCGCGAACCATTCCGCGAGGATTTCCGCCAGTCGCGCGCAACCCGACTCGCTCAAATGAAAATCGTCATAAAAGTATTGTTCGATGCCATTCATCGATGCTGCGGGATCAACGAACCCCGCGCCGGTCTCTTTGGCGACGGCCGCCAAGCGCGCGTTGTACTGGTCGAACGCGTCTCGGAGTTTGTCGGGCGCGAGGAACTTCCAATCCCGAGGAAAGGGATAAACGCGCGCGAACCGAAGTCGACGATTCCCTAGCGTCGTGAGAAAGGGATCCCAGAGTACCGGTTGCGTCACCAGCACGATCGAGACCCCACTCTCCTTGGCGGCATTCACCAGCTCCTTGAGCCTGGCGGAATAGTCATCGAGGGCGGACGCGAGGGAAATCTCCCGCTCCGGCATGGCCAGGCCTCGTTCGCGCAAGGCATGGACTTCCCCCGTGTCGTCGTAATAAATCCCCATCCGCAGACGGGCGTTCCAAAATTCTCGGACGAGAGACATCAGATTCGATTGCATCCAAATCGGAGGCTCGTCCCCCATGTCATAGCCGAGCAAGAGACGCAGGAAATCGTTCGCACCCGGCATGATGACGACGCTGTCTGTCTCCTTGATGGCCGGTGAATCACGGAGAAAGCGGACGTGATGGCCGGTGGCAAACTCGCTGACGGACGCCGCGGCGACCCAGTACTTCCCATTTCCCGCGTCGTTCAAATGCTTCATGAGCAAGGCAGGCCAGGTCTCACCATCGTCCAGGTAAACGCATTCCGTTGAACTGCCACCGATGCACAGGATACGGCAAGCCCCAGACTTTCCCGCTGGTTCCGGCCCCCGCTGTCCGAGGGAATTGACGGTAAGGAGGGCGGGATCGAATACTCCCGGCAGGGCAAACGAATTCGGATTCATGGAATACCGGGCCCGGGGGACTCGGCCGTGAAATGGGGCGGATGGCCGAATCAAGGCAAGCATCCACTCCGCGGCGCCTAAAGCGATCGCCAAGGCGACTGAGAACAGTCCCAAGCGGCCCGCGTGCCGCCCGAGCCACCGTCGGCCCGCGGGACGGACCGACGTCACCAGCGCCACGGCGACAATGACGACCGCCAGCCACGGAAGTCGTCCAAATGTACCACCGGAGGCCGGCTGCCAACCTCTGGACACCGCAACATACGTATCCACGATCAGCAAGACCGGCAGCCACAGGATTCCCAGTAATCCCCGGCGCCATGGGCCTTCGGATAATGGATTCTCGGCATTTTTCATATTCCTACGTTCCACGCACCATCACCGAATAACCTCACGACCATGAAAAAGTGTCCCGCGTCCGACCATCGTCAAACTTTTTTCCGCAGCGCGTCGACGGGAACGAAGAGGTTGCCCGACTGGCGAGCGGAGTCCCCATACAACACGCCGCAAAGGTCCGGATACGATATCCTACCACCTCGACAGGAGAAATGGTCGTCCTGGAATTCCGACGACGGACCACCCGGGCACGACGCCATCCCTTGCATAAGGTCGACCGCCGCGCACCGACGAGTTGCATGCGTCCGCAAGGAGAGCTAGGATGGGAGCGAAGCGTGGATTCCTTCATCTTCGCTCGACGTTTTCTTTGACGAAACTCAGCAATCACCACCAATCGCGACGACGGGAGAGTCCCCCAAGCCATGAGCTCCGACGCAGCTGAGAAACCAGCTACCGGCGCGTGGCAGGATGTCGATTCGAATTCCGACTATCCGCGGATCAAGTTTCCGCGGACTTCCTGGCTAAAATCGATCGCCACTCTTTTGCTCCTGACAGGCGTCGTGACGGCGTGGAAATGGGACACTTTACGACTCCCCCCCTATGAGGATCAGACCGTCGGTCTGTGGGCGGAGGCCGCTTTTCTGGTCGAAAGTGGTTTCGACTATTACGCGCTCACCTTCGAAGTGAATGACTTTACCGACGCCGACCCCGGGCCCCGTTCCTACCTGATTTCGATATTACCGACCCTCCTTGCTGTAATGATGTTGACGTTGCCCGATACGCAAGCGGTCATCGTCGTTGCCCATTTGGCGACGTTTGCCGTAACCGCCGGCATTTTAATGGTCGTTCATGGCATCGCCAGAACGTTGGTCCACGCATGGATTGCGACGTTACTCGTCACCGCCATGGCATTGACGCCGTTTTTCAGCGTGCAGATCGAGATGGTCGGCATGGACATCCCGATGACCTTTTTTGCGATCCTCGCGGCGAGAGCGGCCTGGGAATCCCGCTTCTACTGGGGGGCGGCATGGGGCAACCTGGCGTTTCTGACCAAGACGACGGGCGGAGTTGTCACCGGCGGCATTAGCTGCTTCCTGTTGGCAATGCTCCTCTTCGATCGTTGGCGTGGAAAGAGTTGGCGGCGAAGCCCATACCTAGCCGGCTTGGTGGTCAATGGCTCACTGCTTCTCTTCGAATACGTGTTCGCACGAACCGTGGACTCGACGCTCGAAGATCTCTTTGGGATCGAATGGCCCTTGATCTTGCGAGTTCCAGGCGCGGTTTACCTATGTCCGGACGTCGTGGGAATGGTCTTGGTCGTCGGGAGCCTCTCCGCGGTTTGCCTGCTTCACTTTTTTTTCTCGCGATTCCGAACGGCTGCGGACACGGATTCCGCGGGAGTTCCACTCGAAATTCAAATCCTTGTCCTTGGCTGGAGCATCATCGGTGGAATCCTTTGGACCTGCACTTGGGGAATCGCCATTCCCCGGTATTACACGATGGGGCTCCCATTTCTTTATCTTGCATTCGCCGCGACTCATTTGCTTTATCGCTGGTTTCCCGCAAGCCAAGGTGTTCTCCTGGGGCTCCTTGTCGTGTTCCATAGTCTTAATCAGTACGGGCGTTTCTTTCCGGATTTTCAGGTAGCCGCGCGGCAAACGTTCGAGGCCAATCCCCACGTCGAAGCTCGATCGTGCGTGTTTCTCGAAAGAAGTCGCGAGTACCTGGCCGATCATCTTTCGAACATCGACGCGATACGAAAGATTGCCCAGGAACACCCCGACGCCACCTACTTATTGACGCTCCCGCACCGCTGGTATTTGGCCGTCGAGAAAGCCGGCTTCGTCGAGAGGCCGCTTCGCGCGCGAAACGCGGCGACATTTGGCGGCGTGGTCGAAACTTTTCTCGACGTGGATCCGGAACAGGGACCTATTCTTTTTTGGGCACGATCGGGAAAGCTCTTCCTCCCTCCCCCTGATCGAGCACGAGACGAGATTCTTTACGAGGGGGGAGGCCCGACGCCGATCGTCGTGTATCGAAAACGCTGGTCCCCACCTCTTGCCAAGGATCGCGGTGCCGTTTCGCGCAGGATCTTTGAGGAAACCCGGCAAGGCTCGTGGAGCGATTGGCGCGCCGCCGGCCAATTCCCTTATTGGGTCGCCGCCGGTCAACTCGATCGCGCCCATGAACTCCTCCAACGCGAATTCAAGGCCAGGCCGGACAATCCGCATCTCCGTTCGATGCAAGCCCTGCTCGTGGTGCTTCAACAATCGCCGTCCGGCGACATTCGACGCCGACAAAGGCTGCAGGAAGCTCTCCCGTTTCTTTCTCGCGACCCATACCTGGCCAGCGGACTGGCAACACTACGAGCCAGTAAGTCACTCAGTCTGTTTGAGAATCTTCCCATGGAGTCGCCGGAACGCCTGGATTCCTGGAATCGGCCCCACCTTCCACCGGCTTACAATCTCGCCGTACATGCCCTTCGCGAAGGGAGATACCACGAAGCCACCGAGTATTTGCGGGAAACCTGCCGTTTTGGGGGTCCGCAAGAGACGATCGCGCTCACTCATTTCGCGCTTGCCTGTCTTGCACTGGAAGAGTCGCGGATCGCTTTGGCGGAAACCCAACTCGTCGCCGCCAACGAAGCCGCCAAGTCCCTCGGCAAGGACTTTCCCGAAACCGAAGTATTGCTGGGTACTTTGGCCATTCAGCAATCGCATTATCAACAAGCCCTAGCATTGTTGCACGAGGCGGCTGAAACGCTCGGGTCGGCTCCCCTGGTTCATTATCTTTGGGGAATCGCGGAAATGAGGATGGGCAACCGATCCGCTGCGGAAAGCCAATGGCGGAAGTCCGAGTCCCTCTCGGACCGCGCGATCGAACCGAGAGACGCGCTCGAAACGCTCGATCGATTACCCGCACAGCCGAATTGCACCACGGACGCCAAGGGAGACCTTTCGTCGCCTCGGGTCCCTGACCGCTCGGAACACAAAGGTTCCACTCCATGAACTCCAATAGCAGTCCACAAGATTGGCTGGCATCCGATGGATTTGCGCCGGTCTCTCGAACGAAATTGGTGGTGACGTCGGCGGTACTTTTTCTCTTTCTCACATGGCTTTATCTCTGCGATGGAAACCTCGTACTCATTAGCGATGCCTGGACGAGCATGCTTCTGGCAGAGAGCGCGCTCAAGGAAGGGAACATCTCCCTATCGGAAGACGAAGTTCCATGGATGCAGCGTTGGGTCCTGCAAACGGACACCGGGCCCAAGCCGATCAAAATTGTCTACTTCGACGACGCGCTCCAGGAATTGCGTAAACAAGGTCGACTTCGGCCCGACCGGGAGGGGGAGTTCTTTCGGGACGTCGTGGTTCCGACGTCGATTCCCGGCGTTTTCGCCAACACGTTCGCTCCCGGATCGGGGATCTCCGCGATCCCTTTTTTTGCCTTCGCCTATGCCATCCACGGAGATTTGCGCCATGATCCAGGCGTTTTCTTCACGGTGGGCAAAGTAGCCGCGGCCGTCAGCGTTGCAGGTTCAGCCGTGCTCATGCTCCTCATCGCCGTTCGCTTCGTTCCTTATTATCCATCGCTTTTGTTGACGCTCGCCTACGCGTTGGGAACGGGGGTATGGAGCACCAGCAGCCAGGCACTCTGGCAGCATGGCCCAAACGAGTGGTTCCTCCTGCTGGGAACACTTCTCACGGTTGGTCCGAATCGCACGTGGAAACATGCCGCGTTCGCCGGCGCGTCATTCGCCGCCGCAACCTGGTGCCGACCGACGAGCGCCTTGGTGGTCGTGTGTGTCGCCGCTTACCTACTCGTCGTGGATCGGCGCCGATTGCTGGCGTTCCTCGCGGCAGGCTTGCCTTTCGCCGTCGCCATGCTGGCCTATAACCAACACTATTTCGGGTCCCCTTTGTCGTTCGGCCAAACGGAGATCACGGTCGTCGCGGAGTTCAAAACCGGACGCCGGGAGATCTGGCAGACGCCGTTAGGGGTCGGACTCGCCGGCCTTCTCGTCAGTCCGTCACGGGGCCTGTTCGTTTTTTCGCCGTTTCTACTTTTTGCCTTGCCAGGAATGGCGCGCATCTGGCGCCAACAACAGTTTCTGTCGTTAAGACCCTTCACCATCGCCGTCGCGATGATTCTCTGCCTTGAGGCGAAACACTTCGACTGGTGGGGAGGATGGTCTTACGGCTATCGACATATCGTCGACACGGCTCCGTTTTGGTGTCTATTCCTCCTGCCGATGCTCGGCGACATTCTTCGGAGTAGGACACTTCGGTTGGCGTTCTCCCTGTTGCTCGTCTGGTCCTTCGTCGTGCAGGCGACGGGCGCGTTTCTCTACGATTTTGGCGGCTGGAATGACCGACTTGCGTACCGCGTCACGATTCCGGGATCGTCGAAACCCATCCTCACCTATCGCACGGACGAGGTTGCGATTTATCAGACTCGACCCGACGTCCAAGTGGACGTCGTGGCGCGCAACGTGGACTTGCCGGAAAATCAATCCCGCCTCTGGTCCCTCGTTGATAGCCAGATCGTCTACTATCTGACTCATGTCGGTGAATCGCGTGCTTCGCGACAGCGCGCGACCGAGGCGGTCTATGCGAACGTTCCCCGGACCTTGGCGAACACCCATACAGAAATCGCTCGCCTTGAGTTTGAGCACGGCCAGATCGGCGACGCGGAGCGCTTTCTCGCGCTTTCCCAGCACTACAATCCCTCGAACCTTGCCGCTTTGGAATTGGTCGCCCAAATCGCCATCGCGAGCAAACAATGGGACAGAGCCGAAGTAGCCTTGCGCTCGTTGCTCATGCAAAACCCGAATTCGATCCGGGGTCGGAGATTGCTTGGAAGCGTGCTCGCCGAACAAGGAAAACTCGACGCCGCCAGAGTCGAACTCGCGCGTGCCCGCGACCTCGGAGACCATTCCCCCGAATGGCAGCAGGAATTCGAAAGGCTCCAATCGAAAATCAATGCGACTTCCCCTTAGCCAAACGGAAAAACCGGATGCGGCGAATTCCCATGGCAAAACCGATTTCTTGCTTGCTTCGAGATTCGAGGGCTGGAGAATAAGGCGGCTAGCAAACAAACCGGACTTCACGACGTCTGGCAACACTCCCGAGGTTAAAACTTCATGCGACCGATTTCCTGCGCGACGCGCGCGTTTCTTTGTGTGGCATCCCTTCTGGCTCTCGCGAGCAATGTTTGGTCCGCAGACAACGAGCTGACTCCCGAAGAGAAAGCGGCTGGCTGGCAACTCCTGTTCAACGGCAAGGACCACACCGGCTGGAAATGCAACAACAACAAGCCGATCGCGACACCCGTGGAAGATGGCGCCCTGCTCCCTTTCAAGTCCGGCGGATATCTCATCGTGAACGAGAAACAGTTCGGCGATTTCATCTTCCAATGTGACGTCAAGATGGACAAAGAACACTGCAACTCCGGCATCTTTCTCCGGATCGGGAATCTCGGCCTTCCCGTTTACACCGGGATCGAAGTGCAAATCGAAGAAAACGATTCGGGGAACAGTCCCTACCATGCGTTCGGCTCGATTTACGACCTGGTTCCCGTGAGCAAGGACAACACCAAGGAACCGGGTGAATGGAATCACGTTCAGATCACCTGCAAGGGCCCGGAAATCACGGTCGAGGTGAACGGCGAAATCGTGTCAAAGATGAACTGCGACGATTTCAACAAGCGCGGACAACGGCCGGACGGCTCCAAACACAAGTTTGGCAAGGCGATCAAGGACATGCCCCGAAAGGGCTACCTCGGATTTCAGGACCATGGCCACAAAGTCTGGTTCAAGAACGTGAAGATCAAGGAATTGGACGCCAGCACGTGAGTCGACGGCGTGTTTGAAATAGCTGCCGCGAGGAGAGGGAGAACTTCATGGCTGGACCGATACCCATTGAGTCGGTGAATCACATCGCGCGCGAAACGGACGACGTACCGCGCGCCTTGGCGTTCTACCGCGACATTCTCGGTTTTCGCCAGGTTTGGCGACCGAATTTCGATTTCGACGGTGCCTGGCTCTTCAACTACGGCGTCATGATCCATCTGATCAAGGGAGTGCCTCCGGATCGCCCCGGAGAGATCTCCACCCGCGCTGACCACGTGGCATTCCATACGCCGAACATCGATGCGGTCGAAACGGCCCTCAAGGAACATGGAATCGAATACAAATCGAATTACGTCCCCATGACGGGCGTGCGGCAAGTCTTCTTCCACGATCCGGACGGCAATCATATTGAGGTGGGCACCTACCCCGCCGTCCGAGAACTTTGATTCGCCGATCGGGACCGAGCAAATCCAAGAATTCGTGTCCCGGTTCGCCGACTAGCGAACAAAGGTACTTCTAGACCGCGACGCCCGCGGGTTCGGAGATTTCGCGGTTCCCTCTCCCTTCCACCGCGTTTTTTCCCTGCACTACTCTCCCCTCCGTGCGACCTACGGTTTGGTTGCATGCTAGCTTTGATCAGATCACGTGGGATTACATTGCCGATCGTTCAGAAACGGCAGGCGTACGTCGCTTCGATTCCTTGAGATTCAGGTGTCGAATGTCGCGGCTGGAAAGCCACCGACGTCCAAGTTTCCGTTACTCCCAGCCTCGGAAACGGAAAACCTGAGACAGGGTGGGCGAACCATCGCGGGAGCGAGCAACGTTCCGAGAATTACCTGTCGACGCGAAACTACGGCATGTCACGTCCCACGCTCGTATGGGGAGAAATCATCGTGAAAAGTCTTTTGTTTCGTGGGTTGGTCCTCGTTGTCGTACTGTCGTTGGGAACGGAGAATTGTTGGGCTCGACCTGGTGGGGGTGGAGGCCGTCGCGGCGGTGGAGCCGGCGGCGGTCGTCCGGCAAGCCCGGGAACCCCCGGAAACGCCCGAACTCCCAGCCCGAACGCCAATCCCGGCCTCCCGAGCCTACCGGCAGGCGGTTCCATCGTTACCAATGGCCCGGCGAATGGAGCGCCTGTTTCTCCCAAGGCGAATGACCGGGAAAGAACGTCCGGCAACGCCTCGGATCGCCAGCAACAGCTTGATCAATTCCTGAATGGCAAAAACCCCTCAGCGCAAGACCGTCGCGAGGGTCAACGGAACGATGCCGCGTCGCTATACGCGCCGGAAAATGAACCGTTTAGTCCCGCTTGGTATGCCGACCATCCCAACGCCTGGCGCGCCACCCATCCCCACGCGGATGCGTATGCCGCCGCCACCGCCGCGACGTTGGGGAGTTGGCTGGCCTTGGCCGCCGTTCCCACCACCACGACCGTGGTGGCATCCGGCACGGTTCCAGCGGAAAGCCAAGAGGAGCAAACCGCGACGGATGTCAACGAAATCGCCGACGCCGGCAACGCCGCTGTCGATTCCACGACCGAATGGATGCAAATCGGCGTCTACACGCTTCATCAGAGCCCGGCGCTGGAACCGACGCGTATGTTGCAGCTGGACGTGAGCAAAGAGGGGCAAATCCGCGGCACTTATTACGACCTGGTGTCCGAAGATGTGCAAAACCTTAAAGGCTCGGTGGACAAAACCTCGCAAAAGGTGGCATGGCGAATCGGAGACCAAGGGAACGTGGTTTTCGAGTCCAATCTTAAGGCCCTGACGGAAACGAGCTCTGCCGTCACCGTCCATTTCGCCAACGGAAAAACGGCAAAATGGGAATTAGTGCAAACGGAGCGTTAGGCTTTTTCGTAGAGTCAAAGGCTCATGATCGGAGGCCTGTTGGCGCTGAGCCGGCGGGCCTTCCGTGTTTTTCTTGCCTCGGTGGGCAGGAAACCTCGAGCATCCCTTGACGCGTCCAAGCGAATCGCGTGAGATGGCAAGGCATTGGGCGGCTAGGCGATGCGGGCATGAACCAATCAGGCTCCTCGGAGAACCGAGTGGGATAGAGCAGGACAGAAGGAGATCGCATGGAGTCGTTGCGAAGCCGGCGCGCATTTTTGCGGCAAGTGGCATTGGCTGGAACCGTCGCCCCCTTTGCCGACCGGCTCCTGGCGGAACAAACGCAACTTCCTCCCAATGAGAGGCTCAATCTCGGCATCATTGGTGTTTCAAATCGAGGAGCCGCCAATCTCGCGGGAGTCGCAAGGGAGAACATCGTTGCTCTGTGTGACGTCGACCTGGCTCATGTCGGCGTGGCAAAAACCGCCTTTCCCAACGCCGCGATACACCAGGATTTCCGCAAACTGCTCGATCACTCCAATATTGACGCCGTCGTCATCTCCACCCCCGACCACATGCACGCCATTCCCGCGGTCATGGCCATGGATCTCGGCAAACACATCTATTGCGAAAAGCCTTTGGCTCATTCGGTCTACGAAACGCGCGTCATGCGGGAAAAGGCCGCCAAGAACAAGCTCACCACACAGCTGGGAACGCAAATCCACGCGGGCAATAACTACCGTCGTGTCGTCGAAATCGTTCAGAGCGGCGCTATTGGCAAGGTTAATCGGGTGCACGTCTGGTTGGCTGGCCGTCCCCAGACCGGCGAGCGGGTCAAAGAAGGAACCCCCCCCGCGACCTTGGACTATAACCTTTGGCTCGGCCCGGCTCCGTTTCGTCCCTACCACAAGTCCCATTGCCATTTCCATTGGCGCTGGTGGTGGGATTTCGGTGGCGGGATGCTAGAGGATTTCGGTTGCCATTATATCGATCTCCCCTTCTGGGCACTGCAGTTGCGCTATCCCACGAGTATCGAGGCGACGGGAGAGAAGGACCATCCGGGCGACAATGAAGTCCCGGCATTAATGAAGGTCGATTACCAATTTCCCGCCCGTGGAGATCAACCGCCGGTCCATCTCACCTGGTATCACGGTGGCTGGAAGCCGGAAGGGGCAGACAAGTATGGCATGGCAAACGCCGTCCTCTTTGTCGGCGAAAAGGGTGAACTGATAGCCGATTACGGCAAGTACAAGCTTTATCCCGAGGAGCAATTCAAGGATTTTCATATCGAACCGTCGATTCCCGAATCGATCGGCCACCACCTGGAATGGTTGGAAGCGATCCGATCCTCGGGGGAGACGACCTGTAACTTCGACTACGGCGGCGCACTGACGGAAACCGTTCTGCTGGGCAACGTTTCGTATCGCGCGGGCAAGAAGAAGTTGGAATGGGATGCCGGCAACCTCAAGGTCACTAACGGCGTGACGGAAACGGCTGGATTGATTCAGCCGGAGTACCGCAAAGGCTGGACCCTCTAACTTTCGCGTTCCCTCGGGGCCAGTCGCCCCTTGGCTCCGCGAACGAACCCAACCATCCTGCTTCGGGCGTTGCGGATCGCCCCTCAGGGCGGGCGTGCGGAAGCCAGGGATAGACGGGCAAAACTCCCCCCTTTGTTTCATCACAAGGTTCCGTAAAATACGCGGGCGCTTCCATCAACGTATTTTTTTGGAGCGTCAAAAAGGGCCGTGCCAATCGTCGCAATGGCACAACTGCCGCCCTTGAGGAGGGGCACCAGAGAGAGGCTGGAACCGGAGTGTCTCGATGAGCCATGACGTGTCACATATCCTTGACGGCTGGGACTTCGATCCCCACGAACTCAACGTGCGGGTGATCGCCGGGGACGACGGCACGGAAAAAATCCAGATGCGAATCGATCTGGGGCTCTTGCAGATGAATGTGCACGGTCGACCGGACGGGGAAAAACCCTTTGGCTGCGAGTCATTGCTCGACTATTACGAAGCACAAGCCAAGGAATATGGCCAAGGGTATAGCCTCAGCAGCGAGTCCGCCGATCAGCTATTCCGCGAAGGGTGGCAATACTACCAGCGTTACCTTTGCCTTTTTCATCTCGGCTATTACGAGCACGTCATCCGCGATACCGAACGGAACCTCCGATTGTTCCGCTTCGTGAAGGCGCACTCCAAAAAACGCCGCGAACAACTCCGTTTCGATCAGTATCGTCCCTACGTCATCATGATGCAGACGCGCGCCAAGGCGATGCTGGCTCTCAACCGGGGCGACCGGCCGGCCGCGATGGCCGACATTGAAGCTGGTTGCCATCAGATCGAGGCGTTCCTCAAGGATCACAACAAAGCGTCCCAGCGAAGCGAGTGCTTTGAACTCGAATTCCTCACTCGCTGGTATGATGAACTGAAGGCAAAAGCGGTGGCGGTCAAGAAACCGGCCCACGACGATGGCGATGAATTGACCAAACTCCGCGATTACCTGCAAAAGGCCGTCGATCGCGAAGATTACGAATACGCCGCACTGCTCCGCGATCAGATCAAACGGCTGGAACAACCCGGTTGATTCGCCGCGAGGTAGCCTAGAAAGTCGCGTTCGGCGAATCCTCCCCGTTGTGACGACCTCTTCCAAAAGTCACGGTGGCGCGCGAACTGCAGAAACGGACGCGATATGGCTCAATTCCTGCGATTCTCGGAACGCTTGCAGGTGCTACCCGTCGTGCACGGAAGCGGCGATTTCTCCATTCGCGTTCGCGAAGAGCTGCTCAAAAACAACTACGACTGCCTAGCGGTTCCGCTCCCCGCGACGTTTCTCCCTGAGGTTTTGGCCGCCGTCGAACACCTGCCCGCGATCTCGGCGGTTTTTCAGCAAGAGGCGACGGAAGGCACGTATACCTACGTCCCGATCGATCCGTGCCAGCCGGTCATCGCCGCCATCCGTTTCGCCCTGCGGGAACGAATGGCCATCGAATTCATCGATCTCGAATCGTCCACCTTCTCGGCTCCGACCGCTTCCTTGCCGGATCCTTACGCGCTCAAGCGATTGCCGGTTGAGAAATATCTCGCGGCCATTCTCCCCACGGTTCCCTCCCCCGAACCCAATTCCCTTTCCGACCAACGGGTTCGGCGAATGGCGTTCGAGCTGCACCGCCTGGAACTCGAATACGAAAACATTCTCTTCGTCCCCAGTGTGCTCGATTGGCCATGGATTCGAAACGCCTATTTCGAGCGTTCCGAGTATCCCGAGCACGAGCCGTTCTTCTCGCCGATCAAGATTTATCGTGCCAACCCCCGAAGCTTGACCTTTTTGTTGGGGGAATTGCCGTTCGTCACCGCCCTTTACGAGCGTTCCCGGGCCACTTTGGATCCCGATGACAACCTCTCCATTGACGGCGTGAAAGAACTCGTGATCGAAGCCAGGGACCGCTGGTCCAAGGAGAGATCCGACGCCAGCCAGTGGCTCACGCCCAAACTCTTGGGCATTTTTTTTCAATACGTGCGTAACCTGACGCTGCTTGCGCGCCGCTTGAGCCCGGATTTGTACACCCTCATTGTTGCCGCCAAGCAGATCGGCGGCGACGGGTTTGCCTTGGAAGTCTTGAAAACCGCCACCTCGTTTCCCGTCGAATTCACCGATCCCCCGTTCGAGGAGTTTCGCATGGGGATTGGCGAAGGAACCTTGCCGGGAGAAGGAGTCGTTTCGCTGAAGAACCGATTGCCCGGCCAGGACGTGACCTGGCGAAGTTGCGAGTTGCTCCCCGATCCTCCCAAGCGCAAGTCCCAGCAATGGCGAACGCTTTGGGACCCGTACAAGCAGTGTTCCTGGCCAGCGGAAGATGAGCGGATCGAGAGCTTTCATACCCACGTTCGCGATCAGGCAAAAGCCCTCATCGGCGCCGACTTGGCACGATCGGAAAAGTTTACCTCCTCCGTCAAGGACGGCATCGACGTCCGCGAAACGTTGCGGAATTGGCATACCGGCAACATCTATGTGCAAGAGATCCCACCTTCCCGCGGAGGCCTGGAGATCGTCGTCTTTCTGTTCGACGTGCCCGCCGATCCGGACCAATACACCTGGCGGGCCACCTGGTACGCTGAACACGGCGAAGAATCGACCATCGGACTTTACGCCACCGACTTTCGCAAGGACATGATCGGGCCGGGGATCGGTCGAGCCGTCTATGGCGGCGTCTTCTTCCTATTTCCGCCACGGCTGATACCAGACATCTGGTCCGATCCCCGTTTACCCCAATCGGGTCCTTTGGAGGAACGATTGATCGCCGCTGCCGTGCTCCATAGTTCGGAGCCGCATATCGCGGTCGTATCCCCCTGCCCTCTTAAGGCAGCGTGGAGGCGAATGGCGACCCGACAAGGCAAACGCCTGATCCACCTCCCCCTTTCCCGATTCTCCGGGCGCACCGTCGACCGGCTGCGGGTGGCGCATGTGCTCAATGGCAAGGAGGTACGTTCCTACGCCGCCTCCTTTATTCGGGAAGGATAAAAAACGCCTCGTTTCCCTGGAACCAAGTGACCCATCCAAGGGACGCGGCGGGGTCCTTCGTCCCTCGCCCATCCCCGTCGATTCGAGATACTTCCCGTTCGAACATGACGTTGTTCTAAGTCACGGCATTACTTGCGCCTCGAGTAATGCGATGCCTCAACTGGGTGGGCCGCGTATCCGGGAGAAACGACCCCCCGAACTTTTTCTTCCTCTTCGGAAAAAGATGATCTAGGATTAGGAAAGTAGGCATAGTGCGCCATCTCCGCGCCGTTCGCGCGGTCGTAATACGTCTCGAACTAGGTCCGCAAATTGTCTGCGGACATTTCGTCAGTCCACTCGCGGCTCAGGATCGGTCGCATGGGACAGGCCAAGCCAGCCTCGCGATGCGCCAAGTCGGCGGTCGATCGATTTCCTTGAATGCTAGCCTTTGGATAGCCGATCGAATCATGGTTTCGTCTTGACGCTTCGCCCATCGCGTCCCTGGTCTTGAATGTCGAGGGTTCTCAAGCATCAGAAAAGGAACGTCGAAACGGTAAGGCCGATCGCCTGGAGAGTCTTGGCGAATAGCCAACTGGGCCGGGGAATTACTTTTCGGAGCGACGTTTTCTGAGTGACGGTAAGGAAGTTCGGAAGATAGGCCATCGAATGGTTTGGGTTCCTCGAAATTCAATTCCTGAAGATCCAGCAGTTTGCTTCGCAAAGAGGGGCACCGCCGGGGCCCGTCGACCAGCCCAAGTGGATTGTCGTTCGGCCCAATCGCCTCGGCGTGGGATTTGCCTAAGGCCGACCGCGTCAGAATCTTAATTCTCACACTTCCGGGAAAACCAGTGCCATGAAACAACATCTGCGCATCCTGATCGCGGAAGACGACCCCAACACGCGAGAGTTCTTGAACATGGGATTGACCTCGCTCGGACATGACGTCGTGGGAGAAACCGCGGAGGGTGCTGACCTCGTTGAGAAATGCCTCGCGTTACGCCCCGACCTGGTCCTCTCCGACATCAACATGCCGGGCATGGACGGTATCGAGGCCGCGCAACGGATCCTCGCCCGCGATCCGACGCCCATCATTCTGATTTCCGGCTACCATGACGCGGAACTCCTCAAGCGGGTCGAGTCTTGCGGAGCCATGGGTTACCTGGTCAAGCCGATCAAGTCGGTGGACCTCGAAGCCGCCATCATGATCGCGATGCGACGGTTTACCGAACTACGTCAAATGCGCCTGGACGAAAAGATCCACAAGGCGCAGCGGCTCGAAAGCCTCAACGTCATGGCGCGCGGTATCGCTCACGATTTCAATAATCTACTCACGGTCATCCTCGGCAACGCGAGCCTGGCGCTCGATTCCACCCCCACGGACGCGTCCACGTACGAGAATCTCTTGGCGATCGCGGAAGCGGGCCAGAAGGCCGCGGACCTCACGCGCCATCTCATGACGTACACCGGTCAGTCAAGCCCGGTGCAGCGCTCGCTCCACTTATCCAAACTGGTGCTCGACATCGAACCGGTCGCGCACGCCACGATTCCCAAAACCATCCCTTTGAGTTTCAACCTTGCGGAGGATCTGCCGCTGATCGAGGCGGATCCGGTTCAACTAGAACAGGCGATCATGAACCTGATTCTCAATGCCGCCGACGCCATCGACGACGAGGAGGGACGCATCACGATTCGAACAGGAATCGTCAAAGGTTCACCCGCTCCATTACCCGAACTCGAGGGGGACGAATCTCTCCCCGAAGGGATGTATGCCTACGTCGAGGTTTCGGACACTGGAAGGGGCATGGAACCGGTGGTGCGATCGCAGATTTTCGATCCGTTCTTCAGCACCAAAAATCCTGGACGCGGCCTGGGCCTGGCGAGCGTCGTCGGCATCGTGCGCAGTCATCACGGCGCCATCGACGTGGCGAGCGCGCCCGGCCAGGGCTCGACCTTGCGACTCCTGTTCCCATGCACGGGAAAGTTCGCAGCGCCCATTTCTCTTCATGCCGTGCGGCGGATGGTCGATTTGGAGCGAGTCACGGCTCTCGTGGTGGACGATGAACCCGCGGTTCTCGACATCGCCTGCAAAATTCTCGAAGGGGCTGGCGTGTCCGTTTTGACGGCAAGGGATGGGTACGAGGCGGTCGAAGTCTTTCGGGAAAACGTCGATCGCATCGACCTCGTCCTCCTCGACGTCACCATGCCACGAATGTCCGGTGACGCCGCGTACCTGGAGATTCGACACATTCGCCCCGATGCCAAGGTTATCCTCAGCAGCGGCTATGCGGAGGACCAGGTGGTCGACCGTTTCCTGGGTCATGGGGTCGCGGGATTCATCAAGAAGCCCTATGGAGCCGGGCCTCTACTCGCCAAGGTGCGAGAAATCATGCAAGTCGACATTCGCGCCCGATTGGCGGTCGAGATCGGCCCGATGATCTAATGAGTTTCACGATGGGAACGTCGGAGGCGGATCGTTACTTCGGCTGCAGCGCTTCTTCCGCAGTCAAGATCACTTCCGCGATCTCGACGAGCTTGCGATTCTTCTCCCGAGCCAACTGCTGCATGCGGCGAAACGCGGACGCTTCGTCCAACTCCGCTCGCCTCATCAGTATCCCCTTGGCACGCTCGATGAGCTTTCGATCCTCCAATGCCTGCCGAAGCCCATTCGCTTCGTTGCGGAGTTCCTGGAATTCCAGGAAACGCTGGATGGTGATCGCGATCGACGTTTCCAGATCCGCCCGCTTGATCGGCTTGACCAGGTAGGCGAGCACGTGATCGTGGGACGCCCGGCTAATCAGATCGGGATCGTGATAAGCGGAAACAAGGATAACCGGGATGATTCGATCGCGCGCGATGATGTTCGAAGCTTCGATGCCGTCGACTTCGGGCATCTTTATGTCCGTGATGATCAGATCAGGATGCTGATCTCGGCAACCATCGATCAATTGCGTCCCCGTTTGCGCCGTGACAACCACTTGATGACCAAGCGAGGTCAGCGTTTCCTGCAAATACTGGCACATATCCGGCTCGTCATCCGCGACCGCGATTCGAATCGGCCCCACGGCGTTCATGCAGGTGTCGGATGTTGCATGGGCCGTCCTCGTCCCCTGTTTCGTTCGTGAATGCTCCCCCATTGTCTCGTCTCCAAGCCTTCCATGCCTGCAATACAGTCACTCAGAAGAAAACCATGGTCCAAGGCGAACCGCGTTTTGGCTTTCCATGTGACGGGGACAGGCCTTAAGTTCCCACGTTGTGATCGTGTTGGATGCGCGCCGTATCGGCCTCCCATCCCAAAGATTACTTCACCAGCAATGGAAATGTAACGTCGTGATGCCCGGCCCGGCGCGTTATCGGACAACAGAGCGATTGTACCACCATTGCCGCTCAGAAAAGCAATCGCCTCCTCCTTCCGAGAATCGATCTTACCCCGACGAAAACAGTCCCAGGTCGAACGCCAGCCACGCAAGCGATGGTCACTTCACCCGATGTTTCAACACGATCGAGAATTCCGCGCCTCCCGTCGCTCGGTTCTGGGCGGAAATCTTTCCGCCGTGCGCTTCGATGATCCGTTTGGCGATCGCCATTCCCAACCCGGTTCCCTTGGTTTTCGTCGTGTAGAAGGGATCGAAAACGCGCGTCATCGATTCGGCTGTAAACCCAGGGCCGTTGTCTGAAATGGAAATTGCCAGTGCCGGCAACCCCTCCAAGGTCACCTGGCGAAACGAGATCTCCACGACCAACGGATCGGGAGAAGCACTGAGCGCGTTTTCCAGGATGTTTCTCAATACCTGCGCCATGCGGAAAGGATCGACCGGAAAGATCGGAGGTGGAACGCCTTCTTCCACCTTCAAGGTAGCGTCGCGAAGCTCGCGTTCGACCGCCAGTTCATCCCAGGTGTCGATGAGCAGGGAAGCCAGGTCAGTATCCTGAATCGCCAGCTTCAAGGGCGCGGCGTAGCTGCGAACCTCCTCGTAGAGATGATGCAGGTGGTCCTGCGCCTTCTGCAGCCGGTCGATCAAGCTGAGCGCGTCGGGACGATCCTTCACGCGATGCGCGAGCAGCTCGATACACGCCTGACTGCGCTGCAATACATTTCTGCTCTCGTGCGCCAGTCCGGTGAATACCTCTCCGATCGCCGATAGCCGTTCGGCGCGAAGCAAGCTTTTCTGCGCGGCTTTCAGCTCGGTGATCTCATGACCGATACAAAGAACGGCGACTTTTCCGTGATACTCCGGCAGGTAACGGAGATTCCAAGAGAGCCAGCGAATCCGCCCATCCTTGCAGATCAATGGCAATTCGCGGTTTCGCGGCGGGGTGGATTCCTCTATCGATGTTCCACAACGCACCGCTTCGAGGAGCAACTCGGTCGTCACGAATATCGAAAGGGAGTTTCGGGTCGTGATGTCGTCGGCGGAATAGCCAGTTAATACTTCGGCAAACGGACTGGCATAAAGCAATTCGCCGTCGGGGCTGGCGATCAAAATCACGCATTCCGCCGACTCGATCAAGGTACGAAAACGGGTCTCGCTCGATCCTACGGCTTGTTCGGCAACCTTCCTTGCCGTGATGTCGGTAAGGATTCCGGCGACACGAAGCGGCTTTCCATCCCCATCGCGGGCCGTGACCCGACCACGATCGCGGACCCAAAACCAATGACCATCCGCGTGCCGCACACGATGCTCCACTTCGTAATACGGTGTTTTTCCGGACAAATGATCATCGATCACGGCGTGCACCAACGGACGATCTTCCGGATGAACCCATTCCGCGTCCCGCGGAGGCACGGGCAAAGATTCTTTGACGAATCGCCCCATCATTTTGTGCCATCGATGGCTAACAAACAGCTCGCCGGAGACCACGTCCCATTCCCAAAACGCGTCGTCGCTCCCTTCCAGCAAAAGACTTAGCCGCTCTTCGCTTTTCCCCAATGCCTCCCGTGCCTGCTTCCCCTCCGTGACGTCGCGTAGGAAAGCCGTGAACAACTTTTCTCCTTCAATCGTGATTTCACAGATGGACAATTCCAACGCAAACGTTCGGCCGTCGCGGCGAAGGCCCACCACTTCGCGTCCCTTGCCGATGATTCTGGGATCCCCGGTCCGCAGATAGCGCTCGATAAATCCGTTATGCTCGTCGTGATAGGGAGAAGGCATCAGTTTGCAGACGTTCTGGCCGACCAGTTCAGTCTCGGCATGGCCAAAGATTCGTTCGACGGCGGAATTGCAGGCAAGAATCTCGCCTTGGGCGTTACTGACGAGGACGCCATCCGCCGCATGCTGCATCATCCCACGAATCGCTGATTCATTGACCCGCCAACTTCGCTCTTTTTCGTGCAGGCGGCCGCGGATTCGCGGAAAACGTGGCACAAGACGTTGACCTTCGCCGATACTCCGGAGGGAAAAAAGGTCCGCCATGAACCGGCAGCGGGTCCGGTGATCCTCCGAGTATTCGACCGGCCGATCAAACAAGCATGCGATCGTTCCCAAAACCTCCTCGGCGCCGTGCACCGCCTCGGTTACCACTCCCTTGGCGCCCAGGCAGGACCAGAAGGTTCGCTCCGACGGGCTCGGCATTCGCAAGAGAACCGGCAATTTTTTGGGGTGCAAGGGAGATCCTTCCACCACCGATCGGAGCGGTACGCCATCCCCCTCAACGTCACTGAAATAGCGAGCCAACTCCCAGGACTCCCCCGCGCGGTCACAATCGTCGGCCCCCAGGGAAAACTCCGCGCCGACTCGAGAAGCCGCCCGATCCTTGGCGGCCTCCGCCAATATCGATACTTTCCCATTCATCAGTGGCGATAAAAATAGGACGGTCTCGCAACCTAACGCGGCGCGCAGGAGAGAAAGAGCGCGGGTAACGAACGGAAGCGGATCCTTGATTCGTGAGAGTGCGGCAACCCAAGTCGCCGACTCTCGATGCCCCAACCTTGGAGTCGGAGTAAGCAAAGGAGTTCGCTCGCGAAACAATTCAAATACCAGCCACTCTTCCCAACGAACGACGATACCCGTAAGCCACTGCGCCGTTTCTCGAGTCTGCAAACGGAGTACTTCCTCCGGGAGCCAGAAACGTTCCTCCGAGGAGTCCCGCATCGCCGAGTCCACGACCGCAAGGATCGTTGACCGCGCCTCGTCGTCAAGCACGAGGAAATCGTTCAACGGGCGCGAAAGTATCTCGGTTCCCTGATCGCGGAGAAAGGCGTTGGCGTGGCTGCTCGCCATCACGAGGGGCAAATCCGGCGTATCCAACGCGACGAGAACGATCCCAGGCGATTGCACGAGGCACGTCGAACCAGGTTGGCTCTTAATTACCTCGGCGCGCGAGGTCTCTCGAAGTGAATCGTCGTGCATCCAACTCGACATTGTGTCCTCGGACCTCTGGCGAGTAGCAAAGAACGAGTAAAGGCGTCGTCCAGACATGAGACGCGAGGGGAGGGATTTCCCCTTTTGACGGGAAGCCAATCTTGGGCGGCCCCTGTCACCATATCCCTTCCCGCCGGGCTGTCAAGAGTCTCGATTGCGCCAGCACCCGTTCAACATCTCCATGTTCGAAAAACTCGACTTGGAAGCGAGTTTCATTCCCCGATAGGCGAACGCCGCTCCCTTCCGAATGGGCAACCATTCCAAAATTCTTCGGCTTCCTTGCGGTAAAGTTGGAATTTGTTACGCTGGGAAATTAAGGGACGCTCTCCTGCTCCTCCCCGTCATGGACGGGAAGGGCTATCGTGGGGTTGGCGGGATGAACCACCCCGTTCATATCGGCATCATTCAAGGATCTGGAGATTGAACTTATGAGCTCGACGGGACCTTTCCTCGAGTACCTTCGCGACAGTCTCGCTCTCTCGGACAATGAAGTCCCTAAGCCGGGCCAGTGGTCGAGCATCTCCAATACATTGGGAGCGATGGCCCTGCGATTGAACCTTCTGTCCGCGGAACAAGTGGACCAGATTCTCGAGGTTCAAGAAGAAGGACCTCAACGTCGGCGATTCGGGGAGATGGCCATTCAGCAAGGATTGCTCACGGAAGAACAAGTCACCATTCTCCTGGAACTGCAACACGCCAACAAGCGGTTGGAACTCGGGGAACAGCTCGTAGTGCGTGGCAAGCTGGACGTGCCCCAGCTTTTCCGCTGTCTCGCCGACTTTTCGAGTGCCGAACGCGCCGGCACGCTTTGACATCCCCGTGGATTCCCTGAGGAAGGGGTACCTTCCTATAAAGATCTCGCAGCCGACGGTTCCCATCGCGTTCTAACGAACACGGGGCCGCCGGGCCCTGGGAAACCTACATGAACGGGGTCGCCGTGGGATCTCGTTTGCCTCGTGCAAACTACCTGGCGGCCATTGAGAAAGGATTCGCGCGTGAGCGGCAGTCACTCGCATCAATTACTCGAGGATTTTCACGTCGTCGTCCCGGTCAGCGTACAATGGGGGGACGCCGACATGCTCGGACACGTTAACAACACGGTTTATTTCCGCTGGTTTGAAACCGGCCGAATCGAATACTTCCAGCGAGTCTCTCTTTGGGAACAGAGCAAAGTGGAGAGGATCGGCCCGATCCTCGCGTCCGCCAAATGC
Source organism: Planctomycetota bacterium (assembly GCA_046350335.1). Taxonomy (GTDB): domain Bacteria; phylum Planctomycetota; class Planctomycetia; order Kolteriales; family Kolteriaceae; genus JAXMAQ01. Next base: position 25,843 of record JAXMAQ010000043.1, read on the forward strand.
GATTTTCTCAAACAAGTCAGCTTTCCGGACACCGTTCGCATCGGAACTCGGGTCACCCGGATCGGCAAGAGTAGCATGTCGCTCGAACACAAAATCTACAGCGAAACCCAAGAGGCGATCGTCGCTCAAGGGGAATCGATCATCGTCTGCTTCGATTACGCCAAGAACGTCACCCACCCGGTTCCCGCTCGAATCCGGGAGTATATCGAGAAGCTCGAGGGAACGACGTTCTAACCGCGCGCGATGTGCGGTTTAATGTTCTGCCTTGGACCTCAAACGGATGGCACTTCCGCCCGCGCGGGGGAGTGAGCGCGTTCGCTCTACCGCCGAGCTTCGCGAACCGTCTTTCCTTCGACGGGGATGACGGCGAACCAGCCACCCCCCTCGCTGATGCGCGCCACTGCGAAGGACAAACGTTCCCCCGGCTTGATCAGGCTGGAGGACACCTCGACTTCCAAGAGACCGCTCGCGTTATTCGGTCCACGTTCAACCGCGAGAAAACGAAGCTGGACTTTCCCTTCCTCGCTCTCCCAATGCACGTCCTCCCGAGATGAGAAGAACGTTACCTTGATTCCACCCGTGCTCAGCTGAAACTCCCCTTTCGAATCACCGAGGCCGCCAAAGGCGACCGGAACGCGAAACACCTGACGAACGGAAGGGGACAGGTCCGCGGGCGCGGGATCCGTTTTCCATTCGAGGAACTCCATGGCTTTCGAATCGCCAGTGGCGGGTAAGTTCCTCGATCCAAGCCAGTTGGCTTGCTCCACCGTTCGTGGCGCGCGTTGGACTTCCGCCAAGCCGTTCACGCCTGCTTCCAATAGATATTCGCGCGCGGTTGATGCATCACCGGCGTCGGCACTCCACTCTTTGGTTCCGCTCTGCAGAAACGCAAACACATCCGCGAGTTCCTGCTTGGACAAGTCCTTTTCAAGTCCTTCGGGCATGAACGACTTGCCGGAACCCGCCATCTCCTCGATATCGACCCGCAGGATGACGTCCCGCTTGCCGTCGGGTCGCGCTAGAGTGATGCTGCTGGTGGTCTCCGCGACGATAAGGCCCGTGAATTGTCGACCATCGTTAGTCAGCACGGTATAACTTTGGAATTTCGCTTCGACCGCGCGATTCGGATCGAGGACAGCCACCAACAAGGCGGGACTGGATCGCTCTTGGAGCGTCGCCAGATTCGCGCCCAAGGCGTTGCCTCGACCACGAAACTCGTGGCAACTGGAACAATGTTTCTGAAAGACGCTCGCGCCTCGGAAATAGTTCCCCGGAAGTTTCGCGACTTCCTCGTGAGCCAGGAGAACCTCCTTGCGTCCCTCTTGAGGTCCGACGGCTAGCGCTTTACGCGCTCGATCCGCGATTTCTTTGGATTTGGAGGCCAGCAAACTCTCCCTCCGCGACGCGTCGATTTGCGATGCCGCCACTTGTCCCGACTCCAATGCTTCCAATAGCGAACTCGTCCATTCCCTTCTGCTGAGGAGAACGTCCAATACTTCACCGCGCACCTCGGGAACATAACCTCGCCAACCCGCCAGAAGGATTCCAGGGACGGCGTCGTCCGCGATTCTCGCCAGCGTGCCGATCGCCGCGGTCCGAACTAAGGGGGAGATTTCGGGCCGAGCAGTTCTTCGAGAAGTTCCAGATCCTTGTCCTTGTCCCCCGATTCTCGTCCGATCAACCGCACGGCGATCCGACGTTTTTCAACGTCCGCGTCCGCATTCGCGGCAGTTTTTCGCGCCTCGTCGAAGACTCTCGCCACCCGGTGATTCCTCTCGTCGCCGACCGGACCATCCCCTGCCGCCAGCTTAAGCTTGCCACGCTCGGCGGCATCGAGCACGCTACCCAAGGCTCCGACATGCCAAGTCTCGATCGTCTCCTCCACGCCGGGTGTCACTACTTCCAGAATCCGTGCGAGTCCCGCGTCGCCGTGAACGCCGATGGTCGTCGCGATCAAGGACTCGACGAATTCATCCCTCTCTTTCGACTCGGGAAGTTGGGCCAAAACGGCGGCAAGTATTGGTTCCGGCTGGGTGGTCGCGGAACTCATGACGGCCGCGCGCATCCAGGGATCGGAGAAATCCTTAACAACGATGGTGCCAAGCGCTTTTCCCGATGCCTCGTCGTTCCAATATCCAAGGCTAAGTGCGACTTGAAAACGAACCACCACGGAGGGGTCCTCCGCCAATCGGAGAACGCCGCGCGACAATTCGGACTCTTTCCCCAACATTGGCTCGGCCCATTGGACGGCCCACGCGCGAACGAACGGATCACCGTCCCCCATCCCCTGCAACAATAAAGGCGGCTCGAGCCAGTTCAATCCCGCGAGCGTGCACATCGCGTGAAGGCGGGCCAGCGGATTCTTGCCCGTGCGTAGCTTTTCCGCTAGTAGCTTGCGCGACGCGGGATCCTTTCTCTCGATGAGTAGCCGCTGAGCCGTGTCTCGTTGCCAGCCGTTGTCGCTTTCCAGGGATTCGACCAATGCGCGAACGTCAAGCCTGGCCAGCCGCGGCCATGCCCCTGGTCTCTTTCCCTCCGGAAAAACGCGATAAATCCTCCCCTTGTCCTGGCCGGAACGCACGTCGAGTCGCTGTTGCCACGCTTCGGGGATCCACTCGGGATGTTCAATCACCTGGCGATACATGTCGGCGATCCAGACCGCTCCATCCGGTCCGGTCGTGACTCGCACCGGCCGGAACCACGTATCCGTGGAGGCGACGAATTCCGACTCTCGCTCCGCGGGCAACCGGTTCGCGTGAAAATTGAGACCCTCGGGAGTCAGCGCCAGGCGATGCACGAGATTATGCACCGGTTCGCAGACCATCGCCGCTCCGGCAGGTTCCAGCAGCCGATCCCGATAGATCGTCGGACTGCACGCCGACGTGAAACGATTCGCCGTGAACAAATCATTGAATCGATCCACCGTTCGGCTGGCGGGATAGACGCGCGGAAAGCGTATTTCATCCGCCATGGCGACCCAAGGAGAAGGACTCGGAACGTACGGATTTCTGCCCACGTAACGATCGGGCACGAGGTAATGCCAAATCGGAGCCCAGTTTTCGTTGCCGAACCAATGGCCAACGTCGTCTTTCTCGCGTCCAAATTGTGACACGCCATTGACAGGCTCGATTTCTCCCGTGTCCGGCTTGATCCTGCAGTCTCGCCCCGACAGGGAGACCTCCTGGCCGGTAAGTTCCGAGCGAACGCTTCCACTCGTGTCCGCGGCAAGATACACCCAGTTGTCCAATCCGAGGGCGAATCCGTTCACTCGGTGCTGGGGGTTGCGCAATTCGAAGCCCGTGAACAGCGGCTTGCGAACGTCCGCCCTGCCGTCACCGTCGGTATCCTCCGCGTAGAAGATCTCGGGGGCACAGCTAACGAGTGCTCCCCGCTTCCAGGGCAAGACGCCGGTCGGGAAACCAAGTTCATCGAGAAACGTCGTCGCCCGATCGAAACGTCCATCGCCATCCGTGTCCTCGATAATCTTTATCGTCCCCCCTGCTTTGCCCTTGCCGTCCACGCCACGGGGATAATCTCCCATTTCCACGACCCAAAGCCGTCCTTCGCCATCGAAAGCGATGTTGATGGGATCGGTAATCAACGGTTCGGTAGCGACCGCTTCAATGGATAAACCCGGGGACAAGCGAAAGGCGGCAAGCGCCTCCTCGGGGCTGAGTGCCTCCTCCGCGACGGGGTTGGTCCACAGTTCCTTCACGCGTCCGACGAGTACGTCCTCGGATTCCTCGACCCACTGCCCAGGGAAGTAATAGTAAAGCGGAACGCGGGAAAGTGCCGGGTGACGAAGTTCACGCGTCGCTTTGGACGCAATGTAGCCAAACTCGTCATCACAGTCGGAAGATACCCAACATCGGCCAGGCTGGAGTTCCTCGCGGATTCGCCGCGCGTAGTCCACGCTTGGCGCGCCCCCTAAGAACACCATGTTCAGATCCTTGCCAAATCGCCAGACGTGGACCGGACAGGGATACGACTCAGGCAATCGTCCCATCCGCGACAACACTTTAAGCATTTCCGCAGCGTGCCGTCGAACGTGGATGTCGGGGGATAGGACCCGTTTCGTGAGTTCTCCCGCGTCCGGTCGATCCGGAGCCAGGCCGGCGTAACCAAACGAGGGGACCAGGTCCCCTTTCACGGCCGTCATGGAGGAATCGAGAACACTCACGACCGCGGAACTGACTTTGTCGGCAAAAACCGCGACGTCCTCTCCGCTGCCGCGCTTGGCGGGCTCGATATCCCCGCCGCAACCAAGAAAGGCCATTGCCACCAGCCCAGGTTGTCGGGATTCCAGAGTCTGGCTTGCGTACCCCGGCCAATCTCCCGAGACGCGCGCATCATTTTCAGGCAGGATGTTCGCAGTGCTCGCGTGATTGAACAATACACCGCGAACTTTCCGGTCCGGCCCGCGAACCACGAGCACTTCGAGCGACGGATCGGGACCGGGAGCCTTTTCTGATGGGATTTTTCGAACCGACGCATCCACGATCGTCTGGCCAAACAGTAGTTCGCCGGGAGAAAGGTTGGCAAGCGCAGCACCGATCGCCTCCAGCGTCCGTTCTTTGAGAAAATGGGTGTATGCCTTGGTGGATTCGATTTCTTCCTTGGAGAGCGGGTTGGCAAAGAGATTTTCCGGGCCTCCGATCAGGTGGGGGGTCGAATGCGAACCAGTGGATGCGAGCACGAGTCGGCTTCGTGGAATACCAAAGCGACTCGCCACTTCGTTGGCGATTTCGACGGTCAGCCGGCCGGGCAAGCCCCGCGACTCGATGCTGACGAGCACGCTTCGCTTCCGCCCGCTGGACTCCACCGCCATGGCCCGGACGAAGAGTGGCCCATCCACTCCCTGAGAAGCCTTTGATCTTCCCGGATAGCCGGTCAGCCGGAGCGCGGTGGACGGCGTGATGTCCGCCTTGCCGAATCCGAATAACTCTTGAGCACGAACATCGGAATGCGACACCACTGCCAAAGAGAGAAGGCACCAAGCGGTCCAATGAAAACGTCGCATGCAAGTTTCCTCAAGACACGTTCAGAAATCTTGAATCGTCGTCGAGCGGGGACGAAGCATCTTGGCGTCGGACTTCACCTCATCCTTTATATGTGACGCGAATCCAGCGCCTTATTGCCGTTCCGTATTATGACCGACGTGGAGGCCAAAATGCGACGGCATCAGGGGTTTGCGTCTTCCAAGGAAGCCAGAGTCAAACCGACGGTATGGCGGGCGGTCTGCCGACGCTGCATCACCGCCAGGTAGGCGGAAACGGGCCAAAGGTTGCGCCAGATCCAGAGGAATGCTCCTTTTCGCGTGAGTCGATAAACGGACGCCTCCGCGTCGAATTCCAGATATTCCGCAGCAACGGCATCGAGCAAGTCTCTGCGGTATCGCAGTGTCAGCAATTCGCGCACGCCCTCCCGTTCCTCTCTCTGTTTAGGGGACGAACCACCGAACCGATCGAGGAGGGCCATGTGGATGCGATGTAGAGAACGCGCGTCCTTCACTCTCGTAAGGACCGAAAGCACCGGAACCGAACGGGGAAGGTTCGTTGCGCTCCTATTCGAATTTCGCGTGACGATCTCATTCCCCTCGGAAAGCACCGTTTGAAACTCGACCCCCACGAGATAGGCGGCTCGCGGATCCGGGGTTCGCGGCGGGTAGCCGACCAACAACACCACGTCGCGGACGAATCGGCTAGAAAGCGCGGTCACGTAAATGGCTTCGTCGGGAGAGAATCGCGCGCGATAGAACTCCGATGACCCGGTGAATCCTTCGGTTTCCAACTCGTGGATCGCGCGGAGAAAAAAACGCGCCACATGCGATGGTACGTCCTGGTTTAAGCGAATCCGCTCCAGAACCGGTTCGACCGGCAACGTCATGCTACGCCTTAGCCGCATCGGAACCACCACGTATACCGACACCAGCGTCAACAGCACCAACAGGCAGATGATGTCGACGCTCAACCAATCGGTCACGTGCCCAATTACCTCCGATGACTCGAGTGATCTCGCATGGCCACCCGCGATGACGGAGTTCGCACGAACGGCCGCCTGAACCGCTCCACTTACGTGCTTCCACGTGGCCGATGACCGCGAGTTTTCCTCAATCCATTATACGAGATCGACGTACGCGATATCTCGGCGGGCACTTGGTGCCGTGGATCCCATGTCCGTACACCAGGAATCGAGATCGGCCTTGTTCCGTTGCATCGATGGACTTGAATTTCCATCATTCCAACTTCTCGTGCCACTCCTCGTGGCGACGTAGTGGGAGATACCAGGAGTTGTGGTCCAGAATGCGGTACTCTTGGCTCGCGAGGTCGACCGTGGGATCGATGGCGGGCTGCATGGGATGGTGATTAAGCTGCTGCAGGCTCATGACATAGACCCGCGGTCGGCGTTGAAATTGTTCCTCCCACCAGCCGGCGATCCGCTGAACGTACTTGTATTGCAGGTACGGGAAACAGCGCATCGCTCGAAGCTGAAACTCGGTAAGATCGCGTGCGTAGTTCCATGCCACTTTCATCTCACCACTCGAGTCTCGACCGACGATCAGAAGCGGCAAGGGCCGCAAGAACAAGGGTTCCGTCCGCTCCAGGTCCAAATACTCCCGTCGCGGTCCTTTCCATGCGTCCCAATTCATCACCGTTCCGGTTCGAGGCAATGGACGAAGTAATTCCTTGTCTTCGATCAAGAGAACGGGAGCAACCGACGACGGATTCCCTTGCATGGAAAAGGGACTGATGGTCCCAAAGCTGTTTCGAAGGATACGGTTCGAACCGTCCGCGTCGCGCGCGTGCGCCAGGCTGAGCTGAAGGCTCATGTTGAGTTGGAAATCCCCCGATCCATGCTCGTATTTCTGAGTTAATTGATTCGCCGCGGACAAGGCCATGGCGATGTGCTGAAGCAACGGCGGAATAGCTTGATCATTTCCAGCCCGACTGGTAGTGGCGATCTTCGTCGCCAGGTCGTGAAGTACTTCGGATAGCCGGCGCGGCTGCGCGACGGCTGGCCGTCGGCCATAGGTCCGTATCCAGTAATCCCGAATTCGTACCACCGACTCTTCGTAGCTCAAATGACCATTCGCCGCTCGATTGAAAACGATTCTCTCCCCCGCGAGCGGCTCTCGAATCACCAGGAATTCCGGCAACTTGGACCAATCGAGGGACGCGGTGTCCACGAATTGATACTCGAGAAAAGGTAGCTTCTCCGTTTTGCCGAACTCGCGGAAAGGGGAAACGGGATCCACGTGGGAATCCAACGCAGGATCGACGACAAAGAATTGGGCCGACCCTTCTTTGTTCCTCAACATCATGAGCCAGGCAAAATTCGATCCCTCGTCCGTCCAAAGCACGTTGCCGGGAATGGCGTAATGGCGCAGAGGAACTATGAACTGCACGACGGTCCAGCCGACGACGAAGGGCAACACCCACCATTCGCCGCGCCCCTGTTCACTACCCGTGGAACTCGCGTCCGCGCCCGCTGCGGGAGCAAGTTTCCAACCCAAGGCGGCTCCGAAAGGAGGGAATAACAGGAGCCCTCCCAGGAACCATGGCCAGTCCGGCTCTCGAACTCGCGGCTTACGCAGCCAGGCCCAGAAGCGGTCCGGCCAGTCTGGTTCGAGAAAGATCAAGGTCGATGCCGTCGCCAGTGCCGGAAAAACACCGATGTTGAACAGAAAGAAATTCACGCCGTGAAACGCGACGACAAGGGTAAGACCAAAGAGCCTCGTCCGCCGGAAAATCAGCAGGAATCCGATTGCCAAATCGAAGATTAAGCCACCATACACGAGTAACCAAACGATCGCTTCGGATCGAAGTATCTCCTGCACCGATTGCATCTGCGACGGTGATAGGAAATGGGCGAGATACTTGCCGATCGCGTTTCCGCGAACCCACATGCGAACGGGTTCCCCGGCGAGCCAATCCGCGCTGATTTTCGCCACCCCGCCGTAAAATACGGAAGGAACATCTGAAGCCGCAGCAAAAATAGGGACCAGAACGGAACCGTCCGCGGCTCAGGCTTCCCGTGGGCCTTTCTCCTTTTCCGCCAGGAATCCAACGACCACTTCGCGTTCGCCGGCATGAACATCAATAAGAACGCCAGGAGACTAGCTAGGTAGAAGTGATTGAGGTACCAGGCTTGGTCCATCATCCAGACATAGGTAAACGTGCCGAAAATCCCCCGCGATCGCGACCCGATAAAAGCTCCGATCGCGACGAACAACGCAGAGACCAGAAAAGCGATGAACCGTGAGATTCATCCAAGGCTGGGGAAACGGTTTGATCCATGAGAAGCCGAAGTAGGAAAAATGCCAATGGACTTTGGGACCCGCGTAGAACAGCGTGATGAGATTGTCACCCGCCGTTCCTTTGGCAAGAAGAACTCGAGCCGCCTGGAAGACCATCACGAAAGCCGAAGGTTATTCGAAAGACCGCAAGCGACGAGCCGCTCACGGGCGCAAGAAGATTTTTCCGAACTCGATCCAACATGAGCCCACCATGCTCTGTCTGACCAAACGGATTGACCGGCAAAGAGGACACGTCTCCCCTTCGAGTTAATCCCTTCACCGGCACGCCCCGCGCGAGCATTCTACCACGGAAAAGGTGTCCGTACGACCCAACGGCGCTAATTCATGAATCTAACCGCCGCGTGGACCTCGGCGGCGAACTCGAACGTGACGAGCCTTGCGCGAGGGGAAGGAACAAAGGCATGTTTTGATGCCAAGAGGGGGGGGACCGAGCCTTTGGGGCTTTGGTTAGCCGGGACTCTTCTTTTTAAACCGATCCAGAACGGAACGAAAGACCAAGGCGAAGGAGGCCCAAAGGATCCAGAGATCGTACCAGAAGCTACGTTTTTCGACGTATTCGATGTCGTAGCGGATCCATTCCTGGAAATCGAGCCCTTCCGTGCGACTGCGCATGACTTGCCAGAGACCGGTGATGCCGGGGCGGACGCTCAGCCGAGCCTCGCGCCATGCCGGGCAAAACTGGTTCTCGTTATTTGGACTTGGACGAGGTCCGACGACCGACATTTCTCCCTTGAACACGTTCCAAAACTGCGGCCACTCATCGACCTGAACGTCGCGAAGCAGCTTGCCGATTCTGGTGAGCCGCGGGTCATCGTCCATGAAGAACTGCGGTCCGTCGGCACGATTCTGCGCCGCCAAACGATGTTTGATCTGTTCGGCATCACGACGCATGGAACGAAACTTGAGACAGCCGAACTGGCGCCCCCCCAGCCCTTCCCTCCGGTGAGAGAAGAAGAACGGACGCCCGTCCTCCAAATAAATGGCGAGCATGACGAACGGATAAAAGGGAAGCGTGAACGCCAAGGCGGCAGCGGAGAAACAAATGTCGAAAAGCCGCTTGATTCCCCAGGAAAGCAAACTCCGTTCGCCGAGCGAATGCCAATGAGGATCGACGGACAGGTCGGCGGGAATCTTGACCGTCATCGTGTCGCTTGCCGTGCCTCGGCGATCCTTGGGGTTCTGCAAGAACGCGCGCCGCTGGCGGAAGCGTTCCACCCCTTCGATCAACTCGGGGTTGTCCCACAACACGGCGGGCCCAATGACGGTGGACTCCGGTTCGCATGCCCTGCCGGCACCGATCCAAATGGGACCAAAAAACACGGTGGACGCATGGATCGTTACACTCTCGTCCCCCCAGACGCGATCCGCCAATTGACGAACGCCCCGGAACCAGCGGTCCGGGTGGTCCCAAGAACGGATCAGATCGCGGAGGAACTGCATGACGTTTTCGTGCGAGGTACAATCGTAAAGATGAGCGTCGACCACAAGTGCCTGCCGACGATCCTTCTCACAGAAACGCCGCGCCAACGCCCAGGCGTCACGCCTTTCTCCCTTCTGTTGCCAAGCACGTGCCAGTTCCACGTCGCGCGTCAGGATGACTCGAGAAAATCGCGTTCGCGCGTCCCGATAAATCCGCTGGTAGGCGACGAATGAATCATTGTCGTCGCTGACCACCTGCTCGCGGTAGCCGACATCACTGGTGTCGCGGAGGCGAAGAAAAAGCACGTCCCCTTCCGATCGCCGAATTTGCCGGTAAAGACGACGAGCATCGAACAGTGCCAGGATTCCCCTCTCGAGGAGAACGTAGAGACGATGCGTTCCCTCGATCCCCGCCTCGTCTCCCTGACGAACAATTTGAATCCCTTTGGCCAACCAGAAATGGTCGTGCAACTCCACCGGCGTCAACCCCCACAGAGTGGGCATCGTGACGGGAGGTTGCGTCGGTTCAGCGACGGCGGTCTGTAACATAGGAAAGGCCTGCCTCATTCCTTCGTGGGCCCCGGGTTCGATTCCGTCGGGAGTTGTCGCGCGGTATGCCACGTTCCTCCCAATCGAAACCACCCATTCTTCTCAACCTGCCCATTCATCCGTCCATTAACGCTTCATGGGACAATCATGAGATTCCACGCCGATCCGTAGTAACCATTCATGTATAGAAACGCGTCAGATCTCCCTCGTGCGACGAACGGATTGGCGATGTTGTAATCAACACGTGCAAATCCGCGTCTGCGATGAAGAGCAGTCACACATCGCGGGGGCTCGACCATTACGCCCGTTAGACGATCCATGCCTTCGACGCACTTGCCCGTAACTCGGCGGACGCATCATTGGCGTCCTGCGGATCTCCTGGCGGCCAAAAGTTCTTCGAATCCGTTGTCGGATCGCGTTTCGCGCACCGGCTTCGTCATGATCTCTAAAAGTTAAAAGTTAGAGAAAGAACCCGGCATAAATTCAACGCGTGGCCAGCAGGGGATAAGGCGCCAAGCCCGCGTCAAGCAGGAGTCAGGCGGGCCTTGGCACGTCTGCCAGCACGAACGAGGTCTCCAAACCGGAGGGAGGGAGGTTCAACAATCCTATCGATTACCGTTTGTCCCGCGGCAATCTGGCCGCCCGGACAAACCACGGACCGCACCACCGCGGCACCTGCGCCAATCGTCCCACCAGTTAGAACGACACAGTCGCACAATCTTACGTCATCTTCGACTCGCGCGCCGTCTTCGACGATGGAAAAAGCCGGCATCCATTCTTCGCGATACGGACTCGAAGTCTCGCGCGTATCGGCATGATTCGAATAATGAAGTCGTAATGCTCGCAAGTACTCCATCCGGGTTCGAACGGGGAGCCCCGCAGGCGTTTCCAAATGCAACACCTTCACGCAATATTTGCGCGCGATGCCACGAAGAGCCTGTTCCTTGAAGTCCACGAAGCCGACTTTGGCGATGTCGCGAACACAACCACAGCGCACCAAGAATAAACCGCTCGGCGTTCCGTCTTCATGGGCGACGAGCGAAATATCTCCCTCGAGCATCGACAGCCGGTAGGTCAAAGAACTCAGCGACCGAAGCAGTAACTGATTCCCATTCCCCACCAGAAGAAAATCGTCATCGGCATAATCCGATGCAATATCGCGAAGAAGACCTCCCGAGCCGCGATACTCGACTCGGTCTTGTTCCAACGAGAGATCGACGCCTGCCCGCGACTTAGGCACGTCGGGCTTCGGCGATGAACGATCCATGAGCACTCGAAGAGAGAGACTGCCGAGTTCCAACTCACTCGATAGTTCACTTGCTTCGTCCATCCAAGCGGCGAGAAGGGACCGATGATCATCGACCGGAAGTCCCAGGATGGAACGGCCTATCGCTGCGGGAAAGGGATTGGATCGAATCGATCCGGACAGCAGAACAAATGCTCGCAGCCGTCCCAAGATACCGCTCCGAAAGTCTTTCGGAAGGGAAAAGGGATTGAGTTCTTCGTCCAAACTATTTCCACCAGTTGCCACGCTCATGGTTTAGGTCCTTGAAGGCACCAGACAAAAATGATGTGCCGCTCCCGCCTGGAGCGACGTGGGATGCAGCGGTGGGTGTCGTACGCCGCGCATGCCATCATGACCAAAAGTCGTACCGTGACTTCTCCATTACTACCGAATTTGGCCTGCATCGCACAACGGCAGTTTTTGCGAACATCGGCTCGAATCCAAGGATTCGCAGCAACTCGTGGCAAATCAATACCATCGGTCGTTCTGATTCGCGTTTGTCAAAACTGGCCGGTAATCGTCGCCAGATAACCAAGACCCTACGATTGGGAGACCCAAGTAGCCGCTGTACCGCCTCGCCCCAAACCCGGTGGGCGACGGGCCGCAGACCTGCAAAAGGGCCCCTGCGATTCTCAAAGCCGATTTGGTCCAAAGGCGTTTGCATTTCGTCTTCCTCCTGATAATCGCGCGGCGGGGGTTCATTTCTTCCACGCATCGGGACCACTATCACCGCTCCGAGAAGTAATGCCTTTACTCAACTCCCTTTGCGCCAAAGCCTTCCCGTCAACCGGGCCGGTATGGCTTCTGAAGCTCAACAGGTGCGCTGCTAGCTCCTTGGCTCAGCCATCTTGCAAATGCCAAACAATTCCCAGCATGGCCGTTAAGAAAAAGCCGACCGTTCGATCGGCCCGCACCCATCTCTCCCATGCTTCTTCGTGGAACATCCATTCAATACTCGTCGTCCACTGACGTACACGAAAGACCCGACTCTCGCTGTCGCAATTTGTGTTCCACAAGCTCGCATTTTCCTCGGTTACTTGTCCGAGTAGGCGATCGGAAAAAATGCAGCTCTAGAGAAACATGGTTTTTTACATCAAAAACCGGACGAGATTTGTGAATCTCGCCCACCTGTACTACGTTAAAGCCTACGTCAGACTTAAACTGATCGAGCCCATTCTTGGACGAAAACCTGGCCGCGAGAATCCAGCCTCGGAACCACGGGAGCTTGAATTTCCGGTGTTAGACATTCCTAATCGACGCAAGCGGTTTATTGCTCATCTGCTGCAATTCATGGGCAGGGCAATCCTTGCAATGACGAGACTCTTTCGGCCCTCCCCGAAACGGCTCGATCCGGACAAAGTCGCTTTTCAACGGATCTTGGTCATCCGCCTTGACCACATCGGCGACGTGGTGATGGCGACCCCTCTCTTTCGAGCACTCAAAAATCGGTATCCTCAAGCCAAACTATCCGTGTTGGTCGGATCCTGGGCGAAGATCGTCGTCGACAACAATCCCTGTGTTGATGAAGTGATCGTGTTTGATTGTCCTTGGTGGTCGGGAATCCGCGCGGGAAGCGTGTCCAAGGGTCGATGGGAACGTCTACGAGCCTTTTGGAAGGACTACCAGTGTCTACGCGACCGCCTTCGATCGCAACATTTCGATCTCGCGCTCGACCCAAGGGGGGATTTTCGACATATCCTGCTGTTCATGTATTGGATCGGAGCAAAATACCGCATCGGCTATGGCCGCACCGGGGGAGACTACTTGCTAACGACGGTGGTCCCCTGGGTGCCCGAACGGCATAACGTCGACAAGAACACCGCCTTGCTACAACCCCTGGGAATCAGCGACCCCGGCCCGACGGAAGTTTTCTGCTCGCCCGAGGATCAACAGCACGTGGAAACGTTGCTCGCCACCGCGGGCATTTTTCCCGGCACCAAGGTCGCGGTCCTACACACCGGCGCGCGGACGGTCGTGAAACAATGGCTCCCCGACCGTTTCGCCGAACTCGCGCGTTGGCTCGAGACCGATCGCCAATTCCGCGTCATTCTCGTCGGGGGAAAAGAGGAGGCAGGATTAGCGCAATCGATCGCCGATCACGTCTCTTCTCGAGTATTGAACCTGGCGGGAAAGCTCTCGCTTAGGCAGCTGATCGCGTTGTTCCAGCGATCCCAATTGGTTGTCTGCAACGATTCCGGTCCCATGCACCTGGCGGCCGCGGCCCAAGCCACCATGCTCGGAATCTTTGGACCCACGGAGCCGGAAATCTACGGCTACCGCTCCGCCCGGGCGAACTACCTGCACCATCGTCTGGAGTGCTGCCCCTGCCATTTTGAAAATGCGTGTCCCTATTCCGATCAGCGTTACAGCAAGTGCATGCGCGAAATCGACGTCGCGCGCGTCGCGAACGCCGTGGATGGAGTATTGGCGATCGAGCGCGAGGTGAAAACGTCCTGATCGTCTGCCCGCGAGAGCCAATCAAGCGATTGTCCCAGGGGCAGGTTGTTTTCCAATTCCAGTTCGCGACTGACTTGGTGCCGAGACTATTCCGTCGCGAGCAGCCATTCGGCGACGAGCCGCGTGATTCGCTTTTGTCCCGTCGGATTGAGGTGGTAGGGGTCCATGAACTCGCCATAGTTTCCGGACGGATCCGCAAGGTCGAGCAGGATGACGTTTTCCTTGGCGCATATTTCGGCAACTTGCTTGCGCAAGGAATCGTACGGCTGTTCGGGAAAATGACCGTTATGGAAGTTCGCATAGAGATCCGTAACCGGCATGAGCACGAGCATCACCTTTTTCACGCCGTGTTCGCGGCAGACTTTGGCGTAAGCCGGGATGGATTCGACGTTGAGCCGATAGTCCCGCGACATATCGCTGTACCACGCGTGATCCGGGGGAATAGGCTCCGTCGAGAAGGACGGCTTGAAGGGGGCGTCTCCGTTTGCCTCCGGTGTCGTCTCCGAGGGAACTCCTGCTTCCGTGCCGCGCACCCGCTCGCGCAGGGACTTGAAGAAACTCCGCGCCCATTCCTCCGCCTTCATCGTGATGGACAGGCGGCAGGCGCGCAAGGTCAACCAACGGTCAAGTGCCGGCACGCTCCAATCCTCTTGCGTCATGTACCGACTGGACATGCCCGGAAACACGCCGTTAACGTTCATATCGTCCTTGATGCTGAAGAGAATGACGGCTTCGGGAACGGTGGGAGCGACGCGGAAGTAGTACTCGAGCAATTTTGCCGACGCGCGCATGGTCGCGCTTCCATGAGCCAACTTGACCGAAGGGAGACCCGTGATCTCCGAAAAAAGCGGGGCATCGATCCCGTATTCCGCAGTGCTGTTCCCCACCAGCCAAACCTTGGGCTTTTTCTCGATGAGCTCGCGGCGGTAACCGTCGATCGTCAGCTCGATGGTGGAGGGCTTGATCGCGCCCTCTCGCTCCAGGCGGCGCGCAAACGCTTCCAGGGCCACGAACACCACAAGCCCCGCCACGAAACCCGCGGGAACCCACGGCCGGATCTTGAGCGTGTCAAAACTGAAAATAGACAAAAGGAGTTTCATCGCCAGATGCCATCACCGTCATCAAAAACAACATGGATCCATACAAGAGCCCCTGCACCGGCCAAGGCCATCGCAGAACGATGGTGTGGTCGCGAGTCAGATACTGCGGCACGTCCAGAAGCATGACGAGCGCAATCCCCCAAGCCACGTCGATCGCGTCCGCGACCATGAACTGCGAAAAGCCGCCACGAAACGTCACCAGCCCCTCGAAGAACTCCATGGCGCCATGGAACGTCGGCGAACGAAAGAACACGAAGCCGATCAACACCAGGTTGATGTTGCACCACCATTTGAACAGGTAGACGGAAAAGTCCCTGGGACTTCGGACCAGCGTCAACGGCCTTTCGGTGAACTTTCTCCCCCCCATCATCCACTTGTGAACGGAGAGGAAAAATCCCTGAAGCGCGCCCCACAAGACATAGTTCCATCCAGCGCCATGCCAGATGCCACACGCGGTCATCGCCAACATCAGATTCCGATAGGACTTCCCCACGCCGTCACGGTTCCCCCCCAATGGAATATAGACGTAATCCCGAATCCAACTGGAGAGTGATATATGCCAACGCCGCCAGAATTCCGTGATGCTCGCCGACATCAGCGGCTGGTTGAAATTCTCCATCAACTCGACCCCCAGCAGACGGGAGGTCCCTCGGGCAATGTCGCTATAGCCCGAGAAATCGCAATAGACCTGGATCGCGAACAGCCAAACGCCCTTATAGAGAAAATACCACGTGGCTGTCGAAGTCTGGCTGTAGGCGGCCTCCACGTCGGGCGCGATGACGTCGGCAATCGCGATCTTCTTGAAGAAACCAAGGAGTATTAGGACGAGTCCGGAAAAGATCTTCTCGTTGTCCACCACCCGCGGCACGCTGAACTGCGGCAACAGATGCGGCGCCCGTTCGATCGGCCCCGCGACCAGTTGCGGAAAATAGCTAATGTACAAGAAGAAGGTGACGAGATCGCGGCAAGCGGGCATTTCCCGTCGATAGACGTCAATCGTATAGGACATGGTCTGAAACGTATAAAACGAAATTCCGACCGGAAGTATAATGTTTAAGACGGGTGGATCCGCTTCCATCCCGACAAACCGCAGCGCCTCGACCGCGGAATCCACGAAGAAATTAAAATACTTGAAAAACGACAGCATGCTGAGATTGCCGACGATGCCCACCGTCAGGAACGCTCTCCGCACGCGGCTGGACGATGAGGTATCGATGATCAACGCGCACGTATAGTCGAGGAACGTGGAGATGATCATCAGTCCGCAAAAACGGTAGTCCCACCAGCCGTAAAACACGTAACTTGCCAGGGTGAGAAACACGTTCTGCGCGCGGAGGTTGAGCGAATAATAGATGGGCAGTACGACGGCAAGGAAGACGAGAAACGTCCAGCTCGTGAATACCATGTCCACTCATCGTCGCCACGTCAGGCGAAATTCATTACCAAGGTGCAGGCCGGCGAAACCTATGGCCGATCAATAGCCGACCCTCGCTATCCCTTCAGTATAGATCACGTTCGCGGAACGCTCGTCCCCGCCAATTCACGGCGGCCCAAAGTTCCACGCGTTCAATTTTTCCGCGACGAGGCCATCGCGGAAGCTGGCTTCTCCAACACGATCATGTAGTCGGAGTGATTCAAATTCAGACGCCCGAAACTCAACACTTTGGAAACGACGCCCACGGCCGCGAACGCCAGGTCCGCCAACCGACTGCGTTTTCGCAACGCCTGTTGCACCGGTCCCTCATAAACGTGAAAAAAACGCACGTTTAATCCGTTTGTGCGCGCGAACGCCAACATCGAACTCGGCGTGATCGACCAACGCAAATAGGTCGGAAACTGCCGAAAATCGCTCGTTCCCGCGGACTTGTCCCCGAGAACATAACGGTACACGAAGACATGAAACCAAAACGGCGTCAGTTTGGTGACAATGCCTTTCACGGACAAAAGGTTCGGCATCGCGAGCACGAGGATGCCCCCCTCCTTTAACGCCCGCGACATATTCATCAGGGCTTTGCTTGGCGTCGGCAAATGCTCCAGAACGTCCCAGCAGACGGCCACGTCAAAATCATTCGCGGCAAATGGGTACTGCTCCAGATCGCCGAGGATCTTTTCATCCAGAACGTCGTTCTTGCGAAGCTGATCCTCCGAGATGTCGATTCCGACGAGCCGACCCACGTTGGGAATCTGCACATGGCTTCCCGAACCGCAGCCGGCCTCGAGGACGCGCAGCTCTCGTCTGTCCGACAACAAGTCGTTCAGGACCGCTTGCAAGTCGTCATTCGCGGAACTCATGCGTCCGCCCCGCTCTCTCGGTCTTCCGGTTCCAATTCCCATTCGATCCACGTCAACGAGGCGGCAGGGAGCGTCACCTCCCACGGCAACCGTACGCCGGCAGCCACTTTCTCCACCCATCCGTTCGGCGGATTCACTTTCGTTGAGAACTCAGAAGTCGCGACCAATTGACGAACATGACTGCGAGCAAACTCCCGTTTTCCGCCATCGGGCCAAGTGGCTCGGATCGTCACGCGTGCCTGCCCCTTTCGAGATTTGTTAATGAGCAGCAGGCGCACGCGACCGTCCTCCCGGGTCGCGATCGTCGTCACCAGAGGAATATTCGACTGGGCCAACGCAAAACCGACGGCGGGAGACGAAAACGTCGGGCCCTCCACGCGCGCCGGCACCAACCGACCTCGAAGAATCCTCTCCAGCGCCAACAACGTAAAGTACGCCGGCCGGCGCTCGCCACGATTGGAGATCGCGCCGAAATGCCAATTGCCCGTCATCGACCAGTAATTCGCCATCATGACGTCCGGCTGCTCGGAAAGCATGCGGATCAAATCGGCGAGGTACAACGCACCTGCCTGGCTAGCCAGGTAAGCATCCGTCGACTTTTGCTGCACGGTCACGAGCGCGTTGTATTCCGTGATGGCGATCTTCGGCCGTTCGCCGGTAAATCGACGACCCAGGAGTTCCCGCGTCACCGACAAATCCCTCGCCACGACCTCGGACGCGGCCATCATCGCCGGATAAAGATCGTCCTCGTCCACCGCCCCCCCCATGACGAACGGCAGATACGCGTCATGGAGACAAACAAAGTCCGGCTTCGTCTCCAAGGTCTCGAGTACCGTGGTCGCATAGCCTTGCAAGGGAGTCGCGGGCAGATCCCCCAGTCGATCATTCCTTAGGGGAATGCCCACCTGGATTTTCGGATCGACCTTCTTCATCGACATGATGAATGAATTCGCCTTTTTCGCGTAGGCCACGGGGGTGAGCGCGAGATCGGGCCGATCGTCCTTCAAGTAGGGCTCGTTGCCGATCTCCCAGAACCGGACTTTCGGCAGCTGAGTACCGGTAACTCCATCCTTCTTTTCCCGGTCGTTCACGTATCGAACCCATTCCGCGGCCTCTTCCGGCGTGCCACTGGGAACGTTGACCGTAATGAGAGGCTCCGCGTGGAGCCGTGCACAAAGTGAAAGAAACTCGTCCGTGCCAAACGCCACGACCTGCCGGTGGCGATCGTAGAACCGTTCGTTTTCCTTCCGCTCGGCCAAAGCGCCCACGCCATTCTTCCAGCGATAAACGTCCGCGAGCGATCCGCCAGGATAACGAAGAACGGTGGGATGCAGTTCCTGAACGAGTTTGAGCATGTCGGGATTGAAGTCGAGCGAATCGGCAAGGAGGAGTTCATCTCCACGATCGATCCATTGCAGATTGTTTCCAAGGAGCCTCCGTTCGACGGGTCGCCCATCGGCCCTCAGATCGAGTTGCAGCTTCACTTCGAAGGGAGCATTGGGCGCCTCCGACGCCATGCAACCCGCGCTCGCAAACACCAACCCCACGAGCATCAAGAAACGGCGGCAAAAAGCAACACTGCGCCCGTTCCCCGCGCCGAACCCGAAATCGGGGTCGGCCCAGTCGGGCCTCGCTTCGTGACGCTGCCTCAAGGCAGACGTTCCACATGCCGAAATCCGCATCGACAGCCTCTAACCACCAGTGACGCCGACTCCGAAACGAGCCGACCTTGGGCCACGATGTCTCTAACCAGTTCGTCGAATGAGCGCCATCATCCAGGGATTGAGTCCCGTGCCGAGAAACGGTCGGGGAAGGTGGTCGACGTAGCCTCGAACCAACGGCCGAACGATGCTGGGCACCCGGCCGAACGCGACCAATCCCTTCACGCTCAAAGGCTCCATGGAGAACGGAAGCCCCTCAAGATATCGAGGAATGTCCTTGTAGCTCCAAAGAAAATAGTCACCCCAGGTCTTATGCACCGAAGCCCCGGTCCATCGGGAAAGCAGGATCTCAAGCTTCGAGGACTCCGCGTCCAAGCCGTGGGCGACGTCGATCGGGAAATTGCGATTCGGCCCCCCCATCAACAAATGTCCGCCGACTTTCACCGTCCTAAAGATTTCCCTTAACCATTGCTTTCGTTCATCGTGAAAGTTCTTCTTACGTTGCGAATGTCCGTTCGTCGTGCCGACATGTTCGATGACGCCGAAACTGAACGCCAGGTCGAAGGATTGGTCCTCGAAGGGCAATTCGAATTGGAACGGGTCGATGATGAAGAACCGGTCGCGAGAGCAGCCGTGACTGGACCAATAGGGCTCGACGGAGACCATATCGATCCCGTAGGCGTCAAAGCCCGAGTCCACGAGAGTGTTGACCATCGTGCCGATGCCGCAACCCACGTCGAGCACCACTTTGGACTTGGTTCGTTCCAGAATGGGAACCAGGTAATTGTGTGTCTTGCTGACGTTGGTTTCGTGTTGATCTTGGGCGTATTCGTCCGTGGTGGAACGAGGCGTTTGCGCCAGGCGTTGCTCGTCGGCGACCATGGCGCCAAAACCATTCACATACTGTTTGACCGGTTTGAGTTTCATCATGACGCGAGGATTCCTGTTGCTATGAACGAGAGACGAACTAGTTGCGCCAGCCCGTGCCTGCCGCCGCTGGATGTCGTGGGAGAATCCCAAGGCGAGGCGTCCTCTGGTTCCTTCACTCTCTTGCGATTGTTAGCAAAGCACGCGGCAATTGTCCTGGGGGCGTCATTCGTTCGAGACTTACTACCGCTCCGAACACCGAAGCGGCGGAGCCGCAATGAACTCCCTCTCCCAGCGGGAGAGGGTCGGGGTGAGGGGATATTTTGCACGACCAACATGCACGCATCCTACACCCTCACGAAGTAATGTCACGGCTAGCACCAAGGCTCACCAAGCGACCAGGCCGGGTATTCCGGCGTTTCTTTTCCGATGCTCATTACTGCCACTCGGTCCAAGGAACACCGTTCCGATTCTCCTTTAACTCCCGGCCATAATCCGCCGGGCCATGGAAGCATAGCTCAAACTCGAGCGCGCGCGTTCGGCGTATCCCCCGCCGGGACGAACAATGCTGGCGGCACGGTACGCGGCCCAACGGAGCAAAAAACCGATGATCGTGATCCAGTCCACCGCCCAGACGTGCGCAGGACCATTGACCCGCGCATAAAACGAGCGTAAACCCTTGAGGGACGTGAGCAACACCTCCCCCTTTTGTTGTTTCATGCTCGCCCCCTGGTAATGAATGATCGACACTTCCGGCATATAGACGACCCTTTGGCCCGCCTTCTTCAAGCGGTGGCACAATTCCATGTCTTCGCCATACATGAAAAACGCGTCGTCGAAAATGTAATCCCCCACCTCCTCGCGACGAAGCAAAAGGCACGCTCCCGAGACCCAGTCCACGTCGATCGAACTCGGGACGTCGGAATCGAGATAAAGGGACGCCGGACGAAATCCACGAGGTAGCAATTGGCTGAGAAAAAAATAGTGACATGCCACCGTCCACAGCGTGGGAAAACTTCCCCCCGTCCACCGTTGCAACGTGCCGTCGCCATTGAGAAGCCTGCAGCCCAAAGCGCCGATGGACGGTTCTCCTTCCATCCGCGCCAACATCTTGTCCAGGGCGTGGTCGAGAATCACGGTGTCGGGGTTGAGGAGGAGAATGTACTTGCCTCGGCAGAGGGGAAGCGCCTGGTTGTTCGCCTTGCCAAAGCCCGGATTGTGCGGATTGGCGATCAACCGCACCCCGGGAAACTCCTTTTCCAACATCGCCACGCTACCGTCCGTCGACTGGTTGTCAACGACGATCACTTCGTAGCACGTCTCGGGGAGTCGCATCTGCTGCTGCACGGATTGAAGGCAAGCGCGCAGCAGGTCACGGACGTTCCAATTGACGATCACGATCGATAACGAGACTTCGTCCAACCTCACCTCCGACCGCCGTTCAATGACCACCGTTCCTCGGGAACGGAGAAAACAACGGATTCATGGTGTGTCCTTCCCCAAATCGGTCCGTGCGCGCGTCTCCGACTGGTTGTTGTGCAGATAGAGTGCATTTGGGGGCGAATCGGCAAGCAATACCACGTTCGCCCCAACGAACGTTCCATGGGCAAGGTGGATCGCCCCCTGCACGACCGAGCAGACACCCACCGTCACGTTGTCCCCGAGCAGCGGACAATCGTCGTAAACGTCGGTCTTATCGGTATGCGGCTGGGTGGAAACGACGATGGAGCGAGCATAGAGCGTCGTTCGTTCCCCGGCGTGGCCATGGAAGATCACCCCCACCGTGTGCGGGATGTAAAGTCCCTCGCCGATGCGCGCTCCGGGCGAAATATCGCATTTGTGAACCAAGTAGTTGATTCGCCAGAGGCAACGGGACAAGCCAATCCACCCCAGGCGATGCAGCCAATGCGACAGCCGATAGAGCAGGCAGCATTGCAAGGATGGGAGAAAGAAAACGCTGATGCGCCGCAACCAGGAAAGATGCGATCCGCTGAAATCGGACGAGTATTTCGTCCATTGCTCAATGTCGCGGTGAATGGCGTGATAGATTTCGCGCAAGGTACTCGGCGACGAGGGCAGCGCGTCCTCCGGGCCCCGGTGCGAAAAAGGGGGCGCGCCGGTCGAATTCCGCAGCGCGTCCGGCTCTTCTTCCAACGTCGAAGGAGGCAATCGTGAGTCCCCTTCGGTCATAGCGCGTCCACCTTCCGTATGCGAAGCGCGGGTTCCGTGGGAACCACCTCGAATCCCTCGGGCACGTCACGAGTCACGACGGTGCGCGCGCCGATGCGCGAGCGATTGCCGATCCGAATCGAGCCGAGCACCAGCGCGCCCGAGTCGAGCACGACATCGTCTCCCACGACCGGAAGTCCGGGCCCCGCGCCGATATCGTCACGGGTGAAACCCCCGCCAATGCCGACATGGCCATGCACGACGCATCGCTTGCCCACCTTGCCGATCACGCCAACGCAAAGGGGATAGTTCACCACCATCCCCCCACCAATGTCCGAGATCGGTGAAATATCGGCGCCCGTAACGAGAAGATTCAGGTGCCAGAAAAAACGGCCGACGAATCGGTAGCCTCGTTGGAAGAAGTAGAACGAAATGCGATGGAGGAGCATGCATTGGTACGAGGGGTTGAGAATCAGAAACATCGGCCGACGGCCTGGCTGCAAGTCCAGGTATTTCGCGAGTTCCAGGCGATCCTCGCGAAGGCGCGCGCGGGTTTCACTCCAGGTAATCATGGATGAGCATCCTCGACGACTTGCATGTAGAACTTCTCCTGCTCCAGCGCCAGCGCGTCCCAGTGAAACTTTTGTGCCCAAGCGCGGCAAACTTGCGCTTTGTGAAGCAATTCCTGGTCGGCGGCGTGAATAAGCCGGCGCATGCCCGCGGCAAACTCCTCCACGTTATACGGACTCGCCAGTTCGCTCGCCCCCGGAGGCGCCACTTCGTTCATCGGGGGCTGGTTGAACAATACCACCTGTTTTCCCGCCGCGCACGCTTCCGTAATCACCATCCCAAACGTCTCGTCGCGCGAGGGAACCACCACGAATCGACAGTCCTCGTATAACTGCGCCCGTCGAGCCGAATCCACTTTTCCCAGCGTCTGAACCCAAGGCCCTAGCTCCAGCCGTCCCACCATTTCGTTTAATCGGTCCCATTCGTAACCGTGACCTGCCAGAAAAAGTGGCAGTCGTTCTGCCGGTGGAATTTTCGCGAACGCCTCGAGAAGCAAATCCACTCCTTTTTGGCCGAAATCGACTCTTCCCAGGTACAGGATGAAGTTTCCCGCGCGCGGCGTGAGCGAAAATAAAGACTCTTCCACGCCATTGGGAATAATCGCACACCGCGCCCGCGGATGCCGCTTAACTATCGTCCGCCGCATCGTTTCCGTCAAAACGATGAAATTCCGATAGAGACGAATCAGATACTTTTCCCCCCAGTGAAAGGGAAGCTTGAATTGATCCGCGAGCGTGCGTGCGAAAAACCACTGCACGGACGCGACCATTGGCTTGCGCGCGAAAAGCGGATTGAACGTCGCCGACATCGGAGGCATGAAATCCTCGACCAGGAGGTCGTGTTCGAAACGGCGGATCGCGCGGGGAAGCTCGAAGAAAAATGTGATGTGATGCGACGAACCATGATTGCGGATCTTGCGCCCCAGGCGAATGTAACGAATCCCTTCACGCTCTTTCTCCGGCGTGGATCCCGCAAAAGTCGGCGTGAGTATCGTCACATCGTGCCTCCGCGCGAGTCGACGATAAATCTCGAAGTTGCGCACCGGCCCACCGCCGCTGAGCGGGTTATCCATGTCGTCCGGATCGAGATGCAGAATCCTCATGCCGGTAATTCCTTGCGAGCGGCTAGCATGGACTTGAGCACGCTCAGGTCACGGCTGGTGACGGCGCCCCCAAAACACTAGACAGAAATACATCACGCCACCCCCGACCCAGGCCATCGGCAGGGAGTAGTCGCGCAGCAAAAGGGTCGTGGCCCCCATCGCGGCCGCTGCCACCATCGGCCGAATCAAAACCGTCGGCAAACCACCAACCCCCAGCCGCCAGCGAACCATCGCGTGACGAAACGCTAGCTGCACGCTTGCCGTCGCCGCCGTGGCGACGGCGGCTCCCACGATTCCATAAGGTGGGATCAGCAGGAACAGCAGCCCAACATACGTCGTGAAGGATAGCACCAGCACCGCAAGGTCGAAACGTTGCTGATGGCCGGCAAGCAGGAGCATGGTCATGACCTGGTCCAATGCCGTCACCACCGGCACGAAGATCAAAATGGCCAGCACGGGCGTCGCGGCGATGTAGCGCTCTCCATAAATCATCGAGAGGATGGGTTCCGCGGAAACCGCGATCAAGATCGAGCAGGGAATTCCCGCCAAAAACAGCAGCCGAATCATGTTTCGACCCAACTCGTCAAAACGCTCTCGAGAATGCTCGAAAAACCTCGCGAACGCCGGAAAGAGCACGAACGCCAAGAGCGATGGAACCATGAGGGCGACTTCGAACAGGCGGTAGGCGGATGAGTAGTAGGCGACCTGCCGTTCGCTTCCTAACTTCGAAATGAGAATAAAATCGACTCGATTCATGCCCGCGGAAAGCACCATGATTCCCAGGAAAGCGGGACACACCGCCAGGTAACCACGGAGCACCTCCCACTGCAAATCGCGCCAGCGGAACAGGGACCGCATGCCGGCCAACCCCAGGTAACCAGCAGCCGCGGCCACGCGCGCCGCCAGGAAACAAATCATCACCGCCGTCAGCGAACCGCCACCTATCACGACGAGGAGAGAGACGATCGCGCGCAGAATGCTCTCGCCACTGTTGACCAACGCGATGGTCCCCATTTTCTCTTCGCCGACGAGAATGGATTCGCAAACAACAATTATCGCCGTGGGAAACATGCATAAGCCAATGAGCCAAAACCCCGCGTACATGGAATCGGGATAAAGCCCCCGCCCCGCGCATCCGAGCGCGACGGCGAGCAAACCGGCAACGACCAAGGAGAGGGAAGTCGCGTTAACCGCGTGTTGGAAACGCGTCTCGGGATTATTCGCGATGTCGCGCGTCAGGACCACGTGCAATCCGAGGAGGGGCATTTGCTGTAGGAGTGAGAAAAAGGCGAATAACACGCCAAATTGGCCGAATAGCTCAGGGGACCAGGTCCGCGCGAGGTAAACCACCAGGGCGAAGGAAATCCCCGCGGAGAACAGCCGCATGCCGGTCGCCGAACCGAAATTCTTGATGATTTTCCGAAGGTCTAGCATGGCGAGTTCGTGACGTGTCCTTTCGTCTCCGCGAGCCGTGAACGACTCATCCCGATCCGGGATCCAACAGCCCATCTCTCCCAAGGCGCGAGAATCTCGTTCATGTCGGCGAGTTTCCCGTTGGCGACTTCGCCAAGGCCGCTTCCCGGTCCAGCTTTTCCAGCGACTTCTTGTTGATCTTGAGCAACGCGGCAAGAATGCCGAAAGCGACCCAGCAGAGCAGGATTCGAATGTCCGTGTAGAAGTGGTCGAAGGCGTAGAAGACCAACTGCGCGACCAGCGAACTGGCCAATCCAAGACCCAAGAGGCAGTAACTGGGATCCGCCCACCTCGGTACCCGCAGGTACGCGACAATAAACGAACCGACGAGTAGGAAAAGAAAGACGATGCCAGGAATGCCGTGCTCCGACGCGGTCAGCAGGTAACGGTTGTGAACGATTCCCTCGAGCAGCTTCTGTTGAAAATATTCGGAGATATTGGAGAACGAAGGGGGAATATTCTGCTGGGCGGCCCGGTTGTATCCCCCCAGCCCAACCCCGAAGACCGGGTTTCTGCGTATGATCAAGAGCGCCTGTTCGGTCATCGCCCATCGGGACTCGGCGGAGCGTTGGTCGCTTTGGGTGATGCGATAATACGCCGCCGGGAACGCGACGATCGTCACGATCCCTCCCAGAAACGCGACGGCGGCGAAAAAGACGATCTGATCCTGCCGAACCAGGCGCTTTCGAAATCCCATGTACAAGAGGAAAACCACGGCGGCGCCGAAGGCAATCCATCCGCCACGCGAAAGGGACACGACCATCGCTCCCATCCCGCCGA
Organism: Planctomycetota bacterium; assembly: GCA_046350335.1. Classification (GTDB taxonomy): domain Bacteria; phylum Planctomycetota; class Planctomycetia; order Kolteriales; family Kolteriaceae; genus JAXMAQ01. Next base: position 51,884 of record JAXMAQ010000043.1, read on the forward strand.
CGAACAGAACGCCCGCCGCCGTCCATGTCGTCTTGCCGATCCGCTGCGGCCCTTGCAGCAGAAAGAGAAGCATCGTGGGCAATAGGAACGTCAAATAGTCCGCCAGCACGTTTGGATGATGCAAGAAGCCGGACGGCCGAAACACGTGGAGTCCGCCCGCCTGCTCGAAGACCAGTTTGGTTCCCAGTTCGGTGGCTTTGGCCCCTTGGATCTCCAAGTGCGAACGAGTCACGAACTGCGCGGAGACCATGAGGATCTGCAGCACGAGCCCCGCGGCAAAGACGCACAAGACGCCGCGGAGCGTTTTCACGTCGCGAATGATGTCCGCGAGAACGACCGTCGTCAGGAAGTATTTGCTATACGTGATCGCCGCCAGGATCCCGCCAAACCGCTCCAGGGATAGTATCGCCGTCAGCCACATCCACCCGAGAAACAGCCACATTGGCCAGCGAACGTCGCCGTAGTCGATGCGTTCCTTGCGAATGACTTTCTTGTCCCACAGCCACACCAGGACCAAGGGGAAGAAGAAGACGTCCGCGACCGTGAGGGAAAGCCCGGGCGCGAGAACGCCACCCTCCACGATGAGCGCTTTGTTGATGTCGATGGAGGCGGTGAACACGAACACGTAGAGCAAGACTCGCTTGATGTCGGCGGCCCAGAACACTCCGGTCCCGGTCATCAGTCCCAGGAGGATCAAGGCGATCCAGGTGTTGGTCATTCCGGTCGCGACAAGAAAGACCAAAGTCATGAACAAAGACGCGGAAATCGCGAGAATTGGCGGGAGAATCAAGGCGCCGGCGGATTCAACCTTGCTCATGATTCGCCCATGAAATGGAAGCTGAAAACCAATGCGGAAAACGCCTTGCTAAGTTCACGTTTGCGATGCTCGGCCGCCGCTTTTCTCGCCGCGACCGATTGGCTACTTGGACGATTGCCCAGAGAACTCCAAACCATTTAGGTGAGCTTATAAATCAAGGAGGGGACGGGATATTCCTTACGGTTCAACACGACCCCCAGGATCCGTTCGCGCGCGATTTCGAGATTGGCCAGTTCGTTGGCGACCACCTGCCGTCGCGTGCTCTTGGAATCGACGACGAGAAGCACGCCGTCAACGGCATGGAGCAGGCTGTTGGCGCCCGATCGACCCAACGCTGCCGTGTCGAAAACAATCCACGAGAACTTGGGGCGGACCTCTTCGAGAAACTCACGGGACCGGCTCTCGTGGAACAGAAGGGCCGGCGCGCATTTCTCGCCTGCGGCCAATACCGCGAGCGGTAGATTCTCCGCCCGGTAAAACTCGTCGACGTCCACCGACCCGTCCTTGAGACAGTCCTGCAGGCTAGGCGTCACGGGAATTTTCAAACGGGCATGAATCGCCGGCCGGTCGAAATTCGCGTCCACGAGAAGCACGGGACCTTCGCCGGACCGGGCCAGTTGAATTGCCAAGGCGCACGCTAGAAAGGTTTTTCCCTCGCCCGCCTTCGCGCTGGTAACCGCGATGGCTCGGCCGGTGCTTCCCGAGGGCAAAGCCGTGCCCAGTCGAAGGCACAGTTTCTGGATCATCAATTGAAGATCGTCTACTTTCGTCGCCATTCCGTGTGTCAAACCTTCGCGGGATCGATGACCTGCGCCAAGACGCGACGCCGCGTCTTGGGAATCGTCGCGAGCACTTCCAAACCCAAGTGCTTCTTGACGTCCCCTTTGCTGCGCAAGCGTGGATCCACGTACTCAAGGAAACCTGCAAGTCCCAAACCGATGATGAGCCCCACGAATGACCCCGCCACCGCCAGCACGATCTTGCGCTTGGTGTCGGACGTATCCGGAAGCAACGGTTCTTCAATAATCACGCGATGCCCGGAATACTGTTCATTCATCCGCCGATAAAGCGCAATGCGATCGAGTTGTCGGTTCAGATCCAGATATCGAGTCTCGGCGGCCTTCAGATTTCGTTCCAAGGCGACGAGCTGCATCTCGTTCTGAGCATCCTTGCGAATCTCGTTTTCAATGCGGGCCTTGAGTTCGTCGATCTCACGGCTAAGCGCGAGGATCTCCGGGTTTTCGACGCCGCGGTACTTTTGCCGCGCCTGCGAAAGCGTCATCTCTTTTTCGATCAGATGAGCTTTGAGCAAAGCGATGCTTTTCTGATCCCGAGGACTGGTGACGGCATCTTCCATCGACGCGTCCGCGGACGAATTGGCGGGAGACGGGTTCGACGTCGACTTGGATTCACCATCCTCCTCCGTGAAATTGGAAGCCGTGGGCTCCAGTTGCGACAAACCACCGATCTTCTCGGGCACGACATCCCCTTCCGTCATCGTGGCGTCGGTCGGAGACACGACTTTCCCCGTCTTCGCTTCCTGGGCGGTAATGGAGTCGTCCAGAATTGGCATGCGGCGGGTCCAGCCCTTTTCCGCAAGGAATTGTCGAAGCTTGTGCTCCGCCGTTTCCACGCGGCTCAAGGCGATCGCCCGGTCCGCCTCCACGATCGCGTACGCTTTGCTCGCGTTCTCGTCGTTCAGCTTGTTATCCATCTTTGCATAGATGGACAAAAGTTTTGCGAGACCCTCTTTCGCAATCCGGGGATCGGGGGACTTCAAGGTTACTGCGATGATGTTCGAGTTCGTTTCGGCGCTCTTGCTCTTGAGCGGCTGGACCGTGATGCTCCCCAGGAACCCCTCGGTAGTATCCCGTTTCCCGAACTTCTCGGGATCCGGCTTGACCCCCAAGAACCTCTCCATCGCCCAGTCGAAGGCGTTCATGACCGGGATCAGAAAATGGACGTGTGGCTTTAGATAAACCTGGTTGAATTTGATGTCGAGGTCGTCGACGACCTGAGCGGCGAGCGGCCAGGTCTCGATCAACTCCATCTCGGTTTCGATGCGGCGCTGTACCGGATCGGCGTCCCGCCGGCGGTCGAGCGTCGTTATGTCCTCCAGGTGGCGAGGGCTCCCCTGCTCTTCCGTCTTGATCAAGATCTTCGCCTGCGCTTCATATGTCGCCGGCAAGTAAAACAGGCCGGCGGTCACGAGTACCGAAACCGTGATAAAGCAGATCATGATGATCCACTTATGCGCGAAGACGATACGGACGAGATCCCGTTTGCTGAACATGCCAAACTGCTGTTCTTCGTCCGCCTGGAAGATTGGCTCTACGGTTGTCACAGCGGCTCACCCACCAGTTGTCTAAGAACGGAGACCCGAACCGCGCAAAACGCAGTTCGACAATCTTAGCCTAGGATGTTTGTTTGACTTTGTCGACTGGTGGAGATGAATTTCGGAAACCAGTCGTTGCCGGTTAGGTCGTATTTCCGAAGTGTCAAGGGAAAGCCTGAAAGTCGACCGGGCAAAGTGGTTTTGACAACCTTTCCCGTAACCTGGGCCGCCAAGGGAGGGCTCGCGTCCCGAGCGACTGAAGGAATCTCACGTTTCGATCGAGGGGTCGGGCAAGCGGGCTCCGACGGAAAGTGTGCAAATAGGTGCCATCCTCGTCCCCGCTGGCGGAATGTCGGCAGGGACGCTCCAAAGGCTTTTCCATCGCCCCACTTCCCCTCGCGGGGGCCAATTAGTTGTTGGGCGTGATGTTGGTTTGAATGAGCGGAACCGCATTTTGTGGCGAGAGATCGTAGAAGAGGTTCATGTAGATGCTGCGGGTCATCGGGATCAGATCATAGACGTACTGCTGCATGATGTCGTTGAGTTTCGCGATCGGCGTCTTGGGGACCACGATGGTGTCGTTGGGTCGGAGCGCCACGTCGTTGGTGGTCCATCCCTTCATGTCGGTCTTGAGATTGAGTTCCATGGTGACCGGCTCGTCGCTGCCGACCTTGCGCAAGAGAAGCACCCTGCTCATGCGCGCGGTTCTGGGGGTTCCACCCGCCGCCGTAATCGCTTGCATCACGGTCATGGTCGGTTGGTAAGGCACGACGCCAGGCGTCTTCACTTCACCGGCAACATAGACCTGCCGTGGCGCGGTCCCCGCGAGAATGACCGTCAGGCCGTCTATGTTTCGAAGACCCGGACGAAAAGGACTATCCGCGACATAAAACACATCCGTCGTCGGTACCCGAACGATCACCACGAGATCCGGTCGCTTCAAGTATTTCGCGTATTTCTCGGTAAGTTCCTTTTGCAATTCTTCGGGCGTCTTTCCCTCCGCCTGCACGGACTTGATGAGCTTGAGCGAGATCTTGCCGTCCGGAAGAACGGTCACGGAATCGTCGTAGTCCTTCTCGTAGTCGAAGCCGATATCCAGCCGGTCCCCCGCTTGAATGCGATAGTCGCGTGGCTGCTTGCCATTCGCGGAATCGCGGGCGTCGTATTCGAGTTCGTTGTAGCGGGTCCGCAACTCCGACTGGATCTGTTCCGTCGTCAGCCCCACCGCCTGAATGTTTCCCACCAGAGGCATGGTGAACATGCCGTCATCGCCGACCAAGGCCACTCGGCTAAGTTCCGGGTTGAACGGGAAGACAATTTCCAATCGATCCCCGGTCTGGACCATATGTTCCGGGCGGGCGATATCCATCGCGGAAAGTTCCACCGGTTCCGCGGCAACAATGAGCTGCGAAGTATGCCGGTGAAAGTGGCCTAAGAGAAGACCCTTTTCATCACAGCCGGAAAGAAGGGCAAGTCCCATCGTCGCAAGAACGACGAAACGCGGTTTCCATTGTCCCTTGTCAAGCATCCCTGCTCTCCCGCCGGATTCCATCGACCGGCCTCATGACCAGACCCATCTTTTTCCGTGCCGAATCAAGCGTCGGCTCGGTGCATCCTGCACCGCGCCGCAGGTTCCAAAGGTTCCCCACGCCGACATGCTCGCGCATCGGCGTCGAAACTCATGCACTTCACGCATCTCCCCATCAACGCATGCGTTGTCCCCGGGCATCAACCCTGACCGGAACAGGCCAACTCCCGTTCCAGTAAGTCCTCATACGCGGACCGGCAGCGTTCGAGCGTGAAGTTCTCCTCGAACCGATGACGACTCTGCTGTCGCATTCCCTGTAGGGAACGCTCAACCCCTAACAATTCGTCCAATTGATTTTCGCAAGAGGCCTCGTCCTGGAAGAACCTGGCTCCCTCCCCCGCCACCCAGCGGTTGAAGGGATTGTCATGCGCGAGAACCGCCATCCCCGCCCCCATCGCCTCCAGCAACGAAGGATTTGTCCCTCCCGCCGTGTGCCCATGTACATACAACCGGCCGAAGAAACGGAGCGCGTCGACTTTCTCCTTCTCGTAGATCGCCTTGGGGAAAAGTACTTCTTCCCCGCCACTTCCCTCACCCGCGCCGGATATCCCTCGACTTCATAGTTACCCAAGACCACCAGGGGCATGCCCCGTTTCCTTCGCGAATAAGCCCGTACGATTTCGAGAATGTTGTTCTCGGGCTCCGGCCGAGCAATCACGAGCGCATAACGCCCCGCTTCCAAACCGTACTCCGCTAGCTTGCCAACATTCGCCTGTTCGACGGCTCGAGCGCCATAGGGAATCGTGACGATTTTCTCCACCCGCGTGCGACTCTCCAGATGCCGGGCGATTTCCGGGTGGTCCGCGACCAAACGCTGACCGAACCATGCCCCCAACCATTCATTCACGTACATCCAGGCACGCTTCGCGAAGCCGTATTTCGTTCGTTTCCACTCCAGGCCGTCCATGTTGATCACGTTGCGCACTCCCCGCAGGCGGTGGATGGCGCAAAACAACGCCGTGTTGTACCCGAGCGTCAGCACGAGTTCTCCCCGCGCCGCCGCGTGCCAAGTCGACTTCCAGTCGAAAAACACGGTCCCCAATGCCCCCGGAGTCCCGATCGGCACGTGCACCAGGCGCACCCCCTGCCATTCCGACTCCACGATTTCCTTCTCGCCGCCCTTCGCGTCGACCTGGCAGTAGACGGTGACTTTCCATCCACGTCCGACCAGGTGGAGCGCAAGATCCTCCGCGAAGGTCTCGAATCCCCCGTGACTTGCGGGAATGCCCCGCGTGCCGAGGATCTGTAACCTCTTCAGCATCAGCCACCCCCCAGTGGCCAAAGCCTCCTGCGGCGTACCATTGCCCTCATCCAGCTTGTTCCTAGAGAATCGCGAGGCTCCATACCAGAACCGCTCCCTGCGTCAATGCCACTTTCTTGTCACTTTTCTCGAACTCTCGAATGGCGTTTTATGGCGTCGGTGCACGAAGCGAGAGACTTCACCCTGGGAAAGAGGGGAGCATGAGGAGAAGATGCGCCAGCGATCAACAGCGATGGCTCAACCAGATTCCCTGAGCCAGTAGCACGACGCAGGTAAGAAAGGCAAAGAGGACCACGCCGCCGCGAATCGGCCGTTTGTTGGACCCGAACCCGAAATGACCGCCCTGCCCATGCCACAACCACAAACCGATCGGAATGGTCATCCCGCCAAACAGCCAAAGCAGCCAAATCGACGAACCCTGCTTCAGCATTTCGCCACAATCCCCGATCCGGTCCCATGCGCCCAAGCCGATGTACGCACCGTTCGCAATGAGACAAAATCCCGCGAAAAACCGCGGGAGGTACGCGATGGAAAGTCTCATCGCGGAGGCGATCCACCAAAGCGATAGGGGAATGAGTACACCCAGGACGGGTCCAGCCCAAACGACCACAAGTGGATGGGGATTCTCGCGCAGGTCCGTGCGTGAAATCGTTAAAGGATGAAGGACGACTCTCTCCACTTCGCCCCGCGTCACCCAGGCGCCCACCACGTGTCCAAACTCATGAATCGCCTGCATCCCGAGCCAAGAGCCGACCAATGTTAAAATCACGAACGTGATTTGGGCGACTCTGTTCACGGGACCTCCGACGCCAGGCAGCGGGAGATGCAAACGAATGGAGCTAAGCGACTGGAATCCGTTTACCTGCGCCTCGACGGATCCAATCATACCCGATTCCGAGGCCTGGCCAACGCCGAACCAATCAATGAACGGGTAAACGCCCTTCCACTAGGGACGAGCCCGCTAAAGCGGGCGGAGAAAATTGGAGGGGGGGGCGGTCGGGTTACCTGGCATGAATGCCAGGCCTAAGACCGCTGCGCGGCAAAGCCGCATGAATGCGGCTCAGGGACGGCGGATCGATAATTGCGTCTAACTGACCAAAGTCCCATTTGCCGCTACGAAAGCCTCGGAACCATAACACTGCGAGCTGACGCGGAGTACCGCTGCCTCGCCGGGACCCTGGTTCCTGCGTTTTCTTTAGCTCATCAGCGGCTGGAGAGTGTCGGTTCCTTGGCGCGTGGCACCATCGAAGTGAACCAGCCGATCATCATCTCATTCCAGGTCTGTTCACCAAAGGTGACCACCGCGGTCGGATCGGGATTCGCTGGGTTATTCGTGGAATTGTCGTAGTGGGCGACGCACTCCAAGACGGTCCCCTTCGGCATGAGTTTGGGCTCCGCCAAGTCGTACTGGATCTGCCAATTGAAGTCGAAACGCGGGACGTCGAGGAGCGTTTCCCGCCGATCATCCGGGTAGCGAGCTACGAACGAGAAGGACTTGCCCCGCATGTGCATATGTGGCGCCATGTTGTACAAAATGCGATCCTCTTGGAAGACATACTTCGCCTTGATCCGATGGTCGGCAACACCCGGCGGAATCAGCACGAAATCGTTGTGGGCGGCTTTGCACTGCATTTCGTGCGTCATTTCTCGCTCGTCGCCAAACTTGAAGGCGATCTGCGTCATGTCCTCTTGATTGGGACGCCCATTCGCCGTGTAGTGCATCTGCACCAGGAACTTGGAGCCTTTGGGAATCCGGATCCCCGCGCCGGCGGGCGCTCGGAAGCCAGGCGCGCCCGGGCCATAGGCGGCAATGAGTCCGCCGTCGTAAAACACGCCGATGATGTTGCGTCTCCCCGGCTCCATGCGGAAAACCAGAACATGGTGCACGACCGATCGGTTCCCCGGCTTGCATTCGCAAGCGACGATCCATTTGTCCTCGGAGAGCTTCGGATCGATGACGTAATGTTGATAGGGAATGGTGCCGGTCGCTGGGATGGCGAACGGCTTTTCCGCCATGGGAACGACTAAGTCCGGCTTCCCGATGTCCCATCCATCGCTACGCGCGGCCAGGGAGGGTAGCTCGGCGGCATTTCCCAACGGCGCGCCGGCGTGAACCCAGGCCCGAATGGCGGATTTCTCTTCCTCGGTGAGACGCGCGTCGTTGCGGAACTTACCATGCGCGGGGCTGGCAAACCAAGGGGGCATCCGCTGCTCCTCGACCACTTCGAGGATCATGGGCGCCCAACCAGCGACTTCGTCGTAACTCTCCATGGAGAAGGGACCGATGTCCCCGTCGCGGTGGCATTGCACGCACCGCTTTTGAAAAATAGCGGCGATATGACTGGAGTATGTCACTTCCGCGTTCGGTTTCGCCTGCCGCCGCCTTCCGATCAGGCAACCTACCGCAGGCAACTCCGGTTGGCTCACCGGGCGGCCGGAAATGAGTTCCTCAATGGCCTCGACGAGATCCCGGCGATCCGGCTGGCTGCGGATCACGCCGACTCGTCCCTGGTCATCGATTCGGCCATGGTAGCGGACGACACGAGTTTCGTCTAAAAGGAAGACCTCCGGCGTGCGGGTCGCGTGGAAATTGTCCGCCACGTCCGCGTTGGGATCCAGAAGGACCGGATATCCGATCTGTTGCTTGCGCACAAATGCCTGGACGTCACCGGCGGAGTCCTGGGAATTGGAGTCGATGGCCAGGACGCGAACCCCTCGGTCCGCGAATTCGGTGGCAATCCGTTCCAGCCGCTCGGCGTAGATGTTCGTCACTAACGGGCATTCACACCCCAAGAATGCGACCACGACGAATTTCGCTTCTTTGGAATCGGGAAGCGAATGGGAATTTCCCTCGGCGTCCGCAAGCGTGAAGGACGTCACCTTGCGCCCGATCGCGGCAGGCTCCCCGGCTCCACGGGCCGACCAATTACCGCTAACGAGAGCCACCAGGCAGAGCCACGAAATCCAGCGTTTCATGTCATCCTCACCACTTCTTCGGAACCGTCCCAAAAGCCGCGAATTGCCGTTCGAAATCCTCGTAGCCCCATTTGGCCAGATGATTTTTCTCGTTGAACCCAGTCCGCCTACTTCGCTGCCGATTACCCCTCGCTCGCGGCCGAATCCTCGACATCTTCGATTCCCATGTAGCGGAGCATCATGAGAATCATCTGTTCGACCTTCGACTCCATGCGGGAACTGTCGATCTCATGCATCTGAATATCGAAAGCGAGATTGGCAAACACGAACCCCAAACCGAACTCAACCGCGGCCTCGGGATCGGGATGGGAAACCTCGAACTGGCGTGCCAAAACCAGTTCCTTGACTCGCCGGACAATATGGTCGCCGATCTCCCCCCACGTTTTGCGAAATCTCTCATCGCCCGAGGCCAGATCGATGAACGCGCGAATCAGCCCCTGCCGGGATCGGTACCCGGCGACGATGACCGGAAACGTGGCGCGCAAAGTCTTGGCCAACGGCACGCCGCGCCAATGTTCGAGGGACAAAAGCGCGTCGATGAGCGCCTTTTGAGAATGGGAATGCCGTTCATAGATGCAGCCGAGTAGCGCTCCCTTGTCTGGGAACCTCGCGTAGAAGGAACTTTGCGAGGCTTCCGCTTCGCGGACGATTTCCGCGACGGAGATCTCCCGAAAAGGTCTCTTCGCCATGAGTTTTTCCGTCGCCGTCAGGATCCTCTCGGCGGTTTGCTGCCCCCGATCCTGTCGGGCTGACTTCATCCACGGGGACGCAAACTCTTTCTGTTCAATCATTTTCGTCTCAGCAAGCGATTTCTGGAATGGGAGTCCAATTCCAGTTGTATGTACTCGACGCGCAAAGTGCAAGTTTCAAACGATGCTCGAAAACGACGTGTTACCTGCCATGAATGCCAGGCCCAAGACCGCGGCGCGGCAAAGCCTCAGGAATGCGGCTCGGGGACGGCGGACAAACCTCTGCCGCTCCGAAAGCCTCGGAACCCTTACCCAGAGAACTGCGCGGAATACCGCTGGCTCGCTGGGGCCCTGGTTTCTGCGTTTTCTTTAGGTCCTCGACCGCTCCGAAAGCCTCGGAACCCTTACCCAGAGAACTGCGCGGAATACGGCTGGCTCGCTGGGGCCCTGGTTTCTGCGTTTTCGTCGCTCGTCGGGACCGGAAAGTTGAAAAACGTGAGCGCGAGGATGACGTAGACCGCGAGCAGCATCACTCCCTCCATCCAGTGGCATTCGCCATCCGAACTGATCAAGGCGACGACGGCGATGGAGACCAGGACCGCGACCACCTCCATGGGGGTAAAATGAAGATCCAGTATCTGGTCGTGGCCGAACAGCAAACTGCCAAAGACCAACACCGGCGTCACGAACAAGGCGATCTGAATACTGCTGCCAATCGCGATGTTGATGGAGAGATCCATTTTGTTTTTGAGCGCGACCAGGACGGCGGTGGAATGTTCGGCGGCGTTGCCGATGATGGCCACGACGATGACGCCGACGAAAACGGAACTCATGCCGAGCGATTCGCAGGCATGCTCGACCGATCCGACGAGAAACTCGCTCATCAACGCGACGGCCGCCGTCGACACGAGCAACACGGTCCCGGCGGTCTTCCGGTTCCATTCCGGTTCGTGATGCTTCTCTTCCGCGGGAATCACGCTTGGCTCCCCCGCGAAGAGATGGCTGTGGGTGCGAAGCGTGAAGACGAGACTGAGCACGTACGTGACCGCGAGCACGAAGGCGATTTCCTCGCTGAGAAGCCGCACGCTTCCTCGCTCCGCCGGATCGATCATGTAGTAGAAAATGGTGGGAATCACCAGGCCAATCGCGGCCAATGCCAACAACGTGGCACCGAGCGAGGCGGCGGTCCGGTTGAATTTCTGACGCCGGTGGATTAGCCCCCCCGCCAGGATCGAGAGTCCGAGCACCAGGAGGATGTTGCCGATGATCGAGCCGGTGATGGACGCTTTGACGAGCGGGTACATCGCGGGCCCCTTGGCGAGCGCCATGAAGGCGATGATGAGTTCGGCGGCGTTGCCGAACGTGGCGTTGAGCAATCCGCCGGCACCTGCTCCCATCGTTTCCGCGAGATTCTCGGTCGCCCTACCCATGAGTCCGGCGAGTGGAATGATCGCGACGGCGGCCGCGAGAAAAATCCAAAGCGGCGGGCTGCCGGCGACGCGAAAGGCGATGGCCACCGGGACCGCGACCAAAAGCCAATGAAGAGGTTCCTTCGCGAGATTCCGAACCGATTGCATGGATTGCTATTCTCCCCACCATGAAGAATGTTGGTTCACCAGCACGAGGTTCCATTTCGATCCCTCGCCAGCACTTGAACAGCATAATTGCTTTCTTTCGACTTCGGGTTCCCTTTCTTCACCGGTTCGCGAAAAATGTATATTGGACGACGGTAACGAGAAAAGTCGACGGGAAGCGCGCATGAAAAACGGCTGCCACGAAGCGAGGTATTGCATTATCGGCGCCGGGTATTCCGGGCTCGGAGTCGCGAAGGCGTTCCGAGACGCGGGCATCCCTTTCGATTGTTTCGAGAAAAACGACGCGATTGGCGGAAACTGGTACGACGGCGTCTACGACTCAACGCATATTATTTCTTCGCGCGACACGACCGGGTACGGCGATTTTCCCATGCCTCGTTCGTACCCGGACTTTCCCAGCAGGAAACAGGTCCTCGACTACCTCAACGCGTATGCCGACCGTTTCGACCTTCACCGTTCGATCCAATTGCGAACGGAAGTGTCCCATATGGAACCGGTCGATCCGAAGGGAATGGAAGGGTGGCGACTTCGTCTCGCGGACGGGACGGAACATCATTATTCGGGGGTCGTCGTCGCCAATGGGCACCATTGGGCAAAACGCATTCCCAGCTATCCGGGCCATTTTTCCTGCAAGACGCTCCACTCCAAGGACTACAAGAATCCCAGCGACTTCGCGGGAAAACGGGTGCTCGTCGTTGGCGCGGGGAACTCCGGCTGTGACATCGCCGTCGAAGCCGCAAAGACCATGGGCGAAGCGCACATCTCCATGCGCCGAGGGTACTACTTCCTCCCCAAAACCATCATGGGGATCCCCACCGCGGAAATGGACCACCCGTGGGTGCCGTTTTTCGTCCAGAAGGGAATCATCCGGCTCGCGATCTGGATCTCCGTCGGCTCCAATGAACGTTACGGTTTGCAAAAGCCGGACCATAAACTCTTCGAACATCATCCGATCGTCAATTCACAGCTCCTCTATTTTATTCGCCATGGAAGTATTCAGCCGCACCGGGACATCGCTCGACTGGATGGACAAACGGTACATTTCGTGGACGGCACGAGCATCGACGTGGACACCATCGTTTGGGCCACCGGATTTCACGTCTCATTTCCATTTCTGGATCATGCCCTCTTCGAATGGGAAAACGGGATTCCCAAGCGTCTGGCCGGCATGCTGGCCCCGAACCTCGCGGGGCTGTACGTTTTCGGGCTGCTTCAGCCACGGGGGGGCGCTGGCCCCCTCATTTCCGCGGGCGCCCAGTTTCTCGCGGACATTGTCTCCGCCCAGGAATGCCTCGACGTTCCCATCGCGGACGAGCTTTCTCGATTCATGAAGCCGGACGCCAACATGCTCGTGGGGGTCCACTCCACGCTCCGCCAAATCCGCTTCGGACGCCGGCTCGTCCGCTGGATCGCCAAGCGCGGAAGCAAAAGAACGGGACGATCCAAAACCTCCCAAAGCTCGCAACACCCTTCCCTTACCAAGCCTTGAGATTTTGACCGCCAGGATCCAGAAAATGCCACGGGGAGCTTGTTCCAAGACTCGCCCGGAGTTCGCTTCCCTTGACACATTCCAAGGATTGAAACTATAGGGCACCTCTTGCCGGATCGGTGGAATTCAAAACCACCGAGGCATTTGCGCAGCAAGAGGACGAGGATGAGCGAGAGCACCATTCCCATTTATGGACCAAAGCGTTCTCCCTGGATCGTTGCCGGCCTATTGGCGGTGGCGGCTGTGATTTCTTGGAGCGCTCGTTCCCCTTACCTACGTAACTTTTCCCACGACGATCTGCGTTATTACACTGGCTGGGCCTACCGAATGTGCACGTTCGGACCAGGAACGGTCTACGGCAAGCATTTGAAACTCAAACATGGCGACGAGGATGTCTGTCTCATGAGGGGAGACAATCCGGTCGGGCAACTTTCGATCTTCTACCTCGTCGGTGGATGGCTGTACCCGGCGGCGACGGGGCAACCTCTCTCCCTCGACAAAGTGATCGAGATGAACCGCGAGCCGGACTCGGAAGAAAAGCAACTCGGCCGATTCCTTTTCAAGCTCCCCGCGGTGCTCGCGGACCTCGCGACGATGTTGATCCTGGGAGTCTGGGTTTACCGTCGCTGGGGCACCGTTCACGCTGCCGTCGTTGCGCTCCTTTACGCGCTGCACCCTGCGCTCATTCACAACAGCGCCATGTGGGGGCAGATCGACGTTTGGCACTCCCTGTTCCTGATGATCGGAACCATGCTGCTCGCCAGTCAGTGGATTATCGCGGGAGTAGCGACGCTCGGGATCGCGTTGCTCTTTAAGTTCCAAGCCGTCGCCTTGGTGCCGCTGGCAGTCACGTGTCTCGCGTACGCGCCCGAATGCACGGCGTGGAGAAAGCCCAACTGGGATCGGATCGGACTTACCGCCATCCTGTTGACGGGCATTCTTGCGGTCGCCTGGACCCCGTGGGTGATCTCCGGCGCGGGATTGCACATCATCGATCCCTACGACCGCGCGGTCGGACAATACAGCTATGCAACCTTGAATACGTTCAACCTCTGGT
>JAXMAQ010000044.1:0-64717 GCA_046350335.1 Planctomycetota bacterium
GGAAAAGGACCGCCCTTGTGCAAACGTCTAGTGCACATGATACACAACCGTACCGGTTTTGGGAGAGGGTTTTCCGATGGATTGGCGGAATCCATGCGGAATGTCCCGCAGATTCGATTTTGGCGTCGCGGATTCCCCGTTAAACCATGTTCTCGACCAGGTTGCAGATATGGCTTGCCATGTCCAACAGGACCCGCAAGGGGGGTTGTGACGCGTTTATGCGCACTACCAGCGACGGATCGTAGAAACTCAGAGTTTCCGCCGTCTGCTGATGGAACGTCGCTAAACGTCCCCGGATGACCTCTTCCTTGGCGTCATCCGTTCGATTCTCCTTCAAGGCCCTGGCTTTGATGCGCGTCACCAGTTCGTCGTCGTCCTGGACCTCCAACGAGAAAATGGACAGAACTTCAATGTCTTCCGCGAGATAAACCGCCTGTTGAAAGGTCCGAGGGATGCCGTCCAGGAGAATTACCTGGTCCTCGGGCGCGAACGTCCCCTTCTCCATGAGGGCATTCATGTGACTTCGCCAAACTTGAATGGTGGTGTCGTCCGGCACGAGTTGACCGGCGTCGGTGTAGCTGGCAACCTCCCTGCCCAGCGTTCCCAGCTTGTAAAGCTGCCGAAAAATCTCTCCGCTGGCGACATGAAGAAAGCCAGGCATGCCTCCTAGCGCTTTGCCTTGCGTTCCTTTGCCGCAGCCGGGCGGGCCGAAGAGTAGCATGGCACGCCATTTACCGTTTAACCGCACGACCAACGACCCTTCCTCGAAAAAAGAGCCCGGAACGGAGAAGTATATTGGCAGCAAAGTTAAGTATTCTATCAGCGACCCAGCCGGATACTAGGAGAGTTTAGCCGAAAATTCATTTTCGGTTTTCCCCCCTTTTTGTTCCATCAAAACGAGGCAATCGAAGATTTACCGCAGCGCGAACTTCGTGTCTTTTGAGTACCTGGAGCGGACCGAAAGGGTGTCGCCGATTTCACGGAAGTTCTTCCCATAGAGGAATTCATTGTCCAAATTATTTGAACGGGGACGGGATACGAACGAAAGGGGGCACGAAATCCACACGCTCAACCTGCTCGACGAGATGTTTCACGCATGTCGGTCAAGATCTCGACGGCCCGTTGAAGCTGAGGGTCGGGAACAGCCGGTCCGGAGCTCGGCGCTTCACGGCCGATGATTTCGCGCCATCGAAGGTTTCGCTGCAGCGCTCGAGATTCTTCGCGAAACATGGGCACGATGTTGCCGTCTTCCGGCGAGACGCCCCACTCGTCGCTGGAACTGGCGGCTGGTCCACGATTCACATTTTTGCCATTCGGACGGTAAAAGGACGCCGTGGTCAGACGGACGGCTCCCCCTAGATCGTCCAGGTCGAGAATGTCCTGAACGCTCCCTTTGCCAAAGGACCGCTCCCCCACCAGGATCCCCCGATGGTTATCCGCGATCGCGCCGGCGACGATCTCGGCACCACTGGCGCTCCCTTCGTTGACGAGCACGACCAGAGGAAAATCATCGAATCGAAACAGTTCTCTCCCGCGACGCGCGTCCTCGTTACCGCCCCGCGAAACAATCGTAACGATCAAGTCTTTGACGAAACATCCGGCAACGTCAATCGCGGACTTCAAAAGCCCTCCACCGTTGAATCGGAGGTCGAGTATTAGCCCCCCCACGTTCCGCTTCTTCGCCAATTGACTCAATACCGTTCGAAGATCCTCGGCCGTATGGCTGTCAAAACCCGTCAAACGGACGTAGGCAATCCGGCGGCTTTCGTCATACCAGTAATTCCACGAGTAATCCTGGTTCCGGCGATAGCCTACCACCGTCGTCACCTTGACGTCCGCAAAGGGAATCTCGACCGTAATCGGGTTTTGAGCCCCTTCCTTAAGGACCACCAGCTTCGCCACCTGCCCCCGCCGGCCATTGAGCATGCGAAATGCCTGTTCCTGGGAAAGCTCGGCGAGGGCACGGCCGTCGATCGCCAAGATGCGGTCGCCGGCCCGAATTCCCGCCTTAAATGCCGGCGCCCCAAAGATCGGAGTTACCACATCCAGCGCCCGAACCATGTCGTTGTAACGGACTTGAATTCCCAGGCCGGCAAAATGGCCGTCCACCTGCTTCTTCTCTTCCACGAGGGATCGAGACGGGAGGAAGCGAGAATAGGGATCCAGGGATTGAAACATGGCGTGCAAACACAATTCGAGCGGGTTCGTGGTTTCCGATTCTTCCCAAGGCCCGAGGTTCATCCTTGCTTGGATCAGTAGGCCGTGCAATTCCTCGGGACCTAGCTGATCCACCTCGCGAAGTTTGGCTTCGATGGTCCCGGGAATGGGAACCGCCAGGTCGAGGTACAGTCCGCGGATACCGGCTGCCACCGCCTGATTGCCACGTTTGGGACGAACATAATTGCGATCGATCAGGTCCCTGGCTTCCATGACGGCGTCGGCAAAAACGCGTGCTGACTCGGGGGACAAAGCCCGTTCCTTGAGGACTTGTTCGCGCAAGGCCGAGAACGAGTTCATGTCCATTTTGCCGGCGGCCAGTTCGGCATAAGCGGTTCGAAGCCTCCGTTCGGGGGCCGACACCGGCATCGCCTCCAGCAACAAAACGCCTTCGTCGTAGAGGCTGGAGTCCAGCTTGCCTTGATCGCGAAGGTGGGCCAGTTGCATGACGATGCCGAGCAGCCGACCTTTCGCCGCTGGGTTTGGCGCCAAACGCAAGCTTGGCAACGGTTGATTCCCGAAGCGGACGGGCTGGACATTTCCGGTGATGCCAAGTTCGGCGGCGCGCTTGGGCATCTCCATTTGCAGATACTTCCAGAGTTCGCCCGCCGTAATCCAGCCATCCGCCTCCTCCCCTTCGCGATCCGCGGCTCCGTCAAACCCGCGAAGCAAGAGCCCCGTGAAGAGTCCATGGCGAACCTTGGGATCTTCCGGAGACGGATTCCTGGCGTCATCGGCGCTGAAAACGAATCGATTGTTCCCTACGAATCCCGCCAATGGGTTTTGCCAAGCGGCTTGCTGAATCGCCTCCTTGAAGCCGAGGGCGGCGGCCGGCTGTTCAAAAGCAAGGTCGGCGTAGCAGAGAGTCCAATGACAGGGAATATCTCCCAACAATTCCCCCCACTCGTCGGACAATATGGTGGTTTGCGGCAGTCGATCGAGTTGCGTGTCGCAGCCGAGCCAGCGAAATTCGTTGTTGCTGGGCAAACCTGCCCCTTGGAGGTAAAGAATAAGCAGATCGTTGACCTTCGCCTGCTGCGCGATGTTTTTCAACACGGCCCGAACGTTGTCCGCCGTCGCGAGACGACTGCCGGAATTCGGGTCCGGGTGATCGGTAAGCAACCAAACGGAGTCCGCTGCCGCCCCCACTTTTTCGGGCGAAATCAGCAGACGGTGAAACGCCGCGGCGTCGGCCCGCGCGAACTTGCGCGGCGGAAGGGATAGGTGCTTGTAGGATTCAATGCCGACGACGACGCCCCAGGTTTTCCGAATGACGGGGGCGGCCGTCGCCGGCTCCGCCGCTCTTGAACTGGCAATTCCCGTCAAAAAAAGAGCGACAACGAGGATCTGATGCGCGATACGCACGGGACTCGACATCCACCGCACGGATTCCGCGGCGATGAAGCTGCCCATGACAAAATAGCCCCGCGCGAATCCGTGCATCAGTATTCGCCCAATAACAAACCCCGTCCATTCTCTCTAGGGCGATTCAACGATCGAACGGACTGCCAAGTAAACCGCTCCGACCAGCAGATGTCTCTTGGAGTCGTCGCCGTTGCCCCAGCAACGTAAGGGTCGAAAGGATACCGTCGGCTCGAAATCGTTCTCGGTCTTCAGGAAGCAGGCGGGGCCTCCCTTGGATATTATTGCCGCTCGGAGTTGGAATGTCGCCTTTCGGACCAGTCCCCCATACGACGGGTCTTCGCGAATGAACACAGGATCATTTCGCTCGCTCGATCCCGGTCTTGCAACATTTCTTCTCTGACGTTGATTAAATCTCCCTCCTGAATGCTGGTTTACGGAGCGGCCCCTGTCAAACATTTCCCTGCCGTCGACGTGCAAGATGGGCATCCACCTTGGCTGGCTTTTGAGCGTTGAAAATGTTTTTCGCCTCGAGCCAACCGCGGCGAGCGGTCGATACGCCAAAGCGAATATCGGAGATGCCGTCGGTCGCGTGGGCATCCGGATTGATAACCAGGGTGACGCCTAACGTCTTCGCCCGTTTGCAAAAGACCCAATCGAGGTCCAATCGGTGGGGATTGGCGTTGATCTCGATCATGACGTCATGTTTGGCGGCCTCGACGAGCACCTGCTCCAGATCGATGGGAAAACCCTCTCGCTGAAGAAGTAGTCAGCCCGTGGGATGCCCCAGCATCGTGCACCGCGGGTGCCGAATCGCGCGGACCACCCGTTCCGTCATGCTCTTTTCGTCCATGTTTAGGGGACTATGGATGCTGGCCACCACGTAATCGAAACTTGCCAACGTCTCCTCGTCATAATCCAGCGAGCCATCGGCCAGAATATCCGACTCCACCCCTTTATAGAGTTTGAAGCCCGAGTACTTGGCGTTCAGCGCATCGATCTTTTCGTGTTGCTTGCGAATCCTATCCGGTTTGAGTCCACCCGCGTATGCCGCCGTTTGCGAATGGTCGGCAATCCCTAGATACTTCAACCCCAGCGACTTGGCGGCTTCGGCCATTTCTTCAAGCGACGCCGAACCGTCACTGGCATTCGTATGGCAATGAAAACAGCCGGTGATATCGTCCAGCTTTACCAATTTCGGCAACTTGTGCTCGGCCGCGGCTTCCAATTCACCGGTGTCCTCGCGAAGCTCGGGGGGAATGTAGTCCAAACCGAGCGCCTCGAAAATGTCGGCTTCTTCCGTGCAATCGATCGATTTTTTGGGGCCCGCCAGTTCGTACTCATTCAATTTCAAGCCGCGGTCCTGCGCTCGCGCGCGCATGGCGACGTTGTGCTCCTTGCTCCCGGTGAAATAATGCAGTGCGAATGGGAATTGCTTGGCGGTCACGACCCGCAGATCGGCAGGCACTCCATTGGCCAGTAGAACGCTCGACTTGGTCGTTCCATGCCCCACGATTTGAATCACATCCGGATGGGATACGAATTGAGCCATGATCGGCTCTGGATCGTCACTGGCGATCAGGAGATCAATATCCTTGATCGTCTCGCGACCACGGCGCAGGCTGCCGCAGATTTCCATGCGCTGCACGGCGGGATGGCCTTCCAGAGTTTCACGAAGACTAGCCGCCAACGCGAGCGCTACTGGGTACAGGACCCGCGAGCCGGTCTTCTCGAGAAACGCGATGCCATCGAGAATCTTGCCCGCGAGTTTTTCGCCAAACCCTTTCAATTCCGCCAGGCGGCCGTCCTGGCACGCCAAACGAAGCTTATCGATGGAATCGATTCCCAATTCCGCGTATGCCTGCCGAATCCGTTTGGGACCGAAACCGCTGATCCTGAGCATGTCGACCAGACCCGGTGGGATCTCCGCTTGAAGCTTCGTGTAAAACGTCAAGGTTCCCGTCTGAACCAACTCGGCGATCTTCTCGGCCATCGTCGAGCCGATCCCCTTCACTTTCTGCAGCTCGCCTCGAGCCACCATTTCCTCCAAATCGCCTTCCAGTTTCTGGACCGCGCGCGAGGCGTTGTGATAAGCATTGCAGCGGAAGGGGTTTTCCCCTTTGAGTTCCAGCAGAGTTCCGCAATCATCGAGAATGTTTGCAACCCATTTTCGATCCATGGCGTCCTCGTCGTCGCATCCACCACACTGTCCACGCCACGCCCTTCGTGCCGATCCAGCGGGCGCTGAATTGTCGTAGACTCCGTTCCGGGTAAGGTATTCGAAGGGCTAGCATATTCTCCCGCGCTCGCCAAAGCCACCCGCGGTCGTTCCACGCGTGAAGTTCATGCCAATGACGATTGTTCCTCGCTCCCCCCGGGTCCCCGGGGGCATATTCGCCGGTTTTTGAAACGTTTCTTGGGGCGGTCGCCCGAAACACAGGTGAGGTAGCGACGATTCGCCATTCCGCGCCTTCGGGAGGGGATTAAAGTTTGGGGTGAATCTTCCCAAAAGTGGTGCCTCTTCTGCCATTACCTCTGATAGGGCGTATAAAGCGGCGTCCGTTCGAATTGCCCTGGCGTCAAATTTGGAAGTTCTGATAAAATAAGGTTCTCCTCCTCCGTCGGCGCCCCGCGCGGTGTAAGCTAGATGTCGGTTCACGGATGAACAGCCAGTGAGTGCACCTGATCCGCGTGGCGAGGTATAGGACCTTGTTGGACAACGTGTTGGAGCAATCGCAAGAGTTCGCGAAGAAGATCATCCCTTCTCGCGGACCGCGCGCGCGCGTCGCCCAACCGCCAGCCGCTTCCAGGTCGTCGAAGTTTTGCATCGAACCCTTGGAAGATCGCCATCTCCTGGCGTTCACTCCCATCGGCAACGATTTTCAGGTCGAAGTCAGCCTTCAAACACTAGCACAGCCGCAAGTCGCCGTGGCGGCCGATGCGCATGGCAATTACGTCATCGTTTGGGAAACGGACTTTCAAAACGGGGGCGAGACGTTATTTGCCCGCCGATTTAAGGCCGATGGCACTCCGCTCGGGGACGAGTTTCGCGTGAATGCGGGAAGTGGCAATTCGGGTAACCCCGCCGTTGCCATGGACGACGACGGTGATTTCGTCGTGGTTTGGGAGCGAATCGTCGCCTCCGGTTTCGCGGAGGTTCGTGGCCGACGGTTTTCCAACAACGGCACGCCATTGACCGGCGATTTTCTCATCCACGACGCCAACTCTCGCGAGTTCAACGTCAACCCGTCCGTCGCCATGGACGCCGACGGCGATTTCGTCGTGGTTTGGAAAACTTGTCGCAAGACGCAGTGATGGCACGGCAGTTCGACGCCAATGCGCGGCGAAGGACGCTGCCTTCGCCATCACCACTCAAAACGAATTCTATTCACCGGCCACCGTCGACGTCGATTCCGCCGGCAACTTCATCGTCGCATGGCAGGATTACGACGTTAACAGCCCCGGCAACTATCAGATTCTCGCGCGGCGTTTTCGAGCGGACGGCTCGGCACTCGACCTCGCACTAATCTATGTCGGCCGACTTTGCCGGCCCTTGGCGAAGCCAACACGGACGTCAGGCTACGGGATGACGGCTCGTTCGTCGTCTCCTGGGAGACATCGTCGTACGCGGATCCTAAACTTCCGTCGGCCCAAGTCTTCGTTCGCAGGTTCGGTACCGGCGGCAACGCGCTCGGAGATGTCATGCGCGTGGATACGCTCCCGTCCGCCTCCCACTATCCGTTCGAGCGGGCGCCCGACGTGGCTCGGCCACAGATCGAACTCTTGCCCGGCGGCGGCTTCGTCGTTCTCTTCGACAATGACGCCAACAACGGTACCAGCATTGACATTTACGCTCGACAATATGACGCCAACGGCCTAACAAGCGGAGCCGAATTCCTCGTCAGTTCTTCGCCAACTTCTGCTCAATTCGCGGCGGCAATAGCTCTCGGCGTCAATGGCGACGGAGTGGTCGCCTGGATCCAGGCCAGTTCGCCAAACGGGAATCTGGACGTCTATGCACGAAGAATCCAGGATAGCGACAGGCCGACGACGACTGGTATCGAAGATGTTACCGTCAGCGAGGACGCCGACGACACGGTACTGTTCCTCGAAAACTTTTTCGACGATGCTCAAGATGGACCCTCTGGCTTAACTTACTCGGCGAAAATCCTCGAGTCGCTCGCGCCGTTTCAAGTGATGGTTACTCAGGACCATCACCTCGTTCTCCGGTACCACGCCGACGGATGGGGTGGTCCGATTCACGTCTCCGTGCGCGCCACCGATTCGATGGGACAGTTCGTCGAAGCCACGTTTGCCGTCGACGTTCTTCCCGTCAACGACGCGCCGATCCTGGCTGGGGCGAATGAACTGGACCCGATTTACGAGGACGACGTCGACAACGCCGGGACGCTCCTGGCGGATATCCTTGCCGATCAGGTATCCGACGTCGATGGATACTCGTTACCCGGAGTCGCCGTCATCCATGTGGACAATCAGGACGGCGATTGGCAATTCACGACCAATGGCGGCGATACATGGCAGGCGTTCGGCGACGTTTCCGAGGCTTCCGCCTTGCTGCTCTTCGCCAGCGACACCACGCGCGTTCGATTCCGTCCGAATCCCAACTTTTCGGGCCGGCCGGCGGGAGGAGTGACGTTCCGCGCCTGGGATGCCTATCCGCAAGATAGCGGAAGGTACGTGGACACGCGCGAAAACGGCGGCTTGACCCGATTCAGTTCCGAACTCGCCACCATGACCATTCACGTTCTCGGCGTCAACGACGCTCCCCTTCTCGACGGTAGCAACGACTTCGACACCATCCCTCAATACGCGTTCAACAGCGCCGGCACGAAAGTGGCCGATCTAATCGCGGGACACGTGACCGATGCGGACGCGGAAAGCGACGTGGGCATTGCGGTCGTAGGTTCCAATGAGGCGAATGGAACCTGGGAATACTCGCGCGACGGCGGCGTGACGTGGCAGGCGTTCGGCAACGTGAGTAATCGCGAGGCGCGTCTTCTTGGTTCCGACGAGAACAATCGCATTCGTTTCGTTCCCCAAGGAGATTTCGTCG
The DNA here is from genome assembly GCA_046350335.1 of Planctomycetota bacterium. Lineage (GTDB taxonomy): Bacteria > Planctomycetota > Planctomycetia > Kolteriales > Kolteriaceae > JAXMAQ01. Next base: position 8,654 of record JAXMAQ010000044.1, read on the forward strand.
GGTATGTCGCCGCGGGAATCGTTTTCGTCGCCTGGGATGGAACCAGGGGCGAAAGCGGCGGGATCGGGGACGCTTCCGAACTGGGTGGCGATTCCCCTTTCAGCGAAGGGATCGGCTTCGCCAGCATTCTCGTGGTGCCGAGGAACCTCGCTCCCCATATTTTCGCCCCGGAGAGCGCCTCGGGCATCGCCGGTTCCACGATCAACGTCGGTCCGATTTGGATCGCGGATTTGGACGCCGGCGAAAATCCCCTCGAAGTGACGCTCTGGGTTACCCATGGTACGTTTAGCCTGGCGGACCTCGAAGGACTCGAATTCCTCGCCGGGGATGGTATCAACGATCAGTCCATGCGGTTCTTCGGTACTCTGCCGAACATCAACCAGGCACTCGCCAACGTTGCTTACAAGGGCAACACGGGATTCGCCGGCTCGGACGCGCTCCATATCGACGTCGATGATCTAACCGGCTGGTCTACCGGAACCTCCGACTCCGCCGTGGTCGCGCTCTCGGTCCAAAAAACCGAAAGCCAAGGACCCGACATCGTTTTTAAGCCCATAGGCCCGTTTCTCGACGGACCGCAGAGTTATCCCAAGCCGAAACCTCCGGGCGTCCCGCTCGACAATCCGAAGTCCACCGACTCGATCATCAACACGGCGGCTCCCGGCGATCCTTGGACTCCCGTCTCCAACACGAGTAACAGTTCGAGGGGCGGACGTGACCTAGGTGCCGGCTCGATGCAGTTCCTTGAGGAACCGGACATCGCGGAACCCGTGACCGCATTCCGTTTCGAGCCGATGGACGCCACCAACTACCGCCAGCAAAGCGATTCCGGATTCGGCCTGACGGCTCTCCAGTTCCGCGACGAAGGGATGCCCAAGACCCTCCAGCAGATGCTTGACGGCGCGGGGGGCTGGGGGATGTTCCTATCGCAGGCCTCCGCGATTGGCGAGGGGGACGACAACGTCGCCTTGGTGGAAAAGCTTCTCGGCAGCGCGGAAGCAAAGCCGGCGGAATCCAACGTCAAAGCGGAGTCCCTGGATCGAAGCGCCGTCGATGCTTTCATGTCGGGCTTCAAACCGGAGGGATCGGCGGCGGCAGGTAAGGAGTCTTTGCCTCCGGCCAAACCGATCACGGCTCCGAAACCTAGCCTCGAAGTGGGTTCCTCGCTGAACCCCAGTGAAGGAGCCGTCTTCATTCCCTTCGTTCTGGGCGCCGGCGTTTCGTTACGAAGAACGCGGCGTCGACGCAGTTCTCGCTAAATCGCTTCATTCCATCTTCAAGCGGTAGCCGACGCCGGGTTCGGTGATCAATAACCGCGGTCGCGCGGGATCCGATTCTATTTTTTGCCTTAGATGTCCCATGTAGACCCGCAAATAATGGGAATCCCCCACGTGGTGGGGCCCCCAAGCCTCCTTTAGCAGTTGACGATGCGTCAACACGCAACCGGCGTGGCGCACCAACGTCGTCAGCAACCGATATTCGATGGGCGTCAAATGGATTTCCTCGCCACGCACGAGCACCTGCCGTTTTTCAAGGTCGATCACCAATTCGCCACTGGAAAACTTCGCGTCCACTGGCTGATCGCTTCTTCGCGCGCGGTTTCGCAACGCGACGCGCATGCGCGCGAGTAATTCGCCGACGCCGAACGGCTTGGTGAGATAATCGTCCGCGCCCGCGTCCAAGCCGGAGATCTTATCTCGCTCCTGCCCACGCGCGGTGAGAATCAAGATCGGCACCGTGCTCCATTCGCGAAGAAGCCGGACGACCTCGAGACCATCCATGTCGGGCAGTCCGAGATCGAGAAGAACAATATCCGGGTTGTGATCGGCGACCGCGCGAACCCCTTCCTGGCCCGTCTCGGTTTCCACGCATTGAAAGCCATGGCTGGCGAGCGACGCGCGCAGAAACCGCCGAATCTGCCGTTCATCCTCGATGACGACGACCTTGGCGGGATTCGACGGTGCTAACCCGGATGTCATACGGTCCTATCCATCGTTCGCCGATATTTGTTCCTCATCGTCAAGCTTCCCCGGTCGCACGCCGGCCCAAGGCGCGGGCACGGTCGCGGTCGCGAGCGGCAGGGTAAAGGAAAAGACGACCCCCCCTCCGGGACGATTCTCCGCCCAGATTCTGCCGCCATGAATCTCGACGATTCCCTTGCAGATGGCCAGCCCCAAACCCACGCCGCCTCGCCCCTGGGAACGTTCGATCTGGTGGAACTTGTCAAAGATGCGTCGCTCCTCGCCGGTTGGCAATCCAGGCCCCCGATCGGCCACGTTCACTTGAATCCATTCACCACCACAAGTCGCGGACAATTCGATCGGCGTTCCCGGCGGCGTATGCACGGCGGCGTTTTCGAGCAAGTTGACGAACACCTGTTCCATCAACACCCCGTCCAATGGGACCGGCGGTAAGTCCGGAGCGAGTTCCGAATGGACTTCTCGTCCCACGAGTTGCCGATGCAACCGTTGAAGCGCGACGCCAAGTACTTCCTCGAGCGGCTGCCATTCCTTGTGCACGACGATCGCGCCGGCATCCAGCCGCGTCATTTCCAACAGGTTTCCCACCAGCCGATTGAGCCGCTCTGCCTCCTCGAATATGGTCTCCGCCAGTTCCAGACGGGTTTCCTTCGACAATGCGTCCGACGCTTCAATGAGCGTGCTGCTGGCGCCGGCGATCGCCGTGAGGGGAGTACGCAAATCGTGAGACACCGCGCTCAAAAGGGAATTACGCATTCGCTCCGATTCCGCCTGCAACAATGCGGTTTCGACTTCATTTGTCAAATGCACCCGTTCGATCGCAATGGCGAGTTGGTCGGCGAAGGCTTCCAGAAAGCGAAGTTGATCCGTGTCGAGACGACGACCCGCTTGGGCCGGCTGGATTCCAATGACGCCTATGCGACGATTTACCGCCTGGATGGGGAGATACAACGTTCTGGCCCCAGGAAGCGTGTCCGTACCCAAGCCCGCGCGTTCCCCATGCTCGTATACCCACTGCACCACACCCAAGTCGTGCGGCGCAACCGATTGCTTTTCGCCCGCGCCCCAGAGATGAAGACGTCCTTGGGGATCCGGAAGGTGTAGAGTCACTTCCGCCGAAAACGCGTCACCGACGTGCCGCACTGCTGCCGATATCATTTCCCCCAACGTCGACATGGACGCCAGTTCCCTGCTCATTCCATAAAGCGCTGACGTGCGCCGCGCTCGCTGGTAGGCAAATTCCGCCTGCCGACGCACGCGGTCGGTGAGCGTGCTGATTACCAGTCCCGTGAACAACATGATGACGAACGTCAACAAGTATTCCGTATCGTCGACCGCGAACGTGAAAAACGGAGGGATGAAAAGAAAGTCGAACGCCACGACGCTCAGAATCGACGCCAGGATCGATGGTCCTCTCCCCAAGCGAGCGGATACGATCACGACCCCCACCAGGTAAATCATGATCAGATTGAGCGGCGAAAGGAAGGGGTACAGGAACCAGGAAATCCCGGTTCCCAACAGCACGACGGCAATCGACCATGCGTAAGCGCTCCAAGGCAATGGGGGGGACGGGGCGGGCGTTGCATTCAATCGAGAAGGTGCTGACTCGACATCCCCACTGATAACGTAAATGTCAATATCGCCGCAGGCGCGCGTTAGTTCATAAACATAGGATCCGCGCAGGATCTCGCGCCATCGAGGCAACTGTGGCTTGCCGACGATGATCTTGGTAACGTTCCGATCCCGCGCGTAGCGCACGATCTCGTCAACAAACCGGTTCCCCGCCAGAGTGACCGTCTCGCCTCCCAATTGCTCGGCGAGATGCATGTTTTGCGCCAGTCGATCGCGATCCATTTGGGAAAGCGAGGGGGCCAAGGCGGCATCGACGTGCACGGCGATCCACGGCGCATGGAGCGCCGCCGCCATTCGCCTCGTTGCGCGGATCAATCGCGCGGCAAAGGGGCTCGGACCGATGCATACGAGAAGACGTTCCGCCGTCGGCCAAGTCGTCAAGACGGCGTGCTCATGCCGATAGTCGAGCATCTGCGCGTTGACCCGCTCGGCGGTCTGGCGCAGCGCCAATTCGCGGAGGGCGATCAAATTCCCTTTGCGAAAGAAATGACGCACCGCTTGCTGGGCCTGGCCCGGAACGTAGACCTTGCCCTCCTGAAGCCGCTCGATGAGGTCGTCGGGGGGTAGGTCGACGAGTTCCACCTCGTCCGCCTTGTCGAATATGGAATCCGGAACCGTCTCACGGACCACGACCCCGGTGACGGTCGCGACGACGTCGTTGACGCTTTCCAGGTGCTGAACGTTCAAGGTCGTGTAAACGTCAATGCCCGCGTCGAGCAGTTCCTCGATATCGCGCCACCGCTTTTCGTGAACCACGACGTTCGGATCGGGAAGGTTCGTGTGCGCCATCTCGTCGACAAGGATGAGTTGCGGATGCCGCTCCAAGGCGAGCTGAAGGCTGAAGTCGGTGCGAACACGGCCACCATATTCCACTTCCCGTTTGGGCAACACGTCCAATCCCAACGCCAAGGCCAAGGTATCAGGACGAGTATGCGGTTCGAGATAACCCACCACGACGTCGACGCCGGATTTGGCAAGTTTGCGCCCCGCCTCCAACATTGCGTAGGTCTTCCCCACGCCGGGCGCGGCGCCGAAAAAGATCTTCAGCTTGCCGCGCGAAGCCTTCGCTTCCGCTGCCTGCACGCGCGCCAGGAGTTCGTCAGGATCGGGACGTTCGTCGCTCATCGTCACGCCTCGTTCTCAATCGCGCTATTTCAAGGCATCCAACGCCAGATTCAGTTCCAGCACGTTCACGCGCGGTTCTCCCAAAAGGCCCACCGTTCGCGCGCTCGTTGCCTTGGCCACCAGTGCCTCGATCCTGGCAGCGGGTATTCCACGTGCTTTCGAAACCCTGGGAACCTGGTAGTACGCGCCCGCCACGCTTATCTCCGGATCCAATCCACTTCCCGAGGCAGTGACCAGATCCACGGGGACCGGCAGTTTGTTCTCTGGATCGGCGTTTTTGAGATCGCGAACCCGTTGCGCCACCACCTCCCTGAGGGCAGGGTTGGTCGGTCCAAGATTAGAACCGCTTGACGCGGCGGCGTTGTAGGGGAACGGCGAAGTCGCCGACGGCCGTCCCCAGAAGTATTTGCCATCCCCCCAAAATGATTGACCAATGAGTTTCGAGCCTATCGGTCTTCCCTCTTTTTTCAGAACGCTTCCATTCGCTTGAAAAGGAAACAAAGCTTGCGCCAGTCCCCATACCGCGATCGGGTAGACGACGCCCACGAGAACCGTCAACAACGTGAACATGATCAACGCCCTGCGAAACATGCTACTTTCCTCCCTTGTGTCCTACGCCAGATGCAGGACGGCGAGCAACAGATCGATCGCCTTGATGCCAAAGAACGGCGCGATCAGGCCGCCGAGTCCGTAAATCAAAAGATTGTCCCGCAGCAGCGTCGCGGCTCCGACCGCTCGATAGCGAACCCCGCGCAGCGCCAGCGGAATGAGCACGACGATGATGAGCGCGTTGAAGATGACGGCGGATAGGATCGCGCTCGCCGGCGTCGTCAACCGCATGACGTCGAGGGTTTGCAACACGGGATAGGTGCTGGCGAACGCCGCGGGGATGATCGCGAAGTACTTCGCGACGTCATTGGCGATGCTGAAGGTCGTCAGCGCCCCGCGCGTCATTAACAATTGTTTGCCGATCTCGACGATCTCGATGAGCTTGGTCGGGTTGCTATCGAGATCGACCATGTTGCCGGCTTCCTTGGCAGCCTGAGTTCCGGTGTTCATGGCAACGGCGACATCGGCTTGCGCCAAGGCGGGCGCGTCGTTCGTGCCGTCTCCGGTCATGGCGACCAGTCGCCCGCCACTTTGATAATCCCGGATGAGCCTCAGCTTGGTTTCCGGAGTCGCCTGCGCGAGAAAATCGTCGACGCCCGCTTCCGCCGCGATCGCCGCCGCCGTCAGTGGATTGTCCCCCGTGATCATCACGGTTTTGATTCCCATCTTGCGAAGCTCGGCAAACCGTTCCCGAATCCCCCCCTTGACGACGTCCTTGAGTTGAATGACGCCAAGCACGTCGCCGTTTTCAGCAACGACGAGAGGCGTTCCTCCCTTTTTGGCAATCTCTTCCACGGAGTGTTTCGCTTGCTGGGGGAATGACTTTCCCTTGGAATTCACGAACGACTCGATCGCGTCCGCGGATCCCTTGCGGATCTGCTTACCGTCGATGTCGACGCCGCTCATTCGGGTCTGGGCGGAAAATGGCACGAAAGTCGCGCGCAGGTCGTGAATGCCGTGGCTTCTCAGACCAAAGACCCGCTTGGCGAAGACGACGATGCTTCTCCCCTCGGGCGTTTCATCGGACAAAGAAGCGAGCTGCGCGGCCTCAGCGAAATCGTGAGGCTTTACGCCGTCCACCGGCAGAAAATCGCTTGCCTGGCGATTCCCCAGCGTGATCGTCCCGGTCTTGTCGAGCAACAGGACGTCCACGTCCCCAGCCGCCTCCACCGCGCGTCCGGAGGTCGCGATCACGTTCGCCTGGATCATGCGGTCCATGCCCGCGATCCCGATCGCCGACAATAAGCCGCCGATCGTCGTCGGAATCAGGCACACCAACAGTGCGACGAGGACCGTTACGGTAATCGGCTGACCCTCCCCTGCTGCCCTGACGCTGTAGAGCGAAAACGGCAAAAGAGTCACGCAGGTAAGCAGGAAGATGATGGTCAACGCGGCGAGCAGGATATCGAGCGCGATTTCATTGGGAGTTTTTTTCCGTTTCGCTCCCTCGACCAGCGAGATCATGCGATCGAGAAAAGATTCTCCCGGATTGGCGGCGACGCGAACGATGATCCAATCGGAGAGGACGCGCGTTCCTCCCGTCACGCTGCTTCGGTCTCCGCCACTTTCGCGGATTACGGGCGCACTTTCGCCGGTAATCGCGCTTTCATCGACAGATGCCACTCCTTCGATCACCTCGCCATCGCCTGGAATCGAGTCTCCCGCCTCGACAAGGACCACGTCCCCGATTCGAAGCTCCGTGGCCGCCACCGACTGCACCCGGCCGGTCCTTCGCGGTTCCGCAAGCTTCTTCGCCATGGTCGTTCTTCGAGAGCGCCGCAGGCTATCCGCCTGTGCTTTTCCCCGACCCTCGGCCATCGCTTCCGCAAAATTCGCGAATAGCACCGTGAACCAAAGCCAGATCGAAATCGCAAAGATGAATCCCGCGGGGGCTTCACCGGACGCGGGATCGACGGCCGCCTGCACGAACAGTCCGGTCGTCAGAATGCTCCCCACGTACACCGTGAACATGACCGGATTGCGAAGTTGGTGCTTCGGATGCAGTTTTTTGAAGGCACCCAGAACCGCCCCTCGTACGATCGGAGGATCGAAAAGAGAGCGGACTTTCACGCGCGAAGCCATTGAAATCTTCCTTTTCCACGATGACTAGAGGAATTCCCACGCCAATCGCCCTCGCCCACCACGATGGCCGCTTAGAAAGCTATGTCGGGGCCCGATGCGCTTGGCGCTATGTCTCTCCAAGCGACCGCGTCGGGCATAAGGACGTTACTTTTCTGATGCTCAAGGGCGTTGGCTCGCGATCATTTGCAATTGCTCCACGATTGGCCCGAGCGCCAAAGCCGGAATGAAAGTGAGCGCCCCGACAAGGATCACGACTCCCGCGAGCAATAGGACGAACAGAGGCGTGTGTGTCGGCAAGGTGCCGGCACCGACGGGAGTTCGCTTCTTGTTTGCCAGGGATCCGGCAATCGCGAGCGTCGGAATCGCCAACCAATAACGGGCCAGAAGCATCGCCAACCCCAGGAAGAAATTGTGAAAGGGAACATTCGCGTTCAGTCCGGCGAACGCGCTGCCGTTGTTGTTCCCCGCGGAAGAGTAGGCGTAGAGAATCTCAGAGAATCCATGCGCCCCGGGATTGTTCAAAAGGGATTTGACGGCACCGTCACTACCCACAACCTCCAACCCCGGCCCCGTAACGGATATCGCGGTCCCCACCAACACCACGACCGGCGGGATGAGAATGATCAAGGAGGCCATCTTCATCTCGAAGGCTTCGATCTTCTTGCCCAGATACTCCGGCGTGCGACCGACCATGAGTCCCGAGATGAAGACGGCGACGATGGCGAATACCAGCATGCCGTAAAGTCCACTTCCCACGCCGCCAAAGATCACTTCCCCAAGCTGCATGAGCCACATCGGAAGGAGTCCACCAAGGGGAGTAAAGGAGTCGTGCATGGCATTTACGCTACCGTTCGACGCCGCCGTCGTCGCCACCGCCCAGAGCGCGGAATTGACGATTCCGAAGCGAGCTTCCTTCCCTTCCATGTTGCCACCCGGTTGCAATTCCGAAAACGCCGCATCAACCCCTAGCTCTTGGAACATGGGATTTCCCTTCTGCTCCAAACTCGGGCATAAGAAGACAAGAGGCACGAAAAGCAGCAGCATGGCGGCCAAAACGGCCCACCCTTGCCGGACATCCTTCACCATGACGCCAAAGCAATAACAGAGCGCCGCGGGGATCGCGAGGATCGCGATCATCTCGAAGAAATTGGCGAGCGGCGTCGGGTTCTCGAAGGGATGGGCAGAGTTGACGTTAAAAAAACCTCCACCGTTGGTGCCGAGTTGCTTAATGGCAATCTGGGAGGCCGCCGGCCCCATCGGCAGCGTCTGCTCCACGACCTTCTCTCCGTTTCCATCCTCGAAAGGACGCACCAAACCGACCGTCTGGTACGGAGAGAAATTCTGTATGACTCCTTGCGAGACTTCCAATATCGCCAAGACCAGCGAGAGGGGGAGCAACACGTAAAGCGTGCTCCGAACCATGTCGACCCAGAAATTGCCAATCGTGGCCGTCATGTGGCGATAAAGTCCGCGAACCAGCGCCACGAGGCATGCCATGCCTGTGGCAGCGGAAAGAAAGTTCTGCACCGACAATCCGAGCATCTGCGTGAGGTAACTCATCGTTGACTCACCGCCATACCCCTGCCAATTGGTATTGGAGGCGAAGCTTATTGCCGTGTTAAACGATGAATCGGGCGATACCGCGCCAAACTGTTCTGGATTCAACGGCAATGAACCTTGCAGCCGCTGAAGTCCATAAACGGCGAGAAGGCCCAGCCCGTTGAACAACAGCATCGACTTGGCATACGTCTTCCAGTCCATTTCCTCGCGGGGATCGACCATGCTGACCCGGTAGAGCAGCCGTTCCAGCCACCCCAAGGGGAAATCCAAGCCGCAGGATTTTCCCTCGTAGACCCGCGCCATGTACCAACCCAACGGCTTGACAATCGCGAGCAACAATCCCAGGTAGAGCAATACCTGAAGCGTCATGTTTCCAGTCATGAAAACCACTCCGGTTTCATCAAGGCGACAAACAAGTAAAGGAACAAGGCGACGGCAATCGCGCCACCCAATAGGTAAATGCCCGTCATCGCTTCTCCTCCCGCAGTCGATCACAAAACAGGATCAGGCCGTACGAGAACGCGAAAAAGGCGACGATCGCGGCAAGATACAAGAGGTCCATGGGAAAGGGCTCCCTATCGCAAAACTACAACGGCTCGCGTCAAGAACACCGAGGATTCCTGGCGGCTAATCGTGAAGCCGATCAACGTCCACGGACGGTGATCGAGATCCACACCACGGGATCACTGTCAACGTCGTTCACACTTTAAGTCTAAGGAGGAAGGCGCAAAGAAAGTGTAAAAACTGAACGAGCGTGCCGGATTGCCGCTCGGAAAAGTGGTGCGGTGGACCAAAACCGGTGGAAACTTTCGTCGAGAAGTGAATGAACCGCTAAGGGATCGGTCACAAGGATCGATCCCGCGGGAATCTTCGTCGGCGTGAATGCAAGGGTCGGAAAATCGAGCGATCAGCGGGCAGAAGCGGTCGCAACCGACTTGAGGTCGACGTAGACATCCAGTTGCTGACCGACGTAAAGCGGCTGTTCGCTTGGCTCGATCGCGTAGATGACTTGCAAGACTCGCGTATCGACCCGTTCGGTGTTATCCCCGGTGAGGGATTTTTTCGGAACGACGTACGGTTCGACGCGGACAAAGCGCAGGTTATAAGTTGCGTTCTGGTCGCCGCGAAGGTTCGCCCGCGCGGGGGCCCCGATACGGAAACGGGGAATGTCGTGTTCGTCGATGTCGACGCGCACATGGCGAACCCCAGCTTCACCGAGCACGATCAGCGCTTGGGAGGGGGACGCTCCGACAGACTCGCCGGGACGCACGTTCACTTGCAGAACGTCGCCGTCAACCGGCGCGTTGACCGTCAAACGTTCGATCTCCGTGTTCGCCTTTTCCCATTGCGCCCTGGCCTGCTCGACTTGTGTTTGCGCGACCTCGATGTCTTGCACCCAGGCGCCCGCGCGAAGCAAATCAAGCGACGCCTTCGCCTTGGCCAATTCCTGTTCGGCGGCCCGAAACTCTTGTTCGCGTCGGAAATGTTCTTCGTCCCCCACGGATCGTGTCGCCTTCAGTTTTCTCGAGCGCGCAAGCAGATCTTCCTGCTCGGCCAAGCGCGCTTTCGCGGCGCCGACCGCGGCCTCGCTCACGGGGATCTCCTCCGGTCGGGGCAACTGACGTAGCCGGCTCAACTGCGCCTCCGCCGCGCGCAGACTCGCCAGGTGTACCTTGAGTTCGGCTCGAAGCTGGCGATCATCGATGCGAAAGAGCGGCTGGCCTCTCTTCACCTGCTGCCCGGCGCGCACGAAGACCTCGGCGACGACGCCTGGAATATGGGTTCCCAGCAGAATATTCTCGGAACTCGGCTCCACGATGCCCGCCCCCGCGACGGTATCGGCGAAAGGGGTCCGCGCCGGTTCGATCGGCGGCTTGGACTTCGCTCCGTCCTGACTGGCGGGCACCACGCTGACGAGCGCGAACCCCAACGAAAAGATCGCCAATCCCGGCAAAATCATGGCTCGCAGCCAACGGAACATGGAACCACCTGCTTTCAATGACCGGCCATTTCGGAGCCGTGCGCCTGCGACTGCACGTCTTCGATGCGACCATCTCCCATGTGAACGATTCGATTGCCGAAACGGTAAACGCGGCTGTCATGGGTCACGACGATGACGGCCCGATCGGGATGGACGGCCACCTCTCGGATCAAGCCCATGACGGTCTGGCCGGACTGTGCATCCAGCGCCGCGGTCGGCTCGTCGCAAACGAGTAGCTTGGGCTCATGCACGAGTGCCCGCGCGATGGCGACACGCTGTTGTTGTCCGCCGGACAATTGCGAGGGAAGCGACTTCGCCCGATGCCCCAACCCCACCGCGTCCAGCCACTCCGTCGCCTTTTCGATCGCCAACCGCCGCTTCCAACCCGCGATGAGAAGCGGGACGGCGGCGTTCTCCGCCGCCGTCAGCGTCGGCAAAAGGTTGTATTGCTGAAACACAAACCCGATGTGGTCGCCGCGAAAGCGAACCTTTTTCCCGTTGGGCATGAGGTCCAGTCGGTGTCCGAAGACGCTTACCTCGCCTTTCGTCGGATCCAGAAGTCCCGCGATGATCGAGATCAACGTGGTTTTTCCGCACCCGCTCGGGCCGACCAGGAGCGTGAGTTCCCCGGGATGGATTTCCACGTCCCCGCCACGGAGAGCCTGCACGCTGCGTCACTTACCATGACTCCTTGGTGACTCCGCGACACTCCACCGCGAGCATAGGGCTCGAGACGGGGCGTCCCGCAGTCATCACGGCCGTCGTCATCGCCACGCACTCCGAAAACTGCTTGAACACCACCGCGGTTCGGCACCAATACCCTGCGAATACTGAGCAGGCTCGCCAATGTCGCGATGACCAGGACGGCGAATCCGGTGCCGGCCATTACCTGCCACGGCATGAAGAACTCCGCGGAGATCCCCTTGGCTTCCATTTGCTTGACCATGCCTGAAAGGGCCAGCACCGCCAATCCCATGCCAAGACTGAAGCCAAGCACGCCGACGATCGCCGATTGCAAGGAGAATCATGCCCACCAGGCGAAGATTCCCCACTCCCATCGCCTTGAGCGATCCCCACTGCTTGAGATTCTCGATGGTGAAGAGATAAAGGGTTTGGCCAGCGATAGCCGCTCCGACGATGAAACCCAGGAGAACCGTCGTGCCGAAATTGATCGGAATGCCGGTCCGCTGGATGTAGTACATAATGGTCTTCCAGCAGAAATCCTCCTGCGTAAGGGCGGTCAAGCCGGTTTGCGCCGTGATTCGTTCGCAAAGGGCATGATGCGAAACGTCGGGCTTGGCTTGAACGAGGACGAACGAGAGGACCTTGCGTTCGCGCGGGACGAAATGGATGGCCTGGCTATACCGAGCATAGACGATGGGGAAGGTCTGAAAAGTTGGCGACGCCTTGCAGATTCCCACGACCACGGCTCGGCGGTCGTTCATTTCGATGACCTTGCCCAGTTGAAAGGGCTCGTTGGGCCAAAGGTAACGATACCCACCTTCGTCAATCATCACGGCATCCGGCTTTTTGAGATCCGCGAGGCTCCCCATGTAGATGGTTTCAGGCGCGCCGACCAGAGTAGCGTCGTCCAGTCCGAGCAAGATCACTTGTTGGAAATTACCACTTGGCAATCGGGCGCGTGTCAGTCCCTTGTACAAGCGAACCGCCCAATCCACGCCGGAAACGCCGCGGACGCGAAAGAGGTCGTTTTCCGAAAGAGGCTTCAGATCGTCGACGAATTGTACATTGGGATCCATGACCCAGATATCCGCCCCTTTAACGTCGCGGATCTGGCTGGTGGTGTTGCGCATCAAGCTGCAAAACGTGGAGGCCTGTTGTCCCATGAGGAGCGCGCCGAAGGCGATCCCGAACACCAGCCCCAGGTATTTGCTCCGATCCCCCGATAGCATTTTCCAAGCGACCCAGTTCATGACTCTGCTCCACGAACGAGCGGCACGGAGACCGGAACGCACCCTTGGCGCAAACCGCCTAGGCTGAAACGAGTGATATGTTCCGCAAGAAGGGGAACATCGTATTGATCGAATTCCGCCTCGCCGACGAGTAAGCGGGCGATGGGACGATGGACGCGGTAGAAGAGACACTGTCCCACGACGCTAAAGCCCATCAAATGTTGACGCAGAATCGGCGTCTCGTCGGGCAAGATCTCTGCGAGAATGGATCCCAACAATTCCGCTTTCGGTCGGATGTACGCATCCACCAGTTTGACGCACGCGTCGGTCGGATGGCTCAATTCGCGCATCATCAACTGCGGTGCCAATCGGGCCGGGCGGGATCGAGAGATGTTGCAGCATCCCTTCGATGAACTGCCTAAGCTTCACCTCGGGAGGTGTCCCCGGCTCCCAGGCCGGAATGCTCTCGTCACCAACGCAGTGGGCGTGCTGCACCGCCTCGAAATAGAGACTTTCCTTGTCGCGAAAGTGGTAGTTGACGGCCGCCTGGTTGGCGCCAGCTCGGGCGCTAAATCTCGCGCACGGTCGTCCCTTCAAAGCCCTTGTCGGCAAAGATCTGACCGGCCGCCTCGAGAACCCGCCGCCTGGTATCGTCTTGTGCTTCCACCATGTCCTACATTTCGTCGAAACAGTCGCCTGAAATGAGCGCAAGTTTCAAACAACTGTATGAAATCAATGCGAACTGTCAATCCAGAACACAAACAAAACGACACAAAGCTATATATATAATTGATTTAAATAAAACTGACCACTGGCGAGGACATTACTTTCTCGCACCGGCTTTCCAAGAGAAATGAACTTTGGTCCGCGGTCATGATCGAGATGTCGTTCATCGTTCACCGGAAAAGCATAACGCAACACCTTTATAACGCAAACCGTTACAAGGAAACATCTTGAAGATAATTCCGCAGCTCATCCTGGAACATTAAGTCGATTTCATGTTCGCTTCACCGTGGGTTTAGGGGTGCCAGGTAGGATTTTGTTGTCGAGTCAATTGCCGCCACGATCCTGGCTGCGAAAGATGGAAGAGAGTGCTTTCCGTGAACAAGATTCTTCGAGGAGTCGCCCGTTTTCAACGCATGGTATTTCAACGCCACCGCCACTTGTTCGCCCGTTTGGAAAAGGGTCAGAATCCAGAGGCATGTTTTGTTACGTGCGCCGATTCACGCATCAATCCGAATTTGATCACGGGCACCGATCCCGGCGATCTTTTCGTGGTCCGCAACGCGGGAAACATCATTCCCCCTTTGGTTCCACGAGTCCGGGAGAGTTCGCGGCGGTGGAGTTCGCGATCTCCCTGGGCGTTCGTGACGTGATCGTCTGCGGCCATTCCCATTGCGGCGCGATTAGCGCCCCTGGCGAGTTGGGACCCATCGACCCCCGGTTCTCCGATGAACGAATGGCTCCAGTACGCGCGCCCCTCGTCGCTTGTGCGTTCCGACCAACTGTTGGCGACGGGAGACCGGCATAACGATTTGGCCATGAATAACGTCCTTCGCCAACTCGACAACTTGCGGACCTGGCCGGGCATCGCGCACCGGGAGATATCCGGCGAACTCCGTTTGCACGCCTGGTTTTATCGTTTCGAGTGGGACGGTGGAGAGTTATCGTAGTTCGGAACACTGTTTTGTTCCTCTCGCTTGCCCAAGACCAGTATCCGCTTGACCAGTCCCTGGGGTCGGTCCAACGCATCCGCCGAAGACGTGAGCGAGCATGCTTGAACGCGTCGGTAGGCAAGGTTTTCGATCGCCGCTTGAAAACAAGATGCCGCGACTCGACAACCGTCCATCGAACGCGTCGGCATGGAATTTGATCGTTGGCTTGGGCACTGCGAAAAGTAATGGACGTAGAATGAAAACGCACTGCCACGCCTATTGCCGCCGAGAAAAGCATTGCCGTGGCCGGGCTCGTTCTGCGTTAAGGGCCTCCCAGTGATCGGGCTGGGAAACACGCCACTATTTTTCTGAATCTCAAGAGGACAAGGGAAATGGCCGGGACCCAAGGACGTAGAAAAATGTTCGTTGCCAGAAGGATCATGTCATGAGCGCGAAAGTACTGGTCGTCGAGGACGAAAGTCGCATCGCGGACTTTCTCGTTCGCGGCTTGAACGAAGAGGGTTACACCGTCGAATTGGCGACGGATGGGAAGGAGGCTTGGCAGGCATTACAGCGTGGCAGGTACGATTTGGTGCTACTCGATTGGTGGCTTCCGGTTGAGGATGGGATCCAGGTCCTGAAGCGGTTTCGCACGACGAATCGAATCACTCCCGTATTGTTCCTGACCGCTCGAGATGCCGTCACGCAACGGGTCGAAGGGTTGGACGCGGGTGCCGACGATTACCTTTGCAAGCCGTTTTCGTTCGAAGAACTCCTCGCGCGCATGCGAGCGCTCTTGCGCCGCCCCGCGTCCGCGATGGAGGCGCAACTAACTTTCGAGGATGTTTCCCTGGACCTGGGGATGCACCGTGCGACTCGCGGTGGACACGTTCTGGATCTGACGGCGAAGGAACAAGCACTTCTTGCGCTGTTCCTCCGCCAACCTCACCGTGTCCTCTCGCGGACGCGGATCTATGAAAACGTATGGGACGAACAGTTTGACGGACTTTCCAACACGCTCGAAGTACACATCAATCAGCTTCGGCGGAAATTGGAAGCCTTCGGCCCGCGACTTATCCACACCCTGCGCGGCCGCGGCTACGTGCTCTCGGGCGCCGCGCGGGAGGGGGCTTCGCCATGACCTTGACGAACCGCGTTTCCTTGTTTTTCCTTGCAGCGCTCGGCCTGGTGCTCGCCAGCTATTCCTCGCTCCTCTACGGGTTCGCGAGTAACTATCTGAGCGGCCAGTTGGACCAGCGTTTGATCTCGGCAAGGAACACGCTCGTCGCGGCCATCGAGGTTGAAGTCGATGACGTCAAATGGGAACCATCCGACCATACGATCGCGGTCGGAACATCCGCCGGCCCCGACTCGCTCGCCTGGGTCATCACCGATTCCCACGGTCGGATCGTCGATCAATCCCCCAATCCTCCGGTGCGATGGCCTGGCCCCCCAACTCCCCAGGACATTCTCGAGATCGACGAACCGACGACCGTCGGCGACTATCGAGTATTGCGACACACGGCGCGTGCGCTCGAGCAAAAGTCTGACGACGAGCGCGACGCTCATGAGTTTGACCAATTGACGGTAACGGTCGCGGTCTCCACGACATCCCTTCGGTCCACTCTGGGATGGTTTCTGCTCACGCTCTGTCTGGTCTCAACGATTTGCTGGACCTTGGCGGCGGTGTTGGGTCGCCGCTATTGTCGACGCGCGCTACGGCCCGTGGAACAGATGGCCAAGGACGCGCGTTGCATGTCGCCGGGCGCGTCCGAACGTCGACTAGGAGTGCCGAACACGGGGGATGAACTCGAGGATTTGGCCGAGGCTTTCAACCATTTGGTGGATCGTTTGCACGAGGCACTGGAACGGGAAAGCAGGTTCACGGGAGACGCGGCTCACCAGTTACGGACTCCCGTGACCGTACTTCTTGGCCAAATCGAGGTCGCACGCCGAAAGCCGAGGTCGGTGGAGGAGTATCAACGGGCCCTGGACTTGCTGCATGGCCAGGCGGACGAGCTTCGAAGAATCATCGAATCGTTGTTGTTCTTGGCACGGTCGAGCGCGGACGCCGCGGTACCAGCGATGGAACGAGTCGAGATGAGCCAATGGCTGCAGACCCAACTCTCGCGATGGCTGACTCATCCGCGGGCCGCGGATATCGAGTTATCGAGTTCGAATTCCCACAACGCATTCGCGCGCGTTTCGCCAACTTTGCTCGGGCAACTTTTGGACAATTTATTGGAGAACGCTCTCAAATACAGCGAGGACAAGACCCCGGTGCGGATTTCGCTCGAGGCAACCGAGGATGCGATCGAACTCGCGGTCGCGGATCGCGGCATGGGGATCCCATCCGACGAGGTCGGCGATGTCTTCAACCCCTTTTACCGATCGGAAATGGCGCGTCGTCAGGGAAAGCCCGGTTCTGGCCTGGGCCTCTCCGTGGCGTCTCGAATAGCGTTGACGTTGGGAGGGGAGCTTCGCGTGGAAAGCGAACCGGGTCGGGGAAGCATTTTTCGTTTGATACTACCGCGCGAACCGGACGAGCTACCCGTTTCGCTCCGGACGGAACGGTTTCGTGGCGCGGCCCTCTAAACGACCGTGCGACCCTGCCTTAGGTTGCGACTAATTTTCTTCTCCGTCTGGGCGTGGATTTCCTTCCAATAGCGTTTCCAGAGGCTCTTGTCTTTGAAATCGCGGGCCAGATAGATCCGCAAGAAGCGGAGCCTGTCGGTGAGCGACAGCCATGGGTTCTGGTGAAAGCTAACGTAGAATCGGGTCAGGTTCTGAAGCCGGTGCTTTTCCGGAACGGTTTGCCAGGTTTGCACGCCGTCGAGATCGATGAGCCAGAGCTTTGGCCTGGCTAAATCATCGGTGGTGGACAACAAGATATTGGAAGCCTTCAAATCGCGATGGGTTGCCCTTCGGTCATGGAGCTTGCGCAAGAGCATGGCGGATTCCCGCAACACGCCGCGCCGGACTCGCTTTTGTTCGACGGGGTCCAATTCCGGCAGATGGCGGTCCAGAAACCGCGTGATCGTCTGCGCGCCAGGGACCCGCTCGGTCAGCAAGTACGAGGTCACGGGCATCCCGTGGCGCATCTTGTGGATGAGCATGAGCGGCCGAGGGGTCGGAAGTTCCCGCAGTAGCAAGGCCGCTCCCGCGTTCCAGGCCCGAGTCGCTTGGTTGGGATGAAAGATCGACGCGAGCGATTCGTGCCAGCCTTTGAAATAGTACTGCTTATAGATGAGGGAATCCGAGGCACGGATCTGGGGCAACTCGACCTCCGCGACCCGGGTCGCCCGACCGATCTTCCACCAATGCACCAGTGAATCCAGGAAGGGGCCGTCGGGATTGTCCATCAACATTTGGACGGTTTCCGCTGGGATTTCCGGGAGCGTGTGCGCGACGGTGTCCTTAGATTTGTAATAGTCGAACTTCTGATTTTTCCGCTGTGGGCGAGTATCGCGCCGCCGCCAAAAATCGGCACGGGACTCGACCGTTGAATACTCGACTTCCTTGGCGAGTTTCCTTGCCTCGCGCTCGCTGAAACCGCGGAATCGCGCGTAGTGGAGGAAAAATCTGAGGCGGTCGCTGGCGCTGGTGCGCAACGTGAAGTAACGCCCCATGCGCGACAGTTCCTTGCTCGCGCACTGCCAACTCACCTCGCGGTGGACGCGGAGTTCATGGAGGTCGAGAATGAAGAATCGAAACTCACCATCCGCCGCCGGCTGAATAATGATGTTCCGCTCATGGAGATCGCGGTGCTCGATGCCGGTTTCGTGGATCGTTGCCGCCAGTCTTGCCAGTTGTTCGGCGAAATAGAACCGGTTTTTGGGCGGGAACGGCATGCGTCCGGTGAGCACGCAACGTTCGATCAATTCAAAGAGCGTCAGGCCATTGGGAATCGCTTCGGTTAGCAGGTAGGACTCGAGGAGCATGCCATGTTTACGCCGCTCTCCGAGCGCAATCGGCCGAATGGTGGACACGCCACGAGTATTGAGCAAATGGGCGAGATGGAACTCCTTCTCCGCGCGTCCTTGGCGAACGATTTGATGGAGCAGATTCATGGGAGTCGCGGCGCGAAAATGCTTGACGTACATATCCAGGCCGGGAAGCCGGACATGGTAGATCGTTCGCCCGGAACCGTTTTTGACGAGGGTAGCGCGACCTTGCTGTTTCCATTCCTCGAGACGCAAACCGCGGGCGTCGAAAAGCATGTCCCGGAGGTCGCCGTACAGGTTCCAGAGGGTTTCGCCGAGACTGAAGACTGCCTGATGGACAGAGAATGGGGTCATAGCCGGGCCGCGGCCTCCGCCAATTTTTCTGCCAGAATCGGTCCCCAGGTGTCGACGTGAAACTGCCGTTCCACCCGCATGCGTCCTTCGCGCCCCATCTGGGCACGCATCGCCGCGTCCCGCGACAGTTCCTGGATGCTCTCGACCCAATCCCCCGTCGTGGTCGGCAGGAATCCATGTTCCTGATCCACCATCTGGGCATGAACCCCCACGGGACTGGCCACAACCGGCAGGGCCGCCGCCATGTACTGCAATACTTTCAATCCGCATTTACCACGGCTCCAGGAGTTGTCGCTCAAAAAGCTGATGCCTATGTCGGAACCTCGAAGATCGTCCACTTCCGTTTCCGGGGACCAGACGGCGGGCTCGACCGACAGATGTTCGAAATCGGGAAACCGGTCGCAAATGACCCGTAACGTCGTGCTCGGGACCTTCCTGCCAATCAATTCCAACAGGGAACGTCCCTCTTCCAACGAACGGAGCGTGCTCGAAGAACCGATCCAGACCAGACGCGTCGGCCGATGGTCCAAGTGGTTGGCGAGCGGGTATCGACTAGGATCCACGCAGGTCGGGATGACGTGGATCTTGCGTGAGTTCGTGCACGCTCGAACCACGTCGGCAAGAAAGCTGTTTCCCGCGATCACGAAATCCGCGAGCGAAACCGTCGCCCGAAACCGTATCGCGCGCGTCAAACTATAGGGTCCGCGAGGATGAAAGGAGTCGCGAAGATGAACGGCGTCGTCAAAGTCGTAAATGAGCATGCGGCTCGTCTGCCGCAACAATGCGACTTGCCAAACTGGAAGGAGTTTCCGCTGCAAAAAAACGATCTGATGGGGGCGGGGGCGAGTGACCTGAAGAAATCGGTCGGCGGTCCCCTTGGCGAGTGGTTCGAGCGCGAGATTCAGTCCGACATTCCGCAAGTGACGGGAATACTGGCCGATACGGTAGCGGGCCGAGACGTGATCTCGATCCGGAACTAACGCGACCACGTCCATGCGGCCTTCCTTGGTGGCAAAATCGGTCTGTGCGTCTCTAGGACCTATATCCAGCGGTCCGGGCCATGGCTTGGGTGCTTGAATCGCGCGAACCGGAAGCGTCACGGCCGCTCGATCGAACCCGCGGGCGGATGCTAGCAGTGACTGGAATTTGGGACAAGTCCAGTCCCAGGCACCCGAGCCGGGATCCCCCCAACGTCAACCCACGCGATCCCATCACTCAGAAACGAACGAAAGCGAGCCCGACTTCCGAATCGTGGATCGTCAACCCGTTGGCCGTCATGTGGTTAATGTGCGTAAAGGTAACCTTTCGCGAACCTCTTGCGGAAGTAGGAGAATTCCCCGAAAGCTCGCTTCCGAACAACCCCTTCCGGCGGCTATACTTCGGACTGGGTCAGGCACGGGGGGAGCCGGGAGACCGTGGCCCGATCGGCGGGTAGTCATTGCTCGATCGATAGTTCAAGGGCCAACATCATGTCCAGCACCATGCGCAGCGGATTCTTGAACCTCGCTGGTAGCGTCGTCTTGGGGTTCATTTACCTCGTGCCAACCAACGCCGGGCGCGCGGAACAAGCCCACCGCCCAGCCGATGAAACGGCGGCTGAACGGGGATACCGTTGGCTCACGACCAAGGCGTTTTTCGCGCCAACCATGGACCCGGAAATCTTCGACAATCTCTGGCAAGTCTGGGACGAACCCGCGCGTTCCAAGGCGGAAAACGCCACGCCTGAAGAAAGGCGAAAGATGGCGTATTCCCGTTACGGCCTGACCGCTGCCCCAGGCCGGGAGGGAAACGTCCCACTGCAGTACGTCGACAACGGCCAAGGTGGTTGGGCCGTGAACTGTTTCTCCTGCCATGGAGGAAAAGTCGCGGGCGTGGTCATGCCGGGCGCCCCGAATACCCACATCGCGCTCCAGACACTCACCGACGACCTCGAACGAGTGAAGCAGCTCTTGGGTAAATCGACCGGCTACATGGACGTCGGTCTCGGGAATATCCCGCTCGGGGGTTCGAATGGAACTTCCAACGCGGTCATCTACGGCGTGGTTCTCGGCGCGAAACGGGATCTGGATTTGAATTACCGTCCCACCGCCATCCAGCCGAAACTCCTACACCACGACCATGACGCTCCCCCGTGGTGGAACGTCAAACGAAAAGCGCGCTTGTACGCGGACAATTTCGCGCCGAAAACCTACCGGGCTTTGATGCCTTTTCTCATGGTGCCGGAGAATGGCCCCGCGGAATTTGCATCGTTCGAAAATGATTTCAAGGACATTCTCGCCTGGATTGAGTCCTTGGAACCCCCCAAATACCCCTGGGATGTCGACGTCCCCCTCGCGGAAAAAGGCCGAGTTGTTTTCAACGACACTTGCGCCCGCTGCCACGGCACGTATGGCCCCGGCGGAGAATACCCGGAAAAGATCGTATCGATCGAGGAAGTCGGAACGGATCCGGTTCGACTGCGAGCTCTCACGCCCCTGTATCGATTCGGACATCAGATCAGTTGGTTCGGGCATTACGGGAAGAGCAAAACGATTCCCAATCCCGGGGGTTATCTGGCGTCCCCCCTGGATGGCATCTGGGCCTCCGCCCCCTATTTCCACAACGGTTCGGTCCCCACGGTCGGCATGCCCATCCGCAGAAATGCTGGATCCGCCGTTCTGGAACAATCCAGCGGATACGACGCGCGGCTGGTGACCCAGCCAACGAATTTCGGTCTTCCCCGGCACGCTAAATGATGTCGAACGTCGGACGTTCTTCGATACGCGTCTGCCGGCAAAAGTGCCGCCGGACATCCTTTTGCCGACGCAGCCTCTCCGCGAAGAACAAAAGCAGGCCGCCGATAACGAAACACTTTAAGCGGTTGCCAAGCTTTAAGGTCGGCCCCATGCCTCCGTGACTACTCGGATCCTGCTGGATCCATACTCCTTTCCGGAGGGAGGCATTTTCGTGAGCACGGGCTGTTGATGCTGACCCACCCGAGGGGACGCAAACACGATCGCGTCTCGAATTGGGGTCCATGTCGGGGTGGCGTTTGTTTGCTCCCGCCTCGCGGCCGCGTTTCTCGCGTGGAGTGGGAGTCCTGGGGGCAAAGCTTCTCAAAGGTCGAAATCAGATTTCATTCCATCTTGCCATTCCCTCGAAAAACTAATACAGACCAAATCCGTTTACCGCCAACCCTAACCTTCGTTCCAATCAAGCTAAGCCAATCGCGTGCCATCTATCAAAAGGCCTGTTGAGAAATCGCGATGATGCCGATCCGTCCACAAATCATTGGGCGATATCAAGTTCGCAGCGACTTTCTACTTGTCAACCGCTTGCGCGCGATTGATCGATCAACAGCGGCTGCATGGGAGGGACTGCTGACCTGGTCGAATTATTCGCATTCCGCACCGCTGTCCGCTCGTGTTGGTGTCCGCGACTACGAGGGATGGATATCCATGCAGCTGCTCTTTAACTTGCCCGGAGAGGGAAGTAAGCATGAAAGGAATCGTGCCCTCTCCTTGCTGCGCTATAGCTCGTGGGATCGTTAGTCGCGGCCAAACCCGCGAACGCTCAACCTCCGCTTCCAAATTTAAATCTGCCAAACATGGTCTTGCGGTACGAAACCTCGCACGTAAGCGAAGTAAAAACCACTACCGGCGAAGAACATGGTAGTCTCCATGGAACAACTCAAGGAATGGAAAGTGCTCGCCGACTATGGGCGGTTTTCCGGAGTTCACGTCTTTGACTGGCTTCTTAATCGAACCGAATGGCGAGTCCATCCAATTCGATCTGGTGGAAATTGGGAAGGCTCCTCCACCCGGATTTCCAGTGGAGCAGTTAGGCAAGGCGTTCACATCTCATTCTTCGAATCCAATTGGCCGCTGGATGAACCCGGTGGAAGGCCGTCGAACCCTTGTGAAGACGCTCCCAAGGAGTTGCCGTTTCATCTCACCCGTCCCGGATGAACTTGCCCCTAAGTGGATGGTTTGGCGTCGCGACTTCTGCCAGTCTTATCCTCCTTATGGCAAGGGACAGGCGCATAAGGCACAGCCAGGTATGATTCGGAAATTGACGGGGACAAGATGGTCGTTACGTCTGAAACCACCTCAATGATTCCGTTGAATCCACCGACGACATGTCCTCCTTGGCTCACTTCGTCTACAAGGAACGATCGTCGACGAAGGCGGCCTGGTCACGGAAGTGGAACAGTCCATTAACGAATCGATCGACGAGCGTGGCAGGCCCCGGCAGCTCCTATGTCGTAAAACCAACACACCGAACGGCCAGAAAATGTTCCTCACTTCCAGGCGGATCGACGGAACCCTTAACACGAACTAGACGTGTAGGAGCAAGTTAGAATGCCTCCACCTTTCATTCTCGATCCGAAGGAATTTCTGGACACGATCGTCGCGGACATTGAAGGTGCTGAAGGGAAACACAATCCCCGCGATTCTGGAAATGGAGCAACCTCCGCCATCGCGTTAGTGGACACGGAAAGGCAATTGATTGTCGGGTACAAGGACGTTCATGACGAGTTCGGGTCCGGGGCCGACATGCCGAGCGAACTTTGCCCTTCGGCGTTCGATGTGCGAAGCGGGGGACAACTCGCCGCTTGGTATTGCAGCCACGTGGGACTGGTGGCGGAAGGACAGTTCATCGCCTTTGGCGGTGATGGATAAAGTCCGTTTCCGCGGCATGGTCCGCCCGGGACAACGGTTTTGGATGGTCGCCCACACCGGTGTTGCGTCCGCAGGATGGTGTTCCACCTCTCCAGGGTTTCGTGGAAGGACGCATGGAGCTCGAAGGTGAAATCCTCGGCATCAAGACTTCGTACGGTGCTGCCGCACTGGGAGACGAATGACGCCAGCGTCCAATGTACCTCCGGGGATACGTCCTCCGAAAACTCCCTCTTTCGAACGTCTGGTCCGTGGCCTGACCGGCCGGAAACGGATCGATCCACGTGAAATTGCTCGGCAATGACCACCGGAAGGGACCAAGCGATGCGGGTGATCCTCTGCTCAGAGAATCGCAGGCGCGGCCCGGCGTAAACTTCCTGGGGGTGGAATGGGCGACGAAATACGCCAAGGAAGGGGCCGCCAAGATTGCCAAGCGAGGGATCCACAACGTCCGCATCGTTACCGCCGACGTCAAACTCCCTGCCGATTTCTCCCTGACGGGAGTTTTGCTGTCCATGTCTATTTCCGCATCCTTGTAAAATCGTCGCTACCGCAAACGAAGTTAACGTCGAGCCCGTTTTCGCCAGTGACGGCTATTGCAAATCGGTGAAAATCCTGATCGCGATTTTGACGCTGAGGAATATTTCATGTCATGCAAAACCAGCGATGCTCAAGCTTCATCCGCGATGACGACCTTATCTCGAACGATCCCCAAAACGACCTCGACTACTCTCACGCACTTTGTCTTGCGCCACGTGCTGGCAGCATGCTGGTGTTTTCGCGCTGCTCATCAGTTTGCCATTCGCGATCCATTCCGATGGATGCCTGGTCGGATGATATCCTCCTCGCCTCGACGCGGAACACTGACTGGCCTTTCCAAGTACCGAATCCGAGACGCGGGGAGCGCATTGCACCGGCGAACAAGCAAGAACATCTGCACGACTGCCCGCGCGGTGAAATAACTGTTACCGTACTCCACAAGAAATTGCCCAGCTGGATCGAGGAAATTTCCGGCTTCAGAGGCACATGCGCATACTTCGTCGATGGAGTCGTCCACGCAGGAGAGAAGTATGGGTTCGGTGCTCTGGAGATGGATGGATACGTGACACAGGCCACTGGCGGTCTGGAAAAAGTTTGTTTGATTCAACGACCAAGGATTTTTGAACGTTCTGCTGGACGGCGGAATTGATTCGTGCTGAAAACACCACGGATCAGTTGGTGCGCGTAAAGCGCGCCTTTTGTCGGCTGTGCGACTCCCTGGGCCGATCGTCAGGTTTCTGGAAGCCGCCTGGAGAGGTGTTTATCGTCGAAGTGGCGGCGACGCTCAACTTCCTCGGGCTCCCGGAGTATGACACCCATTAGCTGTTCGATGAACCCCGGTTCGAGACGGTCTCGCTACGGGGTAAGCGGCTATAGCTGACAGGACGTGGTCTTCAATCCTGGGCAAGTTGATTTCGGAATCGTTCCTCCGGGATCGCATGAACAAGCAGAAAGTTCGCATCGAGTATGGCGGTTCCGCTGATTAAGATCGACGAGGTCTTGACCGATCACCGGGGAAGCGAATGTCCACCGTTTCGGCAGCCAGGAAAGGTCGGTTACGAACTCGAAGCTTCGATTTGAAGCCGCGAGCTTCCTGCACGATCAACAACGACATTCAGCTCGTGACCAAATGATCCGAATACTCCCGGATCGCCTACGGTCCATGTCTCCGCGAATATTGAGTTTCCCTGGTCGCCTCGCCGGACGTGCTCGAACTGGGCGAAATGTACGCCGGGGACAGCGCCGGGCAGGTCTTGATTCGAGGTTCCAAACCTGCTCAACATCGGCGTCGGTAGGTGGCGATACCGTCGGCGTGGTCAAACGATCAGGCGAATGGAAACCACGCATCGTCGATTGAGTTCGCCAAGTCCACGGCAAATCGAGAAGAGAATCTCGGCCTCCGGATTTATTGAGAAGTCCGAACCGATTCCGATTCGAATCCTGGCCAACGTGGTCCAGTAAACCCGCTCGATTCCCGGCACGGACTATTTCCAAAGAACGGGGCACGTCGATCGATCGACGTGCTCGCGGGAGCGGCCTTATGCTCGACGAATCTTCCGCGTCCGCCTGCTCGATCAATTCCCGGACGATATGCCGGGTCGGCGGGAACGCCGCGACGCGGTTTTACCGATAACCTGTAAGACTTGGCCTTGAGTTTCGAATGCCTTTTCTCGTACTGGCGATATCGACGTGGTTGGCGGCGGAAACGACCGAAGACGTTCCACTCGCCAATCGGCCATATCGCATGCGGGATCTGGTTTCACCTTCATGATCACCCTCGACTTCACGCACTTTCAGACCGCGGGTCTGACAGGAGTTTCAGACGCTGACTTAGCCGCTTGCTCGGCAATGTTTGGCAATGTGATTTCCAAGAGGTTCCGCCGATCTACGGGTTCATGCCACCGTAACCGCGGAACAAGCCGGCTCCATGGATTTCTGGGATCGGCTGCCGTCCTTGATTCGGTGCCGCCTCCCCCCAGGGTTTGGCGGCTCAATCCCCTTATCGATAACCGCGCGGGAATTCACGCCGAGCGACAAGAATAGACCTGAGAACGGGTGTCGCCGACGAGCTTGTAATTTCGGCGCGCACGATTTTCGAGCTTGCCGCTTCGCCGTTTCGACCAATTGCCGCTCTTCCGGCTGAGCCACGGGCAATAGTGACGAGCTTGCGCGCTTCAGGCACTGGCCCTGCAGCCAGCGACGCCCGTTTCCTTCAGTTCCGCTGGTGCCCTTTCGCTTTTCGTGAGTTCTACAGCAAGGAGAGAGGATCTCGCGAAGCGAGATACCCTGACTTACCTCTACGGTGCCGACGACTTCGGCCTCCTCGCCCAGATTCGATATCTGCGCCTATACCCTGTGGACCACTTTCGGCCAGAACCCGGCAGCAGAATCATCGCCATCGCCTGCAGCAACAGGGACGAGGAATCCACGCTCGTCAAGTTCGTCACCGGCAAGGAAGAACGACCGGTGGTTGGATATCAGGTGACGGTCAAACCGCAGGATCAGTCGGCCGACGTAACGCTCGGAAACACCGATCACGATGGCGCGATCGCCATTCGGCCGGTTTACTTGAGTAACGAACGGCCGGACGCGTTCCGTCCGCCACGCGTGCTCGAAGTCTCCCTTCGTTCCGGACGATTGGTTCTTTCCCGGTTCCCCCTCATCCCGGGAGAAAAAAATCAAGTCGTCGTCCGCGTCCGCATCGATCCGTTGCTCACGGACGTCAGTGGACAGATCCTGGCTTTGCAAGATGAAGTCGTGGATGTCGTCGCGAGGCGCACGCTGCTTCAACGTCAACTGACCCGACTTGCCGAGAAGCAAGACGCCGCGGGCGCCAAGGCCATCGGTGACACAATCAACCGACTGCCGGACAAAGCTCACTTCGAGGCCCGATTGAAGGAGATTAAGTCCCGTACGGAGGCCAAAAGCAAAGCGGAGAATCGTCCAAGCATGGGGTCGAACATCAATCGACTGTTCCTGCAAACGGAAAACCTCGTGACCAATTATTTCCAAGGGGACAAAGTCACGATCGAGGTAGAATTGGCCCCCGGGGAACCCGAGAAAGCGAAATCCGAGGGAAAAATCCCTGCCGTTGGCACAAAGGAAGCCGAAGAAGAGGGTTCGAAAGAGCTTTGACCTCCCGTTTCCATTGCCAGCCGTATCCATGGACACTCCCCTTCACCTTGACGATGGACGGGTTTCCCCGCACAATAACCCGCTCGGAACAGGCTCCTTTGACGTCAGACGCCGGCTGCTAACTCCCGCGCGACGCGGAGCTTTCGAAAAATTAGAGGAGAGAACGGTGGCAACGCGCAAAGGAAAATTGCAGTGGAAAAAGAAAATGGCCAACCGGGGCCGCAAGCCCTCCAAGTCCATGGCCAAGCCGAAGTTCAAACGTAGCAGCAAGTAACATGCAGTGAACGCCAACGCATTCGTTGACGTCCATTGCCACCTCCTCGCGGGACTCGATGACGGGCCAGCGACTTCCGCCGAGGCGTTGGCGATGTGTCGGGATGCCGCAGATCACGGAACTTCCGTCCTAGCCGCGACCGTGCATCAAATGGGGTCGCACTTCCACAACTCGCGGGAAGTAATTCTTCGCGCCACGGAGAAATTAGCGGCCGAACTCTTGGCCCACGGCATTCCCGTCCGAGTCCACCCCAATGCGGAATGGATGATTGACTCGGAATGGGTGGAAGCGCCGCAGCGATACATGGATTCGCTGCTGACGATCAACGATAACGGCAGATACGCGCTCATTGAATTCCCGTATCACCCACCGCGCCACACCGCGTTGATTGTCCAACGACTCGCGGAACGAGGTATTCGTCCCGTCCTTGCGCATGTCGATCGGTTTCCGGGCCTTCTTTCCTATCCGGTTGAAGTTCGGCGGTTAATCGACGAGGGCTTTTACATCCAGATCAACGCCGACGCCATCGATGGACGCCGTGGATCCCCGGTTCGACGAGCCTCGCGAACGCTTCTCCTGTCCGGCTTGATTCACCTCGTCGCGAGCGATGGCCACGATCCGATCCGCCGTCCGCCGAGACTCCAAACGGCGTTCGAAGTGGTAAAGCGATGGCTCGGCAATACCGTGGCAGACCAGTTGTTTTGCTTTAATCCTGCCGCGCTGCTTGAAGGTCGCCCCTTGGAAATCGTTGCCTCGGCGAGCTGGTGGCGGCGTTTCCGCCGCGGATGAGCCTGATCGTGGATGTTTAGGGATTCCCGTGACAAAACCTGATGGCTCCCCAATACGGTGACGCGCCGCGTACCATCGACCTCATAACTTCGCCTCCGGGAGAACCACCGTGACGACGCTTGGATTGGACATAGGGGGCGCCACCTTGAAGGCTGCCACGAGTACTGGTGAAGCGTGGTCGCGCCCCTTTGCCCTTTATCGGGAACCCCACCGGCTTTCCGAAGAACTGAGGCAGTTCGTCGGTCACGTTGGTGCCGATCGCCTCGCGGTGACCATGACCGGAGAGTTATGCGACTGTTTTCGCACGAAATCGGACGGGGTGCGCGCCATCCTCGACGCGGTTTGTTCCGCATTTCCTCAGGCAAGGGACGTTAAGGTATGGCAAACTTCGGGGCATTTCGTCGACGTCGCGACCGCATTGACGGATCCTTGGTCAACGGCGGCAGCAAATTGGCACGCCTTGGCAACTTTCGCAGGCCGTTTTTCCATGGGCGCGCGAACGCTGCTCGTTGATATCGGTTCCACGACGACCGATATCATCCCCATCTTGAACCGGTCCCCCGCCCCTCGTGGCCGAACCGACCCCGACCGGCTGGCGACCTCGGAACTGATTTACCTAGGGGTCCTGCGAACCCCTCTTTGCGCCCTCTTGCCACAAGTCACCATCGACGGAAAAGTCTATCGAACCATGGCCGAATGGTTCGCCACGACACAAGACATTTATTTGCTCCTCGGTGATTTGACCGAAGACTCCGAGGATCTTTCGACCGCGGATCGCCGACCCGCGACCATCGAGTTTGCCATCGGACGACTCGCCCATTGGATTGGCTCGGACGAAACCCGATTCTCTCGAGACCATGCACGCTCCATGGCCCAACAAGTCTCCGGCAAAATCGAGGAACTCCTCACCGACGGTTTACGGCAAGTCCGCGACGAATCGCTTGACGGCGGGATCGATCAGGTGATTCTTTCCGGCCAAGGTGAGTTCGTCGCCCAGCGTCTCCCCTTCCTCGAGCACTACCCGAAGCATTCTCTCGCTGACAGCCTCGGCCCAGCGTTATCCAAGGCCGCGTGCGCTTACGCCGTCGCGATACTCGCGAACGAAGCAAGATGACATCAGCGCTTCGATCTTTGACCAAAAAAGCGAGAATTACTCCGGGGAGGATTGCTTGCCTCTATCCGACCGCCAACTCATCGTCCCGTAGGTCACAAACGAACATATGACCAGGTGCATGCGTGATGGCCAAAGGCGGCTTGGATTCCATGACGGCTGCCTGAGGCGTGACACCACACGCCCAGAACACGGGAATTTCGCCCGGCCGGATCGTCACGACATCTCCCCAGTCAGGCTTGGCAAGGTCCTTGATGCCGATCGCGCCCGGATCGCCGAGATGCACGGGACTTCCATGAACCCCCGGAAACCGCGAAGTGACCTGTACGGCCTTTACGGCTTCCTCAGGCAAATACGGACGCATGGAAACTACGAGCGGACCGGCAAACCGGCCGGCGGATCGACAGGGGATCGAGGTCCGGTACATCGGCACATTTTTGGTGCCTCCCCCCGGAAGAGACTCTTCGAGTTGCCGAACGCCAAGCCCCGCGGCCAATAACGCCGATTCGAACGTGAAAGAACAACCGAGCAGGAATGCAACGAAATCGTCGCGCCACGCCTTGCGTATGTCCGTGACTTCTTCCACAAGCACTCCGTCACGGTACACCCGATAAAGAGGCAAGTCGACGCGAAGATCCGCCCCCGCGGCGACCCCCCTGGGCTCGGGATCGCCGGGCTCCGTAACTTCCAAAAGAGGGCACGGCTTGGGGTTTCTTTGACAGAAGAGCAGAAAGTCGAACGCGAGATCCCGGGGCAGGATCACAAGGTTCGCCTGAACAAAGCCCAAAGCGTGTCCGCAGGTCGGCTCCCGATGCAGGCCCTCTCGGCATCGGAGTCGAAACTCGCGCGCCGGACTTCGATCGATCCGGTCAGTGGCATGGATATTCATGCCGGCATTATGCCAAATTCGACGGCGTGAGAAACCGGGCGTTGGCGACTTCGCACATTGAACTTCTGAAAAGTAACGACGTCATGTCCCGGCCCGGTCGCTCGGAGGGCCTGGGCACCAGCCGCGAGTGGCTTCGTTCGTGAATTGGCACCGGGACTCGGCGTGGCTATTCCATGAGGAAGAAGAATGGGAGGGGGACGGGCCTCTGCAAACTCCGCGGCGACATGCGGTCGTTCGGATGCCTGGCGAACGACCGCGACGCAGGCTGGAGCGCGGGGAGGACGCACAGAGGCCCGTCCGGGGGAAATAGCTCATGGCCAACCTGAATTCCTTTGACGCAAAAGTCGCCGAGGGACTCGTTTCAGGGGCACATGGATCGATTACTTCTATTTCGAATGAGAGCCCACGTGCTTGGTTTTTAAGTGGTCCACTTTTTCATCATTTTCGGCGATCTTTGCGCTTAGTTTCGCCAGCCAAGCCTTGATTTCGGCCATTTGGGCCTCGATGGCAGGCGATGCCCCTTGGTTGCCCATGCTGCTCCCCCGACGCGTTGGTTTTTCCGCGCGGAGGGGGGACTCCCCAATCGACGCCGCAAGCGAGGACTCCAGCGACTCCGGCGACGCGAGCTTCAACTTGGCGGACATGGTTACAAGTTCCCCTTTCGCCTGGCGGAGTTGTTCCAGCAACGACTTGATCTGCTCGTGGACGAGTTCGCTTTGACCAACCACCAGGCTTGCGGTCAACGGATCGAATCGGATCGTTCCACTCGAACCGGCATAATCCCACGTATGGGGCGCGACCGTCGATTCGATCATGTTCGCCAATTCACGGCCATGGACGGATACCTTGCCGTTCTCGTGGCGAAGCGTCACCAAATCCGCCACCGGATAAACGATTATGGACGGTTGATCGATGCACCGCTGGTTCGTCGTGATCACCAACGCTTCGTCCCGCACGATCGTGCAGAGTTCCAGCGGTTGGAGCAGACTTCGCAGCGCGCTTTTCAAGGTGACTTCTTTCATGGACAACGTGACGGGAATCTCCAAGTTGATCCCCACTTCCTCGAGCGCTGCAACATCGACGATCACATTGACGCCGGTGTAGTCCCGGATGTAACCGACCACGTCGGCGAGCGGGGTGTCGGAGAATTCAAAGGTTATTTCGCGAACAAGCGCCGCCTCGATTTTGGCGTGCTCCAACGCCTTTCGAACTCCCGGTCCTTGAGGCGTGGCAACTTGGACTTGCGGGGGGGATTTCGCTTCCTCGCCCGCGTGAAGGGGCGCTCCCACGGAAAGGAGACCAACCAAGCCGATAACCGGAGACAAGAGAGGGGTTCGCATGACGGGACCTCCTGCATTTACGGGCAAACAGGGAAATGACCGGCGTGCTACAATTGTAATATTACATCTGTAACATGCAAGCCGATTTTCACCTTTTTCGGGGTTGTTCCAATTGCGGAAATCGCGATAGTACCCCGCGTTTCCTGGCAGAACGGGCGCGATTCCAAGTCCCGCAATTCCGGGGCTTGGTCGAGTGCCTATTGCTGACGAGCAGCAGATTAGTACTTTCGCGCGGCTTGGATCGACTGTCCAGTTCGCTCCGTGTGTTCCCAATCACGGCGTGACTGGATGGGCAATTCGAGGGATGGGCATGGAACGAGAGCGGCTGGATGTCCTGGAGAATGAGGGGGAACCTCGAGCGGGGAATCGGAAGGCGATTGCCTGGACCGTCGCCTTTGCGGTCATATTGGGACTCCTGTTCCTCGTCGACGGCCCGGTTTACCAGTTCCTGCACAAACATTACAACGTTTACACCCGGCCCGTTCCCTCGCATATGAAGGTGGTCACGCGTATTTTGCGTTCAATGGAAGATTGGGGAGAGAACGTTTACATCGCCTGCGTGCTCTTCGCGATGTGGCGAATGGACAAACATCGGCGAAGCCGCGTCCCCTGCTTGATCCTCGCCGCGATCCTGGTGAGCATTCCCGTCGAAGCGGTCAAACGGGTTACCGGGCGCGAGCGGCCGGAAGTTAGCCAAGGCGCGACCATCTGGCGTGGGCCCGAAGTTTGGCGTGAAGGAGGCGACGTGCAATCGTTTCCCTCCGGCCACACTGCATCCGCCGCCTCGTATAGCGGTTCGTTGGCGGCCTTCTATCCGCCCCTTCGTCCGGTGTGCGTCGCGCTCGCCGTCGGCTGCGCGGGGAACCGGATCTGGAAAGAGCGGCATTTCCTCAGCGACTGCTGGGCGGGCGGAGTTTTCGGATTCTGGTTCGCGGCCACCCTTCCCAGAAGACGGTGGATGAAGCCTCTCCTCCGTTGGTTCGACGACCGCTTTTCCGTCCCCCCTCCCGACGGCCAATCGACGGCGGATAACGCGCCCCTCGCCCGAGCGGCGTAAGTCCGCGAAGGTCGGAATTGGACCTCGCAGCAACGATGCACGCGAAAATCTTCTCCCTGATCCCGCTTTCGCGGGACGAGTGTCCATCAAATCGGAGCCTGGTTTCAACCACGAAAACCCGACTCGCTTGAATCCCGTTTGCCTTTCCTTGCTTCATCCCGTACTCTACGAACAAAGTTCGGGGTTAAGGCGAAGGGCGTCGGCATGCCAACCGTTCTCGATACTCTCAAAGAGTTACACGCGCTTCATGCCGAGTTAGCGGACGTCCAGGATCAATTGAAGCGGGCGCCGCTACAACTGAAAGCCAAGGAGGCGGAAGTCGCCAAGCGCGAGGCCGCCGTCGTCGCGGGCCGCGACGCGCACAAACGAATGAAGATGGACGCCGACTCCCGTGAAATGTCTCTCAAGTCGGGCGAGGCCAAGGTCGCCGACTACAAACTCAAACTCAATCTCTGCAAATCCAACAAAGAGTTCTCCGCCCTCCAAGAGGAGATCAAGCACTTCCAAGAGGCCAACGGCAAGCTGGAAGAGGAAATCCTGGGCATGATGACGGACGTCGAAAACCACGCCGCCGTCGTCAAGGACCTGCAGAAACAACTGGAGGAATCTAAGGACGAACTCGCCAAGCTTAGAGAAGTGATCGACTATAAAATTCAGAAATTCACCGACCGCGTCACCCTTCTGGAGGGGAAGATCAAGGAATACTCCGAGCAACTCGATTCCGCGACGCTCGCGGATTATCGCCGCCTCGTCAAGACGAAAGGTAGCGGCGCGCTTGCCGGCTGTTTGGACGGCACCTGCGAGGCCTGTTTTACCGGCCAGACCGCCCAGAGCCTCAATGAGCTCATGATGGGTCGCGTCGTCTTCTGCAAGAGCTGCGGCGCCATGCTCTATCTCAAATGATGCAACCGACGGACTTCTTTCCCGACCGAAAATCCCTCGAGCAAAGGCTAGCGCGCTTCGCGCACGCGAAAATCGCCGTCGTCGGGGATTTCTTTCTCGATCGCTATCTCGTTATCGACCCGGCGTTGGGCGAACGCTCAGTGGAAACCGGCTTGACCGCCAACCAGGTGGTCGCGATTCGCAATAGCCCCGGAGCGGCGGGAACCGTCGTCAACAATCTCGTGGCGCTCGGCGCCGGCGAACTCCACGCCGTCGGCATCATCGGCGACGACGCGTATGGATTCGAGCTCATTCGCGAACTGAAAAAACGCCGCGTCCTCACCGACGCCTTGATCCGTTCCGAAGCGCGTTTTACTCCCACCTACACCAAGCCGATGCTCCGCGAACCGGGGGGCGAGCGCGAACTCGAACGAATGGACATCATCAATCGGACGGCCACCCCCTCGGATCTGGAAGACCGCCTCCTGGATCATCTGGCGCATTTGCTTCCTGGCATCGACGCGGTCATTCTTCTGGACCAAGTTTCGATGGCGAACTGCGGCGTCGTCACCACCAGGGTGCGCGAAGCGGTCGCTGATCTTGCGGAAAAGCATGCCGACAAGATCTTCTATGCCGACAGCCGAAAATTGATCGGCCAGTTCCGCCACGTCATCATCAAGGCCAACCACCATGAGGCGCTCCGGGCCGTCGGCGCCCCGGATGCAGAAGTTCCGGACGAAACGGAATTGGCGTTCATCGCGAGGCAATTGATGGATCGGACCAAACGACCCGTCGTCATCACCATGGGACCGAAGGGGATGCTGGTCACCGATGCCGCCGGCCAGGCGCGCGTGCCGGGGTTTCCTCCCCAAGGTCCCGTCGACATCGTCGGAGCCGGCGATAGCGCCACCGCCGGCATGGTGCTCTCCCTCTGCTCCGGAGCCTCCCTGGCGCAAGCTTCGCTCGTCGGGAACCTGGTCGCCTCCCTCACGGTGCAGCAGATCGGAACAACGGGAACCGCGACTCAGCAGCAAGTGCTCGACCGGTACGACGACGTTCGTTCCTGATCAAGTTCGAGCGGCGCCAGACTCAACGGATTGGCAATCTCAACGATCCGCGGGACTCCCGGATGTGGACCTTGGAAATATTGGTGATGGGGGTGAT
The DNA here is from genome assembly GCA_046350335.1 of Planctomycetota bacterium. Lineage (GTDB taxonomy): Bacteria > Planctomycetota > Planctomycetia > Kolteriales > Kolteriaceae > JAXMAQ01. Next base: position 43,327 of record JAXMAQ010000044.1, read on the forward strand.
GATCGCGGTGAACGGCGTGTTCGCCGCCTATGAAATCGCGCTCGCCTCCGTTTCCCTCGCTCGCCTCGAGTACCTATCGGCGCGGGGCAAATCCGGGGCCGCTGCGGCCAAGAGCATGAAGGAGAGCATGGAGGCAAGCCTCGCCGTCGTGCAACTGGGCATCACGCTCGTCGGCGTCATCGCGGCGGCAACCGGTGGCGCGGGAGCCGAGGAGTTGATCGAACCCTATCTGCGCACGTTCGGCTTGACCGGTGGATGGGCTCAGTTTCTGTCCATCGGCATCGTGGTCGTTCCCCTCACGACGATCACCATCATCATTGGCGAGTTGGTTCCAAAGGTCTTCGCGCTTCGAAATAAGGAATGGGTCTGCCTTCGCCTCTCGCCGCCTATGCGATGGTTTTCCATCAGCGTCTGGCCCATCGTCTGGCTATTCGAAAAGTCGGTGACGACGATCATGAACCTCAGCGAAGGCCGAATCGGTCCGACGGCGGAAACCGAGGGAAAAACGGAGTCCGCGGCGATTGCCGAACTGCGCGCCGTCGCCGCTTTGGCGCGCACGTCTCGGCTGATCGGCCCTCGCGAGGAGAATATCATCGTTGGCGCCGCGCGCCTGCCCGGGCGCACCGTTCGCGAAATCATGCTGCCCGCCGAGCACATTAGCATGCTCCCCCTCGACGCCAGCATGGAACAATGCCTCGTCATCGCGCACAACGACATGCACACCCGGTTCCCAGTGACCAGGACGAAGGGTGATCCGCAAGGCATCGTCGGGTACGTGAATTTCAAGGATATCGTGGCAAGCTTGCACCTCTCGCCGCGAGATTCGTCGATGGTGAATATCGTCCGCCCGCTCCATGACTTGGACGAGTCGACCGAGATCTCTGGATGCCTCGAACTGCTCATCCGAGAACACACGCACATCGCCTTGGTCCGCAACGCCGCGCGAAACATCGTGGGTATGATCACCCTCGAGGATATTTTGGAGGAACTGGTCGGCGACATTCAGGACGAATATGACCGGCTTCCCACGCACATGGTGAGCACGGGGCAATCCTGGGTCGTCGGCGGGGGCGTGACGCTCGCCCGACTGCAGGCCTCGTGCGCCTTTTCCCCCGCGGACGGTTCGAAATTCAAAACGCTCAGCGAGTGGGTGATTGGACGGCTCCAAAGAGATGTCCAAGGGGGAGATGTCGTGGAAGAACCGAACTGGCGCGTTTTGGTTCGCAAAGTCCGACGGCAGCGGGTCCAGGAAGCGATGCTCATGCCCTGGTCCGCAAAACCCAAGCCCCCTTGAACCACTCCCCTATTGCTCCTCGGGTTTCTCGTGCCGCATTCGCGGGCCGGAAAGCTCGGCGGCAGGAGGCCTCGCGGCTTTCCGGCCCCCGAAATTCAAAGCCTGGAGCCCATTAGTCCCCTCCCCTCGATCGATTCCCACGACTTTCTACCCACCCTTCGGACCATGCTGGCACGACCAGGAACTGGCATTGCCCCATTTCGGGCCCAAAGCTAGGCTCCCAGGGACTTTTGGCTCGGCTTGCGCGCCGAAACACGCCGAGTCTCGATCAGCATCATGGATGAGGAGCCTGGCCAATGACCGTGAACGTTCGGCGTCTATTCGTAGTCCTTGGCGTCGTCGGAACGCTTGGCCTATCCAGTTACTCCGTCTATCGTTGGCGATCCTCCGACCAGCACAACGCCGCCCGTCTCGAGGCATCGATTCAAAGCTATCTCGACGACCATGAGTTTCCCGCCGCTAGGCTGGAAGCAGAAAAGCTACTTCGCCTCCGGCCCAATGACGCCCGCGCGCACTACCTCCGGGGAATCGCGTTTCTCGCCGGAAAGCCGACAACCGGAATTCCAGCTTCGGACACCGATCGGATCGCCGGCGTTCGATCCCTCATCAAGGCTGCTAAACTCGGAGCCGAACATCGCGACGCGCTGACGCTTTTAGTGAGCTACTTTCTCTCCGTCGGTGAATACGCCGAAGCGGAACAATACGCCAAAGTCCTCTTGCGGCTCGACTCATCGAATGCCGACGCCCATTTCGCGATCGCTTCTTCGCTACTCGCGCAGTCTCAACCAAAGCGTGCCCAAACGCACGTGACCCGCCTTTTGGAACAGGAAACGCCGGCCCGCCCCCGAACGCTTTGGCTCCTCGCCCGTATTGCCGACTCCGAAGGAAAAAACAGCAAGTTGCCCGCCGACATCGAACAAAAACTTAAAGCGTCGATGTCCTCGGATAAGAAATGGTCCGCGGGTCTCGATCAACTCGCCTTGGTCGAACTTGCCCCCTGGCTCGCCCGTTACTCTAAAATGCCGGGAGAGGAACAAGAGGCACTCGCCCAGTCGCTGTTTCGTCTGGAATCGCTAGTCGATTCCCCCGCGTTGAATGAAGTCCCACCGCGCGCGGTGCTCAACGCGATGGATCGCCTTACCGCGACGTCAAAGGCTCCCAAGGAGTTGGTGGCGCGCATCGACGCATTGGTCGAGCGGGTTTTCAAGCGTTCGGTCGAGACGGAGTTGCTCGATCCGATGGTGTACTTGCATTTCGCCAACCGTCTTTTGCTGGCGGAACGCGGGGATTCGGCCGCGGAGGTGGCGCGTCAAGGAATCGAAAGGGCCAAGAAATACGGTCCCGAGGCACGTCTGGTTTTTGCCGTCTGCGACCTATGGCTCGCGGAGTACCACCTCAGCCGCCAAGAGCCGAGCCTTGCTTCCCCTTACATCTCCGCGCTCGACGGTATGGAACCTTACCGGCCGCGCGCGCGTTTACTGGCGGGCTACGCCGCCTTGCAGGAAGGAACCTTGGATCAGGCTGCAAGTCTCCTGGCGGAAGCGAATGCATCCATGCCTCGAGACGGCGCGACTTGCGCCCTGTACGGTTTGTGCCAACTTCGCCGGGGACTTGTGAGCGAAGGGAGACAACTCCTGGAGCAAGGCATTCGACTTGGCGCGTCCGAACCCCGGTACCGGGCGTGGCTCGCACTCGCTCTGGCCGAGGCGGGATATCACGAACAGGGGGTGACCGTCGCGCGCGAACTTCTTGCCGATCCTTCCCAGCAAGGACTTGGCAGAGTTCTGTTGGGGCAATTGCGACTCCGCGCGGGGCAGTACTCCTCCGCGGAGAAAGACCTCGCCGACGCGGTGGAAAAGGCGGACCCATCCTTCCGACCGGCCCTGAGGCTCTCGATGGCGGAGCTCGCGGTCGCGCGCGGAGACTGGGAAATCGCGGAGCCGATCCTGGTCGAGCTGAAAAGTACTCCCCTGGCACCCCAGGCAATCGCATTGGAATACCGCCGACTCGTCGACGAAGGCAAGAGAGAACAAGCCGACCAGTTGCTTTCCCAGGCGCGAACCAGACATCCCGAGAACACGCTGTTGCTCGCGGTTGCCGTCAAACAATTGCTCAAGGAAAAACGCTTCGACGATGCGGTCGCCGTCTTGGCACGCGAGCAAGCGAGCGGTCATCAATCGCTTACGCCGACCCTTTTACTCGCCGAGGTCCACGAACTGGCGGGCAACGAGCCCGCCGCCTTGGAAGTTCTTCGCAAGGCATGCGCGGCCTATCCTCAAGAGGTCGCGTTGTCACTTCGCCTCGCGGAAAAGTTACTTGCGCGCGAAGAGTTGGAGGAATGCGCTCGACTGCTTGGTGATCTGACCGGCAATCCGCGCGTGCAACAATCGACCTTGGATGCGCTTCACGCACGTCTGGCCGCTTCTCAAGGAAATCTAGCCAAGGCGGAGGACATACTCGCCAAAGCCGTCAAAAAAGACCCGGACAATCCCACTCTGAAGTTCCTACTCGGCCAGATCGCGGCCCAGAACGGCAGGCACCAGGACGCCAACCACCTTTTCCAGCAAAGCCTTGCGAGCGGCACCCTTTGGAGGCATGGCGCGCGGGCGCTTTTCGAATCGCTCTTATGCACGGGCGAGACGGAAAAAGCGATCGAATTGCTCAGCCAAATCCAGCAGCGGGGCCAACCCGTCGCCAATCTGCGAAGGCGTCTGCTCGAATTACTTGCGCGCCGCGAGCAATGGAGTCAGTTGGACCAGGAGATCGCGGTGCTGCTCGGCGACCGCGCGACCGAGGAAGACTTCGCCCTCGCCGCCGCCATCCACCGGAGCGTCGAACAGCCGGACAAAGGGATGGCCGTGGTTGAACGCGGTCTCGAGCGATTCCCGGACAGCCAGAGACTGAAGGAACACAAAGTCGCGTTGCTTCTCGAGACGAACCAATGGCAGGAAGCGCGCAACTCGCTCACTCCACTGCTCGCTCAAGACCCACACAACCCGACTGCGCAGGCCATGAACATCGAGCTGCTCTTGCTCGCCCACGATTCCGCCACCGCGCCTGAAACAAAGGCGAACTTTCTCATGGAAGCGGCCAAGGGTTCCGAAGAGGCGTGGGATCGATGCCGAGGAAATCTTGTGATCGCCGCCTTGCGCACTCAAGTCTTGCTCCGCGGCGACCGCGAAGCAGATGCGCTCGCCTTTCTCGAAGAAGCGCGCCAGGCCCATCCCGAACTCCCGGCCCCCACGTACCTGGTCGCGCGCATGCTCGAATCCCTCGGCAAGAATGACCGGGCGTTGACGCTCTTAAAGGAAACGGTGGCAAGCCATCCAAACAACACGCTGGCCGCCAGCCATCTCCTCCGACTGGAATCGACGGTTCATGAAGCCGCCAATCTGCTACCTACCGTGGAAAAAATGCTCGAAAAAAATCCGAGCAACACCACCTTGCTCGCAACCCTGGCCGAGCAACAGATTTCGCGCGGCATGACGGCTGACGCCAAACAATCGATGGAACGTCTCGAATCCTTGAAGGCAAACCCCGCCTTGGTGGCCTATCTCAAAGCACTCTTCGCATTTCAGCAGGGAGACTTGGTGAACGCGGAAGCCCAGATTCAACGATCACTCGCAGATCCAAGACAACACATTCCATCCACCTTGCTGCTGACTCGAATCCGGTCCAGCCAGGGGAATAATGAAGAAGCACTCAAGTTAGTGACGCAGGTCGCGCGCAGGTCTCCGCAACTTTTGACGGCGCGACTCGCGGAAGTCAGCTTGCTGGCGAGAGTGGGCAGGCTCGACGAAGCGGAGAAGACCTGCCGAGATTTCCTGGCCCATCAGCCGAACACGAACTCGATGCGGCTTGCGCTCGCGAACGTCCTTTTGCAGCGTGGCGACGAAAAGAGCAGGCGAGAAGCGACGGATCTGGCAGTCTCCGGACTCAAGAATCGGCTGGAAAGCCCGGGCGAACTGGAGTCCTGGTCGATGGTGGCGTTTCGAGGTGGCGCCGACGCGGAGGCGTGTCGCGTGATCGAGCAATACGTGGAGAAGGGCGAGTTCGAATGGCTGCTCGGCGGGGGAAGAGCGTACTTTGAAGCCAACCGTCCCGAAGACGCCGTTCGTCTCGCGCGGCGTCTTCTTGAGTTGAAGCCGGAGGACACGCAAGCAATTCTGCTATGCGCCGACTCCCTTGCCCGGTTGGGAGAGCAAACCCGCGATCGCAAGCAGTTTGAAGAGGCCGCGGGTTTGTATCGCAAGATACTGGAGAAGGAGCCGAGCCATGCCGTGGCTGCGAACAATCTTGCATGGACCATCGGAGTCCGACTCCATGAACCTCGCCGAGCGCTCGAGGAACTTTGCTTCGCCGTTCCCGCCGCCAAGTCCGCGCGAAACAAGCTTTCTGCCGATCTGCTCGACACCGTCGGTACGCTCTACTATCTTCTCGAACGTTGGCCCGAGGCGCGCGACTTCCTCGAGGCGGCCATCGAGAAACAACCCGCCAATCCCTCGACGCATTTTCACCTCGGCATGGTCCATCTTAAGCAACAGCGATCGACGCTCGCCAAACAATGCTTCGCGAAGGTGCTCAAGCTCGATCCGGACGGACCCTGGGCCCGTCAAATTCGAGAGACAAAACTCGCGAATTGACAAAAGGGAAGGCGGGACCAAATCGCGGTAGCGAGCGTCTCGTCACGGCGGTGGAACTTCAAACCACGACCGCACGCGATAATTCGCCGTTTCCTGGGTGAAGAAAGGCGGGAGCCAGCGCGAATGGTTAATTCTTCCTGCCGCGCAGAACCACTCGAGCGGCGGTGGCCACCTTAACCAGGTGAATGCCCCCCCGGAAGACCACCACACCGATGCTCGCCGTCACGCTCCCCTCGATCACCCTGCGATCGCCAAGAAAACTCAGGCAATAGAGGAAAAGGAGCAGGCCCAGCGCCAGCAACATCCAGCCCGCGATTTCGCGTACCCACAACGTGACGAGCATGGATTCTCCCGGACCGAGACGGAAGGAAGACTTGTCCTTCGGCGGAATTCCTTCCCCCGATTGGAACGATTCCCTCGGAAACCATTGATCGAAAGGTTTCGAATATCGCGGCCTTTGGGCCCTGTTCGCCGGGTTTTGCGGCCATGTCGAACGAACTTCAAAACCCAAGAGTCGGTATGCGAAACCTTCGCCATATTCATATCATGGAACGGCAGGAATGGAATGTCACGCCCCGCCCGAGCGCCGGCGGAAAATTTGCCGTGCCTGGGTTGTGAACGTCTTTGATGGCTTATCAGGTATTTGATGCCGCATGACCGTTCGGGAAAGGTCGGCGGCGGTTGGGCGAGGTGGCTTTCTCCCATTGGGATTCTGAAGCTCAGCAGGATGAGGTAGCGATGAAGTCGGAAGAACGACATCAACTCGAACAGAACGAACTCGCCGACTGGGTCCTTCGACTGGTCGGAATCGTACGACCCTATCTGTTGTACATGTTCGTCGCGGCCGTCGTCGTCGTGGGCGTGTTGATCGGCCTAAGCATTCAGTCGAATGCGAAGCAGCAGACGCAGCAGGATGCTTGGCGGGAGTTTTTCACCGCACAAGACGCCGCGCAGTTCGAGGTCCTTCTCTCTCGCTATCCGGACAGTTTGGCGGCCCCCTACACGCGGCTTCGCATTGCCGACCTGAAGTTCGACGAAGGCAAGAAGAGCCTGATCACGAATCGCGCCAAGGCCCTCTCCCTCTTCGATGAATCGATCAAGTTCTACGAAGAGTTGACCAAGAATTCGTCCACTCCTTCGGACGTCAAGCAGCAGGCCCAATTCGGAGTGGGACTGGCGCTCGAGTCCAAGGGAGCGCTCGAAGAGGCGAAAAAGGCTTATGAAGTTGTCGTGACCGAGTTCTCGGGCAGCGAATACGCGCTCCGGGCACAGAACCGGATCAAGCAAATCGAAACGCCAAGCGCCAAGGAATTCTACGCCGCGCTCGCCGACTACAAGCCGATCGGCGCCAACACCGATCTACCTCCGCTCGAGGACAACAACGCGATACCGGTTCCCCCTCCAACGACGCCGGGAGCGGCTCCGACAACTCCGGAACCGACTGCGACTCCAATGCCTCCCAAAGAGGAACCGGCGACGTCGAAGGAAGCAGCTCCCCCCGTCAAGGAAGAACCAGCAGCGTCGAAAGAAGCTCCCCCTTCCAAGGACGAACCAGCGCCGAAGGAGGAGCCAGCCCCGAAGGCAGAGGCGACTCCGGAATCCCCCAAGGGGGAAGAAAAGAGCCCGTAAGTTGAGGGGACGGACGGCCGTTGCCTCGACCTTCGTCGCGCCCAGATTCCCTTCCGGATGCGACTTCGAACCGACGGAGCGGTGGCTCAATAGACCGCGAACATGCTCGCCAGTATCACGGCAAAGATGCCGAACAGGACGAGCGTCACATACCAGATCGGCTTGCCGCTGAGCACGGACGTCGACTCTCCAGGAACGATGTAGTCGCCACAATAGGGACATTGCTCGGCATCTTCGTACACCGGCTTGCCACAATGAGGGCAATCCACCGTATCGGATTCGTCGTCCTCGGAATAATCATCCTCGAGTGGTTCCTCGTCCCAGTCCGACCGCGTGCGTTTGTTCATGCCGAACCTCGATTCCTTGCATGCCGAGAGAATCCCCGGAATCCCATTGCCGGCGGCGCGTTCCGATTGTTCATGGTACGCATGGACCATTCTGCAAGAAACTGCGGCGAGGAAAATTGCAACCAGACGCCCTTTCACCTAGTGTGAAAGTCAGTAATCTCGCCGATTCTTAGCCTGACAGCACGCAATACCGAGCGGCAATCAGATTTGGAGTACGACCGATGCGAATCGAAGGGATCTTGCCGGCCTTGCTGACCCCCATGGACGGCAGCGGCAAGGTTAATCCGACCGTCCTCAAGTCGATGGTCCAGTGGCTCTTCGATCGGGGAGTTCACGGTCTCTACGTCTGCGGAACCAGCGGCGAAGGATTGCTTCTCTCCGCCGAAGAACGGGAACAAGTACTAGAGTGGGCCATCGAAGCAACGGCAGGACGGGGCAAAGTCATTGCACACGTCGGCGCGATCTCGACCATGGAATCGGTCCGGCTCGCCAAACATGCCGCGAAAGTGGGGGCGGATGCCGTCTCCTCGATCCCCCCATTTACCTACGGCAGAAACGCGCATGGAATGCGCGCTCATTATCAAGCGATCAATGACGCGACCGAATTGCCCCTCTATCTCTACAACATCCCTTCACTCACCGCCGTCAACGTCACCGCCGCCATGGTCAAACCGCTTCTTGAACTCAAGAACATTCGGGGCATCAAGTTTTCCGATCCCAATCTCTTTGCCGAATTCGAATTGGTCTCCATCGGCAAGGGATTCGATGTCCTGCATGGCTACGACGAGACGCTCCTCTATTCGTTCATGGTCGGAACGGTGGGTGGTATCGGCCTGACTTACAACTTCATGCCTTCCCTATTCGTCGAACTCTATCGCAGCTTCAAAAACGGGGAATGGCAGCGGGCGAACGAACTGCAATTGAAGGCAAGCCGGATGATCGACTGTTTCCTAAAACACGCGGGCAAGAGCCCGGTCGGCTACGCCAAGGGGCTGATGGGAATTCTCGGCATCGACTGTGGGCCCGCGCGTGCACCGAACCCCTCCGTTTCGGAAAACGAACTCTCGGCAATGAAAGCAGACCTCGAGGCCATCGGCTTTTTTGGCTGCCAATAACGAGCTTTCCTTCCGCATAACACGAGCGGCGTCAATGCAAGGCTCCGCGAATCGCCTGTTCGAAATCCGCGAGGATATCCTGCACAGCTTCGATTCCGGCGGATACCCGGATCAAGCCATCGCGAATCCCCAACCGCTCACGCGCTTCCGGCGTGAGTCCCCGATGGGAGGTGCTCACCGGATGACTCACGGTGGTGTGGACGTCCCCAAGCGAGGGACAGAACGGCACCAGCTTCAGTCCCCGGAAACATCGCTGCACGGCCTCCCGGCCTCCCTCCAGTTCAAAACTGAGCATGTATCCAAACCGCCCACGCCGTTCCGCCAGCCACCCGTGACCGGGGTGCTCCCGCAGGCCTGGATAATGGACCGTCCGCACTCCCGGCAGACTCTGCAAGTATCTCGCCAATGCCATGGCGTTGTCACATGCCCGTTCGATTCGCAGGAACAAGGTGGCGAGTCCTCGTTCCGTGAGCCAGCAATCCATCGCCGAGGCATGCAGGCCGAACGTGGACGCGGTCCCCGCGATCGAGCGGATTTGCGCGTCGCGTCCCGCAATACACCCCAAGGTCACGTCCCCGTGCCCCGAGAGTATCTTGGTCAGGCTATGCACGACGAAATCCGCGCCGCAGGAAATGGCGCTCAAAATTGGGGGAGGGGCGAACGTGCCGTCGACGGCAAGCAATGCCCCGGCTTCGCGAGCCAATGCCGCCCATTCGTCGATGGGGGCGACCCCGAGCAACGGATTGCTGATGCTCTCGACGAAGATCAACTTGGTGTTCGGCGCGAGCAACTCACGGGCAATCGCCGGCGACTCCGAGGGGACGGTGGAAACATGCACCCCCAGCGCGCCCAGCCGATCGCTGGCGAGGGTCAGCGTCTTGCCGTACGCTTCGCGCGCGACCACGAGGTGGTCACCCGGACGCAGGATGTCCAGAAACAATGCGGCGATCGCCGACATTCCGGAACTGGTGATCAACGCGGACTCGGCTCCTTCCAAGTCCGCCAATCGGCGCGCGAGCCGCCTGGCGTTCGGATGCCCGTCGCGCGCGTAGATATCGCCGGGCTCTCGACCGGCATAAATCGCCTCGACGTGATCCAGATCCCGCATGCGGAACACCGAGGAAAGGGTCACGTCCGGCGCCAACGGCCGAGACGCGGAAACTTCGTCGGATTTCGAAAGCAATCGCGTCTCGGGTGAAAGGTCCCAGGACATTGCCGACTCCCCTCGCAGACAAGTGACGGGGGTCGGACGCAACGAGATCGCGTCGACCCCGAATAACCGCCGATCCTCAACGGACGTCATAAAGCGTGCCGAACTTTGCACGGAGTAGCTGAAGCAACGGTCTGGAACTCGGCGGGGCGCCCGTCCCCTTCTCGATCAACTCGGTGGGCAAGTATCGCTTTCCATGCCGATAGATTTTCGCGCTCATCCAATCGAAAAGACCGCGGAAATCCCCACGCGCGAACGGTTCCTCAAAACTTCCCAGATCTTTTTCCGCCGCCAAGTAGAGTTGCGCGCCGTAAAGATTGCCCAGCGTGTAGGTCGGAAAATACCCCACGAGCCCAGCACTCCAATGAATGTCCTGCAAACAACCTTCCGCGTCGTTTTGGGGAGTTATGCCTAGATACTTGGTGTACTTTTCGTTCCACACTCCCGGGACGTCGGCGGGGGCCAGGTCCCCCGCAAGCAAGGCTGCCTCCATTTCGAATCGAATCAGGATATGCAGGTTGTAGGTAACTTCGTCCGCTTCCACGCGAATGAACGAAGGTTGAACGTCATTGATCGCGAAATAGAAGTCCTCGAACGGGACGTCGGCAAGCGCCTCGCGGAACGTTCGCTGTGCCAGCGGGTAAAAATGCCGCCAGAACGGCTGCCCACGTCCCACTTCGTTCTCCCAGAGCCGGGATTGCGATTCATGAATACCCAGCGAAACCGCGTCCCCAACCGGCGTGCCGTAATGCGCGGGATCGAGCCCTTGTTCATAAATTCCATGGCCCGCCTCGTGCAGGATTCCGAAAAACGCCTCGTTGAAAAAGTGGGGATTGTAGCGGGTGGTGATGCGGCAATCGCCGGGACCAAAACCACTGCAGAACGGGTGCGTCGTCTTGTCGAGTCGACCTCTCTGGAAGTCGAAACCAAGCGTGGCGGCCGCCAACTCGCCAAAGTACTGTTGCCTCTCCACGGGAAAATGTCGCTGCAGAATGGAGAGATTCGGCGTTCGTTTCGCATCCCCGATCGCCGCCACCAACGGGACCAGTTCGCGTCGCAGCTCTTCGAAGACACGCGCAATATCCTCGCTCTTCGCACCCGTTTCGTACTCGTCGATCAGCGCGTCGTAGGAAACCTTCCCCATTTGCAACGCTTCGGCTTCCCGCCGTTTGAGGCCGATAACCTTTTCGAGCCAAGGGCGAAAAAGGGAAAAGTCCGACTTCTTTCGGGCGCGCGCCCATTCGTGCTGGGCCGTGGACGTCGTCTTCGCCAACTCTTCGACCAACGACTTGGGGAGCTTGGTCGCACGGTCGTAGACGCGGCGCCATTCCCGAATATTTGCCGCCATCACGCCATCCTTGCCCCCGTCAATCTTTTCGTTCGCCACCCGTTCGAGCAGTTCGCCAACACTGGGATCCGTCAGCTTTTCATGACGCAATCCCGCCAGCAGCGCCAACTGATTCCCGCGATGTTCCGCGCCCCCTGCAGGCATGTAGGTTTGTTCTTCCCACGCCAAAACCGAGGCGCAGGATCCAAGCAGCGTCGTTTCCTTCGACCAAGTTACCAATGCCGCATACGCTTCCTGAACCGACATTCCTGTTTCCCCTTCTCTCCTTGTTATCCATCGCTCGTCTTATTGAACTCAGCGGCGAACCGGGCTTTTCCCTTCATCCCTTCGATTCCCCGACTCGGCTACGCGCCCCCGGCGCGCCAGAAAGCCGAGGCCACCCGTGTATGGCCCGAAATTCGGACTCGACCTGGCCCACTCTTCGTCGGGCGCGATGGACCTTCCGTTCGATCAGACCGTCCCTCTTTGTAGCTCACGGGGCACCGTTTCACAATCGCCTGCGCGCACTGCTTTCGGTTGTCAAATTGGCAATTGGTCCGCCGGCAATCGATGTTCACCGCCAATTTGGCAGCATCCGCCGATTTCTACTTCACGAGCGTTTATCCCCCAAGAGGCTTCCAGAAAACACCTTACAGCAAGCCGTTCCGCTTGGCATTCTGTTTGCAAATGGGGCGGACACTAATTCTGAGCGTTCGGCCATGCCAAGCGTTCGAGGTATTGCAGCGGACCCGCGATGCCCGGGAGTTCGTGTCCCGGCATGGCGAGGAAGGGACGGGAGACAGGTCGCTCGAAACATCGAGTGGCAAGGAGCGGCTTGCGAGAGCAAGCCGACCATCGACACGAAACAGTGACATCGAAGGACGGAAAACGAAGGTATTCCAGCCACGGGAGGTTGATGAATGGCAAAGATGTTGGCCTTTGACGATGAAGCGCGCCAGAAGTTGGCGGCTGGCGTCAGCAAGCTCGCACGCGCGGTCAAGAGCACGCTCGGCCCACGTGGTCGCAATGCGGTGATCGACAAGGGATGGGGAAGCCCGAACATCACCAAGGACGGCGTCACGGTCGCCGAAGAGATCGAACTTGCCGATCCGTACGAGAACATGGGCGCCCAACTCGTGAAGGAGGCGGCGAGCAAGACCAGCGACGTCGCCGGCGACGGCACCACGACCGCCACGGTGCTGGCGGAAGCCATCTACCGCGAAGGTCTCCGCAGGATCGCCGCTGGTGCCGATCCCATGGCACTCAGCCGCGGCATCCACCTGGCGGTCGAAAAGGTCGTCGAACACCTGCACTCGGTCGCCAAGGAAATCAAGAGCAACAAGAAGTCGATCACCGAGGTCGCATCCATCGCGTCGAACAACGACCCCGAGATTGGCAAGACCATCGCCGACGCCATGGAGAAGGTTGGAACCGATGGTGTCGTCACCGTCGAAGAGGGTAAGGGAATCGAGACAGACGTCGAAGTGGTCGAAGGCATGCAGTTCGATCGCGGCTACCTCTCGCCACACTTCGTCACCAACCAGGACGAAATGACCGTCGAACTCGAGAACCCGTACATTCTCATCTACGAAGAGAAGATCTCGTCCGCCAAACCGCTCATTCCCTTGCTCGAGGCGATCTCGAAGTCCCGTAAACCCCTGCTTATCATTGCCGAGGACGTGGAAGGGGAAGCTCTCGCTACCCTCGTCGTCAATAAGCTCCGCGGCATCCTGAACGTCGCCGCGGTCAAGGCTCCGGGATATGGCGACCGCCGCAAGGCCATGCTCCAGGACATCGCCGTTCTGACCGCGGGCAAGGCGATCTTCAAGGACCTCGGCATCCAGCTCGAAAACGTCCGTCTCGAGGAACTCGGCCGGGCCAAGAAGGTCACCATCGACTCCGAAAACACCACCGTGGTCGAGGGAGCCGGCAAGAAGGCGGATATTCAAGGTCGTTGCGAGCAGATCCGTCGCGAGATCGGCGAGACCGACAGCGACTACGATCGCGAGAAGCTTCAAGAGCGGCTCGCCAAGCTCTCTGGCGGCGTGGCCCAAATCAACGTTGGCGCTGCCACCGAAACGGAAATGAAAGAGCGCAAAGCGCTCGTCGAGGACGCCTTGCATGCCACCCGCGCCGCGATCGCGGAAGGGGTGGTTCCCGGCGGCGGCGTCGCCTTGCTCCGTTCCGCGGGTGCTCTCGAAGGACTCAAGGCCAAGGGGGATGAGCAAATCGGCGTGGATATCATCCGCTCCGTCCTCAGCATGCCCGTTCGAACCATCGCCGAGAACGCCGGCAAGGACGGCTCGGTCGTCGCCAACCAGATCCTCAAGAATAAAGAGATCGGCTTCGGCTACGACGCAAATCGCGATGAATATTGCGATCTGACCAAGGCCGGCGTGATCGATCCGGTGAAAGTCACGCGAAGCGCGCTGCAAAACGGCGCCAGCGTCGCCGCACTCCTGCTCACCACCGAGTGCATGGTCGCCTCCAAGCCCGAACCAAAGAAGGAAGGTGGCGGACATCACCATGACCACGGCATGGGCGGCATGGGCGGCATGGGTGGTATGGGAGGAATGGGCGGCATGGGAGGCATGGGAGGAATGGGTGGCATGATGTAAGCCGCCTTGGCGAACGCCGGCGAGGGGAACCCCGGTCGGCGCCGCCAATGAATCCCTGCGAGTTCCTGGCTAATTCGAAAACAACCTTAAAACATCATTTGCGACGAAAATTTCGGGAGGAAACTGACGTGGGACTGAAGCCTTTGGATGATCGGGTCGTGGTGCGTCCGGCGCAGAGCGAAGAGAAGACCGCCGGTGGAATCGTTTTGCCGGACAATGCCAAAGAGAAGCAACAACGCGGCAAAGTCGTGGCGACTGGTCCGGGCAAGTTGCTCGATTCCGGCGAGCGTGCCACCTTGGCCGTGGTGGTCGGCGACGAGGTACTGTACGGCAAGTATGCCGGCAACGACATCAAGGTCGACGGCGAGGAACTGAAGATCATGCGCGAAAGCGACATCCTCGCCAAGATCGCCAAGTAATCCTGACGCATCCCTCGGACATGACCAGAAACATTAAGAAGGAAACAGACGCATGGCCAAACAACTGATGTACGCGGACGAAGCGAGAAAGAAGATGCTGCACGGCATCGAAAAGCTCGCCAAGACCGTCGCCGTTACCATGGGACCCAACGGCCGAAATGTCATTATCGACAAGTCGTTCGGCGGGCCGACGGCGACCAAGGACGGTGTCTCGGTCAGCAAGGAAATCGATCTGCCCGATCCGTTCGAAAACATGGGCGCCAAGCTCGTTAACCAGGTCGCCAGCAAGACCAGTGACGTCGCCGGCGACGGAACCACGACCGCCACGGTGCTCGGCCGGGCGATCTACGAACAAGGACTTCGCCACCTGACCATCGGCGCCAACCCGATGCACGTCCGCCGAGGGATCGACAAGGCGGTCGAGGCTGCCGTCGAGCATCTCAAGTCCATTTCCAAGCGGGTCACCAGCAAGCAGCAGTTGGCCCAGGTCGGCGCCATTAGCGCCAACAACGACATGGAGATCGGCGAGCAACTTGCCAACGCGATGGAGAAGGTCGGCAAGGACGGCGTCATCACCGTCGAAGAAGGAAAGACGGGCCAGGACGAATTCAGCGTCGTCGAAGGGATGCAGTTCGACAAGGGATATCTCTCCCCCTACTTCATCACCGACGCCGGCAGCATGAGCTGCGTGCTCGAGGATGCCTATATCCTCATCTATGAGAAGAAGGTCAGCAGCCTTCGCGACCTGATTCCCGTGCTCGAGAAGGTCGCGCAGATGGGCAAGCCACTTTGCATCATCGCAGAGGACGTCGAAGGCGAAGCCTTGGCGGCTTTGGTGGTGAACAAGCTTCGCGGCGTTTTGCGGGTCGCCGCCGTCAAGGCGCCCGGATTCGGCGATCGACGCAAGGCGATGCTCGGCGACATTGCCGTGCTCACCGGCGGTCAGCTCATCAGCGAAGACCTCGGCATCCAGCTCGAAAACGTCACGCTCGAACAGCTCGGCCGGGCTCGCCGCATTGACATCGACAAGGAGTCGACCACCATCATCGAGGGGGCGGGCAAGAAGGACGAGCTCAAGAAACGGGTCGAGCAAATCCGCAACCAGATGGACGGAACCAAGAGCGAATATGACAAAGAAAAGTTCGCCGAGCGGTTGGCGAAGCTGACCGGCGGCGTTGCCGTTATCAAGGTCGGTGCCGCGACCGAAACGGTCATGAAGGCTCGCAAGGCGCTGTACGAAGACGCCTTGCATGCCACCCGCGCCGCTGGCGAAGAAGGCATTCTGCCGGGTGGCGGCGTCGCCCTGCTCCGCTGCATCGCGGTCGTCGAAGATCTGCAGAAGAAGTTGAAGGGGGACGAGAAGATCGGTGCCGCGATCGTCGCGGATGCTCTGCAAGCTCCGATTCGCCAAATCGTGTCCAACGCCGGCGAAGACGGGGCCGTTGTCGCGTCCGAAGTCATCGAGCGTGGCGGAAACATCGGCTACAACGCCAACTCCGGCGAGTACGTCGACATGATCGAGGCGGGAATCATCGACCCAACCAAGGTCGTCCGTTCCGCCTTGCAGAACGCCGCCAGCATTGCTGCCTTGTTGTTGACCACCGAAGCGATGGTCACCAAGTACGATAAGGAAGACTCGGAGTCGGCGGCCGTGGAAGGGTCCGTCCGCTAACGTGCCTTGGCCGATTTCAAGATCGACCTTGCGGCATCGAAGCTTGGGGCGGACGCGGTTCCGCCCGTACGAGGATGGACGCCGAGTGGGATCTCCCCTCGGTTGGCAACACACGGGCGGCCGATTCTTCGGTCGCCCATTCTTTTTCCCGGCGTTTCCCACGGGAGCGAGCGACGCGCCTTGAGCGGTGGAAAGCGGCGTGCCAATGGACAGGTGGTGAGGATTCATGGCGGCGAAACGAGACTATTACGAAGTGCTCGGCATCGAACGGACCGCGAACGAAGCCGAGGTCAAGCGCTTATCGCAAGCTCGCCATGAAGTACCACCCGGACCGCAATCCGGGCGACAACGAGGCGGAAGCGAAGTTCAAGGCGGCGGCAGAGGCGTTTGAAGTCCTCGGCGACGCCAACAAACGCGCGCGCTACGACCGCTACGGACACGAGGGACTCGCGGGAACCGGTTTCCACGAGTTCACCAACGTCAATGACATCTTCGACGCCTTC
The DNA here is from genome assembly GCA_046350335.1 of Planctomycetota bacterium. Lineage (GTDB taxonomy): Bacteria > Planctomycetota > Planctomycetia > Kolteriales > Kolteriaceae > JAXMAQ01. Next base: position 60,104 of record JAXMAQ010000044.1, read on the forward strand.
GGCGATCTTTTCGGACTCGGTGGCATCTTCGGCTCGCGCGGTGGTCGGCGGCGAGGACCGCGCCCGGGAAACGATCTCCAGGTCGGAATGCGACTTACTCTCGAAGAAGCAGCCCGGGGGGGCATTCATGACGTCCGCGTTCAACGGCACGTGCTCTGCACCACTTGCAGTGGCTCGGGGTGCAAACCAGGCTCCAATCCCGCCAATTGCACCCTCTGCGGCGGACGCGGACGCATCGTACAGGCACAAGGGCCGTTTCGCATCGAGACCTCCTGCCCCACCTGCAATGGGACGGGCAAGATCATCGTCACCCCTTGTCAGGACTGCCGAGGATCCGGGCAGATGGTCGAGTCCACCAAGATCCCGGTCGACGTTCCCGCCGGCGTCGCGACGGCGATGCGTCTACGAGTGCGCGGCCAAGGGGAACCGGGCGAGCCGGGCGCCCCGCCCGGAGATCTCTACGTCTTCGTGGAAGTGGAACGGCACCACTTCTTTGCCAGGGACGGGCACGATCTCCATCTGACCATCCCCATCACCTTTACGCAGGCTTCGCTCGGAGCGGAGCTCGAGGTCCCGACGCTCGATGGCCCGGAGAAGCTGGAGATTCCCCGTGGCACGCAAAATGGCCATGTCTTCCGTCTCCGGGGCAAAGGGATGCCCGATCCCCGTGGCGGCGGCAAGGGTAGTCTCCTCGTCAAGGTGCACGTCGAGATCCCCAAGCATTTAACCCATCGGCAAGAGGAACTCTTGCGCGAATTGGCGGAGATTGAACAGGCGAACGTGAGCCCGGAGCATAAGTCCTTTTTCGAACGCATCAAATCCTATTTCGTTCCGGACGAGGACAGCGAGGATTGAGATCCTGAACCACGACTTTCAACGGCTCGCCTCTCGAAACCCTGGGATGGGGACGGGAGGGATCGAGCGGAGGAACCAACATGGGACAACCGCAAGACAACGACGCAGCCAACAACGAAGCGGCGGAGACGCTCGAGGCTCGCGACCTCGCGTCCAACGACGAGGGCGCGCAACTCCGTGCCGAGCGGGATAAGTATCTCGAGATGGCCAAGCGCGCCCGAGCGGATTTCGATAATTACCAAAAGCGGGTCTCGCGCGACTTGCAATCCGAACGGATGTACGCGAGCCAACCCTTGATCGCCGATCTCTTGCCGGTACTCGACAATTTGGACCGGGCGCTCGATTCGGCGAAAGGGAACGCCGAAGCCGCCAGCATTGTCGAAAGGGGTGCAAATGGTCCGCAAGCAATTCCAAGACGCGTTCGAAAAGCACGGCGTCCGCTGCATCACGCCCGTCGGCATCCCCTTCGATCCCAACATCCATGAAGCGGTCATGCAAATGCCGTCGGCGGACCACCCTCCCATGACGGTCATGCAGACCTTGCAGAGCGGCTACACGCTGTACGAACGAGTCATTCGCCCCGCCCAGGTCATCGTCGCCGCCGCGCCCCCCGAAGGATGAGCCGAAACCACGGCGAACTCGCGGCGACGTGACCCATCGAGGCCGGCCACGCGCCCGGAACCTCGTCAGAAACACAGACCTCGCGGTAGATCGATCGGGACAAATGCCAATTTTGGGGAGTTCATCCGCATGCCAACCTATGAGCATGTCTGCGACAACTGCCAGCATGAGTTCGAGGAATTTGTCGATCAACGCCGCCCCGCTCAAGAAGTGCCCGAAATGCAAAAAAGCAGAAGCTTCGACGCTTGATCGGCACCGGCGCCATCATTTTCGGGCGGCCTGGATTCTACCAAACCGATTACCGAAGCGACTCCTATAAGAAGGCCGCCAAGGCGGACAAAGGAGAGCCGAGCAAGTCTTCCAAGGAAGCCGATCTGTGGCCCAAAGAATCCGCCTCGAAGGACCGGGCAGTTCCGCGAAGTCCGAATCCAAGACCTCCGGTTCCTCGAAGAAGTAAGGCAACGAGTCCACGAGTTATGACCCGACGAGCCAAGTCCTCCCGGTGCCCCGTTTGCGACCAGCCGGTTCATCTCCCTTGCCCGCTGCTCTTGCGGCGGAGCGCTGCCGACGTCGATTCAAAGCGCTGGTTCAACGAGGGATATTCCGTTCCCGTCGAAACGCCGGCTCGCCGAACAACTGCTCGAGGAAGGCATCGAGGAAGAGGAAGAACTCGGGTAGCCCCTTCGGCCACTTCCGCCCCCAGGAGACCGGCTGTCCGAACCCGCTGACCGCCCTCGCCTTCATCGACCTTTGCCGTCTCATTCGGCTTCCCAATGTTTCAAGCGCTGCCGCCGACATTCTCATGGGTTATTGGACGGCACGGGCCACGATCCCGCCAATGGATCCCGCTTGATACTCGCCTTGCTTTTGGTTAGCAGTTGCTGTCTCTACGCCGCTGGCATCGTCACCAATGACTCCGGATCTGGAAATCGATCGCAGGGAACGTCCCGACCGGCCGCTTCCCTCGGGTGCCGTTTCGACCAAACCGCCAAAGTCATTACTTTATCTCCTGCTCGTGGGCTTCCGCCGCCGATGTTCTCGAGCGTTCCCGGCGTCATTGCCATGCTCCTGACACTCTGCATCCTTTCCTACAACTACAAGGCGAAACGCAGGCCGTATGGCCCTCTCGTCATGGGCTTTTGCTGACTGCTCAACGTCCTGGCCATGTCCCTCTGGATCTGACCAGGTACGACTTCGGCTCCTATGGTTGGTCCTGCTGGGAAACGGCGTGTACATCACGGGCGTCACCTATTTTCGGCGCGACTCGGAAGAGAGTTCCAAGCGGGGGTTGGCGGCAGGAGCGTTTCGTCATGGCGTTCGGATTGGCAACCACGCCATCTGTTTTCTGCTGCACGGGATCGGGACTCCCCATGCCTGGCTCGCGGGGCTGTGCTTTTGTTTCTTTCTAGGCTGGAAAGTCATTTTCGCCATCGAGCAACCGCTGCCGGCGGTGCAGGGGGCCGTCAAATCCGCCGTCCTTGGCCTGATCGCCTTGGACGCGATCCTCGTCCTCGCGTTCAATTCCCCCGAGCATGCCGCCACCGCCCTGCTTCTCCCCGCTCTCTTCCTCGGCCGGTGGATCTTACTCCACTTGAGCAAGAGAACGACCAATCGACGGGGCCGCCCTTCTCCTCTGTGCGATACCCAGCCGCGTACCATGGAGAAAGTTCGCAGGGAGACGAGATGCCATGGATTATTACGTCAACAAGCTTTTCCAGTTCATCAACGGCCCTTTTAAGTCTTCGGGCTGATCGCTCGTGTCTTGATCTTGATCGTCCGGGACCGAGCAACCCTCGGCCATGAATCCCGTCCCCGATCTGGCAGGTGGCTCGAACCGCGATTCCTTCTCGCGAAGTTGAAAAGGACACGCATGAAGTACCAATCGAGCCGTTGCCCGATCTATTCATCGACCAGATTCACGTGGTGACGGGGGGCGGCAGCGGCATCGGCCGTTGCACCGCGCACGAACTCGCTTCCCTCGGCAGCACGGTGGTTCTACTTGGCCGCAAACCCGAAAAACTCGAGCGAACCGCGGCGGAGATCGAAGAAGATGGCGGCCGCGTCCAGTGGCATGTCTGCGACATCCGTGAAGAAGAAACCGTTCGGCAAACGGTGGAGCGAATCCTTGCCGACCATCCGCGCGTGCATGGATTGGTCAACAACGCCGGCGGCCAGTTCCCTTCCCCCCTTTCGGAAATCTCGCAGAAAGGCTTCGAGACTGTCGTCCGCACGAATCTCGTTGGTGGATTCCTGATGGCGCGGGAGTTTTATCGGCAGCATTTCTCGCGACAGGGAGGCGTCATCGTGAACATCGTCGCGGACATGTGGCAAGGGATGCCCGGCATGGGGCACTCGGGCGCCGCCCGCGCGGGCATGGTCAATTTCACCATGACCGCCGCCTTGGAATGGGCCCCCAGCGGCACCCGCGTCAACGCCGTCGCGCCTGGTTGGATCGCATCGAGCGGATTGGATACCTACTCCGGACCCATCCAGGCCATCATCCCCCAACTCAAGGAATCCGTTCCCTTGAAACGCTTGGGAACCGAATCGGAGATCTCCGCGGGGATCTGCTTTCTCCTCTCTCCCGCCGCCGCCTTTATTAACGGCACGACGCTCGCCATTGACGGCGGAGCCCCGCTCATGAGCTCCCTTTGGCCCACCCCGAACCACGAGAATTCAACTCCATTCCATGGCTTCCATCGAGCCATCACCCCCCAAATCCTGCGCCAGTCCGATGGCTGAACGAAACCAGTTCTTTTCCCTCGGATCCACGGCGAGCGATCACTGGAACCAGAATCGTTTGCCACTTTGAAACGCTTCCACGCCGGCCTTCGTGCTTTCACTCTTCATGACTGGGTACAGATTCCGCGCCTCCATCTCCAGGGCGTCGTCGATTGGCAAATGCAATCCGTAAATCGCGGAGGCCAGGTCGGCGCGCAAGGCGTCTTGCGGCTGTTCGCAGATCTGACGGGCCATCTCGAACGCCCGATTCACACCCTGCCCGGCCGGGACCAGTTCCCAAACGAGCCCGATCTCTTGTGCCCTACGTCCATCAATTCTTTGCCCCGTGATGATGAGCGGCAGCGCGCTTCCCCAGCCCAAAAGTCGCGGCAAGTACACCGTCCCACCATCCACGAG